>CABRBC010000001.1:0-10570 GCA_902469055.1 uncultured Collinsella sp.
ATTTGAGACAAGGTGACGTGAAACGAAAGGGCGCTGACCTTCTGGTCGCGCCCTTGAAGTTGAACGTCAGATTGTCCAAATGCGGCCCGCGCAGCGTCGAGCAGTTACGGCGTTTGGTAAAACGCCGTAACTAACGAACTCCGTACTGCTCGTAGTAGACGTCGATGGCGGTCTTGAGCTCGTCATCGATGACAACCTTGCCGTCGATCTCGTGGTTGTAGAGGGTCTCGACGACCTCGGCCATGGAGACGATGCTCGCGACGGGGAAACCGTACTTGGCCTCGATCTCCTTCTGCGCGGTGGTCACGCCACCCTTGCCGACCTCCATGCGGTTGAGGGACACGATCAGGCCCTTAATCTCGACATCGGCAGCAGCCTTAACCTTGGGATAGGTCTCGTCGATGGACTTGCCGCTGGTGGTGACGTCCTCGACCATGACCACACGGTCGCCGTCCTTGGGCTCATAACCCAGCAGGTTGCCCTTATCGGCACCGTGGTCCTTGGCCTCCTTGCGGTCGCAGCAGTACTTGACCTCCTTGCCGTACAGCTCGTGGTAGGCAATTGCGGTCACGACGGCCAGCGGAATACCCTTGTAGGCCGGTCCAAACAGCACATCAAAGTCGTCGCCAAAGTTATCGTGGATGGCTTGGGCGTAATACTCGCCCAGCTTCTTGAGCTGATAGCCCGTCACGTAAGCGCCGGCGTTCATAAAGAACGGGGACTGACGGCCGCTCTTGAGCGTAAAGCTGCCGAACTTAAGAACGTCGGACTCGACCATAAACTTGATGAACTCTTGCTTGTAAGCCTCCATGCGGGCTCCTCTCGTAATCGCGTACGTGCCTTCCAGTTTAGCGCAGGCGAAGCGTCGATGCGGGCGCGCTTTGGAGCCACGGCATTCTGTAAAGGCTTTGTCAGGGGGAATGGTTTTCCGAACAATGGGGTTGACATGGCAAACCCCCTCATCAAGAATACGGGCGGATTAAAAAGGGGTACGAGATACCCAAAGCGCGCTGCGCTCAGCCTTTAGGAGGTGTGCCATGGAAGGCAGTCCTAGTCGAAAAACCTGCATGTCGCCCTCGGCACGCCGCGAGGACTCCGCACACGCATAAACGCCACCGGCAGATCGCCAAAACCACCGCAAAGGCGCGCTGCACCCTTTGTGGGCTCAAGAGCTTGACGTGAGCGACATCTAGGTTTTTTGAAGCAAATACGACACGTACGCTAACTCCCCTCAACAAGGAGGACCCTATGCTGATGCTCAAAACCGTCACGGTACTCGAAGCCATCTCCAAGCGCCGCCGCACGGCGCGCCCTGCCGCTCATACCGGCCTGTCCAAGAACACCATATTCGCCGCCACCCATAGTGCCGAGGACGCCCTCGTACTGCTTGACGCCACGGCAAACGGCCTCACCGTCGAGCAGGCAACTGAGCGCCTGAACGCCGTCGGCCCCAACACCATCGAGGCAACGACCAAAACGCTCGCCCGCCGCATCGCCGACGCGTTCATCGATCCCTTCGCCGGCATCCTCGTCGCGCTCGCGCTGGTCTCGCTCTACATCGACGTGCTCGCCGTGCCCGAGCCGCAGCGCGACCCCTCCACGGTCATCGTCATCGGCATCATGCTGCTGGTATCGGGCGGCATGAAGTTTATCCAGGAAGCCCGCAGCGGCAATGCGGCAGAGGCCCTCAAGGACCTGGTCTCCAACACTTGCACCGCCCTGCGCGACGGCGAGCGCATCGAGATCCCCTTCGACGAGCTCGTCCCCGGCGATGTAATCCGCCTCTCTGCCGGCGATATGGTGCCGGCAGATGCCCGCATCATCACCGCGCGCGACCTGTTTGTGATCGAGTCCGCACTCACCGGCGAGAGCGAGGCCGTCGAGAAGACCACCGCCGCCACCGTCGTCGAGGGCGCCGACGGCTCCGCACTGCCACTCTCTGCCTGCAAGAACATCGTCTTTACCGGCACCTCCGTGCAAAACGGCGCCGCCATGGCGCTTGTCGTTGCCACCGGCTCGGACACCTACCTGGGCGGCATCGCCAAGATGCTCAACGGGCGCGGCGAAAAAAGCGCGTTTGACCGCGGCGTCTCGAGCGTCTCCATGCTGCTGGTGCGCCTGATGCTCGTTATGGCGCCGGCCGTCTTTGCCATCAACGCCGCCACCAAGGGCAACGTCATCGACGCGCTGCTGTTCGCCACGAGCGTGGCCGTGGGCATCACGCCGCAAATGCTTCCCGTCATCGTGACCACGAGCCTGTCGCAGGGCGCCAAGGACCTCGCCCGTCGCCAGGTTATCGTCAAGGAGCTGCCGGCAATTCAAAACCTCGGCGCGATGGACGTCCTGTGCTGCGACAAGACCGGCACCCTCACCGAAGACCGCATCGTGCTCGAGCGCTACCTCAACACCGACGGCAACGAAGACGCACGCGTGCTGCGCCATGCATTTTTGAATAGCTTCTTCCAAACCGGCCTCAAAAATCTTATCGACCTGGCCGTAATCGACCGTGCCGATGTGACGCCCTCGGCCGTCGTGCCCGATTCTATGCTGGGCCAGAGTCTGCGCGACCGCTATACCAAGGTCGACGAGGTTCCCTTCGATTTCTCGCGCCGTCGCCTGAGCGTGGTTGTCGCCGACGCCCAAGGCAAAACCCAGATGGTTACCAAGGGCGCTGCCGAGGAAATGCTCGAGATCTGCTCCTTTGTCGAGATCGATGGCATCGCTCAGCCGCTCACCGACGAGAAGCTCGCCCAGATTCGCGAGCAGATCGCCGGACTTAACGCCGAGGGCCTACGCGTAATTGCCGTGGCGCAGAAGACCAATCCGCGCTGCGTGGGCGAGTTTGGCATCGCCGACGAGTGCGACATGGTGCTGATGGGCTTTTTGGCCTTCCTCGATCCGCCCAAAGCAAGTGCCGCGGGCGCCGTCGCCACCCTCGAGGCCAAGGGCGTGGCGGTCAAGGTCCTAACCGGCGACAACGACCGCGTCGCCGCCACCGTCTGCGAGCAGATTGGTATCGATGCGAGCAACGTCTTGCTCGGCTCCGAGATCGATGCGCTCGACGACACCGAGCTTGCCGAGCGCGCCGAGAAAACCCACCTCTTCGCCAAGCTCTCGCCGCTGCAGAAGGCGCGCCTGGTACGTGTCATGCGCGAGATGCTCGGCCACACCGTGGGCTTTATGGGCGACGGCATCAACGACGCCGCCGCCATGCGTGCGAGCGATTGCGGCATCTCGGTCGATTCGGCCGTCGATATTGCCAAGGAATCCGCCGATATCATCTTGCTTCAGAAGGACCTGGGCGTGCTCGAGCGCGGCATCATCGAAGGCCGCCGCACTTACGGCAACCTGCTCAAGTACCTCAAGACCACGGTGAGCTCCAACTTTGGCAATGTGCTGTCCGTGACCGTCGCGAGCCTGTTCTTGCCGTTTTTGCCCATGAGCGCCCTGCAGCTGGTTCTGCTGTCGCTGGTCTACGAGATCGTGTGCATCGCACTGCCGTGGGACACCGTCGATGACGCTTGGACTGCCCGCCCGCGTGCCTGGGACGCCGCGTCCATCAAGGGCTTTATGCTCGAGCTGGGCCCCGTGAGCTCGCTGTTTGACATCGTGACCTTCGCCGCGCTCTTCTTTGTCGTGTGCCCCGCCGCCGTGGACGCAAGCTGGTCCGAGCTTGCCGCCGCGGGCGACGTCGCGGGTATGGCGACCTTTGCTGCGCTCTTCCAGAGCGGCTGGTTTGTCGAGTCCATGTGGTCGCAGACACTCGTGGTCCACATGTTGCGCTCCCCGCATCTGCCGAGCCCGCGCGACCACGCCGCGCCCGCATTGTGCGTTCTTACCGTGCTGGGCCTGGCGCTCGTCACCTGGCTGCCGGCAAGCCCCATCGCCGATGCGCTCGGCCTCATGCCGCTGCCCACGAGCTTTTTTGGGCTGCTCATTGGCATCGTTACCGCCTATATCGCGCTCACCCAGCTGGCAAAGCGCCGCTACATTGCCCGCCACGGCGAGCTGCTGTAGCAAGTAGACGGAAAACACCCTGCCAGCTGCCGTTGCCACTACCACAGCTGCCAACGCCGCTGCCGTTGCCTCTGCCGCCGCCGCAGTCTATCCCCCCAGCAGTTGCGGTGAAATAGTTCCTGTTTAAAGCCCCGTGACTTTAATTTAGGGACTATTCCACCGCAACTTATTGGGAGATTAGCTAGTCCTTGGGTGTCCAGGACCAGAAGAAGTTGATGAGGGCCACGCGCGAGGCGGTACCGGCCTTTTTGTTGATCGAGGAAATGTGGCGATAGAGCGTGGAGCGCGAAAGAAAGAGCGTTGTGGCGATGTCCTGAACGCTCTGGTCCGAAACGACCAAGACCTCAAAAATATCGCGCTCGCGCTCTGTAAGCCCAAAGGTGGCGACGAAAGCATCGAGGCGTTCATCGGACGTGAGCTCCGCCGCCTCCACGGGCTCGGGGTCGGGGCATGTGGGCGCAAGATCCCCACCAAGATCGTCGGTGGCAAGCGGCAGGCCATCCTGCATCACGGCATCATCGGCTCGTTGCCCCAACTGCCCCAGCAGCGTAATCGCAATGCCCACAAACATCACGAGCGCTGCACCGACCGCAGCCAGCACATTTTGACTCGAGATAATCGCCACTGCCGGCGCCGTCACGAACATCGAGCACACGTTGTTGACGACGCGACCCATGCACGGCCAAAAATATGACCAGCGCGCATAGAGCGAGACGGCGGCATATTTTGTGGTAAAGAACACCACGAAAAAGCCCGAGCCCAGATAAAAGATGATCGTGGCAGCAAGCTCGTTGCCGCCATTGCCATCGACGATGAGCACAAAGAACGAAAGCGTGGACAGTATGGCGGCACATGTCATGCCGATATTCATATACGAGCGGCCGTGCAGGTCAAATAGTGCGCCAGCGACCAACGAGCTCACGACAAGCAGCAGGCGCGGCCAATCGCCCAAATCGACGGCTCCGACAGCATGCAGGGTCGTGAAGCCCGCGTTGAGAGCGGCGAATACGCTGGAAAGATACGCCGTCGCCACGGTCAGGCGAACTACGGCGCGACGGAATGCCGCCTTTGCCTCGGGATCGTCATGCCACTTGGCGCCATATTCCAGAGCATCTACCGAAAGCCCGGCAGCACTGGGTTCAAAGTTGGGATCGGACTCGTCGCGCAGCTTGGCGCGTCGGGCACCGTGGAGCAACGCCACCTGCGCGATCGCACAGACGACCAGAACAGCCTGCTGAGGAATGCCGACAGGCATCACCATGTGGTTGAGAACCTGCACCAGAACGCCCATGGCGTAAGAAAGTGCGGCGGCGCGCGCCAAGCAGGGCGTTCGCGCAAAGCGCCTCGCAAAATTTGCATGAGCAGTCGATCCGCAGTAGCCCAGCGCGCAGCACGCCACCAAACCGCCGGCAATTACCACCTCAACCTGAACCGCCATAATCAACAGCAGCAATGCCGCCACCAGCAAAACGCCCGTGACGTCACTCGTTGCGTCGATAGCATGGGGACGGCGATAGTACAGAATGGGACGCACAAAAAAGCCAATCACGCTCGCGCCGATGACAAGGCTCTCATAAATAACAACCTCGTCCGGAGACACGAACTCGGCCATGCGCACGTCAAAGAGATACTCGCACGCCAAAAACGTGAAGAAGAACAGCGCCAGGCATATAATCTCCCGAATGCCCCGACGCAAATATGCGGTTGTGTCTCCCATGTCCCCCATGGTTAACCCCCTGCCGCTCAATTGTCTGGAAATCTATTTTAATAAAGAACCAGTCTCAATATCGAAGCCAGGCTTGAAATGCTGCAAATTTGACCCCAGCCGTTCACGTCACACCGCGGTTTTGAGCCTCATGGACCAGAAGGGACACGCGCGGCCTCTAGCTCGGCAAGGAGTGTCTCCAACTGCCACTCATTTAAGTACGTCCCCAATGAGTGCCCAATGACTACCCGCAGCAAGGAGTGTCCCTATGTGTCGGATGAAAAATGGGCCATGTGTCCCAGTTGTGGAGACTCCTTGAGCCGTCTGGGTATCGCGAAGGATCGCGCACTCCCCCATCATCAAAAGTGACACACGCTACCAGTTGATGGGAGGCAACCATGGGCTTCTTTGACAAGATGTTCGAGAAGAAAGAGTGCGCGATTTGCGGTACCGAGCTGGGACTTCTAGGTAAGACAAAAATCAATGAAGGCTACCTGTGCAAAGAGTGCGCCGGCAAGCTCTCCCCCTACTTTCACGGCTATCGCTCCAGCACCGCGGACGATATCCGTGAGCAACTCGCCTACCGCGAGGCCAACGCCGAGCGCCTGTCTTCGTTCAACCCCACGCGCACGCTTTCTGCCGGGCGCACCAATATTATGCTCGATGAGGACGCGGGCCTGTTGATCATCACTTCGCAGAGCCGCTGGCGCGACGCCAATCCCGACATCATCGAGTTCTCGCAGGTACTCGGCTGCGATATGGATATCGACGAGCATCGCACCGAGATCTATCGCGAGACCAAGGACGGCGAGCGCGAGAGCTACAATCCGCCGCGCTATGACCTGGATTACGACTTTAACCTGACCATTCACGTCAACACGCCGTACTTTACCGAGATCAACCTGCGCGTGAACGACTCCACCATCGATCAGCGCGGCTCCATCGAATACCGCGAGGCCAAGCGCCAGGCAACCGAGGTCCGCGACGCGCTGGTGCAGCTGCGCCAGGAGACGCGCGATAGCGTCGTGGCCGCCAAGGCCCCCAAGACCGCGGTCACCTGCCCCTTCTGCGGAGCCACCACCATTCCCGATGCCAGCGGGCGCTGCGAATACTGCGGCGGCGCCATCGGCGCATAGCCTCCGGCACGGAAAGGACCGATCATGGCCTTCGAGAGTGTCAACTATCAGTGCCCCGCGTGTGGCGGTCCCCTTCACTTTGCCAGTGCCGAGCAAAAGCTCGTCTGCGACTACTGCGATTCGCGTTTTGAAGTCGAAGAAGTCGAGGCTCTCTATCGCGAGCGCCAGGACAAGGCCGACGCCAAAGCCGATGCGGCAGCCGCAACGCCCAAGCCCGTCGCCGACGACGCGGTGCAGGAGCTCGCCCAAAACGCCGGCTACATCTGCTCGTCGTGCGGCGCCGAGCTCGTGTCCGACGGCACCGTCGCCGTCACCACCTGCCCGTACTGCGGCAACTCCGCCGTGGCGCCCGGCCAGCTCTCGGGCGACTTCTCGCCCGACCTAGTAATTCCGTTTAAGCTCGGGCGCGATGACGTCACGGCCGCACTCAAGGAACACTACAAGGGCAAGATCTTGCTGCCCAAGAGCTTTGTCACCGGCAACCACATCGACGAGGTCCAAGGTGTCTACGTGCCGTTTTGGCTCTACGGCGCCCGCGTTGACGGCGAAGTGTACTTTGACGCGACCAACGAGACCGTGACCGAGGAATCCGACCGCACCGTCACGACCACCGACCACTACGATGCCTATCGCAAGGGCAATATCTCGTTTAAGCGCGTGCCCGTCGACGGATCGTCCAAGATGCCCGACGGCCACATGGACGCCATCGAGCCGTTTGACTACGACGCGCTGCGCCCGTTCTCGGTCGCCTATATGCCCGGATACATCGCCAACCGCTACGACGAGGATTGCGAGACCTGCAAGGCGCGCGCCGAGCGTCGTATGGAAGAAAGTACGATTTCGGCCCTGCGCGAGACCGTCGTCGACGAGTATGACGACGCCGCGGTCGAAAGCAAGCAGCTCGACTACACCTGGGAAGACAGCGACTACGCCCTGTTCCCCGTCTGGATGCTCTCCACCTCGTGGAACGGCAAGAGCTACCTGTTTGCCATGAACGGCCAGACCGGCCGCTTGGTCGGCGAGCTCCCCTGCTCCAAGCCCAAGCTCGCCATCGCCTCGGTGCTGTTCTTTGTGATCGGATTTATCCTCTCCCAGATTCTCTTTATGGGGGAATACGCCTTCGATCCAGATTACCTCACCTTTGATATCGAGGGCATCCTCATCAACGTCATCGCGCCGCTGATCATCGTGATTATCGGAGACGTGCTACTGGTAGGCCAGCTCAAGACGGCCAACGAGGCCACCCACGCCGACGAGTACTGCGGCGAGCTCGACCTGACCGAGAAGCACGACACCTTCAGCCACACCGAGACCACCGTTGTCATGAAAGACGACAAGGACGACTAAGCAATCCAACCAATACCACCCGGCCTTTGACGAGAAAGGAAGATCACCATGGGACTCTTGAAAGCTGGATTGGGTGCTGCCGGCGGCGTCATGGCCGACCAGTGGAAGGAATTTATCTATTGCGAATCGATGCCTGCTGACGTCTTGGCCTGCAAGGGCAGCAAACGCACCGGTGGCCGCAGCTCCAACACGCGCGGCGAGGACAACGTCATCTCCAACGGCTCGGTCATCGCCGTCAACGACGGCCAGGGCATGCTCGTGGTGCAAAACGGCAAGATCATCGAAGTCGCGCTGGAGCCCGGTGAGTTCGTCTTCGATACCGGCAGCGAGCCGAGCGTCTTTAGCGGCAACCTGGGCGACTCCATCAAGGAGACGTTCGCCAATATCGGCAGCCGCTTTACCTTTGGCGGCGACGCGGGCAAAGATCAGCGCGTCTACTTCATTAACACCAAGGAGATCATCGGCAACAAGTACGGCACCGCCTCGCCCGTGCCCTTCCGCGTGGTCGATAACAACATTGGCCTGGACGTCGACATCTCCGTGCGCTGCAACGGCGAGTATTCGTACCGCATCACCAACCCGCTGCTGTTCTACACCAACGTGTGCGGCAACGTGACCGATAGCTACACGCGCGATAAGATCGACAGCCAGCTTAAGTCAGAGCTGCTCACCGCCCTGCAGCCCGCCTTTGCCAAGATCTCGGAGATGGGCATTCGCTACAGCGCCATCCCCGGTCACACCACCGAGCTCGCCCGCGCGCTCAACGAGGTCCTCTCGGCCGACTGGCGCGACCTGCGCGGCGTCGAGATTGTGAGCTTTGGCGTCAACTCCATCGCCGCCTCGCAAGAAGACGAGCAGATGATCAAGGACCTGCAGAAGGCCGCAGTCATGCGCGATCCCACCATGGCAGCCGCCAACATCGCCAGCGCCCAGAGCGATGCGATGCGCGCGGCAGCCGCCAACCCCAACGGCGCGATGGCAGGCTTTATGGGCATGGGCATGGCAGGTGGCATGGGCGGCATGAACGCCAGCCAGCTGTTCGCCGCCGGCCAGGCACAGCAGCAGGCCGCCCCGCAGCCGGCTCCGGCTCCCGCCCCCGCACCGGCTCCCGCCGCCGCACCTGCGGCCGGCACGTGGACTTGCAGCTGCGGCGCCACCAACACCGGCAAGTTCTGCTCCGAGTGCGGCAGTCCCGCACCCGCCCCGGCACCGGCAAAGTGGTTCTGCCCCAACTGCGGCAGCGAAAACGGTGGCAAGTTCTGCAGCAATTGCGGAACACCCAGGCCCTAGCCCCTCTATCTGGTAATTGGCGGGGGATCCGCCACCCCCGCATTTGCTTCTATGGGTTTCGTTCGATGAAGGAGGACACCATGAAGACAACGTTCAAAAAGTCCGTACTCGCATTTCTGACATGCGTCCTGGCGCTCGCCTTTGCCCTGACGGGCTGCAGCGGCGGCGGCAAGGACCCCAAGGCCAACTTCGTCGGCAGCTGGCAGTACTCGGGTGGAACCTTGGATGGCGAAGAGCTCACCGATGAGTACATGGATATGCTCAAGGAGTGGGGCCTCAACTGCGTCCTGATCCTCGACGAGGACGGCACAGGTGTCCTCGATATGTTCCTTGAGGTCGCCGACCTGAAATGGGAAGCCAAGGACGCCACCACCGTAACGATCACCGCCGAAGATGAGTCGCACGACCTGAAGCTCAAGGACGACAAGCTCGTCCTGGAGGTGGACGGCGACAAGCTCATCTTCACCAAGTCCGACAAGGACCTGTCCGGTACGGTGAAGAAGGATCGCGAGAACGCCGAGAAGGAAGAGGAGATCGATGAGGCCGTCGAAGACGACGATGTCCAGAGCGTCGAAATCTCCCCCGCCGTCACCGTCGCCGATGACGATCTGTGCACCATCACCATTACCGAGAAGTTCAAAGACGACTGGGGCGACATCGGCTTTGTCGTCAACATCACCAACAAGAGCGACAAGGACCTGACCTTCTACGCCCCCACCGGCAAGACCAACGTCAACGGCACCATGAAGGAAGCCTGGTTCTCGGCCCACCTGATGCCCGGCACCAACGCCACCGAGGAATTCACGTTCTCGAACGGCGAGCTTGACAGCCTTGACGACCTGGTCAACACGACCATCGGCATCGACGCCTACCTGACCGATTCCTACGAGGACGTCGCTTCCTACACCGCGACCATCGCGTAACGGCACGTAACATCAGCCGCGGATTGGCGGACACATCCGCGCACTTGCCAGGCGGGGCCGCAGGAAATGATCCCGCGGCCCCGCCGCCTTGCGCCGACAGCACCGCTCGCACAAGCAGGCCGCCCCCCGGTTGTTGCAGTAAAAACGCCGGG
>CABRBC010000002.1:0-70005 GCA_902469055.1 uncultured Collinsella sp.
CTTGCCGACAGCGTGGAGGCGGCCTAGGATATCAACTGATTCCGGATATCGGACACAGGGGCCGCAAGGGCCCTTACACCAACTTTCTCGACACTACCTTGCTCAGATGTTCAAACAATCGTTACAATATGGATTACTAAACGTGCGCAATTACAGGTTGCGCAGATACGTTTGATAGTGAAAGAGCAAGATCGCGGTCTCTTGGGGAGGAGACATCGATGAAAGCGAATTCAGACAAATCTAAGCAGAGTAATAAAGCGACGCGCCGTGTACTGGCAGGCGTTTTGTGCGGAGCCTCCGTGTTGAGCCTGGTACTGTCGCTCGTCATGCCTCCGATCTCGCAGGCCATTGCCAACGATGATCAGACAGTTTCTGCCGAGGAAACTGTGATGGGGAGGGGTTCCTCAAGTGAGTCTACTGATGTAGAAAACACCAACAACGTGGATACCGAAAACCAGAATAGTGACGAGATCGAGGGTGGCGAAGCCGACCCTTCAAATGGTGTTGAGCAAGGTCACCTTGAAGGTAAGCTGCAGGCCGAAGATGGCGAGTTGTCGGATGGCAATGCCGTAATGCTGGCTGCGGAAGGCGGGCAGACTAAAACGGCATCCACTGAAATACGAACAGCTGACGAGTTGAAAAAACTGGCGAATGCAAGCGGTGTTGCTAGCTTCAAGCTTATGAATGATGTCGTGACCAGCGAGACGATCACGCTCAACAACGGCAGCAATATCACGCTGGATCTAAACGGCTGCAAGATTAAGCATGCGAGTCAAGATCAGTCTTTGTTCAATATCACCGGTGGCACGACACTTACAATTGAGGATACTGATCCTGAGAAAGCGAGTGAAAGTGTCAGCGAAGTCAATAAGCTAGATGATCAGGGTCAGGATTTAAATCCCGACAATTATGGTAAAAAAGCAGTGTTGTCTTACGACAATGGCATTCCGTCTAACCTTACCTACTATGTGACCCAATCGTCCCCGAGTGCAACAGACACAACCAAGACAACCGAGACGCTTTACGTACATAGCGTCGATATTAAAGGCGCCATCGTGGCATGCGGTGGCAATGAAAACCTGAAGCTTATCAACATCAATGGTGGTCATTTCAGTCTTGAGAACGGCGTGCTCACACAAGAGAAAGACTGCTATGTCCGAAACCTGGTGTACGCGGAGAATGAGTCGACCGTCAATATGAACGGTGGTTACGTTTGTGGAGGTTATTGTCGGTGGAGTGGTGCCGGCGCAGGAATATCTGTCAAAGAATCGACTCTTAGCATTTCTAACGGCGTAATTGCCGGCAACTGCGCTCCTAGTGGCGGCGGTGTATATGCCGATAAGTCTATAGTCAAAGTGGCCGGTGGCGTAATCTCCGGTAACAGCACGCTTAATAACAATAAAGGATTTGGCGGCGGCATCATGGCCGAAAATGGCGGCAGCGTTACTGTTTCCGGCGGTTACATTACGAACAATCGCTATGCTAACTTCTGCTATAAAGATGGCGATGGTTGTTGTGGCGGCGGCGGACTTGCTGCCACTAAGGGCGCCCTTGTCACCATTTTCGGTGGCCAGATTACTGGCAACTATTCCGAGGAAGCTGGCGGCGGCGTTTACGTTACCAATATTTTTCAACAAGATAGTAGGGCATGGCTCGACATTAAAGGAGGAAATATTGCCTCTAACGTGAGCTTCCGATCTGAAGGTGCCGGCATCCGAGTGGGCCAGAGGGTTGACGCGATGATTAACGGCCCTAAAGATAGTAGCGGCACTAAAGAAAGTACAGTCTACATCACAAACAATCACTGCATGTCTCGCTTTGACTGGGGTGGCGGCGGCATCTTTGTTCAGGGTGATTCGAATAACGCGGATAACGCAGGCAGGCTGTTTGTATATAACTCGTATATAAGCAGCAATACCGCTGGCGGCTATGGTGGCGGCGTTGCGGTCTGCCCATCGGGTAAGACCTTGGTAACGAACACTGAAGGCACGGCAATCTTTGGCAATTCGTCTGCCGGTAATGAGAATCCTGGCGAAGATCATCCTAATCCTGCTTACAAGCAAGAGGGCAATTCCGGCAATGACAAAGCGCCCCATCTTTCTGCCGGCAACGACGGTAAGGATCAAGACAAAGCCGCCTATTTGAAAGATGTTTTTCGTGACAATGGTCATGCCGATTTCTTCCTCGCAGCGCATGATCACAAAACGCCGATCGCAGTTGTGACTGGTGAGATGCTTGGTGGTGGAGACGCCCGGTACTCGGGAAGCATCGAACTAGAAAAAGCTATCAACATCCCCGCCAACGGTGTTGTTGGGGTAAAAAATAGCATCGGCCTGACCTCGGGTGTTATGTCGGGTGTTATGGCCAAGGATGAGGCGGCGATTAATGCGCGGAATCAAGCGCAGAATGAAGCGACAACTTTCATCACGGGCAACTATTCCTGGGACCATGGTGGCGGCATCATGTCGAATGGCGACTTGTACCTAGGCGTGCCTGCGGATGCGTACGTCTATCCGAGCCTTAAGTTGAAGGCAACCAAGGCGCTGATAAATAAGAAGACCAACGAAAACATGACGCTCGACACAAACCAGTTCCCCTTCTCCTTCTCCGTCTACCGTAAGGATTCGGATGGCGCGTCGACGCCCTCTTGGGATGGCGAAACATTCAACAGTGGTGGCTGCAGGCAGGTTAAATCTGCCCCGAATAACGCTGACGGCAACATCACCTTTGACCTTAGCAATGACCTTAGCAATGAACTTAGCAAGCAGCCCTTAGCGAGTGATACTGGCAAAATTAGATACTCATACTACTTGGTCGAAGATGCGGGCAATATTCCTGGTGTTGATTACGATCATGCTGTATACGAGATTAACGTGACAGTCGAATACAACAAGACTTTACTTATGTCTGTTCCGATAAAGAATAATTCGAATTCGACTAAAGATCTTAACGTCTATAACTACACGATTGATAATGTGTCCGTGACTAAGAATCCTGGGGGTTCAGCTAACTCTCAGGACTATGTGCAACTAGATGATGATGGCTATTATTCGATTGCCGACTCCGGTGGGGGAAGTACATTCACCAACAAGTACACCCCTAGTGTTTCCTGGACTCCTAAGGCGACTAAGGTCGTTGAGGGTGGCGAGATGAAGGAGTTTACACTTCAGCTTGCGAAAGACAGCAAATTTGGAGACATCATCGGTACTGCCGTGACCTCTGGTAATGAAAATAAGCAGACGCATTCATTCTTGGATGGCAATGGTAATGAGATTGAACTCACGTACTCGCTGTCAGATATCAGGAATAGTCCCGACCCGGGCGACTCCACGGGCGGCCCTTCCAAGACCTTCAAGTACTACGTGCGCGAGAAGAACGAAAGATCGACCTATCCGCATTACAAGTTTGATCAGTCGGTCTATGAGCTTACGGTTGTCGCAAAGGATGACGATGCTGGAATCACAACCAATGTGACCTACACCCAGATTGTCGATGCCGAAGGCAATGAAATTCCTGAGAATAAGCGGATACCGAAGCAGTACGGCGAGGACACCGGCGCTGGCCAAAGCCTTCCCACCTTCACCAACACCTACTCCACCTCTTTGCCCCTTTCTGGTATGTCGGGCGTCACTCTGACGTATCTTGCCGGCGCGGCGGTGCTTTGCGCTGCTGCAGCCTGGATGCACATTCGTCGCAAGGCGAATGCGAAGGGAGGCGAGCGTCGTGAATAAGAAAGTTTGCTCCTTCCCGATCTTGTTTGCGCTGCTTGCCCTCCTGATCGGCACCTGTGCGGTTGTGTTCCCCGCTTCCGCGCAGGCCGCGCCGACCTCGACCGGTTCCATCACGGTGAGCGGCACCGTGGCGAGCAGCTACGATGCCTACCAGATCTTTAGCGCCAACGTCGTCGACGGCGACAGCGACGCTAAGATCGCCACCGACCTCGCCTGGGTAAGCGACGCCGTGCGCGACGCCGCGCTGCCTGTGCTGCACAGCGCCGGCATGCCCAATTCCCAGACCACCGCGCAGGAAGCTGCCGAGTGGCTCAACACCGATTCCCACCTTACGAGCGCGCTGAGCGCACAGCTCGCTCGTTCCCTCCAGAGCTCTGGTGCCGAGTCTGTGGCCCTTAACGCGGGCACGGCGGCCGAGCTGTCCTGCGGCTACTGGCTCATCGTCGTCAAAGACGACGCCATCGCCCAAGGCGAGGCCGGCACCGCGCCGATCATGGCGCTGGTGGGCGGCAGCGCCGTTACCGTCAAGCCCAAGGCGGCGACTCCCAAGGTCCAAAAGCATGTGCTGGAGGACGGCACCGCCGCCTGGCAGAAGGCCGCCGACGCCACGGTCGCCGACGACCTGTACTGGCGCCTCTCTGCCACGGTCCCGGCGGGCCTCACGGCCTACGACACCTATACGGTGCGGTTCGTCGACACCATGAGCGCGGGGCTCGAACCCTCCAAGGTCGCCGCGAGCATGCATGTGTATGTAGCGGCGGGCGCGGACGGCGGCTTTGACGCGGTCTCGACCAGCAAGGACGGACGCGCCGGCACCGAGCTCGCGAAGGGCTGGACCGATATCACGGCCCAGTGCGCCACCAAGGTAGCGGTCGACGGTAAGACCTTCACCGTGCGCACCGGCGACCTCATCGCCGCGCTCGGCGGGGCCGACGCCTTTTCCGCGGGCGCCCGCGTGGTCGCCGTGTACAATGCGCCGCTCAACAGCGCATGCAACCACGGCATCGCGAAGGGCAACCCCAACGAGGTCTACCTATGCTACCCGCGCTCTCCCTTTGCCGACCAGTCCGGCGACGCCGGCTTCACCCGCACGCCGAGCGATGACGCGTGCGCCTACACCTGGGATCTCGCGCTCACCAAGCGCGGCAGCGACGGCGACAAGCCGCTTGCTGGGGCGGTCCTGAGCATCGCCGACGACCGCGGTCGCACGCTGGCGACCGACGGCACGTGGGATGCAGAGGGTAAGGCCACCGTCACCACGGGCGAGGACGGCCGCGTGTCCGTCTCGGGCGTGGACTCGGGCAAGCTGGAGGTCCGCGAGCTCAAGGCGCCCAAGGGCTACACCGCCTTTGAGGGCACGCGCTCCGTGACGGTCAAGGCCGAGGGCCTGGACGTCGACCAGGTGGCCGCCGCCAAGCCCAAGCTCACCATCGCGGCCGAGTCGCCCCTGCGCGCCGACAGCGCGGACGGGTCGACGGGCAGCCTGGAGGCGTCGCTCATCAACACGCCCACCGGCACACCCCCTAGCATTACCACCGGAGGCTTCATGCCCTCGACTGGCGATATGGCAATGTACGCCGCGGCCGCCGCAGCGGTCGCCGGAGCCGCGCTCATCGTGGTCGCGCTCCTGGTCAAGCGGGGAGGTGGCAGCCATAAAGAGTAGCTGGCAGCCCCACAGAGAGCGGGGCGAGACGTAGCGAAGCAGATGCTAAGACACAGACAGACAGATTTAGATCAAATGGAATTCGAGCAGAAAGCAGAGGAAAAGAAGATGAGCATGAGCAAGAACATCGCACGCCTGGCAGTAACCGCCGGCCTCACAGCAGCGCTGAGCTTCGGCGGAGTCATGGCCCCGGTGACCATGGCGTTTGCGGCGGGTACGCCGACGGTGGCCACGGACGGCAATGTAAAGATTAATGAGAAGACCTATACGGATACGACCTTTAAGGGTATCCAGATTTTCAAGGCCAAGGTTACGCAGAATTTGGAAGGCCCTAACAACTGGAATGGCTCTAAGACGCTTTCCGATATCACTTGGGCATCGCCTAATGCCGAGAATGCCGTGAAGGGCGTGTTCGCCGAAGCGACCGACAAGCCTGCTGAGAATGCAACTGCACAGGATTGGGCAGATTACATTGCGAGAAAAGCTGGCGATAAAGTTGGCGAGAATGTAATGGTCGATGCCGACAGCGTGCTCGACAAAATCGCTAAAGCCTTGGAGGAGGTAACCGTAACCAACGAGACAACTGACTGGAAGACCTCGACTGATGGTAAATTCAACGATCTGCCCGCTGGTTACTGGCTCTTTGTGACCGCTCAGCCCGGTTCGACTAAGGGTGCCAATACGACCAACGGTAATGAAGACGCGTACACCTCACCGATTTTCACCATCGTCGGCGGCGCCGATGTAAATGCGGAGCCCAAGAAGGACGTCCCCAACGTGACCAAGGCCGTTAAGGACGACAAAGACGGCACGTTTGGTACCGATGTGTTTACGAACCCCAATAAGGCGGCCGATTCCGCTATGGATCAGTATGTTGACTATCAGCTGGCCGGCACGGTTGCGAGCAACATCAACACCTACAGTGCCTATAAGTACACCTTCACGGATGAGCTGCCCAAATCCATGACGCCCATGTTCACTGATGAGGCCAACAGCACGACCCCCGCTGTGACAGTTAAGATTGACAACAAAAAGGTCATTTCTGGCTATACCGCTACCTTTGATGGCGACAACGTGCTCACGGTTGATTTCCGCGACCTTAAGGCTTGCAAGGGTGAGAATAATGCCGATATTACCGTCACCGACAACTCTACTGTGACTGTCGAGTACCAAGCCAAGCTCGATTCGAGCAAGATCTTCGAAAACGGCTCGATTAAAGATAATTTCAAGGATTTTATTGGCAAGGCCCAGAAGAACAAGGTTAAGTTGACCTATTCCAATAACCCGCACTCTGAAGGTACCGGCACCACGGTTGACCATCCTGCCTATGACTACACCTATGGAATCGACGTTACCAAGGTCGGTAACGACGAAGATGAAACAGGCAATCCCAAGACCCTCGAAGGCGTTCAGTTCACTCTTCAGGAGCAGGACACCAGTGCTTTTATCAAGGCCGACGGTACTACGACGTCAGATGAAGATGCCGCGCTGCTGACCACCAACAGCAAAGGTAAGATCAACGTCGTTGGTCTTGATGAGGGTACTTATATCCTCAAGGAGGTTAAGCCCGCTCCTGGCTATAACAACTCCCACAGTGATGGCATCACGTTCACCATTACTCGCGGAACGCTTCCGGTAGACGATACGACTGTGGTCAACCCCGGCTGCACTCTTTCTGCTGGTACCGACGAGAGTCTCGTCAAGGTGGCTCAAACTAATACCGAGGCCGCTGACGGTAAGGTACGCCTCACTGTAACCGACAAGAAGGGCTCCAACCTCCCCCTCACCGGCCTTAACGGCGTGACCTTCACTTGGATCGCTGGTGGCGCGGTGCTGTGCATCGGCGTGGCGCACCTCATTCGCAGCCGCAAGCAGGCTGAGGAGTCCGAGCAGGAGTAACGCTCGCTCACCCATCCCTTTGGCAGGTGGGATGTGATGGCCATGAGACTTGCGGACACTTTTCTCGTCCATCCATGTTCTTGCTTTGCCACTCTCTTTTCGGGGCAGACTCCACGCTGGAGTTTGCCCCGTTCTTTTTGGACAACACAGGCAGCCTCCACCGTCCGATGCGGACTCATCCGTCATCGCGTTTCTTGACTCGTATGAGGTTCGGTTTAAGGTCCGTAGGCGCACGCGCGGTGCGGACGGTAGAAGGCATTTGCGCCGCAACAAGCGCAAATAAGAATGCCCGGGGGTCGGATCCCGGGCATTTAACGAAACCAGAAAACTAGGCCGCCCGCGCTCCCAAACATTTACGCGGGGTGCGTCGTTTTCTATTGACATTGTATCCCGAATCGCCCAGCCGATCCGGGATATTCTGAAAACTCAAATATGGGCTTAGGCACGAACGGAATCTCGTTAATTCCGAATATTATGTATAATTCCAATACAAACTGGAATCGAACGAAAACGATGGAAATGAACGAAGCGCTAATCTACTTACAAGAAGCACTAGGCCTCTCCGCCAAGGCCAAAACTTGGCCTGGATTCGCACGCTTGCCGCTGCATCTGCGGGCGATTGAGGTCCGCGCTGTTGACGCAAACGGTTTTTCGTTTTTGCTTGCAAGTTTGCCTACTGGCGTCGGGCTTCCCGAGGCTAAGAGAGTCTATAGCCAGCTGGCCTTGCGTGCGGAGACTCCTGTTGTCGTTTCGTTTCCTGATGCCGATGCACGTCAGCGCAAGGCATTGGTCGCACAAGGGATTCCCTTTGTCTGCCCAGGTAGACATGCTTTTCTTCCATTTATGGGCACAGCCTGCACGGAGAGGGGCGGTGCCCGGTTTCGCAATCACGCGACCAAGATGTCACCCAACGCACAGGCTGCCGCAATCTGGGGAGCAGCCCGGGAGCCATATCGTCCCTATGACCTTTGTCGTGCGCTTGGGATTTCGGCAAGCCGCGCGAGTGAGGCCATAACCGAGCTTGTTGACAGGGGGATTGCGAGGCGCGAGCGTCGCGAGCGACGTGTCGTCGTGTTCCCCGTTGCCGTGGATCTTCTGCTCAGTGAGCACATGGCAGAGCTCTCCTCGCCTATCTCAAAGGTCTTTTTTGCAAGGAAGACGCCGCAGATCGACTATCTTGTTGACGCCGGGGAGACGGCGCTCGCTGCGCGTTCGATGCTCGCTGCGCCGGGCATGGAGCAAAAGGCCGTCTTAAGAAGTGCATGGCGTCAACTGAGCGACCTCGAAGTCGCAGATGGGGAGTTGCCGGATAACGAAACGGCGATGATCCAAGTGTGGCGCTATGCGCCCGTGTTTGCCGACTCCTCTCGCGTCGACGACATTTCGCTTGCGCTATCTTTGGCGGCAATCGACGATGAGCGAATTCAGCTCGAAGTCGATCGCATGTTTGGAAAGGAATATCCATGGCAAGAAGCGCTGTAGAAGGTCTTCAAGAATTTCAGCAGCATATGCAAGAAGCTGCAGGATCGTATGCCCTTATCGGCGGCACGGCATGCGATATTTTGCTCGCGGAGGCGGGACTTCCGTTTAGGGCGACTCACGATTTTGATGTGGTAATTGTCGCCGATGACCGGTTGCCTCAGACGGCAGAAGCTATATGGACTTTGGTGCGTGATGGCGGTTACCGCTGCGGCTGGGGCGAAGGCAAAGGCTCATGTTTTTTCGGTTCACAGAGCCTAAGAGGCCGGGTTACCCCCATATGATCGAACTCTTCGCGAAGTGCCCCGACTTTCTAAAGGGTCGTGAGGGGATTGATGTGGCGCCAATTCACGTTGATGAAAACATAAGCAGTCTTTCGGCAATTTTGTTGGACGATGCTTACTACAGCTTGTTCCTTCAGGGAATTCGGACCGTAGGCGGCGTTTCGGTCCTGGGTACGGAATACATTGTCCCGTTCAAAGCGAAGGCGTATCTCGACCTAAAAGCTAGAAGGGAAGCGGGGGAGAACGTTGATTCGAAGAAGGTAAAAAAGCATAAACGCGATGCGCTGAGGCTTGCTCAGCTGCTTGGCGAGTCGGAAGGTGTCGACCTGCGCGGAGAACTGAAGGACGATATGATTGCGTTTGTTAAAGATTGTGAGGTGGGCGACGTCAATCTGAAACAGATCGGGGTTGCGGGCGCAACGATGGCGCAGTTGCTTGAGACGATGAAAGCAACATATGGCTTGATTGGTTGAGTGTGGTTACGTGGCCCGGACGGTGCAGTCTAGCTGCGTTGTCCGGCGCGGAAGCTCGCTAATCGGCTATTATTTGTTTAGACAACCTGAGCTATAGAGGAGTGACCGGCGATGGTGCAGGGCGCCAAACATATGAAGAGCAATAACGCCGCGGCCAACGGCGGCTCAAGCCCTCAACCCAAACCTCAACCAAAGCCCAAGCGTCGTCGCAAGCGGTTGCCGCGCTGGGCCGACCGTCTCATCACCATCGTCATCATCCTTATTGGCGTGGGCCTTATGACCTGGCCGTGGATCTTGGACCGGCTCGAGGCCTCGGGCGTGTTCAACCAGATCAGCACGGTGTCCAGCACCGTGGACGCGCTGTCTGCCGAGGAGCGCGAGCGCATTCTGCTCCAGGCGCGCTCCTTTAACGAGCAGCTGGCGGGCGAGGCCACCGAGCTCCCCGCCGACCAGATCGAGCCCTACGCTCAGCAGCTCATCTTCGACCGCGACCCCATGATGAGCTGGGTCGAGATCCCCTCCATCGACGTGAGCATGCCCATCTACCACGGCACGAGCGAGGAAGTCCTTATGGCGGGCGTCGGCCACCTGGAGGGCACGAGCCTGCCGGTGGGCGGCACCTCGACGCATTGCGTGCTCACCGCGCACTCGGGCATGCGCAACCTGAGTATGTTCGACGACATACACTCGCTGGAGCCCGGCGACCTGGTGCTACTGCACACCATGAACAAGACGCTCGCCTACAAGATGGTGGACTCCGAGGTGGTGCTGCCCGAGGAGATGGAGTCGCTGACCATCGAGCCCGGCGCCGACAAGGTGACGCTCGTCACCTGCACGCCCTATGGCGTGAACGACCATCGCCTGCTGGTGCATTGCGTGCGCACCAAGTACAACAAGAAGGACGTCGACAAGCAAAAGTCGCTGGCCGGTCGCCACTGGGGCAAGCGCGAGTTTGCCGTGCTCATTGTGGTCGTGGCCATTGTGCTGTTGCTGCTGGACATCGTGATCCACGCGGTCCGCAAGCGCCGCAAGGCCAAGGCCTCGGCATAAGACATCGTTCGGAACCACCACAATGGGGACAGGCACCTTTGTGGTGGTTGGGGCTTCCAAACCATCACAACATTCGATGAAAATCTCGATTTTGACGATAAGCGTCGAATGTTGTGATGGTCTTCGTTGCGGGCGAGACGGTTTTCGCTATGGACGGTGCGGTTTCGCTGCAGAACCGACAGCCTGCAGCCTGCCAACCGCCGTCCTCGTTACGTTTTCGCTGCATTTGGGTAAAGCGCCTGCTTCAAGCCGGCGTTGCCCTGTATACTAGAGCGGTTTAACTGTTATGCGGAAGGGAGCGCCTATGGCACTCAGCGAGAAAGACGTGCGCGGCATCGCCGAGTACGCAAAGATCGCACTGACCGATGACGAGCTCACCCAGATGACGTCCTACATGAACGACGCCGTCCAGATGCTCGAGCCCGTCTTGCAATATGACTTGCCCGACGTGGAACCCACGTTCCATCCCATCGGAAGCCTGTCCAACGTGATGGGCGATGACCTGCGCGAGCCCGAGCGCGGCCTGCCGCTCGACGTTGCGCTCGAAAACGCCGGCAGCGCGCGCGACCGCTACTTCCGCGTGCCGTCCATTTTGGGAGAGGGGGAGAGCGAGTAATGGCGCAGAGCTTCGATTCCCTTACCGCCGCCCAGATCGCCGCGGGCGTTGCCGCCGGCGACTTTACTGCTACCGAGGTGGCCCAGGCCTCCCTTGCCGCCATCGAGGCGCGCGAGGGCGGGGTCCAGGCATTCCTGCAGGTGGCGCCCGAGCTCGCGCTCGAGGCCGCCGCGCGCGTGGA
Organism: uncultured Collinsella sp.; assembly: GCA_902469055.1. Lineage (GTDB taxonomy): Bacteria > Actinomycetota > Coriobacteriia > Coriobacteriales > Coriobacteriaceae > Collinsella. The sequence goes on from CABRBC010000002.1 coordinate 11,377, forward strand.
TGCCGACCGTGCCGCAGGCAAGCCGCTGCCCCCGCTCGCGGGCGTGCCGCTGGCCATTAAGGACAACATGAACCTCGTGGGCACGCGCACCACCTGCGCTTCCCGCATGCTCGAGAACTACCAGAGCGTCTACACCGCTACCTGCGTCCAGCGCATGCTCGATGCCGGCTGCCTGCCCATGGGCAAGGCCAACATGGACGAGTTTGCCTTTGGCAGCTCCACCGAGAGCTCGGCGTTCCACCGCACCAACAACCCCTGGGATACCGAGCGCGTGCCCGGCGGCTCCTCGGGCGGCTCCGCTGCCGCCGTCGCCGCGGGCGAGGTCGCGCTCTCGCTGGGCTCGGACACCGGCGGCTCCATTCGCCAGCCGGCGTCGCTGTGCGGCGTGGTGGGCTTTAAGCCCACGTATGGCGCCGTGAGCCGTTACGGCGTGGTTGCCTTTGGCTCGTCGCTCGACCAGGTGGGCCCCTTTGGCCGCACAGTCGAGGATGTCGCGCTGGCCATGAACGCGCTTACCGGCGCGGGCCACGATCCGTACGACTGCACTAGCCAGGATTGCGCCGTCGACTTTACCGAGCATCTCAACGACAGCATCGAGGGCAAGCGCGTGGGCATTATCCCTGCGTTTATGGAGGCCGAGGGCCTGACGCCCGAGGTCAAGGCCGCTGTTCAGCGCGCCGCTCAGGAGCTGCAGAACCAGGGCGCCGAGCTGGTCGAGGTCGACCTGCCGCACCTGGACGCCGCCATCGCCGCCTACTACGTCATCGGCCCGGCCGAGGCGTTCTCCAACCTGGCCCGTTTTGACGGCATTCGCTACGGCTATCAGGAGGAGGGCTGCGCCAACCTGTCCGACCAGAGTTCGCTTTCGCGCGCCCACGGCTTTGGCGCCGAGGCCAAGCGCCGTCAGATGCTCGGCGCCTACCTGCTGAGCTCGGGCGTGTACGACAAGTACTACTACGCTGCGCAAAAGGCCCGCACGCTCATCACGCAGGACTACGACGCCGCGTATGCCAAGGTGGATACCATCCTCATGCCTGCCTCGCCGCGCACGGCCTTTAAGTTTGGCGAGATCAGCGACCCCACGCAGATGTACCTCTCCGACCTGTACACCATCTCGCTCAACATTTGCGGCAACGGCGGTGTCTCGGTGCCGCTGGGCCTGGGCGGGGATACTCATCTGCCCGTTTCTGCCCAGCTGGTGGGTCCGGCGTTTAAGGACCGTCAACTGCTCACGTTTGCCCGCGCCCTGGAGCGCGGCTTTGCCGATGCTGCCACGGGTGCGCCCGCGCTTTCCGTCGCGCCCGATTTTGCCGGGAAGGGAGGCGAGCTGTAATGAAGGAGCTTTCCGAGGTCCTGCAGGATTGGGAGGCCGTGATCGGCCTGGAGGTCCATACCGAGCTCACCGCACTCGATACCAAGATGTTCTGCAACTGCAAGCTCAGCCACGATGACGAGCCCAACGCCAACGTGTGCCCGGTGTGCCTGGGCCTGCCCGGTGCGCTGCCGGTGCCTAACAAGCGTGCCATCGAGAGCATCGTCAAGGCCGGTCTCGCGACCAACTGCGAGATCCAGCGCCACTCGATGTTCTACCGCAAGCACTACTTCTATCCCGATATGGCCAAGAACTTCCAGACCACGCAGGGTCCGGTCGCCTTTGCCATGTATGGTCACCTGGATCTGGATGTGACCGGTCGCGGTGCCGCCGAGCGCCCCGACTGCGCGTTTGGTGAGGCCGAGGCCCAGAGCCTGGCGAGCGCCTCGGCCAATGCTGAGGGCCTGTCCACGTCCATGACGTCGACCATGCGCGAGGGCAACCAGCGCGCCGGCCATCTGGCCAGCTACGACGCGTCCAACCTGCAGATGCCCGAGCGTCGCGAGGACGGTTCCTACACGGTGCCCATCCGCATCCTGCGCATCCACATGGAGGAGGACGCCGCCAAGATGGTGCACGTGGGCGGTGCCGAGGGTCGTATTACCGCCGCTGCCGAGTCGCTCGTCGACTACAACCGCTGCGGCACGCCGCTGATTGAGCTCGTCACCGAGCCCGATCTGCGCACGCCCGAGGAAGCGCGCCTGTTTATGGAGAAGCTCCGTCGCATCTTTGTGACGCTGGGCATTTCGGACTGCTCCATGGAGAAGGGTTCCATGCGCTGCGACGGCAACGTGTCGCTGCGCCGCCGCGGCGAGACCAAGCTGGGCACCAAGACCGAGCTCAAGAACCTCAACTCGTTTAAGAGCCTGCACGACGGCCTTGCCTACGAGATTTGCCGTCAGGCCGAGGTGCTCGAGGAGGGCGGAATCATCTATCAGGAGACCCGCCACTGGGAGCCCAGCCGTAAGCGCACCGTGGTTATGCGTGTGAAGGAGACGGCCGACGACTATCGCCTGTTCCCCGATCCCGATCTGGCGCCGTTCGATCTGGACGACGAGTTCATCGACCGCTGCCGTGGCGAGATTCCCGAGCTGCCCGATGCCAAGCGCGCCCGTTTTGAGACCGACTTTGGTATTAAGGCGGCCGATGCCGAGCAGATCGCGGGCGACCCCGAGTTTGCCGAGTTCTTTGAGGCTGCCGCTGCCGGTATGGCTGGCAAGGAGGCCCAGACGGTCGCAAACCTGCTGGTCAACGAGATGATCGCCTACCTTAAGAGCGCAGGCGTGTCGCTCGCCGAGTCCGGCATCGCGCCGGCTCAGGTAGCAGCGCTGGCCAAGCTGCTGGTGACCGATGCCATCAGCTCCAACCAGGCGCACGAGGTCTTTGAGGCCATGGCCCAGACCGGTGACGACCCCAACAAGATCGTCGACGAGCGTGGTATGCGTCAGGTGAGCGATGCCGGTGCGTTGCAGCCGATCGTGGACGAGGTGCTGGATAACTGTGCCGATCAGGCGCAGCAGTATCGTGACGGCAACCAGAAGGTTATCGGCTTTTTGGTGGGCCAGTGCATGAAGGCGAGCCGCGGCAAGGGCAACCCGAAGCTCTTCAACGAGTTGCTGAGAACGTCGCTTTCGTAGCTGCGAGGCCGGGGAAGCCCCGAGTCGCCGGGGTATTTCCTCCAAATTTCAAACAGTCCTATGCAAGACGAAGGCCACATTTAGTGGCCTTCTTTGCATGCGGAACTCATTTGGAGCAAACACCCCGGCGACTCGGGACTTCCCCGGCCAGACGACTCGGCCGTTCGGGTCAGGTGGGGCTGAATGGAATAGAGTGAATGGGCGCGCCGATGGCGCCCTCATTCTTTATATATGTTGGGAGCGCCAGGTGGTGGGGGTGGTGCCGGTGTATTGTTTGTAGGCTTGGGTGAAGGCGGCCTGCTGAGGGTAGCCTAGACGCTCTGCGACCTGCGCTATCGTGAGCGAGCTATCGGCCAAAAGGTCCTGTGCTCGCTCCATACGGCGTCTGCGAATGTAGGCGCCCAGGGACTCGCCAGTTTGGGCCTTAAAGGTGGCGCATAGCTTGGAGCGGCTTGTGTAGAGCCCCTCGGCCACCTCGTTGATACCCACACGCCTGCCTTTGTCGAGCGCGCGCTCAATCATCGCCGTTGCTTCTTCGGCAATGGTTATGCTGACGCGTGTGTCTGCCGCCTGCCGCGCCTGCTTGTGGGCCGCGCGCGAACAGGCGAGCTCCGCGACCATAGCCTCTACAATGCCCCGCATATAGACATGCCCGCCTACGGCGCGAGCGCGGTCCTCGTTGATTCGGCGTAGTGTGTGGCAGATGGCAGACGCTGCCTCCTCGTGCCATGACTCGGCAAACGCCTCAAAGACCCCCGCGAACTCGGCAGGATAGCAATGCTCCAGCTCGTCAAAATACCCGGGCAAAAAGAGCACCGAGCGTGAGTGATAGAGTTGCCCTGCAAACAGCGGGCTTAGCTCCTCGCCGCAGCTATCTTGGATAAAGCTGCAGACTGCGCTGTTCGGCCACGGCCCGCGCAGCGGCTTGAGGTTCGCAGGCGTTATGCCGGCTTCGGGCATACACATGAGCGTGGGCGCGCTGACCTCGCTCACGCACGCGTACGGTTCGGGCGTGTATTCGGCTAGGTGCATGTTGTGCATCGGGGTAATGAAATGCTCCATGACGATGCAGGTGGGGGAGAGGGGCATGATCCATGCGCGTCCGTGCGCCCGATCGTTTGCCACCTCACCGGTAAAGACGGCGCCCTTGCCGGAGAACTCCAAGCCAAACTGCTCAAACTGCGGTGCGTAGAGCTCGGTTATATCGGTTGCCGCCCGCCGCATTTTCAAAAGCGTCCCTTTCCTTTGCAGAAACGTCCACGCCTGGCCCAACTGTGTGCCTTGGCTAACACGCCCATGATAAGTTTCTTACGGTTAACTCTCAAGCCGTTAGAAAGGAATCTCATGGCAAAGGGATCAAAAAAGGAAGGTGGCGGCATCGGCGAGCTGCTTGCATATGCCGGTGAACGTAAATTCCTAACGTATTTGGGCATGGCCCTCTCGGCGCTCTCGCAGCTGCTGAGCTTTGGCCCGTACGTGTGCATCTGGCTTGTTGCGCGAGATCTTATCGCCGTGGCGCCCAACTGGAGCGAGGCCGCCAATATCGCGATGTATGGTTGGTGGGCTGTGGGCTTTGCCCTGGCGAGCATTGTGGTCTATTTTGTGGGACTCATGTGCACGCACCTGTCCGCGTTTCGCTGCGCATCCAATATCCGCAAGACCACGAGTGAGCATCTGCTCAAGTTGCCGCTCGGCTACCTTGACACGCACGCCACCGGTGAGCTGCGCCGTATTGTAGACGGATGCGCCGCCTCCACCGAGACGCTGCTCGCACACATGCTGCCCGATATCGCCGGCGCCACCGCCATGGTCGCAGGTCTGCTCGTGCTGCTTTTCGCCCTCGATTGGCGCTTGGGCGCGGCATGCCTTATCTCGGTCGTCGTTTCGCTTGGCGCCATGGCCGCCATGATGGGCGGCAAGGGCGGCGAGTTTATGAAGGCCTACATGGGCGCGCTGGTCAAGATGAACAAGACCGGCACCGAATACGTACGCGGTATCCCCGTGGTCAAGGTCTTCCAGCAGACGGTCTACTCCTTTAAGGCGTTTCACGATGCGATCGCCGAATACGCCGACATGGCGCAAAGCTATGCGGGCACGTTCTGCCGAGGCCCGCAGGTGCTCAACCTTACCGCGCTCAATGGCCTCGTGGCATTTCTTTTGCCCGTGGCGTTGCTGTTGGCGCCGGGCGAGACGGACTTCGCGCACTTTATGGTCAACTTCACGTTTTACGCGATCTTTTCGGCCGTGGTGCCGACGGCCATGACCAAGCTCATGTTTGTGGGCGAGGCGTCTCAGATGAGTGCCGATTCGCTGGCGCGCATCCGAAGCGTTATGGATTCCAAGCAGCTCTCCGTGCCTGCCCAGCCCAAGCACCCTATCGGCAGCGATGTGCGCTTTGAGGATGTAAGCTTTACCTACGAGGGTGCCGAAGCGCCTGCCGTCGATCATGTGAGCTTTAGCGTTCCCGCAGGTAGCACCCTTGCGTTGGTTGGTCCCTCGGGCGGCGGTAAGTCAACCTGCGCAAGCCTGATCCCGCGTTTTTGGGATGTTTCCTCGGGTCGCGTGCTTGTGGGCGGCGTAGACGTTCGCGACATGGATCCGCACGAGCTCATGGACCAGGTCGCCTTTGTGTTTCAGACCAACCAGCTGTTCCGGCAAACACTTGCCGATAACGTGCGTGCCTCCAAGCCTACGGCCACTGACGACGAAGTGCGTGCAGCCCTCTCCGCAGCTCAGTGCGACGACATTGTGGCCAAGCTCCCGCAGGGTATTAACACCATGCTCGGTGCTGGAGGGGCATATCTTTCGGGCGGCGAGGTACAGCGCGTGGCACTCGCCCGCGCGATCCTTAAAGACGCACCTATCGTGGTGCTCGATGAGGCCACAGCGTTTGCCGACCCCGAGAACGAGGCGCTCATCCAGCGTGCCTTTAGCAAACTGGCGGCGGGTCGCACAGTCATTATGATCGCGCACCGGCTTTCGACCGTGGTGGGGGCCGACAAGATCGTGGTGCTCAACCAAGGTAGCGTGCAGGAGACTGGCGCCCATGCCGAGCTGCTGTCCCAAAACGGTCTATACGCCAAGATGTGGGCCGAATACGAACAGGCCGCGAGCTGGAAGATCACTGCTGCCGCGGATGCCGCCGTCACGAAGGGAGGCGAGGCCTAAATGTTCGCCTCATTCCAAAAGAAGTATTTCCTATCCGATAAAGGCGTCGCCGGCGTAAAACGCGGCATTTTCTGGACCGCGCTCACCAATCTCATTACCATGGCCGGCATGGGCTTATTGTTCCTGGTCATGGCCGGTTTTGTCGAACATCTCGCCACCGGTGCCGACCTGCCGGATGCCCTGCCGATTGTGGGCGGCCTCCTGGTCTTTTTCGTGTTGCTCTTTGCCTCTAACTGGCAGCAGTATTACTACACCTACTGCATCTTTTACGAGGAGTGCGGCAAGCAGCGTATGGAGATTACCGAGCGCTTGCGCAAGCTGCCGCTGTCGTTTTTTGGCCGTCGTGATCTGGCCGATTTAACCGAGACCATCATGGGCGACGTCCAGGCCATGGAGCACGCCTACAGCCACGTGCTGGGAGAGCTTTGGGGTGCCATCATCGCAAGCGCCATTGTGTTCGTGGCGTCGCTGTTCTTTTGCTGGCAGCTGGCGATCGCGGCGTTTTGGAGCGTGCCCGTGGCCTTTGCCGTGCTGTATCTGACACGCGGCCCCATGACCCCGGTGTTCGACCATGTGCGTGCCGAGAAGGTCAAGGTTACCGAGGCGATCCAGGAGACGCTCGACTGCGTGCGCGAGATCCGCGCCACCAACCAGGAGACTCATTATCTTGAGGGGCTCAACGCCGTGATCGATGCCGAGGAGCGCGAGACCACCAAGGGCGAGCTCGCCAATGGGCTTTTGGTCAACTCCGCCTTTGCCATCCTGCGCCTGGGGATTGCCACCACGTTGGTCACGGGCGCTGCGATGGTCGCCTCCGGCCAGGTCGACTTTTTGATGATGTTTGCCTTCCTGCTTATGGTGAGCCGCATCTATGCGCCCTTTGATCAGGCGCTGATGCTGATGTCCGAGCTGTTTGCCGCCGAGTCGTCGGCCAAGCGCATGCGTTCCATCATGGAAGAGCCCGTGGCGCGGGGCAGCGAGCAGTTTGAGCCCGTAGGCCACGATGTGGTGTTCGATCACGTAGCATTTGGCTATGGTGCGGGCGAGGACGGCCGCGCCGGCGAGAAAGTTCTTACCGATGTGAGCTTTACCGCCAAGGAAGGCGAGGTCACGGCACTGGTCGGTCCTTCGGGCTCCGGTAAGTCCACGGTGAGCCGCCTGGCCGCGCGCTTTTGGGACGCCACCGAAGGCACGGTCACCGTGGGCGGCGTGGATGTTGCGAGCGTGGATCCCGAGGCGCTGCTGCGCGACTACGCCATTGTGTTCCAAGACGTGCTGCTCTTTGACGACACGGTGATGGGAAACATCCGTCTTGGTCGTCGCGATGCCACCGATGAGGAAGTGCTTGCTGCCGCGCGTGCCGCCAACTGCGACGAGTTTGTGAGCCGCATGCCGCAGGGCTATGACACCATGATCGGCGAGAACGGCTCCAAGCTGTCCGGCGGTGAGCGCCAGCGCATCTCTATCGCCCGTGCGCTGCTCAAAGACGCGCCTATCGTGCTGTTGGACGAGGCGACGGCGAGCTTGGATGTGGAGAACGAAACCGTGGTTCAGCAGGCGCTCTCCCGTCTGCTTGCAGGTAAGACGGTTATCGTTATTGCCCACCGTATGCGCACGGTGGAAAATGCCGATAAGATCGTTGTACTCAAGGATGGTGTGGTTGCCGAGCAGGGCACTCCGGCGCAGCTCAAGGCGGCAGGTGGAGAATTCGCCCGCATGGTGGCGCTGCAAAAGGAAGCAGCTACCTGGCAGTTGTAAGAAGGGGCAAAGGGACAGTCCCTTTCTCACATTGACAATCGGTTACTCCGCATCGTTAATTTTCAAAAGGTTAGCCATGGCTGACCTAGATAGTTAGATAAAATTGAGATATTTCAAAAGCGTGCTCGAGCAAACTTGTTTACTCGGGTGCTGAAGCACCATGCCGCGTCCAATGCGGCAAAAAGGAGAAGCAACATGAAGAAGTCGACGTTCAATACCCTGCTTGTCGGTGGCGGTTTTCTGCTTGGCACGGCCGGCATCAAGCTGCTTACCAGCGCTCCGGTAAAGAACGCCTGCGTGCAGGGTATCGCGTGCGGCATGCGCATCAAGAACGGCTACCAGGACATGGTCGAGCAGGCCAAGGCTAATGTCGACGACATGGTTGCCGAGGCTGCTTACATCACCCAGAGCGAGGCCGCTGCTGACGAGGCAGCCGAGTAACGCTCCCAGGCACAAACTATGAGATTCTCGATTATTAGCGAGATCCCCGGCAGGACCCGTCTTCAATTGGCGGGTCCTGTGCCAGAGAGCGATCTCGATGCACTTCTTAAGCTTGGCGGCGACATCGACGGCGTGCACAAGGTGCGCGTCTACGGCCGCATCGGCCAGATGGCACTCGAATACGACGAGTCGCGCCGCGATGCCGTGCTGGCCGCCGTCGGTGCGCTCGACGCTCAGGCCATCGCCGACGCAAAGACGGGTTACGTGATGCAGCTTGAGCCACGCAAGCACAAGCTCGTCATGGATCTTGCCACACTTATCGGCGCCCACTACGCGCGCCGCTGGTTCTTGCCGACGCCTCTGCGTGCTGTGTTTGTCGTGGCCGGTTACATGGCATTTTTGCGCGCCGCCCTCCGTGAGCTCGCGCAGCCGCGCCTGACCGTTCCCGTGCTCGATGCTTCGGCCATTGGTATCTCGTTTGTCAAACGCGACGTCGATACCGCCGGCCAGACGATGTTCCTGCTCAACGTGGGCGAATTGCTCGAGGACTACACGCGCGCCATGAGCGAAAACGAGCTCATCAACTCGCTGCTCGACGTGCCCGATAAGGCACAAAAAGTGGTCGGTGACACCGAGGTAAGCGTTGCCGCCACCGAGCTCGAGCCCGGCGACTTGGTAGCCGTGCGCACTGGCATGTCCATTTGCATCGACGGTGTTGTCGAGCAGGGGAGCGCTATGGTCAACCAAGCGACCCTGACCGGCGAGCCGCTGGCCGTCGAGCGTAGCGCAGGCGACGACGTGTTCGCCGGCACCGTCGTGGAAGACGGCAGCATCTTGGTGCGCGTGCGCGCCAATACGGCGCAAACCAAACTGCGCTCAATCGTCTCGCTCGTGCAGACGGCCGACTCGCTCAAGTCCGAGGGCCAGTCGCATATGGAGGACCTTGCCAACAAGATCGTCCCGTGGAACTTCCTGCTCGCGGGCCTGGTTGCGCTTACTACCCGCAGCCTCATCAAGACCTCGGCGGCACTGATGGTCGACTACTCGTGCGCACTCAAACTCACGGGTTCCGTTGCCGTCATGACCGCTATGAGCGATGCTGCCAAGATGGGCGTCATGGTCAAGGGCGCGAAGTACTTTGAGTCGTTTGCCAAGGCCGACACCATTGTGTTTGACAAGACCGGCACGCTTACCGAGGCGCAGCCGCGTCTTGCCTGCGTGCTCACCACCGATGGCTGGAGCGAGGACGAGGTCCTGCGCCTTTCCGCTTGCCTGGAGGAGCATTTCCCGCATCCAGTGGCGCGCGCTGTGGTCAACGCGGCACGCGAGCGCGAGCTCGAGCATCGCGAGCGCCATGCCGCCGTCGAGTACATCGTGGCGCACGGCATCGCTTCGTCCATTGAAGGGCGTCGCGCCATCATCGGTTCCGCACACTTTGTATTTGAGGACGAGGGTGCGCAGCTTGAGTCCGACATCAAGGAGCAAATCGAGCTCCAGATGCAGGGCCTGTCGCCGCTGTACCTGGCGGTCGACGGCACGGTTGTGGGCGTGCTCGGTATCGAGGACCCACTCAAACCCGGCGTGCGCGAGGCCATCGCCGACCTGCATGCGCTGGGCGTCAAGCATGTCGTTATGCTCACGGGCGATTCGGAGCGCACGGCCGAGCGCATCGCGCGCGAGGCGGGTGTCGACGAGTTTAAGGCCGAACTGCTGCCCGAGGACAAGTACGCCTATGTTGAGCGCATTAAGAGCGAGGGGCGCCACGTTGCCATGGTGGGCGACGGCGTCAACGATTCGCCGGCGCTGGGCCTGGCCGATGTGGGTCTGGCCATGGGCGGCGGAAGCGACATCGCCAAGGAGGTCGCCGATATCATCCTGACCGATACGGATCTGGCCGCAATCGTGCGCCTGCGACGCATGAGCCAGGGGCTTATCGACCGTCTGACGAGTTCGTATTCCAAGGTGATGCTTACCAACTCGGCGCTCCTGGCACTGGGCATTACCGGCGCGATTACCCCGCAGGCGTCGTCGCTGCTGCACAACGGCTCGACGATTGCGTACAGCTTGGACAACGCGAAAGCGTATCTGCGTTAGCAGACGCGTTCGCCCACGTTATCTGGCCTGCGCCCAGACGGCATCGGTGTCGTCCGGGCGCAGGCCTTTTGCATTTGACCATGTGCTAGCTTCTCTATATAGTGTTGCTAGCGGTGCTAGCATTTGAAGGGAGCGGGATCAACGTGGGTGCTGTTAGCGGCATGGCGCAGGTGAACGTTCGCGTGGATCGCCAGGTCAAGAACCGTGCCGAGGAGGCACTGCGGCTTTCGGGCGGGTCACTGCCCGAGCTCATCAAAAAGGTCGTGACCAAGGTCGCACAGGGTGGCGGGCAGTGCGAGGAAGTGCTTGCGGCCGTCGACGACCGGCGGCAGACCGTCGCGCCCGATACTCCGTTCGCCGCGTCGTGGGCAGCGGTGGATCAGCTGTACGCGGACCTGGGCATCGCTACGTCGCCCGTATCCGACGATCGCGATTGGGACACAATCTATTCCGAAGCCATGGACGAGCGCTATCGCCAAAAGGGGATGATCCTGTGAGTGGGGCTCCCCTCAAAATAATGGTAGACGCCAACGTATGGGTTGATTCGTTTTGCGTCGACCATGCCGAGTCGCTTGCCGCGCGTGCGTTTATTGGACAGGCGACGGAGACGGGGGCATTGCTGTTCTTTCCGGTGCATATCGCCAAGGACGTGCTGTATGTTGTACAGCACGAACTGAAGCGTAGCGTTCTTGCCAGCGGGGGAGCGCTCGACGAGGCTTCTGCCCGCGCGATTGGCGATGCGGCGCTGGCGTTTGTTCGGAATATGACCGAAAACGCCACGGCCGTGGGTGCAGATGCGTCGGACCTTTGGCTGGCCGACAAATACTTAGCGCTCCATCGCGATTACGAGGACAACTTGGTGCTCGCCGCGTGCAAGCGCGCGCAGGTCGATTACTTGGTGACCAATGATCGCAAGCTGCTCGAACATGCCAATCTTGCAGCAAAGACACCTCGTCAAATGATGCCGATTCTTGCTTTGGCCGAACGCGCCCGCGCGGCTATCGGTTGACGCGAACTGTTTGCGGGCCTCTTGGACGACGATGCGCCAAGGGGCCCGCGTCTGCTATTTACAAAAGCTCGGCCTTAATGGCGGGACTTTCTGCGAGCTGCTCGGCTGCCTTTTCGTCGGAGCTGTCGAGTGCTGCCAGGCTGCGGTAGACCCACTCGTTGACCTGGGTGTTCTTGACGCCTGCGGTCTGCATAAGGGCGCCTACCTCACGGATTGCTGCGAACAGATCGGCCTTGGGACCCGCGAGCTTGACCTCGATGCCGTGGTAGGCGGTCACGCCGCGGTTCTCACTCACGTGGTCGATAAAGCCCTCGACGGTCTCAAGCTGCTGGGCGAGAACTGCATCATCGTCAGCGTCCAGCGCGACGAGTGCGTTCGATACCGTGAGGGCGGGATGTCCGCAGGGGACAAAGCCTTCGATGACATCCATAGCTTCGGTAATGGTTGAGCCCAGGCCTGCGAGGGCATTGACGAGTTGCTGCTTGGTATCCATAACGGTCCTTTCGACGGGTTAATTTTGCTTGGCGAAAATATACGTGACACGATCGGTAACAAAAGTGCGAAGTGCGGCGCACATTGGGGTCTTCACAGCTCGTGCATAGAACAGCTGTCCGCTTTCAGAACGTGGTAAGATAACACTCCACAAGCGGGGCTTGCCCCGTATGTTCCTTGAAAAGTCGACGGTTATCGGGTGTTTGCAGGCCCGATACCATCCAGACTTTCCCGACATTCGGGGGCGACTGGTTTCGACACGATAGCTCTGAGAGAGGAAGCAAGCCGAGGTCTCCTCGCCTCGTTAAACAGGGGTACCGTCAAATTGAATTGACAACAACTCTTCTTTTGAGCCTATGGCTCTCGCTGCTTAATTTATAGCGGCGCGTCAACCCGGTGATTTCCCCGACACCGGCGCGACGTCATTTTAGGGGAATGCTCCTGCGCACGTAATCGGTATGGCGCGGGCTAAGATTGAACCGGTTGGGACGGCGCGAGCGTGTCGCTGCGCGCAAGCCGTCCGAGACCAAACCAGCGACTGAGCTTGGAGATGCCAATCAGGGGGCTTTCGTGGACCGGAGTTCGATTCTCCGCGCCTCCACCAATAGTTACAAGCAGGTAGGTAAACGCACCTACCTGCTTTTTTATTACTTATAGATACCGCGGAGAATCGAACTCTGCGCAGGGCGCGAGCGTTAAACAAACGCGGAGCGTTTGTAGCGAGCGGGCGAGGGCGCCGGCAGGCGGCCGAAGCCGGTGCGGGTTCGCGAAGCGAACACGCGGATTCTCCGCGCAAAGCTTCAACCCTATATAGATGCGATGTTATCGAATCTCAGCCTGCCATGCGCCACATCAACGGATCCCCCGTACCGCGGAGAATCGAACTCTGTGCAGGACGCGGGCGTTAGGAAAACGTCGCGGCAGCGCAGGGTGGGACGCGCGTTCCTAACGGTCGTCCAACGGAAACTGCGTCCCAGAATATCGGCTCAGAATGGGATGCATTTTCCGGATGGGTTGTTGGCGGAAAGCGCATCCCGGAATCCGCGCTCAGGGTGGGACGCGCTTTCCCGATGGCGGCCCGGGCGGAAAGTTCATCCCGGAATCCGCGCTCAGAACGGGACGCGCTTTCCCAGCGGCGGTCCAAGCGGAAAGTTCATCCCGGAATCTCGCCTCAAACTGGGACACACTTTCCGCTTCACCTGCCGCCTCGAAAAACCCGTGCGCTCTCACCATCCCAAAACTGGGTAGAAGAAAGCCAAAACGCAATCGCAGGAGGTCAACATGACTGCAGAAGATAAGGCAAAGAACGCCGGCAAGGTCGCGCTCGTCCTGGAGGGCGGTAGCTTTCGCGGGCAATTTACCGCAGGCGTGCTCGACGTCCTCATGGAGGCTGGTGTCGAAATCCCGGCGGTGTACGGCGTCTCGGCCGGCGCCCTCAACGGCGTGAACTATAAGTCGCACCAGATCGGCCGTGCCAACCGCATCAACCTGGCTTTCTGCAACGACAGCCGCTTCATGGGCGCCGCATCGTTTGCGTCCACGGGCTCTATTGTGGGTTACGACTTTATTTTCAACGATGTCCAGGACCGCCTGGATCCCTTTGACAACGAGACGTTCGACGCGAGCCCCATCGAGATGTACGCCGTCGCGACGGACATGCTCTTTGGAACCGCCACGTACCTCCCGGTCAAAAGCGCCGTGCTCGATCTCGACGCCGTGCGCGCATCGACCTCGTTGCCACTGGTGACGCCGCCGGTCGAGATTGACGGGCACAAATATGTCGACGGCGGCGTGGCCGATTCGGTCCCCATCGAGCATGTGCTCGAGGAGGCGGGCTTCGACCGTGCGGTCGTCATCGTCACGCAGGACCGCTCGTACGAGAAAAAACCCTACGAGTTTTTGCCGGCCGCGCGTGCGCGTTATGCCGACTACCCCTACCTGCTCGAGGCTATCGAGACGCGCCACGACCGTTACAACATCCAGCGCATGCACCTGTGGAAGTATGAGCGCGAGGGCCGTGCGTTGGTCGTCGCTCCGCAAAAGCCGGTCGAGGTCGGCCATGTCGAGCACGATCCGGCAAAGCTTTTGGACCTGTATATCCAGGGCCGTCAGGAGGCAAAGCGCCTGCTCGCGGAAATCCAAGAGTTCGTTGAGCGCTAGCGACGGCGAACCCTCAAAAAATGACAACAGCTAAAGAGCTGGAAAAATTATGGCTCGTGGATGACATGTGCAGAAACTCTGGTCGGAGCCAAAATACCTGTTGACTCGGGCGGCGAGCGGGGTAATATGGACGGGTTACTTGCAGAGCCCCGTGAATCTCTGTAACAACACGTACTGTACATGGAGGAGTCTAAGTGATTTCGAAATCGACTCACTACGCCAAGCAGGGCGAGGTCCAGCGCAACTGGGTTCTCGTCGACGCCGATGGTGCTGTCCTGGGCCGTCTTGCCACCCAGATCGCAATGATCCTGCGCGGTAAGAACAAGCCCCAGTTCACGCCCAACAGCGACTGCGGCGACTTCGTTGTCGTCATCAACGCCGATAAGGTCCAGCTTACCGGTAACAAGGCCGACACGAAGACCTATTATCGCCACAGCGGCTACAACGGCGGCCTCAAGGCTGAGAGCTTCCGCCAGGCTATGGAGAAGCACCCGGAGAAGGTCATCGAGCGCGCCGTTCGCGGTATGCTGCCCAAGACCACCCTCGGCCGTGCCCAGATGACCAAGCTTAAGGTCTACGCTGGCGCCGAGCATCCGCATGCTGCCCAGAACCCCACGAAGATTGAGCTGGAGGCTTAAAGATGGCTGAGAACACCGTTGTCTACCAGGGTACCGGCCGTCGTAAGAACGCCGTCGCCCGCGTCCGTCTCGTCCCCGGCACCGGCAAGGTGACCATCAACAAGCGTGACGCCGAGCAGTATTTCGGCCGTCATCAGCTCGTTGAGAACGCCCTTGCTCCCTTCAAGGTGACCGACACCGCCGGTCAGTTCGACGTTATCGCTCTGTGCGATGGCGGCGGCATCTCCGGTCAGTCCGGCGCTCTGCGCCTGGGCATCGCTCGCGCTCTTCTGAACGCTGGCGACTACCGTGCTGACCTCAAGAAGGCCGGTTTCCTTACGCGCGATGCTCGCGTGGTCGAGCGCAAGAAGTACGGCCTCAAGAAGGCCCGCCGCGCTCCCCAGTTCTCCAAGCGCTAAGGTTTTATCTCCTTTCGGGATACAATGTACAAGCGGGGCCTGCCGATTCCTCGGCGGGTCCCGCTTTTCTTTTTCGACTAGGGTGGGCGGTTGCATATCGCCTGCTAGGGAAGGAGCGATCCTATGCCCCAGAACATCTTCGGTACCGACGGCGTCCGTGGCGTCGCCAATGCCGACCTCTCGTGCGACCTCGCGTTTCGCCTGGGCCGCGCGGCGACCAAGTTCCTTGGTCCGGATATCTGCATCGGCCGCGATACGCGTCTTTCGGGCACCATGCTCGAGAGTGCTCTGACCGCCGGCATTATGGCCGAGGGCGGCCGCCCGCACTGCTGCGGCGTCATCCCTACGCCTGCCGTGGCGCTGCTCACCGTCCAAAACGAGCTTGATGGCGGCATTGTCATCTCCGCTTCGCACAATCCGCCGGAGTTCAACGGCATCAAGTTCTTTAGTCGCAAGGGTATGAAGCTTCCCGATGCTGTCGAGGAAGAGATCAGCGCCTGGGTCATGTCCGAGGAAGCCATGGCTGCCGACACGCTGCCGACCGGTGCCGGCGTGGGCCACATTATCAAGATGAAGGACGCCCGCAAGGCATATGTCGATCATGCCATCGATACGCTCGATGGCCTGAGGCTCGATGGCCTGGTCGTTGCCGTCGACTGCGGTCACGGTGCTTCCTGCCAGACTACGCCCGCCGCGCTGCAGCGCCTGGGTGCCACGGTCCATGCCATCAACACCGATTACTGCGGCACCGACATTAACGTTGAGTGCGGCTCTACGCACCTCGAGCCCCTCCGCGAGCTCGTGCTGCGCACCCATGCTGACATCGGTCTGGCCCACGACGGCGACGCCGACCGCGTACTGTTCGTGGACAGCGAGGGTAATGAGATCGACGGTGACTACATCCTGGCTATCTGCGGTTCTGACCTCGCCGCTCGCGGCAAGCTCGCCAACTCCGAGATCGTTTCGACCGTCATGTGCAACCTGGGCTTCTCCATCGCTATGAAGGAGCAGGGCTTCGAGATGGTTCAGACCGCCGTGGGCGACCGCTACGTTCTGGAGCGCATGCTCGCGGACGGCGCCGTCATCGGCGGCGAACAGTCCGGCCACATCATCTTCCTGGAGCACAACACCACCGGTGACGGCCTGGTGACGGCTCTGCAGCTGCTGGCCGTGCTCAAGCGCACCGGTCGTACCCTCACCGATCTTGCCGGCATCATGAAGAAGTACCCGCAGGTACTCGTCAACGTGCATTCCGACAACAAGGCTGGTCTGGACGATTGCCAGCCCATTTGGGACGCCGTCGCTGCTGCCGAGAAGGAGCTTGACGGCCGCGGCCGCATTCTGGTGCGCCCGAGCGGTACCGAGCCGCTGGTCCGCGTGATGGCCGAGGCCGAGACGCACGAGCTGACCCAGCGCGTTGTCGACGACATCGTCGAGGTTGTCAAGCGCGAACTTCCCTAATGGTCAAAAACCGTTGCCAAGTGGTAAACTGTTAAGGTTATTTTGATTGATTGGTATGTCCGAGGGGGAGCATGTTCACTAAAGTCCTAAGGTCTTTTGGTATGCGTGGTCGAGTCCTTACGCTGGATGCTCCCATCTCGGGCGATGTCATTCCGCTTTCCGAGGTAAACGACCAGACGTTTGCCACCGGCCTTTTGGGCCAGGGCGTGGCGATTCGGCCCACCGGAACGCGTGTGATTGCACCGGCTGATGCCAAGGTCGAGGCCATTTTTCCCACGGGACACGCCGTTGCGCTTAACACGGTCGATGGCTTGGACGTGCTCATCCACGTTGGCCTGGACACTGTTCAGCTCGAGGGCAAGCACTTTACCGTACATGCGCAAGTGGGTGACATCGTCCATAAGGGCGATGTACTCATTGAGTTCGATCGCGAGGCAATTGCTGCCGAGGGCTACGATGTGACGGTTCCCATCTTGGTGTGCAACTCCGTTGAGTTCTCGAGCATCAAGGGCTCCGCTGGCGTGCATGTCGAAGAGATGGACCAGCTCATCGTTGCTCGCGAGCGCTAGCAAGTGCACGTGGCCATTAGTCTACAATTCAAACACGTTTACGGAGGGCGCCCTTGAAAGAGGACGCCCTCAGTGGCAAGATGGGATTTGTCCGAAGCTAAAAGGCTTTGGGTCACCGTGGACGGGCAGGGGCCTCGACGCGGCTAGACACGAGACACATACATTACGCGACCTCGCCCTGGTGGCCGCACACGTTGGTTGCGGCCGACGCGGGCCGCGGGCAAGTGCTTGTAAGGGAGCCTTGCCTCTCTTGTACGAGAAAGGACGCGTAATGAAGATCATTAAAGCTAAAGACTACGAGGATATGAGCCGCAAGGCCGCTAATATCATCTCGGCCCAGGTTATCCTCAAGCCCGACTGTGTGCTGGGTCTTGCCACCGGCTCCACCCCGATCGGAGCCTACAAGCAGCTCGCTACTTGGTACAAGAAGGGCGACGTCGACTTTGCCGAGGTCAGCACCTACAACTTGGACGAGTATCGCGGCCTTTCGCACGACGATCCCCAGAGCTATCACTACTTCATGCGTGAGAACTTCTTCGATCACATCAACATCGACCTGAACAACACGCATGTGCCCGACGGTTCCAACCCCGACGCCGCCGCTGCCTGCTCTGAGTACGACAAGATCGTCGCCGACGCCGGTTACCCGGATCTGCAGCTGCTCGGCATTGGCAACAACGGCCACATCGGCTTCAACGAGCCCGATGACCACTTCTCCAAGGGCACGCACTGCGTCGACCTCACCGAGAGCACCATTCAGGCCAACAGCCGCCTGTTCGACAGTATCGACGATGTTCCCCGTCAGGCCTACACCATGGGTACCCAGACCATCATGTATGCCCGCATGATCCTGGTCGTCGCCAACGGCGAGGCCAAGGCTCAGGCTGTGCATGACATGTGCTATGGTCCGGTTACACCCGAGTGCCCGGCTTCGATCCTGCAGCTGCACACCAACTGCGTTGTCGTTGCCGACGAGGCCGCTCTTTCGCTCTGCGAGTAGCGCGAATCCTGCAGCTCGACATAACCCTGCCTAAGGCCTCCGCTTTGCGGGGGCCTTTTTGCTATCCCTTTCCGCCCACTTGACCAAAAACTTGCCGTAAGCTTGACGAATACCGGATGTCCAACAGCTTGATTCATTCCATATCAGATTCTATGCAAAAATGCCACTAGAAGGTCGTAGACGGTAGCGGGTGCTAGGCGAGTTGAATGACATGGCTGAACCTTGTTCATCTGCGTTACACTGCCGCTTAGATGGGACAAGCTGACAAGCTCATTTACCTGCTTAAAGACCGATTAGTTGGGGGATTAATAACAATCGGTCCTCGCTGTACAAAAACTTGCCGCTTGCGTACCAAAAGACAACCTAAAACACAAGGTCGCTCTATTCATAGCGCGGCTTGTATGGTCTTGCGGCTACAGTGTCCATACGGTCGAGTTGAGGAGCGGGCATGGTAAACGATTTGAGCGGTATAGACGACCTCGAGCTGATGCCGCTGGGCGGAGGCTATATGGTGCGACGCGAACGCTTGATGAATGAGCTTATCGCCAAGGGCCGAAAGGCCGGCATCGTGGTTCTTTATGCGCCCGACGGGTTTGGGAAGACCTCGGTGCTGCTGCAGTACACCCATGAGGTTAAATGCGACCCGACGCGAGGCCCCGTGCGGATTATCGAGGCCGATCGCGCCACTGGGCGCGAGGTGTTTATGCAGCTCGAGGTGGTTACCGAAGAACTCAAAGACAAACCGCACTCCCTTATCGCGATTGATAATGTGCCAAACCTCGATCAGCACGATATCGAAGACCTCATCGATAGGATTCGCGGCCTGCGCGCTATGGGGGTAGGGGTCTTTATCTCCTGCCGTCCTTCAAATCGTCAGCTGATTCATGGGCTGGGCGATTCGGTTAAGATCAATGCGCAGATGCTCAAGGTGCATGCCTATGAGTATTCGGCGTGGGCATCGGCGTTTTCGATCAGCACATCGCTCGACTTCTATCAGCTCACGCAGGGCGTGCCCGAGCTCGTTTCGGCATTGCAGACGGGTCTGTATGGCCAAGGCGACGTAGCCGGTCTGCTCGAAAACGAGATTGTCAACGTATATGGCGCGGCACTTGCCGATCTGGCTTCGCTCGACAATAATGCGCTGTTTTGCGTGGCATGTCTCATGGTTTTGATGGGCGAGGGCAATATCGCAGAACTCGAGGCTTGCGGGGTGAGGCTGTCGATGGTCGACCAGTCCTATTTTGTACGCGACTACCCGATCTTTGGCTTGGATCCCGCCGAGCGGAGTTTTACGTGTCTGGGCACGGAGGATAACGGACGCTTGCGCTTGCGTAAGTTGGTGGCCGAGGTTCGCCCCGAACTTGTTTCGAGGGCGGCCCGGATTTTGCTTAAGGCGGGCCGATGCGATGCGGCGATGGGCCTGGCGGACGCCTTTTTGGACCGTGAAGCGGTCCTTGAACTTGCTGGTCAGTATGGGGTCGATCTTGCTCTGACGGGGCACGGGGCCGATATCTGCCGAGCAGCGCTGGGCACGATCGATGCCGACGATCCGGCTCCAGAGCCAACGCCTGCCGAGGCGCTTGGCGTATATCTGGCAGCGGTCAGCGTGTCCAATACAAAGCTTGCTCGCTATATGGCATCGGTCATCGAGCGCGGGGGCGAACGGGCGGCCTGCGAAATAGACCCTGTTTCATGGAGGGTGGCCCAGACACTGACGGCTGTTTGCTATGGGGACAACGGGCTTGGGCTTCCTACGAACCTGGCCGTGCCAGAAATAGAGACGTCCCACACCGCACTCGACATGCTGTCCGCGCATATCGAGGTCAAGCGATGCCTGACCGAACGGGGAGATGACGGCGGCGTTCTACAGCAGCTCAAAACGAGCAAGGCCTACGACTGCGAGCTCGACATCGCGGGGATTGTTATACGGGCCGATAGTATGCTGGTGGAGCTCTTTGACGGGTCGTTTGCGGGAACCGACGAGCGCGACGACGAGATGACGATGGTGCGGGAGGCGCTCGACGTACGTGGGCTTAAGGCGATGGCTATCTGGGTGCGCATGGTGTTGGCGGCACGGCGGCTCCTTTCCGGCTTGCCGGTAACCGACGATGCGGCGTTCAACGAGCTCGATCGTTTTGCCGTGCGCATGCGCGACAACCAGATTCAGCTGTTTGGCCTGTTGCTAGAAGGCTGGCAGTCGCTGGCAGAGGGACGGCCGGTTAATGCAAAGTTCCGTGCGGTCCAAGTGCTCAAACTTGCCGAGGAGTCGATTGGGTACATGCGCGATAACGCATTGCTGCTGGAGCGCGCGGCATATCTGCGTAACACCTCGATGGTTTCGGTACGCGAGGAAGCGGAGCTACTCGATATAAGCCAGACGCAGGTTGGTGGCGCAGAAGCCTGGATGGTGGCGCTGCATTTGGCCTGTGCGGGCCGAGACAGCGATCTTGCGGCCTGGATGTCCATGAATCGTGCGGGGATTCTAGAGCCATCGTATCGGCTCTTTGCGCGCCTTGCCATGCATTGTCTGGGCGAGCCGGCGGCCAGGATACGCAAGAAGCTTCCCGTGCGCGAGCTGTCGCGGTACTCGCTGCGCGACGATTTGGAAGGGGAGGGCGAGCGCCTATTCCAGGCCGGCGAGGTTGAAGCCGTTGATACCATCGACCATATCGAGATTCGCATGTTTGGTGCGTTTCGCGCCGAGCGCGACGGGTTTCCCATCACGGACAAAATGTGGCGCCGCAAGAAGGCGGCGACGCTTGCCGAGCGGCTTGCGCTGGGCATGGATGCGCTCGTCGATCGTGAGACGCTGGCCATGGAGCTGTGGCCCCATGCCGAGTTCAATAGCGCCCGCAACAACCTGTACTCGACGATATCGCGCTTGCGGTCGGCTTTGGGGCCGACGCCGGATGGCAAGTCATGCGTGCTCATCCAAAATGAATGCATTGGGCTCAACGGCGACTACGTCAAGACCGATGTACGGCTGTTTGACCAGATAAGCCGCGAGGTTTTGGGAAATCGCACGGGTGCGCGCGGGCCCCATCTGGTCGAGTTGTGCCTTAAGATTGAGCAGCTTTATGCCGGACCGTTGTATGTTCCCAATGGCTGTAATCCCACCTACTTTTTGCGCATGCGGCGCATTATGCAGTCAAAGTACATCGATTGCATGATTAAGGGAGCAAATGCCGCTCTAGAAGAAAACGATCTGCAGTCGGCGATTTGGCTGGCGGAGTCGGGGCTTCGGCAGGAAACGGCGCGTGAGGATATGGTGCGCTGCGCCATGCGCGTCTACAGTGCGGCGGGGCGACGGCGCGATATCGTCGAGCTGTACAGCGGGCATATGCACCATCTGAGGGAGCAGGTCAATGGCGTGCCCGAGCCCGAGACGCGGCGTCTATACGAGCGCTTGGTGGAGGGGCGGCTCAATCGCGTGCTGGTCGAGCGATAAAAAACGGGCGCCCGAAGTACTTGGGCACCCGTAAGCTTGCTATGTGTTGGCTCGCCGATCACTGGCTCTTAGACGAGCTTGATCTTCTCGATGTCCTTGCGCGAGGACTCGCGATACAGCGAGAACTTGCGGCCGATAACCTGGACGACATCGGCGTGGCAACGCTCGGCGAGCTCCTCGGCGGCCTCGCGGGCGGAAAGGCTGGAGCCATCGAGCACGGAGCACTTAACGAGCTCGTGCTTCTCTAGGTAGGCGACCGTCTGCTCGACGGTGCCCTCGTTGACGTCGGACTTGCCGATGATGATGGCGGGGTTGAGGTGATGGGCCATGCTGCGAAGCTGCTTGACCTGTGCTCCTGTCAGTGCCATGGGTTCTCGCTTTCTATGTATGGGGCGCCCCGCGACGGGGCCTTAATCTACGTGAGCTGTCCCACGATAGCGCAGGAACGGCGTGGTGTGGAGCGCGTTTGCCCAGTTCAAAAAGAATGCGGATGCCGAGTGAGTGGGCGGTGCGGGCTGCGAACAGGCTATGAGCTGGGCGCAGAGACCGGCTCCCATGCAATAAACGCCCAACGAACCTTGCGGACATGATCGAGCATATAGCGCCCCTGCGGCACGCCCTTGGAGCCCGGCTCACCGGCATGGGGATTCTCGATCATGTGCTGGGCGATGTAGTCGCGCAGACGGTCGACCTTATCCTCGTTGCCATGCTCAAGCATACGGGAGAAGTCTGCCACACCTGCCTCAAGGCTATCGAAGGTATCGCGACGAGGCGATTCAAAGTACGTAACCTGCGGCAACGCACCCATCTGAATGAGGATGTTGAAGGCGTACACAAAGCCATTACTGCAGGTAACCGAGGCGCCGATGGCGTTCATCACGTGCAGGTCGTAGCGCGGGCTGGAGTTGGCGACCATCGTGACAGCACAACGCCGGCGAGCCGTGCGGTCGAGCTTGGCAAGCGCGCCTTTTAGGTTGGTCGTGGTGACAGAGCGACTGGCAAAGGCAACATCCACCGCTTTCGCGACCGGTCCAACCAAATCCCAATCATCATCCCAAGCAAGCTCAAGCGGCGTAATAAGATCTTCGAGCCCGTAATACTCAATGCCGGCATCAAGCGTGCCCAACATGGCAGGAGAGAAGTCGGCAGCAATCACGGAATGCCCAGCCTGAGCAAGCGGAATAGCAATCGACCCAGCCCCACACCCCATATCAAGCACCGACTCGTCTGGCTCAAGCGCCAACAGCTTCATAAAATCCCGAGCATAAGGGGCAGTCTCAAGCGGCCGAAAATGCCGAGCCCGCTTATCCCACTCAAAAGAATCATCAGCCCGCCGCCGATCAGCTTGCAGACGCATCCATTCGCCATTCCAATCCGCAGCAAGCAGCTCAGAACGATTCTCCCCATCAACCACGGGCCAACCTCCTAGCAACAAAAAAGCGACTCCTCCCAAAAGAAGAGCCGCAACCAGCATATATCAGAAAGAACCGTTCCAACGCCAAACCGCCCTCACAACCAAGGCGGGCAGGAGCGAAGCGACTGCCAAAGGGATAGAACCCAACCGAGGTCCCGTTGTGCGGGAGCCCCGGGGAGGGCAAATATATAAGGTCGATCGCGAGTTCCGCACGAGCCGGAGAGCACTTAATGTGCTCTCCGTGCGAGTCAGGACTGTCCGAGCAGGCGACCTTATATATTTGCCCTCCCCGGGGCTCCTCGCCCGAACCCCTCAGCTAGTTCTTCAGCGAGTTCAGCGGCGCCGGGAATCGACCACCACGGTGGGCAAGCACGGTGCCGGCGTTGGGGTTCACCGGCATGATGGGCGCACGGCCAAACAGGCCGCCATACTCGACGCAGTCGCCCACGCCCTTGCCGATGGCAGGGATCACGCGCACGGCCGTGGTCTTGTTGTTGATGACGCCGATGGCCATCTCGTCGGCGATGATGCCGGCGATGGTCTCGACCGGGGTGTCACCGGGGATGGCGATCATGTCCAGGCCGACGGAGCACACGCAGGTCATGGCCTCGAGCTTCTCGAGGGAAAGCGCGCCGGCTTCGACGGCGGCGATCATGCCGGCGTCCTCGGACACGGGGATAAAGGCGCCGGAGAGACCGCCCACGCTGGAACTGGCCATGACGCCGCCCTTCTTGACGGCATCGTTGAGCATGGCGAGCGCGCAGGTCGTGCCGGGGCCACCGCAGGTGCCCACGCCGATGATCTCGAGGATGCGGGCAACGGAGTCGCCGATGGCAGGCGTGGGAGCCAGCGACAGGTCGACAATGCCTTTCTCGACACCCAGACGGCGGGCTGCCTCACGGCTCATGAGCTCGCCGGCGCGGGTGATCTTAAAGGCGGTCTGCTTGATCTTCTCGGCAACCTCCATCATCGAGGCGGAGTCGGGGAGCGTCTCCAAGGCAGCAGCCATAACGCCGGGGCCCGAGACGCCAACGTTGATGACGGCGTCGGCCTCGCCACCGCCGTGGACGGCGCCCGCCATAAACGGGGAGTCCTCGACCATGTTGGCAAAGCAGACAAACTTGGAGGCGCCAACGGAATCCTGGTCGGCCGTGAGTTTGGCGGCATCGATGATGGTCTGGGCGGCCATGAGCACGGCATCCATGTTGATACCGGCGCGCAGGCTGGCGACGTTTACGCTGGAGCAGACGCGGCTCGTGGTGGCGAGCGCCTGGGGGATGGACTGGATGACGCGGCGGTCGGCGTCACCGATGCCCTTCTGGACGAGTGCGGAGAAGCCGCCCAGGTAATCGATACCGAGCGTCTCGGCCGCGCGGTCGAGGGCATGCGCGATGGGGGTGAGGTCCTCATCCTTGCAGCACGCGGCGATCTGGGCCACCGGGGTGACGGAAACGCGCTTGTTGACGATGGGGATACCGTACTCGCGCTCGAGGTTCTCGGCGGTCTCGACCAGATGCTCAGCCGTGTGCGTCACGTGGTCGTAGATCTTCGTGCACATGCGGTCGAGGTTCTCGTCACCGCAACCCATGAGCGAAACACCCATGGTGATGGTCCTGATGTCGAGGTTCTGCTCCTCAACCATGCCGCGGGTTTCCGCGATTTCTGCGGGTGTGATCGCCATCCTTGCGCTCCTATCTGCCAAAACGAGCATAGTCTTATCTATTCTAACGTGCCGCACGTGCCAAGTGGCGCGTGCGGCACGTTTTGGTGCTCGGTTATTTCCGTTGTGTTACTGCCCAAAGACCTCTTCGGCGATACGAGCGCTCTCGGCGGCGTCCTTGGCGTAGTAGTCAGCGCCGATCTGCTTGGCGTATTCGGGGGTGAGCACGGCGCCGCCTACGATGATCTTGACGCCCGGCACCTCGGCATGAAGCAACTTGATGGTCTCCTCCATGGCGACGACCGTGGTAGTCATAAGCGCCGAGAGGCCGACGAGCTTAATGTCACGCTCCTGCACGGTCTTGAGCACCTCTTGCGGGTCGACGTCGCGGCCTAGGTCAAAGACGGTGTAGCCGTAGTTGTCGAGCAGCATTTTGACGATGTTCTTGCCAATATCGTGGATGTCGCCCTTGACGGTGGCCACGCAGATCTTGCCCTTGTCGGCAATCTCGCCGGCGGGCATCAGGCGCTTGATGGTGTCGAAGCCCACGCGTGCGGCCTCGGCCGAGGCCATGAGCTGCGGCAAGAAAAACTTTCCCTGGTCAAAGAGGACGCCAACCTCGTCGAGGGCGGGGATAAAGTGATTGTTGATGAGGTCCATGGCGTCGTGGTCTGCCAGTAGACGCTCGGTCTCGGCAGCGATCTCGCCTTTGCGACCCGAGACGACCATGCGACGAATCGGGTCGTCGTTGCCGTCGGCGCCGGCGGTGCCCGCGGCAGGCGCGGCATCACTCGATGCGGCCTGAGCTGCTGCCGGGTTTGCGGCGATCTTGTACGGATCGGTCCAGTCGGCGTAGCGCTCGATGTATCCGGTCGAGCCCTCGTCCTCAACGCTCAGGACGCGATAGCTGTAGACGGTATCCATAAAGCGCTTGGAGCCCGGGTTCATGATGGGGGCGTCCAGACCCGCGCCAAAAGCGGCGGCCAAAAAGACCGAGCCCAGCAGCGGGCGGGCAGGCAGGCCAAAGCTGATGTTCGACACGCCGAGCGCGCACTTGACGCCCAGACGCTCCTTGCACAGGGACATGGCGCGCAGGATCTGCTCGGCCTGGCGTTGATTGGTCGAGGCGGTCATGACCAGGCAGTCGATGAGGATGCGGTCCGGGCCGATGCCGTAACGGGCAGCCTCGGCCACGATGTGCTCGGCGATGGCGAAGCGAGCCTCGGCGGTATCGGGGATGCCGCCTTCGTCGAGCGTAAGGCCGACAACGTTGGTGCCGTAGTGGGCGACCAGCGGAAAGATCTCATCCATGATCTGCTGCTTGCCATTGACCGAGTTGATGATGGGCTTGCCGGCGTAGCGGCGCACGGCGGCCTCGACGGCTGCGGGGTCGGTGGAGTCGATCTGCAGCGGCAGCAACGTGGAGCCCTGGAGCTGCTCGGTGGCCTGTTGGATGATCTTGACCTCGTCGATCTCGGGCAGGCCCACGTTAACGTCCAGGATGTCGGCGCCCTGTTCCTGCTGGCTGATACCCTGGCTCACGACGTAGTCCAGGTCGCCGTCGCGCAGGGCCTGCTGCAGGCGCTTTTTGCCGGTGGGGTTGATGCGCTCGCCGATGACGGCGATCTTGTGGCCGTCGCAGGGAAGGTCCACGACCGTTTGGGCGCTCGTGACCGACATGCTGGGCTTGCGGCGGCGCGGGCTGGGCGTGTGGTTATCGATAAGCGTGCGCAAGGCCGCCATGTGCGCCGGCGTGGTGCCGCAGCAGCCGCCCACGACGCTCACGCCGTCGGCGATCATGCCGGCGACGGCTTCGGCGTATTCGGGGGCCTGGATATCAAAGACGGTATTGCCGTCATCGTCCACGTGGGGCAGTCCCGCGTTGGCTTGCACCATAATGGGCTTGTCGGTAACGGTGAGCATACGCGCGGCGAGTCCTCGGAGCTCGGCCGGTCCTTGGCTGCAGTTGATGCCCAAAACGTCGGCGCCAATGGCATCGAGCGTGATGGCGGCAACCTCGGGACTCGTGCCCAGGAAGGTGCGACCGTCTTCCTCAAAGGTCATGGTGGCAAAGACGGGCAGGTCGGAGTTCTCGCGGCAGGCGAGGACCGCCGCCTTGATCTCGGCAAGGTCAGTCATGGTCTCGATAATAAAGAGGTCCACGCCCGCATCGACGCCGGCACGCACTTCCTCGGCAAAGAGGTTGTAGGCCTCGTCGAAGCTGAGGGTACCCAAGGGGCGAAGCAGCGCGCCGATGGGGCCGATGTCACCGGCGACGTAGCGGGCGCCGGCCTCGCGGGCACAGGCGACGGCCGCGGCAAAGACGTCTGCCACGGTGGCGGCACCGTCGAGCTTGTGGGCGTTGGCGCCAAAGGTGTTGGCGGTGATCACGTCGCAGCCGGCCTCGACATATTGACGTTGGATATCGGTGATAACCTGGGGTTCCTCAAAGTTGAGCAGCTCGGGCAGGGCGCCCGCCTTCATGCCAGCGGCCTGCAACATGGTGCCCATGCCGCCGTCGAACAGCAGGTGTCCCGTGCCCTCGATGGCCGCACGCAGGCGATCGTCCTTAATGCGCAGATCGTCGATCGTGCGCGTCTTGTACGTGGCACCGTTGCGACGTGCGGCATCAACGGGTGCCGCCAATGCAGTGCCGTCAGAATCATGAGTGATAAGTATGTTTGAGCTATTCGCCATGTGCATCCATTTCGTCTAGAGCCCACTGAGGAATTTCTATTTGAAGAGATTTGTCGGGCTCGATATCTTCGATTCGCTTGTTGTAGTGGGCAAGAAGCCGTTCGACATTTAATCGAATTAGGCCTCGCTTGTAGAACGATAACTCTTCAATATTGATGCCGATAAACGATTCGAGCGCGATAACCTGTACGCGATTGCCGAGTCCCTCACTTTCGAACAGTCCGTAAGCGAAGGAAACTTTATCGTGGGGGACAACGACGATGGGCCGAATGCCATTTCGAATGTTATCTCGGCATCGATCGGTCAATTTGGCCATTGGCGATACAGTCACATGAAATGCAGCATCATTGATTTGGAAATCGCCAGAACGGTCTGTCTGCTGGTCGGCGGCGTTTGAGTTGTCCTTTCCGATTTCTATGGTTGGAAATAACATCTCAAGTTTTGCACCTACCAGGTGCTGTGCGACGGTACCCGTTGGCTTATCGGACCGTAGGCTTGCTTCGGCTAGGATATCATCGACAATGACAGAAATTGGTTTTTGAAGATCGATTTCGACTTTGATTCTCTGCCGGTTAAAGAAATCGACCTGGATTCGCTCGACGAAGAAATTGGCGATTGCATTCGCAGCTTCAAGACGAGTGTCTTCGCAAATGTCACTGGGTAGGGCAGAGTTGATAATTGTGGCAAGCTCAAGCGCCATCGGGAGTGTGCCGCGTGAGGTTCTGCCGCCCTCTGACGCGAAGGCACGCGTTTCCCCATGTCTGGCTAAAACTGTTTTGATGCATGCTCCACTTAGGCCTCGTACTTGGCTCCCCTTGTCCGATTGCACATAATCGTCGGTGAGCGGAAAACGGTTTTGCAGCAGCTCGCTTATGCCTATGCCAACCGCCATAACGTTACGGTTGACATTGCCTCGCTTGTTGCGCTTGGATTCGTACCAGAGTTCAATGGCATCCAAGATACCTTTATCGGGCTCGCTCAAGGAGCAATTGGTCATTTCCATTATTGTTCACTCCGTTCCTTGAAGACATAAGCGCGGGTTTGACTGCATTTTTTATAAGCCAAGTGACAACTGGCACGGCAACTGCATCGCCGAATGCGTAGCGAATCTGAGCATCCGAGAAGCCGCTAAACTGACATGAGTCAGCACCTTGGAGACGGGCATATTCAGTTCCAGTCATCCAGCGAACTTCTATTTTTCCGTTTTCGCATATAACGACTGCCTGTCTTGATGAGCCGCCGCGAGCCGTTCTTAGACATCCGGCAATTTCTTCTTCACGGATTTCCCAGCGCACAACGCCCGATCGCGTGCGACGGTAAGCAGTGCGAACAATTTTTTCTTTGGCATTTAAGAAGCGCTGAAGGCGCTCTGCTTGATGCGGTGCAAGTGAGTCGATAAATGCTTGCACTTGGTTTTTGTTCCACCAACGCTTGTCGTCCTCGGGAATATTTTCAACAACCGTTGCAAGGCCCCTCATGCGAAGTGGGCTCGGTTCGTTTAGGTGAGAGACGTGCGTAATGAGTGAAGGGTCGGAGTGAATCCAGGAGACCTTTTCAGGTCGAAGCGAGGAATCGAGTCGGCTGTTGGGAAGAGGGTTTTTTAATCCGACGACAAACATGCGGGGGCGTGACTGGGGAAGCCAGTGCCGTGCATCGATAAAATAGGCGTCGCATGAATAGCCTAAACGATTAAATTCCTGGCAAACGAGTCTAAAGTCATCACTGTTATTAGACGTGGCAAGGCCGATGACATTTTCGAGAACAAGTGCCCGCGGGGCACGATCGCTCATTCCTTCGATGGCCTTAATAAAGCCAAAGAACGCACTGGACTCTTTGCCAGAGATAAGTCCCTCCCTGTTTCCCGCGAGAGATAAGTTTGTGCAAGGGCTTGACGCCCATGCGATGTCGGCTTGGGGTATTAGGTCGGGGTCGAGTGTGTGAACATCCTGCTCGACTAGATGTTCATCGCCCCAACACTGGCTGTACATGGCGCATTTAGTATGGTCTATGTCATTTGCCCAGATTGTTTTGATTCCGGCTTTTGCCATGCCGGCACGAGCCAAGCCAATGCCTGAAAAAAACTCAAGCGCGGTTAGTTGTGGCGAGAACTGCAGAATGTTGTGCATGTACTGGCTTTCAGATAGTTGTTATTTGGCATCTAATGGTACTTGTTTGTGAGGACATCCGCTTACATACGGATGAGATTCCCTCGATACCGTGCCATCAATTGACATTTTATTCAGAATGCGAATAGCAGGTGGTGTGGGCGGCACGGAAGCGGCAGTTCTCGCGCATGCGGCAGATATTGCAGGTGGGGCGGCTTTGGGCGTCGTGGACCTCGCCATCGAACAGGCCGATCACCGCGGTCACGCTTTTGGTGGGCATGAGCAGGCTGGTGGGCGTGACGGTCAGGCCGATAAGCCGCGTGGCGTTGAGCGCATTGACGATCGAGCGCTGGGCCGAGAGCGGGCAGTCGCCGTAGCCGGGGCTAAAGCGCCAGTTGCCGGCGAGCCCATGAACGGCGGCGTCCGTCTTGACCTGCTGGTCCATTTGCTCAACGGCGGCTTCCACGTAAGCGGAGCACGCGGCGTCGAGCACGGCGCCCTCCAGGGGATGTTGGGCTCCCGTGGTGCGCAGGCGACGCTCGGCGTCCATGCCGAGGGTGCATGCCATGAGCGCGGCAAAGCGGGCGTCTTTGAGATGTCGATAGATATCACGACCGCGCAGCTCAACGTTGGTGCCGACCAGACGGATGCAAGGCTTGCCCTGCTCGTCCACGCCCGTGGCATCGATGGCAAATACGCGGCGCACGCCACGGGGCTCAATGTCCAATTCCAGACGCTCGACCACAAGCTCAATACGCTGCGACAGCTCGGGCTCAATCTGCTGGCCGCCGTAACCCAGATACCGCAGCATCTCGGCACGGTCGACACGGGGATGGTGCGCAGCATCGACACGGTAAAGCGCCGGCGACGCAAGGTCGGCCGGCACTTCGACAGCGGTTGTATCGATGTGCGGTTTTTCCATTACCCCAGGCGCTCCATAATGGTCGCGGCGATCGCAGGACGGTTCATAGTGTACAGGTGCAGGCCGTCGGCGCCGTGCTCCTTGAGGTCGCAAAGCTGGCGGGCGGCATAATCTACACCGGCTGCCTGCAGGCTCTCGGGGTCATTCTCGTACTTGGCGAGAATCTTGATGACGGGGGAGGGCAGCGACGCGCCGCACATAAAGACCATGCGGCTGATCTGCGACTTGCCCATAAACGGCATGATGCCCGCGGTAATGGGCACGGTGATGCCGGCCTTGTCGGCAAGCTCGCGAAAACGGTAGAAGCACTCGTTATCAAAGAAGAGCTGCGTCACAAAGAAGCTCGCGCCGGCGTCCTGCTTTTGCTTGAGGTGTTCGACCGAGAGGTTGAGATCCTCACAGGCAATGTGGCCCTCGGGGTAGGCTGCGGCGCCCACGCAAAAGCCGGCGTCGACGAGCTCGGGGATGAGGTCACGGGCGTAGGCGTAGTCGGAGGCGGGCTTGTCGTCCTCGGTCGCGCCGGCAGGGAGATCGCCACGCAGGGCCAGAATGTTTTCAACGCCGGCGGTGCGATACTCGTCGATCTTGGCGGCGATGTCGGCGTGGGTGCGGCCCACGCAGGTGAGGTGTGCCACAGAGGGCGTGTCGAATTCGCTCGAAATCATATGCGCGATGGGGGCGGTGGTGGCGCCGTTGCCCGAGCCGCCGGCCGAGCAGGTGACCGAGACAAAGCTCGGCGAAAGCTTGCACAGATTGCCTGCCACTTCGCGAGCCGTGTCGAGGGTGAGCTCGCCCTTGGGCGGGAACATCTCAAACGAAACGGGCGCGGTGCCCTGGGATGCTGCCTGCTTAAAAACCTCGTCGACGCGCATATCGTGCTCCTCTAGATACGTAATAGTGTGATGTGCTGTAAGGATTCTACAGCACCACTGTGTCACGGTGGAGTTTCACTCGTTATTCGGGGATACCAATCAAAGATGCCTTGCTATCGGCTTTCTCTATAACAGAGCGGCTAATCTAGGCACGGACTATAAAGACTGGTATCTGATGCAAAATACCAGTTAATAGAGCTCCATCCCAAATTGTCTACCCTTAAACCATGGGGAGAGGTCTGCAATTTATGCAGTTGATTGGCTGTTGAGGGTGGCAACGCCGCCTCGATAGGGTAACCTCATTGATTGGTTTCGCGACAGCAACATAACGGTAATGTCGCGGAAACACGGCGAGTCTAAGCTATGGCTCGTTCGTTAGTAATCAACACCGCTTCTCACGCGGTGCCGATACGAAGGGAGTTCCGTATGGCCGAACTTACTGACCGCTTCGGGACCATGGTGTTCTCTGAGGAAGTCATGAAGGACTACCTCCCCAAGGACATTTGGAAGCGCCTTGCTGCAACCCTCGAGGGCGGTGAGCCGCTCGACCTGGATGTGGCCAACGCCGTTGCCCATGCCATGAAGGTCTGGGCCATCTCCAAGGGTGCGACGCACTATGCGCACTGGTTCCAGCCGCTTTCGGGCATTACTTCCGAGAAGCACGACAGCTTCCTGGAGCCCAACCACGACGGCACCGCCATTACCAAGTTTACGGGCAAGAACCTTATCCAGGGCGAGCCCGATGCCTCGAGCTTCCCCAACGGCGGCCTGCGTGCTACCTTCGAGGCCCGTGGCTACACCGCTTGGGACCCCACTAGCCCCGCCTTTATCAAGGACGATGTCCTGTGCATCCCCACGGCTTTCTGCTCCTACACGGGCGAGGCCCTGGACAAGAAGACCCCGCTGCTGCGTTCCATGACCGCGCTCTCGCGTGAGTCTAAGCGCGTTTTGGCGCTGTTCGGTAAGACCCCCAAGAAGGTCGTTCCTTCCGTGGGTGACGAGCAGGAGTACTTCCTGATCAAGAAGGACGCTTACCGCAAGCGCAAGGACCTGGTCATTACCGGCCGCACCCTCTTTGGCGCCGCTCCCTGCAAGGGCCAGGAGCTCGAGGAGCACTACTTTGGCGCTATCCGCCCCACCGTCTCGGCCTATATGAAGGATCTGGACGATGAGCTGTGGGCGCTTGGCATTCCCGCCAAGACCAAGCACAACGAGGTTGCTCCCTGCCAGCATGAGCTTGCCCCCGTCTATGGCGAAGTCAACGAGGCCATCGACCAGAATCTGGTCATGATGGAGAAGATGAAGCTCATCGCCTCCCGCCACGACTTGGTCTGTCTGCTGCACGAGAAGCCCTTTGAGGGCATCAATGGTTCGGGCAAGCACAACAACTGGTCGCTTGGCACCGAGTCCGAGAATCTGCTCGATCCGGGCGACACCCCGCTCGACAACCTGCAGTTCATCGTCTTCCTCACCGCGGTGATCGAGGCCGTCGATAACTATCAGGAGCTCCTGCGTGCCTCCGTTGCCTCGGCCGGTAACGACCATCGTCTGGGCGCCAACGAGGCTCCTCCGGCGATTATGTCCATCTTCCTGGGCGACCAGCTTACCGAGGTCGTCGAGAAGATCATCGATGGCAAGGCTTCCGTCCATGCCACGCGCGGCGTGCTCGACTTGGGCGCCGATACTCTGCCCAAGCTGATGCAGGACAACACCGACCGCAACCGCACCTCCCCGTTCGCCTTCACCGGCAACAAGTTCGAGTTCCGTGCCTGCGGCTCCGAGCAGAACGTCTCCGACTCCAACCTGGTGCTCGATGCCGCCGTGGCCAAGTCGCTCAAGTCCTTCGCCGACGCGCTTGAGGGTACGCCCGAGGATGAGTTCCAGGATGCCGCGCTCGAGTACTGCAAGAAGGTGCTGACCGATCACCAGCGCATCCTGTTCTCCGGTGACGGCTACTCCGATGAGTGGCCCGTCGAGGCCGAGAAGCGCGGCCTTGCCAACAACAAGACCACGGCCGACGCCCTGCCCGCCTTTGTTTCCGATAAGGCCATTGCGCTCTTTGAGGAGACGGGCGTCCTGACCAAGGCCGAGGCCCAGTGCCGCTACGATTGCAAGCTCGAGAAGTACAACAAGCTCATGAACATCGAGGCCACCACGATGGTTCGCGAGGCGCGTCGTACCTATCGCCCGGTCATTACCGCCTATGCCACCAAGGTCGCTAAGGGCCTTGAGACTATTCGTGCCGCCGGTGCTGAGGCCGCCATGCAGTGCGAGCAGAACACGCTCAACAAGCTCTGCAACGGTATCACTGCCATCAACGACTCCATCAAGGCGCTCGACGTCGTGCATCAGAAGGCCGAGGCTCTCGATGGCCAGGAGCAGGCCAACGTGTACGCGCACGAGGTCGTTCCCGCTATGGATGCGCTGCGTGCCGCCGTGGACGCAATGGAGGAGATCGTGGCCGCCGACTACTGGCCGGTTCCGACCTACGACGACATCCTGTTCTACGTGTAGAGCGTAACTGACATATCGTCACGGTATTGAGCCGGGGTCCGCATCATGTGGGCCCCGGTTTTTGTTTGCGAAGGACGTTTAGGAGTCCGTTTTGCAACTGATTCGCCCACGTAATAAGGGGTCGTGGGCAAAAAACGTCAAATATGAGTACTGTCACAAGTCCTGTAGCATTATCTTTTTACAAAATATGCAGTATTACGCAACATATGTCCAAGTACTTAGCCGATAAACGTCTGCAATTTTTCCGCCGTAGGACGCCTGACGGCTAAATCGCCTTCTGAAGGCATGAAATCGCTGTAACTAAAATGGTAACAGTACTCATATTTGCCATTTTTTACCCGCTGGCTTTGCGATGATGCCGGGGTCCGCACCCTGCCGGGTTCGAATCCCGGCATATCGGTAGCAAAAAGCCCGCTACCGAATTGGTAACGGGCTTCACATCTCAAATGGTGCCCCCAGCGGGATGTCCGCGTGCGGCTGGCGCCGCCCGCTTTCGCTGCGTCGCTTCGCTCCTTGCGTGCTGCGCTGGAAAACGCTTCGCGTTTCCTCAGCTCCGCACCCTGTCGGGTTCGAATCCCGGCGCATGGGTAGCAAAAAGCCCGCTACCGCGAGGGTAACGGGCTCTTCAATTCAAATGGTGCCCCCAGCGGGATTCGAACCCGCGATATCCACCTTGAAAGGGTGGCGTCCTTGGCCGCTAGACGATGGGGACAGCGGGAAAGAGTATAGCAGACTTTTTTAGCCGTTCACATATCGTTGGCAAACTGAAAAACCACCACAAAGGTGCCTGTCCCCTTTGTGGTGGTGGGGTGCTAGGGGAGGAGCTTCATGGCGGCGTCATGGGCGGCGTGCTCGTAGGTGTCATCGAGGGGTTTGAGCGGCAGCAGGGCGGCGGCCTGTGCATCGCCACGCCGCTCGAGAGCGTGGGTAATGAGCCAGTCGGCGAGCTCGGGGTTCTTGGGCAGCGCTGGTCCGTGCAGGTACGTGCCGATGACGCCCTTGTAGATGAGGCCCTCAAGGCCATCATCGCCGTTGTTGCCGGTACCCGTGACGACGGACGTTCCGAGCGGCGTGGCCTTTGCATCGAGCAGGGTGCGGCCGCCGTGGTTCTCGAATCCCACAAAGGGCTCGGGTGCCAGGTCGGTCCTGACGGCGACGTTGCCGATCAGGCGATCGGAGCCGCGTACGGTTTCGGCGGCAATGACGCCCAGGCCCTCAATGCGATCGTCGCCCATGTAGTACGAACGGCCGAGCAGCTGATAGCTGCCACAGATGGCAAGCAGTGTGCCGCCGTCCTCAACATAGGCCGCGACCTTGTCTTTTTGGGCGAGCAGCTCGTGTGCCACGGCTAGCTGGTCGCGGTCGGAGCCGCCACCCATCATGACGATATCGGCATCGGTGAGATCGAGTGACTCGCCCATACGGACCTCGTCCACGCGCACGGGAATGCCGCGCCAGGCGCAACGGCGCTCGAGCGCGATAACGTTGCCGCCGTCGCCGTAGAGGTTAAGGGCATCGGGATACAGGTAGACGATGCGCAGCGGGCGCGAAAGCTCGACCGGCGCAATATCCGTGGGGACAGCGCTGCCGTCGGCACGGGCTACGGCGCGCCCGG
Organism: uncultured Collinsella sp.; assembly: GCA_902469055.1. Taxonomy (GTDB): domain Bacteria; phylum Actinomycetota; class Coriobacteriia; order Coriobacteriales; family Coriobacteriaceae; genus Collinsella. The sequence goes on from CABRBC010000002.1 coordinate 46,821, forward strand.
CAACAGCGTCGGCGGTGGCGCCTTTCAGCCCGTCGAGTTCTTTGACCAGCGGCGGGAAGGCCGTGTAGTTGGCGACGGCATAGAAAGTGTCGCCTGCGGCTTCATCCGCAACGGCGCCAATTGCCTGCGCGACGTCCGAGATAATCGCGGCATCGATGCCGGCGTACTTGAGGCGTACCTGCATGTCGTGCGCGCGCGTGCCTCCGGCAAAGGCGACAAGACCCGGCGTGTCGGCGATGCGCTCAAAGTCGACGTCGTAGATCCACGATACATCGTGGCCGTCGGCATCGTTGTCGTTGAGGAAGAAAGCGCAGAGCCTGCCGCCCGCCGTCTTAATGGACTGGATCTGGCGATCGAAGCCCACGGGATTCTTAGCCAGGTTGGCCTCGACGGTGCGGCCGGCGATATCCCAGCGGCCCATGCGTCCGCCGGCGGGCACATAGGCATCGAGCGTAGGCTGTAGAAGCGCCGTTCCCACGCCCAACTCGTGCGCGGCAAAGAAGGCGGCGGCAACGTTATAGACCATGTACAGGCCGTTGTAGCGTGTGGCGATGTGTACGGCAGCCGCGTCGGGCGCAGATCCAAAGACCAGGTCAAAGCCGTAGCCGTCGCAGCCGAGCTCCACGCCCGTCACGCGACGGACAAGCGCAGGGCGGGCCCAGCCGCACGAGGGGCAATGGTAGGCGCCGAGCTGGCCGTATTGCACGTAGTCATACTCCAGCGGCGCGTTGCACTGCGAGCAAAAGCGCGAGTCGCTAATGCGGTCGGACTCGGTGTTGGTGGCGCCGTCGATGCCAAAGGCAATGCTCGCGTTGGGAACGCGCGCGGCAATCGAGGCACACAACGGGTCGTCGGCATTGTGGATGAGCGTTGTCGTCGGAGAGAGCTCCAACGCATGGGCGATAACGTCTTGGGTGTGGTCGATCTCACCGTAGCGGTCTAGCTGGTCGCGGAACAGGTTGAGCAGCACAAAGTACGTCGGCTTGAGCTTGGGCAGGACGCGCACGGTGTAGAGCTCATCGCATTCAAAAACGCCCACGCGCTTGCCGCTGTCAGTGTGCTTAAGGCCACTGCGGGCCTCGAGCAGAGCACCCACCACACCGGGCTCCATATTGTTGCCGGCACGGTTGCACACCACGGTAGCGCCGCTGGCGGCAACGGCGTCGGCGATGAGGTTGGAGGTGGTGGTCTTGCCATTAGTGCCGGTGATCACCACGCTGCGGTCGACAAGGCCCGCGAGGTCGCTCAGCAACTCGGGGTCGATCTTCATGGCGATACGGCCGGGGAGTACGCCACCCTGGCGCTTAAGGACGGAGCGCAGCCCCCAGCGGGCGATATCGCTCGAGGTGCAGGCAAGAGATGAGCGGAGGTTCATGAAACCGTTCCTAACGTAAACGACATGGTCGGGTCGAGTGCGTCACTAAAAACCGTAGCGGCGCGCAAATTCCTGGGCAAGCTGCGACACGTCTTCGCAGGCATTGGCCCAGGGGGCAAAGTCGGGAGTGTCCGAGATAATACCGTCCGCTTCCCAAACGGCCTGGTGCGAAAGATCCCAGGGATCGTGTGGCTCGGGCCGGCAGGGAAGGTACGGTGTCTGGTACATGGGGTTCAGTAAGAAGAACGCACCGCCCTCGCAACGGTTGGCAAACTCACGCAGCGCGCGTGTCGCCGGGTGCATCTTGTTTGTTTTGAACAGCAGAATCGTGCGGGCGAGCAGATACCAAGGAGAGTTCTCAAGCGCGTCAGCCCCGATCTCTTCCTCGAGCTGGTGGGCCAGGGCAAAAAAGCCGTCCTCGTCTTCCAGACGAGCGAGGGCGAGCAGCACGGTGCCTGCGGCTCGGGTGGGATAGCCTTCTGCCTTAAGGACGCGGCGGGCGTAGTAGGCGGCAGCGCGGTAGCGGGCGCTCGCCATGCACAGCTGCGAGATGGCCTCGAGCGTGTGAAGCCACCCGATAAGAGCCGGCTCGCTCACGGTAAGGTCTGCTGCGGTGACACCATCGGCCAAAACATTATTGGCCCAGTAGTGCGGGGCTTCCATGTCGAACCCGGGCACGCTTTGCTGCAGGTAATCGGCCGTGGTCGCCTCGAGCTTCATCAGATCGCCCAGGCAGGCGTCGACGGGCGTGTCCGCCAAAATGATGGCGAGCAGCTGGGCATCGAGGACATGCGCATCGATGCGGACGATCTTGAGCAGCTCATCACGCATATCGTCGAACAGGCGGTTGCGCGTCTGCTCAAACTCCTCGTCGCTGCCCATGTCCTCGATGCGATGGAGCTCGTCGAGCAGGTGGCGATGAACGCCGGCATAGGACAGCAGTGCCTGGGCATGCTCGGTCTGCGCATACTTATGAGGGTTGACGCTCACGTCGTTATGGACAAGCTCGCGTGCTGCATCGGTGAGTTCGGGGTGCGACGCAACGTAGGCGCGCTCCAGGTAGGCGGGGATGTAGACGCTCGGATCCATTAGAGGTCTCCTCCCTTAAACGGCAAACCCTGCTCGGCCGCCCGCAGTATGCGCTCATCGATTTGGGAACGCACGATATCGTTGGTGGCGACCCAGGCGGCAAAGCTGGCGTTGTCGGGGGCGCCCAGGCCCTCCTGCAGTACCGGCGTCGCCTCGGACAGCGCGAGGACAAGCTCGTCGGTGGAGCCCGCACCCACGTTGACGCGGGCATAGACGCCATCGGGAAACTCGGTTTGGAAGTAGAGCGCCTCGGCTGCGTGCGGACACGAGCGCGCAAGGATGCGCAAGTAGTGCTCGGCGCCATCGTAATCCAGCTCGCGCCAGGCTGCGCTCATCAGCGCGATGAGCGTCCACGGGTCCAAGTCACGCTCCGCATCTTTGGGGCGGCGGCGCAGCGGGGTATTCGCGAGGTACGGCACGGAGTGAGCGGAGCGAAAGCGCTTGAGCTCCTCGGCGGGGTATTCGAGCTTTGCCATGGCGAGCATTGCGGTGTGGCGGACGCCGGCAGGATCGTTGGGGGCAAAGTCGAGGCTGCGGTTTGCGGCTTCGAGCGACATGCGGTAGCGGCCGCTAATGAGCGCGCGCGATGCCAAGGCGGCAAGCCAGCGCAGGTAGGGGCGGCGCATAAGGTCGCCAGCGGCCTCGCGCTCGTAGGGGTCCTGCGCCGAGGCGATCTTGAGCGCCAGATCGTGCTCCACCTCGTCGCACTTGGACACCAGATACTGCACGTATTCCTCGTTGGAGCTGGCGGTGAGGGCGGTCAGCATGCGCTGAGCGTCCCAGTTGGCCGGATCGAGCGCGGCTGCCTCGCGGAGCATGTTCTCGGCAGCTGCTTCTTCTTGCTCGGCCTGGGTATCGTCAGGGATAAAGGGAATGCGGTAGTCGACGGCCTCGACCACCTTGGCAATGAGGTGCCCGGCGCGGTCGCGGTCGTGCACGATGAGCGGTGCGGGGTTGCGGGTGAATTGTTCCATCAGACGCTCTACGGCGGCACCGTCGGTGAGCGGGATATTGTCGCGGCGCAAGGCCTCAAGAACGAGGCGATGGCAATCCTCTTGAATGGGATCGAATGCCATGGGGCCTCCTTTGCTGCGGTTAGGGTTCAAATGTTTCTATATAAGGTTCTAGTTTACCCGCATGTGGCACACCGGGGGTGCCGCACTTGGACTTGCACCTTTGCACCACGAAGACGGATGTCGCACAAATGTCGGCACCTTGGACGGCCGAGTGGTATCACGGTGCCGCAAACGGTCGATTTTTGGCGGCGAACGGTGCATATTTTGGAGGGGCACGGTCCTGCCCGGGATATGTAGTCAACCTTGATAAAACGTTTGCCCAGCTTGGGAGTATGAATGCCGCACAAGGGTCTTCAGGGATAGAAAAAACGTTTCATCATTGGCGGCTTTAGGTGAATAACTGACCAACCAGAACGGTAAAATAGTGTTTGTCTGAGCGTTGAGACGTTTAGACATCGCGCATTGTCATCGCCGGCAACGCGCAAACCGGTCCTAACGGAGCCAATTGGGTGCTCCGTTATATACGCAAGTCTAAGAGGGGCTTGTTTAGGAGGCACAGTATGGGACGTTTTACCAATCCTCGCGATCTGTACTTTGGTGAGGGCGCTCGCCACGAGGTGAAGAACCTCAAGGGCAAGAAGGCCATCATCGTTTCTGGCGGCAGCTCTATGCGCCGCGGCGGGTTCCTGCAGGACGTCGAGAACGACCTTAAGGAAGGCGGTTTCGAGGTCAAGCTGTTCGAGGGCGTCGAGTCCGACCCGTCCATCGAGACGGTCATGAAGGGCGCCGAGGCCATGCGCGAGTTCGAGCCCGACTGGATCGTTGCTATCGGCGGCGGTTCGCCCATCGATGCTGCTAAGGCCATGTGGGTCTTCTACGAGTATCCCGAGGAGTCCTTCGACAACATTATCCAGCCGTTCAGCTTCCCCGAGCTGCGTCAGAAGGCTCACTTCTGCGCCATCTCCTCTACCTCCGGTACCGCTACCGAGGTCACTGCCTTCTCCGTCATCACCGACTACGCCAAGGGCATCAAGTACCCGCTGGCCGACTTCAACATCACCCCTGATGTCGCCATCGTCGACCCCGAGCTCACCTACACCATGCCCGCCAAGCTGTGCGCTCACACCGGCATGGACGCTCTGACCCACTGCATGGAGGCCTACGTTTCCACCTGCGCCTCTATGTTCACCGATGCCAACGCTCTGCACGGCATCCGCGAGATCGTCGAGTGGCTGCCCAAGTCCTATGCTGGCGACCATGAGGCCCGTCAGCACATGCACGAGGCTCAGTGCATCGCCGGTATCGCCTTCTCCTCGGGCCTGCTCGGCATCGTTCACTCCATGGCTCACAAGACCGGTGCTGCCTTCGAGAACGGCCACATCATCCACGGTGCTGCTAACGCCATGTACCTGGGCAAGGTCATCCAGTGGAACTCCAAGGATCCCCGTGCTGCCGAGCGTTACGCTTACGTGGCCAAGGAGATCCTGCACCTTCCCGGCGAGACCAACGAGGAGCTCATCGCTGCACTCGTCCAGAAGATTCGCGACCTCAACGACCAGCTCAACATTCCGCAGTCCATCAAGGATTACGCGAATGGTGGCGTGAAGGTCGACGCCGAGAACCCGCAGATGGTTTCCGAGGAGGAGTTCCTCGCCAAGCTGCCCGAGATCGCCGCGAACGCCGAGCAGGACGCCTGCACGCCCGAGAACCCGCGTGAGACCAAGGCTGCCGACTTCGAGAAGATCCTCAAGGCCTGCTACTACGATACCGACATCGATTTCTAATCGACTCCCACTGTCTTGCAAGGGGTCTCGCGCTCAATGCGCGGGGCCCTTTTTGCTATGGTGCAAAGGGATCAGGTTACTTTGCACTAATCGTTGTTTGATGAAGGGCGGATTCTCGTATGGCGCTTCCTATGGTTTATGGCGGTCCCGGCCGGTATGTTCAGGGGCCGGGCGAACTTTCGCGCCAGGGCAGGTATTTGTCATGGTTGGGCTGCGCTGCCTATGTCTTGTTTGACCAGGGCACCGAGGATCGGCTGTGCAGGCGGATCGTCGACGGATTTCTGGACGATGATCTGAGCGAGCCGTTCTTTAAGATTTATGACGGTCCGTGTACGGAAGATGCCGTTGTCGAAATGGCCAAGGAAGCCCGGGCCGAGTTTTGTGACATGGTGGTGGGCATTGGCGGCGGCAAGATGCTCGATATCGCCAAGGCCGTTGCGTATTATGCCGAGTTGCCGTTGTGCGTATGCCCCACGGCGGCTTCGATGGACGGTCCGTGCAGTGCGATTTCGGTGCTGTATCACGAGGACGGGTCGTTCGACCGCTACCTGATGCTCGAGAAGAATCCAGACCTAGTTGTGGTCGATACCAACGTGGTCGCGGCAGCCCCGCTGCGTATGACGGTCGCTGGCATGGGCGACGCGCTGGCAACGTACTTCGAGGCACGTTCGTGCGCCGCGGCGCATGGCGCCAACGAGCACGGTGGCACGCCGGGGCACTTGGCCCTGGTTGCTGCTCGGGCCTGCTATGACACGCTCATGGAGTGCGGCGTCGCTGCCAAGCGCGATCTCAAAAAGGGACGTATATCGCCGGCGGTTGAGCGCCTGATCGAGTGCAATATTCTGCTCTCGGGTGTTGGCTTTGAGAGCGGTGGCCTATCGCTTGCCCATGCCATCGCCAACGGCTTAACGATTCTGCCCGAGTGCAAGGCCATGCACGGCGAGGCCGTGGCATTTGGCCTGGTGGTGCAGCTGCGTCTGGAGCGTGCGCCCGAGCTTAATCAGGTGCTCGAGTTTTGCCAGCGCGTCGGTCTGCCGACGACGCTCGAGGCGCTGGGCCTTGACGAGATTTCCGATGCCGACCTGATGAGCGTTGCAGATGCGGCCTTTAGAAACGAACGCAATATGGCTAACGAACAGGCCAAGGTGACCAGACAAAAGCTCGTGCAGCTCATGCGCGAGGCATAGCTAGGCGCTTGATCGACCTTGTGCAATCGAGGCGGCGATAGGCATAGGCTATTTGCCTCAAAGGTGCGCCGCGTGTAATTTGCCCGAGGCGTGGGCCGATAGCGTATCATTATCTCTTGCTTGTTTGCACCGCTCAGGGAGGGGCCGCGCATGGCGCAGGAACACGATCTGTTTGATGACATTATCGAGATCAGCAAGGGTTTCGACTTTCTTAAAAACCCGCTTGGCGGCGTGACCGATGCACTCGATCCGTCGGCGCCGCAGTGGAATCCTGCCGACTACAAGGAGCGCCCGCGCGGCAACACCATTCCGTGCTTGACCTGCAAAAACGAAAAGAGCGGCTGCACCGCGTGCATGGACGTGTGCCCGGTCAACGCTATCGAGGTCGAGGAAGACGCCATCGAGATCCTCGACTCCTGTCGCAAGTGCGGCCTGTGCGCCGCTGCCTGTCCGACCGAGGCGATCATCTCGCCGCGTCTGGCGCCCAAAAACCTGTATGACGATATTGTCTCGGCGGCTACGAGCCACGAGACCGCCTACGTCACCTGCACGCGCGCCCTCAAGCGCATGCCGCGCGAGAACGAGGTCGTCGTCGCTTGCGTGGGCGATATTACGGCCGAGACCTGGTTCTCGGTACTGGCGGACTATCCCAACGTGAGTGTGTACCTGCCGTTGGGCGTGTGCGATAAATGCCGCAACACCGGCGGCGAGGACATTCTGGGCGAGGCGATTGCGAAGGCCGAGGAGTGGGCCGGTACGGGCATGGGCCTGGAGGTCGACCCCAAGAGCCTCAAATGCCATAAGCGCCGCGAGTACGAGCGCAAGGAGTACATGGATAAGATTGCCCGCACCACGGGCCTGACGGTGACCAAGCTCAATCCGGCGACGGCGGCGCTGGCCTCGGTGACGCAGAAGTTGAAGGCTCACCGTCACCAGATCACGCAGCTCGAGCGCACGCTCAACACCATGTGCGGCACCACGACGACCAAGCGTCGCCGTTCGCTCACGCACGGGCGGCAGCTGGTGCTCTCGACGCTGCAGAACCACCCCGAGCTTGCCCAGAATATGCAGGTGAGCACACCGGAATGCGATTTTGACAAGTGCACGTCATGCGGCGAGTGCGTCAACGTGTGCCCCACGTTTGCCTGCGATTTGGTGGGAAGCGGTCGCTTTGCACTGGAGTCCACGTATTGCCTAGGTTGCGGAGCCTGCGTCAAGGTGTGCCCCGAGCATGCGCTCAAGCTGGTCGAGCACGATGCGTCCAATCTGGTCGTTGTCGACCCCGAGGCCGAGGAAAAGGCCGCTCAGAAGGCCAAGGCCCACGAAGAGGCCCAGAAGGCCAAGGCCGAGGCAAAGGCCAAGCTTGACAAGATGCTCGATCAGGTGGAGAAGCTCGCGGACTAGTCAGCGAGCTCTATCTCTGCTTCATTTGCGCCGCCGCGGTGTCCGGATTCGCCCGGATGCTGCGGCGGCGCTATACTTATACGGTTTGAAGTACCTGTACCAAAAGGAGCTGTCGTGTCCCTTTCCATCGGTATCGTGGGCCTGCCCAACGTGGGCAAGTCGACGCTGTTCACCGCGCTTACCAAAAAGACCGGCCTTGCCGCCAACTACCCGTTTGCCACGATCGACCCCAACGTGGGTATCGTCGACGTGCCCGATAGCCGCTTGCAAAAGCTTGCCGACATCGTTAACCCGGGTCGCATTGTGCCGGCGACGGTCGAGTTCGTCGACATCGCAGGTCTGGTGAAGGGCGCTAACGAGGGCGAGGGCCTGGGCAACCAGTTCCTGGCCAACATTCGCGAGACCGACGCCATCTGCGAGGTCGTGCGCTACTTTAAGGACCCCAACGTCATGCGTGAGGTGGGCCGCACGGGCGAGTTCGTCGATCCCGCCGGCGATGCCGACACCATCATGACCGAGCTCATCCTGGCCGACATGGGCACGCTCGAGAAGCAGCTGCCTAAGCTCGAGAAGGAGGCCAAGCGCGACAAGGAGCTCATGCCCAAGTTCGAGGTTGCCAAGCGCCTGCTTGCCTGGCTCAACGAGGGCAAGCGCGCCGCATCCATGGAGATGACCGACGAGGAGCGTGCCGCCGCCAAGGGGCTGTTCCTGCTCACCATGAAGCCCATCCTGTATGTGGCCAACGTGGACGAGGATATGCTCAACGAGGACCTGGCGCCCATCGACGGCGTCAAGCCGCTGCCGATCTGCGCCAAGATCGAGGCCGAGCTTTCCGAGCTCGATCCCGAGGACGCTGCCGACTACCTGGAAAGCCTAGGCCTGGAGCAGCCCGGCCTGGATGTGCTCGCTCAGGCTGCCTACAAGCTGCTCGGCCTGCAGTCGTTCTTTACGGCCGGCGAGATGGAGGTCAAGGCCTGGACGGTGCGTCAGGGCGCGACCGCCCCGCAGGCCGCCGGTGTCATCCACACCGACTTTGAGCGCGGCTTTATTAAGGCCGAGGTTATTGGCTACGACGACTACATCGAGCTCGGCGGCGAGCAGGGCGCCAAGGCCGCCGGCAAGCTGCGCATTGAGGGCAAGGACTATGTCATGGCCGATGGCGACGTCGTGCACTTCCGCTTTAACGTGTAAGGACGACGCATATGTTTAAATATGGCAAAAAAGCTGGCTACATGGGTATTGCGCTGCTCGTACTTGCGGTGATTCCGCTGGTGGTTGCAGCGTGTGTTATCCCCAACATTGGCTCCGAGGTGGCAACGAAGTTTAACGCCGCCGGCGAGGTGACGCGCTGGGGTAAGAGCTACGAGCTGCTGGCACTGCCGGTACTCAATCTGCTGCTGAGCGTGGCGACGTACTTTACGGCGGGACGCCAAGCCAAGAACAATGACGACTCCGCCGCCATGGCGCGCATCGTGTGCGAGCGCTACCTGCGCAACGGTTGCATCACGGGTGTGTTCCTCAACGTGATCAACGTTTACTTTATGTACTCGGCGATTACCGGAACGGGCTTTGGCTTTGGTTTCTAGCTTGTCCTTTTAGACAACGAGCCTGCAAGCATATTCGATGGCTGCTGCGAGGCCGCCGCTCGATCGTGGTTGAAAGACTGCATCGGCGGCGGCCTCGTTTTCGTATCCGGCGCCGCGAAGGGCGAGTGCTATGCCGGCTTCTAAAAGGAGCGGCAGGCCGCGTTGGCTGGTTGCGATTACGGCAGCCTGATTGAGCGAGCAGCCGTGCGTTTGGCATCGGATGGCAAGTTCACCTCGCGCCGGGCAAGGGACCAGAACGGCGGCGACGCGACTTGATAGCAATGCAAATGCTGTGCGCTCATCGGGCGAAAGGCATTCAGCTTCAACGACGACGAGCTTGGGCGGCGCGCTGTTTGTGCGAAGCGCGGCTCGGTACATGCGGACCGAAGAACCCGACATAGAAAACTCCTGTGTATTCGGGAAAACGTAAACTATAGTTTACGTTTATGTTCGGCTCCATTTCAAACTCGGCTGCATGGACGAACGTGCGAAACAGATTCTTGGCAGGCGGGTCGAAGAGACACGCAGGGACCTTGGTATCTCCAAGGTTGATTTTTGTGTGGCGACAGGAATCAGCCGACCCTACCTCGACCGAATCGAAGATGGGACGGCAAATTTCACGCTCAAGGTTCTATTTAAGATCGCGCCCGCACTCGGCATGACGGTGTCAGAGCTTCTCGAGGGCATCGAATAGGGGATACCCGTCGACAACTGAATTACGCCATCGGGATACGGTCGTGGTTGACTTGGCTGTAGAACAGGCGCTGGATCTCGGCGGCATCGCGTGACTGGCCGAGCGCCCACATGGTTTTGGCCACGAGCGTCTCGGTGGTCATATCGTCGCCGCGCAAAATACCCGGATGATCGGCGTAAGCTCGGCCGACCTCATAAACACCCAGGTCAAGGCCCTCCTCGGGGACCTGCGTGGTCATAACGACGGTGCGACCCGAATCGACCCAGCGGAAAATTGCCTCTTGGAACGAATCGCCGGACTCGCCAAACTCGGGAATACCGCCAATGCCAAAGGTCTCAAGAATTACAGCATCGTAGCTATCGGCTAGGGCGTCCAGGATACCCGGGTTCACGCCGGGCGTCAGCTTAAGGACAAATACGCGCGGATCGATACTGTCGTAGAAACGCACCGGGCTCTCATTCTGATGAGTGCCGTGAAGCCCGTTGCGCACAATGCGGTCGTTGCGGATGTAGGCAATGGGCGGATAGTTGACGCTAATGAACGCGTTAAAGCTCATGGTGCGCTGCTTGCGGGCGCGCGTGCCAGCAATGGCGACGCCGCCAAACACGATCGAGACGTCGTGCGAATGCTCGTCGAGTGCATAGAGCAGACTCTGGTACAGGTTGAGCTTGGCATCGGTAAAGGGGTTGCCCATGGGCTTTTGCGAGCCGGTGAGCACGATGGGCTTGGGGCTGTCCTGAATCAGATAGGAAAGCGCCGCCGCGGTGTAGCTCATGGTGTCGGTGCCGTGCAGAATCACGAAGCCGTCGTGGTCGGAATAACCTTCGACGATGACATCGCGGATGCGCATCCAGTCGCTCGGGCGCATATTGGTGCTGTCGATGTTCATGGGCTGCACGACGTCGAGCTCGCAGAGGCCCGAGATCTCGGGGACGCTCTGGGCGAGCTCCTCACCGGTCAGGGCGGGGGAGAGGCCGTTGCCGTCCTCGGTCGATGCGATGGTGCCGCCCGTGGCGATGAGAAGGATGCGCTTCATGCTGGTATTCCTATCGTATTTGCCGCCGCAGAGGCGGAGTCGTTCGGCAGTATTGTGGCACAGGGCGTCCAATGTTCAAACGTATTACATCATCTGTAACGTTTGAAAACACTTCAATTGCCGTCAAATAGGGGCCCAGGTCGTGCGTTTGCCGTGCGCTGATGGCTGCGAGGGGCGAGAAACCCCATATAACGTGTACACTATGAAGGCTATTTTCGTTCATTCACGCGGGTGGGCACCGGCTCCCCGCCAACAAGAGGGGGAACCATGGATCAAAAGGCTTCCGCAAAGGTCCTCGTACTCGACTTTGGTGCGCAGTACGGTCAGCTCATTGCCCGTCGCGTCCGCGACCTCAACGTGTATTCCGAGATTGTCCCCTGCGACATCTCGGCCGACGAGATTCGCGAGATGAACGCCTCTGCGCTCATCCTTTCCGGCGGTCCGGCTTCCGTGTATGCCGAGGACGCTCCGTCTATAGATCCCGCCATCTTTGACCTGGGCCTTCCCGTCCTGGGCTTCTGCTACGGCCATCAGATCACGGCCGTGACGCTCGGCGGCAAGGTCGGCCACTCCGAGGTGGGCGAGTACGGCCGCGCCACCATCACGCGCACGGCCGGCGCCAAGCTCTTTAACTCCACGCCCATGGAGCAGACCGTGTGGATGAGCCACCGCGACGCCGTTTCCGAGGTGCCCGAGGGCTTTACCGTTACCGCCAGCACTGACGTGTGCCCGGTTGCCGCCATGGAGTGCGTCGAGCGCAAGATTTTCACCACGCAGTTCCACCCCGAGGTCAAGCACTCCGAGTATGGTCAGCAGCTGCTGAGCAACTTCCTGTTTGAGATCTGCGGCCTGGAGCCCAACTGGAGCATGGACAACCTGGTCGAGACCATGACGACCGAGTTCCGCGAGAAGGTCGGCGACGACCGCGTGATTCTGGCCCTGTCCGGCGGCGTCGACTCCTCCGTCGTGGCCGCCCTGGGCGCCCGTGCCGTGGGCAAGCAGATGACCTGCGTGTTCATCAACCACGGTCTGCTGCGCAAGGGCGAGCCCGAGCAGGTGGAGGAGGTCTTCACCAAGCAGTTTGACGTCGACTTTATCCACGTCCACGCCGAGGACCGTTATGCCGAGCTTCTAGCTGGTGTCACCGAGCCCGAGGAGAAGCGCCGCATCATCGGTACGCAGTTCTGGAAAGAGTTCTTCGCCGTGGCGCAGCAGCTCGAGACCGATGGCAAGCCGGTCAAGTATCTGGCTCAGGGCACCATCTACCCCGACATCATCGAGTCCGGCGCTCGCAAGACGGGCGGTAAGACGGCCACCATCAAGAGCCATCACAACCTGATCCCGTTCCCCGAGGGCGTGCACTTCGACCTCATTGAGCCGCTCGACCACTTCTTTAAGGACGAGGTCCGCGCGCTTGGTCTGGCGCTTGGCCTGCCGGGTCACATCGTGTTCCGTCAGCCTTTCCCGGGTCCGGGTCTGGCCATCCGCATCATCGGTGCGGTCGATAAGGAGAAGCTCGAGATCCTCAAGAACGCCGACGCCATCGTGCGCGAGGAGCTCGACGCCTACAACCAGCGTCTGTTTGAGCAGACCGGCGAGCGCAACTCCGAGCACAGCTGCTGGCAGTATTTCGCGGTCCTGCCTGACATCAAGTCCGTTGGCGTTATGGGCGACGAGCGCACTTATCAGCGCCCGATCATTCTGCGTGCCGTCGAGTCCAGCGATGCTATGACCGCCGACTGGGCCAAGCTGCCCTACGACGTGCTGGCCCGCATCTCTGGCCGCATCGTTGCCGAGGTCCCCGGCGCCAACCGCGTGTGCTACGACATCACATCCAAGCCGCCCGCGACGATCGAGTGGGAATAATTCCATTTAAAAGAGTGTTAGTTGTTAGAAGTGCCCTGTGGTATCACGGGGTATTTCTCTTTTTGTATCGTATCGATTTTCTGCAGCAAGCCGTCTGAGCTCATGGTTGCCATGAGTTGGGACAACGCTGGATATCAGGGTATCAATTTTTCAGGGAGCGTCCCTTTATGAGCAATTATCCGCGCAGCTAGCCTTGATATTTGGTTTTAATTCAGTAAAGATTACATTGACGTTTGGTACCCATTTAATACTCAGTTGAGCCCCTCGGTACCCATAGGGGCGTTTGACCTGGTGTTTTCGTTATTCTTGCCGAAGCACTTCCGATGGGTAGCTTTATGGACCATATGATCGGAGGGCTTGCCGGAATCGGCCACATTATCTCAATAAATGGACTCGCTTTTCTGTTCCATGCCCTCATTAAACCAGCAGAAAGCAACTAACGAGGAGGAGCTCATGATTCGACAGATCTACCATGTGGGATTGACGGTCAGTGACCTGGACCGTTCCGTGGCGTTTTATCGGGATGTGCTGGGCCTTCAGTATCAGGGGGAGCTCCTGATGGAGGGAAAAGAGACGGAGGCAATGTTCCGGCGAGAAAACTGCAAGGCACGGGTTGCTTATTTGAACGGCTCGGATCAGCTGCATATGCCGCCGGTGGAACTGATCCAGTTTGTGGAGGATGAAATTCACCGCAAGCCCATGGATCTTTTCACAACTTCCATATCAGAACTTTGCTTCTGTGCAGAGGATGCCGATGCGGTCTATCAAAAACTGGCGGAGCAGGGCGTGGAGTGTTTCTCCGCTCCCCAGGAATTTGATTTTCGGCAGGATGGCTTTGGCCGGAGCAAAGCCTTCTACTTTCGGGATCCAGATGGAATCATATTAGAAATCATGGAGCCGCTGGACAAGTGATCTTTTGCCCCAGCGGGAAAGGAAGCATCCTGCATCGGGATGCAATCCGTGTAATCGAGGCCGTTCAGAACAATATCAAACGGAGATGGGTCGGTTTTTCCGTACCTGACAATTATGCGACAAAGCCCAGGCTGCGTCTGTATTGCAACGGGCTCATCCCCCCGAGCGATCGCTTCAGCCTCTTCTCGTTGCCCCAGCGGATGTAGCGGTCGATCCATTTCGCCAACAGGCCCTTTCTGCCCGGATACCCCAGGGCTCGCTGGATGGCTGTCATGCGCTTCCCATTTCGCTAAACAAGCGTCAAAGAGGATTATCGATCGTTTCGGCATCGCCACTGAACTGCGCTATCAGCAAAGTGGCAGGAATAAAGGCCTCCGAATCTTCTGGTTCGGCGGCCTTCTTTTTTCATTGCTACCCGAAAAAGAACTCCTTGACGAACTCCCTTGAGCATCGGACGGCACTATCGAGCGTGAGCGTTTTCGTAGGCCTCTTTGATTCCTTCTGGCAAGCCGTCGGGAATCAGTGCCTTCAGCTCAGCCTCGCTGTTGCCCTGATTCAGCTGCCCGTAGTACCAGCATTTGAACTTCAACATGTCCAGCGCGCGGTTCATGCTCTCGATCTCCGACTCCATATGGGCCTTACGCTCCTCGAACATGGCCTTGCGCTGGGGGTAAGTGGACGGGCCCTCCGCACACCATTCCATGAACAGACGGATGTCCTTGATCTCCATCCCCGCTTTCTTCAGGCATTCGATGACTCGAAGCGCCTCGAGTTCCGTGTCGCCGAATCGACGAATGCCGGACGTCCGCTCCAGCCCCGGGAACAATCCCTGCTTGTCGTAATACCGCAGCGTTGAGGCGGGCAAGCCGAACATTTCCGCCACCTGTCCGATTGTGTACATGGCCCCTCCGAATAAATCTCGAATTCATTCCTTGACCTAAAGTCAGGTTTAGGTATTACCTTCATTCTCGTCAATATAAATCGGTAGCGCAAGGGGTGGTCCGTAATGGGCAAAACGGTTTTCGCCGGCGGCGTGAACGGCGTGGGCGAAATCGCTGGGCACCCTGCTCTTGAGCAGGCGCGACGAATGGGCATGGAAATCTAGGCGGGCTACTTAGCCGCGCGGAGACGGATTCGTGTCCAGAACCATCGATAGGAGGAAATCGATCATGGCAATTAAACAGACGGCGGGCAGAGACGCCCTGGGGGATTTTGCCCCCAAATTCGCTCAGCTCAATGACGATGTGCTGTTCGGCGAGGTGTGGAGCCGAGAAGACGGGCTTTCCCTTCGAGACCGCAGCGTGGTGACGGTGGTGGCCCTAATGGCGCAGGGGCTGACGGACTCTTCGTTCCAATATCATCTGATGTCCGCAAAGAGCAACGGGGTGACCAGGGCTGAGATAGCGGAAATCCTTACGCATGCGGCGTTTTACGCGGGATGGCCCAAGGCGTGGGCGGCCTTTCGCATGGCGAAGGAGGTCTGGGCGGACGAAGACGACGGCGCCGACGCAAAGGCCCGACACCAAAACGAGATGGCCTTTCCCATCGGTGCCCCCAACGACGCATTTGCGAAGTACTTTATCGGGCAAAGCTACCTCGTGCCCCTTTCCACCGAGCAGGTCGGCATTTACAACGTTACGCTCGAGCCCGGCTGCCGCAACAACTGGCACATCCATCACGCCAAAAGCGGTGGCGGGCAGATCCTCATCTGCGTGGCTGGTCGAGGGCTTTACCAGGAATGGGGCAAACCGGCACAAGAGCTATGCCCTGGCGATGTAGTAAATATTCCCGCGGGCGTAAAGCACTGGCACGGTGCGGCGCCCGACAGCTGGTTCTCCCATCTCGCGGTGGAGGTTCCGGGCGAGAAGGCCTCCAACGAGTGGTTGGAGGCCGTGGACGACGAGCAATACCTTAAAGCGACTGACAAGGAGGTTTAGGCATGGAGCAGTTGAAACTGACGCAGGAATGGGACAAGGTATTCCCCAAAAGCGACAAGGTTGAGCACAGCAAGGCGACCTTCCACAACCGATACGGCATCACGCTGGCGGCCGACGTGTACGTGCCTAAGAACGCGGAAGGCAAACTGCCCGCCATCGCCGTCAGCGGCCCGTTTGGCGCGGTGAAGGAACAGTCCTCCGGTCTGTACGCGCAGAAAATGGCGGAGCTGGGCTTTTTCGCAATTGCCTTTGACCCGTCCTATACCGGCGAGAGCGGCGGCACGCCCCGCTATGTAGCATCCCCGGACATCAACACCGAGGACTTCTGCGCAGCGGTGGATTTCCTTTCTGTGCAGGAAAGTGTTGACCCGGAGCGTATCGGCATCATCGGTATCTGCGGTTGGGGCGGCATGGCAGTCAATGCAGCAGCCATCGACACTCGTATCAAAGCTACCGCGGCTATGACCATGTACGATATGACCCGCGTGACCGCAAACGGCTATTTTGACGCCGAGGATTCCGAGCAGGCACGCTTTGAAAAGCGGAAAGCGTTGAACGCGCAGCGCACCGAGGACTATAAAAACGGCAGCTATGCGCTGGCGGGCGGCGTGGTCGATCCGCTACCGGAGGATGCGCCGCAGTTTGTAGCGGACTATTACGCCTACTACAAGACTCCGCGAGGCTACCATCCCCGCAGCTTGGGCTCCAATGGCGGCTGGAATGTGACGTCCTCGCTGTCGTTTTTGAATATGCCGATTTTGCAGTACGCCGGCGAGATCCGCTCTGCCGTGTTGCTGGTACACGGCGAGAAGGCGCACTCCCGCTATTTCAGCGAAACCGCGTACGGCAAGCTGATGGGGGACAACAAGGAATTGCTCATTATCCCTGGTGCCAGCCACACCGACCTTTACGATCAGATGGACATCATTCCGTTTGAAAAACTGAAAGCATTCTTTGAGGAATATCTGAAATAAGGCGTGCCTCGATTCAATGCCAAGCCTCCAGCAACGATTCTTCTAAAGAGTGGGAGTAGCTGAAACGAGGCGACTGAATAACTCCATACGTTTTGGTTAAAACAAAAAAATATGCCGCGCGCCTGCGGCATGAAGGAGGGAGATTTCTATGAATATCGTTGTATTGAGTGGTAGCCCGCGCAAGGGCGCCAATACCGACACCATGGCCGAGGCGTTTGCCGAGACCGCGCGGGAGGGTGGCCATACGGTCGAAGTCGTCCGCGTTGCCAGCAAGAAGATTGCTGGTTGTCTGGGATGCCAGTACTGCTTTACCCATGAGGGCACCTGCGTGCAAAAGGACGACATGGCCGACGTGATCGAGTCGCTGAAAGGCGCCGATATGGTTGTCTTTGCTTCGCCCATCTACTGGTTTGATATCACTGCGCAGGAGAAGGCCGCCATCGACCGCCTGTACGCCTTCGGTGCTACGGGCTTCCCGTTCACCAAGACGGCCCTTTTGCTCGATAGCCACAGCGAGGGCGTCTATGATGCGGCGATCGCTATGTACAAGTCAACCTGCGCGTACTGCAAGTGGGAGGACCAGGGCATTGTCACCATCAGCGGTATGACCGAGCGTGACAGCATGGCCTCCTCGCCCAAGTTGGAAGAGGTGCGAGAGCTCGCTCGCAAGCTTGCCTAAGAACAAGAAGAGTGCATGGCAATCGGCGTTATTTGAAGTGCTTGCCGTCCTTGCCAGGTGAATCGTTGATTGCCATGCGCCGTTGCCCTTGCGGACAATCTCGGCGTGCTAGGAGGCCTTCTCACTCAGGAACTCCCTGAATGCGGGGATGTCAAAGCCAACGAGACCACGCCCTCGCTCTCCGATGACGCCGTCCTCGAGGAGACGGCGTTTATATTGGCTTGCATAGTTGCTGGCAACGCCCATGCGTTTGGCTATCTCCGAGACCCTGCTGGGGCCAGAATCGGGCAGCATCGCGAGCAAAAACTCAATGTCTTTATCGGAAAGTTCCCGATAGGTCGTTTCGAGAGAAGCCCGACGTCATGCTTCTCGAGTTGCCTGAAGACGCCATTCATGTCCGTGCGCCAGTTACCCTGAGTCTCCTGAGCATATGTCCAATCGATGCCGACTGGCTCAATCTGAACGCTGCTTATGCACGCGCGAGACTATGAGAGGCGGCTATCTGCCGCTTCTTTGGTTCGCTCGATAATATCTTCGAGCATGCCTGGCATGGCGGAGACATTTGCTGCGATCCATGGTGGCCCCTTTGCAGGTTTTGCTAGTTTTTGCAACTTTTGCTAATTTTTGCAAGTTTTGCTAACGGTTTAACATGTCTTGTGCCGCGGGATTGCAGGAGTGAAAAACGGGGATTTCTATTATTCCGACTACGTTGCAACGAGCGGGGTCCGGGGCGCGATATTGCTGCGCTCCGGGCCCCGCTGCTTTGTAAAACTATGGCGGTTCTGCCGTCGTCCTAATCAAACAAACTCGGCATGTCGTTTTCCTTCATGAGGGCACCGGCTGAGGGGAGGCTCTGCGCGGTGAACTTCTCGGCCGAGACGCCGGCGCCAAGGATCTCCTCGGTCGTGCCGACGGTGGTGACCGAGCGGCCCTTCTTGGCGGTAAAGGCCTGGACGCCCTGCGTGTTGGTGGTCGTCTTGGTCTTGAGCAGCGACGTGTTGAAGTTCATCAGGCGGTAGTCGCTCGAGACCAGCGCGATGTCGCGGTCCTCCTTGAGCACCTGGGCATGCAGCAGCTTGCTGCCACCGTAGATGGCGTTCTTAAGGCGTTTGCGGTTGGTCTTGGTGACGTATCCAGAAAGCGCGACGCGCACCACGCGGCCGTTCTCAAAGACAAACAGCACGTCGGCCTTGTAGTCCTCGGGGTCGATGACCCAGATGACACTCTCGTCGGGTTCCATCTCAAGGTCAGTCGGCAGGTATGAGCCCAGCTGTGCCGACTTGGTGTCCTCAAACGCCGCAACCTTGCACTTGTACACTTGGCTCTTGTTGGTAAACACGAGCAGCTCGTGCGTGTTGGAGGACGGGAACTCGATAAAGGGTTTGTCGCCGTCCTTGTACTTGAGCGTGGTCGCCTTTTTGAGTACGCGGTCCGTCATCTTCTTAAGGTAGCCATCGCGCGAGAGCATGATGGTGACCGGGTACTCCTCGACCTCGGGCTCCAAGCTTACTTCGATAACCTCATGGGGCTCGATCCTGCCCGTGCGGCGCGGCATCACGTACTTCTTGTTGACCGCGGCCAGCTCGTCGCTGATGACCTTCTTGATGTTTTCCTCGCTGGAAAGGATCTCCTCAAGCTCGGCAATCTCGCCCTCGAGCTTGGCGATGTCCTTGGTGCGATTGAGGATGTACTCCTCGTTGATGTTGCGGAGCTTGAGCTCGGCAACAAACTCGGCCTGGGTTTCATCGATATCGAAACCCTTCATAAGGTTGGGCACGACCTCGGCTTCAAGCTTGGTGCCGCGGATGATGGCGATGGCCTTGTCGATGTCGAGCAAAATCGCCTCGAGGCCGTGCAGCAGGTGCAGACGCTCGGACTTTTTGCCCAGGTCAAAGTTAATGCGGCGACGCGTGGACTCAATACGCCATTTGACCCACTCGTGCAGAATCTGGCGCACGCCCATAACACGGGGATAGCCGTCGACGAGCACGTTGAAGTTGCACGAGAACGAATCCTGCAGCGTGGTCGAGCGATAGAGCTTGGCCATGAGCTTGTCGGGGTCGACACCGCGCTTAAGGTCGATGGCGATGCGCAGGCCCGAGAGGTCGGTCTCGTCGCGAATGTCTGCGATCTCCTTGACCTTGCCCTCTTTGGAGAGCTTGACGATGCGCTCGATGATGACATCGGTCTTGGTGGTGTAGGGGATCTCGTAGACCTCGATGATGCGCTCTTCGGGAATCCAGCGCCAGCGGGAGCGGATTTGGAAGCTGCCAAGGCCGGTCTCGATAATCTTTTCCATCTCCTCGCGGCGGTAGATGATCTCGCCGCCGGTTGAGAAGTCGGGCATGGGCATATATTCGAGCAGGTCGCAGTCGGGATCCTGCAGGTAGTGCATCGTGGCAGTGCAGACCTCGTTGAGGTTGAAGCCGCAGATGTCGGATGCCATGGCGACGCCGATGCCCTTGTTGGCCGAGACGAGGATGTTAGGGAACGTGGTGGGTAGCAGACGCGGCTCCTTCATAGCGCCGTCGTAGCTGTCAACGAAGTCGACCGGGTCCTTGTCGATGTCCTTGAAGATCTCGGCGCTGATAGGGGAGAGCTTGGCCTCGGTATAACGCGAGGCGGCGTAGCTCAGGTCGCCCGAATAGTACTTGCCAAAGTTGCCCTTCGACTCCACGAAGGGGGCAAGCAGCGCTTCGTTGCCCGTCGCCAGGCGCACCATCGTCTCGTAGATCGCGGCGTCGCCGTGCGGGTTGAGCTTCATGGTCTGGCCCACGATGTTGGCGCTCTTCTGGCGCTCGCCCTTGAGCAGACCCATCTTGTACATGGTGTAGAGCAGCTTGCGGTGCGAGGGCTTAAAGCCGTCGATCTCGGGGAATGCACGCGAGACGTTGACGCTCATGGCGTAGGGCATGTAGTTGACCTCGAGCGTCTGCGTGATCGGCTGGTCGGTGACCTCGGAGTGCAGGCCGATGACGTTCTCGGCGTTGACCTGCTTTTTCTTTGGCTGGTTCTTCGTCTTCTTCTTTGCCACGATTTCCTCTTGAACTTCTTATGGGCCGTCGTTATCGATTTGCTGCTATTGCAGGTCCAGCTGGTCCAGATATTCCTTGCCGTGCTCGGAGATATGGCGCTTGCGGCCCGCTTCGTCGTTGCCCAGCAACAGGTTAAACATGGTCTCCATCTTGGTGACGTCCTCGGGCTCCACCTTGATCAGGCGACGCGTCTCGGGGTTCATGGTGGTGAGCCACATCATGTCCGGGTCGTTCTCGCCAAGACCCTTGGAGCGGTTGATGGAGCACTTTTGGTCGCCAATCTCCTTGAGGATGCCGTTCTTCTCGAGCTCGGTGTAGGCAAAGTAGGTCTTCTCTTTGCAGTTGATCTCGTAGAGCGGCGACTCGGCGATATACACGTAACCCTCGTCGATAAGTGTGGGCACCAGGCGGTAAAGCATGGTGAGCACGAGCGTGCGGATGTGGTAACCGTCGACGTCGGCGTCCGTACAGATGATGACCTTGTTCCAGTTGAGGTTGTCCAGGTCAAAGGCGCCAAGGTTTTTGATGCGCTTGTCCTTGATCTCCACACCGCAGCCCAGCACGCGCATGAGGTCCATGATGATGTCGGACTTAAAGATGCGTGGATAGTCCTCCTTTAGGCAGTTGAGGATTTTGCCGCGGACGGGCATAACGCCCTGGAACTCGGCATCGCGCGAGGTACGAATGGCGCCTGCCGCCGAGTCGCCCTCTACGATGTAGATCTCGCGGCGGCTCTTGTCCTTGGAGCGGCAGTCGATGAACTTCTGCACGCGGTTGGCCATGTCGGTCTTCTGCTGCAGGTTGGTCTTGATGCTCTGACGCGTCTTCTCGGCGTTCTCGCGCGAGCGCTTGTTGATGAGCACCTGCTCCATGATCTTGTTGGCGGCGTCTTTGTTCTCGATCAGGTAAGTCGAGAGGCGCTCCTTAAAGAAGGCCGTCATAGCCTGCTGGATAAAGCGGTTGTTGATGGCCTTCTTAGTCTGGTTTTCATAGGACGTCTGGGTGGAGAAGCAGTTGGTCACCAGCACCAGACAGTCCTGGACATCCTGCCACTTAATGCCGCTCTCGTTTTTGTTGTACTTGCCCTGTTGCTTAATGTAAGCATCGACGGCACTGGTCAGAGCGCTGCGGGCGGCCTTCTCGGGCGAACCGCCGTTCTCGAGCCACGATGAGTTGTGGTAGTACTCCTGCATCATGAAGGTGCGCGAGAAGCACATGCACGCGGTAATCTTCACGTTGTAGTCGGGCAGGTCCTCGCGATCGCGACCGCGACGGTCGGCCTCGATAAAGAAGGGCTCGGTGAGGTAGTCGGTACCGACCTTCTCGAGCACGTAGTCCTCGATGCCCTTTGGATAGCAAAAATCCTCTTCGGAAAACTCGCCATCGTCGCCCTCGATACGCAGGCGGAAGGTCACGTTGGCGTTGACCACGGCCTGGCGGCGCATTGTCTCGCGATACCAATCGTGGGGGATGCTGATGGAGGTAAAGACCTCAAGATCGGGACGCCACTTAATGGTGGTGCCGGTGCGATCCTCGTCGCTGGGCTCAATCTCGAGTGCCTTCTTTTTGGCACCGACGACCTTGCCCTTCTTAAAGTGCAGGGAGTACTTGTTGCCGTCGCGCCAAACCGTGACGTCCATGTACTCGGATGCGTACTGGGTCGCGCACGAGCCCAAGCCGTTGGTACCGAGCGAGAAGTCGTAGTCGCCGCCCTGGTTGTTGTTATACTTGCCGCCGGCGTAGAGCTCGCAAAAGACGAGCTCCCAGTTAAAGCGCTTCTCGGAAGGGTTCCAGTCGAGCGGGCAGCCACGGCCATTGTCCTCTACCTGGATAGAGCCATCGCGAAAGGCGGTAAGGGTGATGAGCTTGCCGTAGCCCTGGCGCGCCTCGTCAACGGCGTTGGACAGGATCTCGAAGGCGGCATGCGCGCAGCCGTCGAGCCCGTCCGAGCCAAAGATGACGGCGGGGCGCAGGCGTACGCGCTCCTCGTCCTTGAGCTGGCGGATACTGTCGTTACCATAGTTTGCGGTGTTTTTTGCCATACTCGCTCTCTCGGTGCTCCTTTGCTGCGTTTAAGTCATATAGATAGTCAAGGTAGCATAGCCCAGCCCACAGACGATTCCAACCAACACGAAATCCATCGAACAATCGTTCGGAGTTCGATGGAGATTCGTTTACTCGGACAAAACCGAGTCGGCTCTGTCCGAGTAAGTTTGAAGACGGCCGAATGTGTCTTGCTGCGTTTGCGGTTGGATACGCTGTCGAAGACATGTCGTGTGGATTGTTGGCGAAAAGACGCCGTGCCAAGCTCGAGGCAGAACTCAACTCCACTGACGATATCTAATGCGAAATGGGCTGGCTCTGGGTATCCAGAACCAGCCCATTTGATGTTCGATGAGCCGAGTCGGCGTCTCTCACAAAAGTAACTAGGAGCTAGCGAGGCTTATCCGAATTGACCTCCTTGGCGGTGTCTTTTTCGAGCGGCATGCGGCGGGGGCGGTAGGGGGAAAAGACGGGGCGCGCCTCGGAAGTTCAGGTCGGCGTATGCGACAGCACGGATACGACAGGACTTCACGACGCCCCGATGACAGCAGACGGCGATGGTGGCTCC
>CABRBC010000003.1:0-13548 GCA_902469055.1 uncultured Collinsella sp.
CTTGCCGACAGCGTGGAGGCGGCCTAGGATATCAACTGATTCCGGATATCGGACACAGGGGCCGCAAGGGCCCTTACACCAACTTTCTCGACACTACCTAGTTCTTGCATAGTTAGTTATATAAAGTATTATAACGTCATGGGATGAATGAAGGGTTCATCCAAGTGAGTTAGGAGTAAGGGATGTTCAATTTCGATGAGCCTCGTTACGAGAAGGTTGTGAGCGATGCCCTCGCTCTCCGTCCTCAGATTGAGGCTGCCGTGGACAAGGTCTGCGAGCAGGGTTATTCCAACATCTTCTTCATCGGCTGCGGCGGCACCTGGGCCCACACGCTCCCGATGAAGTATTGGGTCGAGACCACCACGGCCGACGTCGACGTCCACTGCGAGATCGCCGCTGAGTTCCTCGCATGCCCGCCCAAGGCCTTCAACAAGGACTCGGTCTGCGTCTTCTCCACCCGTACCGGCACCACCCCCGAGATCATCGAGGCCGCCAAGTTCTGCCAGGAGCAGGGCGCCCGCACGCTGATGTATGTCTCCAACGACAACACCCCGGCCACCGAGTACGCCGATTACAAGTTCTTCAGCTTCGCCGAGGACGACGTCCTGTGCGAGGCCATCTACACCTACCAGATTACGCTGGTCGCCCGCTTCCTCAAGAACGCCGGCGCCTTCCCCAAGTACGACACCTTCATGGAGGAGTTCGGCAACATCGCTCCTTACCTCATCAAGGCCAAGGACGCTCAGGACGAGCGCTGCGCCGCCATGGCCGAGGACTTCAAGGACACCGACTACCACATGGTGATCGGCTCCGGCATGCTCTGGGGTGAGGCCTACGACTACGCTATGTGCATTCTCGAGGAGATGCAGTGGATCAAGACCAAGTCTATCCACGCCGCCGAGTTCTTCCACGGCACCATCGAACTGTGCGAGGAGGGCACGAGCCTCATCATGCTCTACGGCGAGGACGACACCCGTAAGCTCATGGACCGCGTGGACAACTTCACTCACATGCTCGCCGACGAGAAGGGCGTCCATGTCCGCGTGAACAAGTTCGACACCGCCGAGGTCGAGCTGCCGTTCAGCGACCCCGAGTTCCGCAAGATCGTCTCCCCGATGGTCACCTACACCATCACCGAGCGTCTGAGCTGCCATCTCGAGCACGTCCGTAACCACCCGCTCACCACGCGTCGTTACTATCACCAGATGAACTACTAATCCTCTCAAATTGCTGCGGTTGTCTGCAGGCGAGCTGCGCAGAATGCCTCGCCTGCAGACCTGTTTCTGGGGTTGATCGAAATGGTTGTCCAGTATCTTCTAGTTGCACTGGTCGCATTTATTGCGTCCATGGACGAGCAATTATTTGGCATTACGATGCTTGGTCGTCCGCTGTTTACGAGCCTGTTTGTCGGCTTGATCCTTGGCGATGTCCAGCAGGGCGTTATCGTCGGCGCTGCTTTGGAGTCCATGTTCATGGGCGCCATCATGGTCGGCGCGGCGGTTCCTCCCGAGACCTATGCCTCCGGCGTGCTTGGCTGCGCGTTTGCCGTCATTACGGGTACGGGCACGGCAACTGCCGTCGCGCTCGCCCTTCCCGTCTCCGTCTTCCTTCAGGTGTGGCGCAACTTCTGCTACGCCGTTCCGGGTGCCTTTGCTTGCAAGAAGATTGAGACCGCTCTGGCAAATCGCGATCTTGCCAAGGCGAACCTGTACCATCTGACCGTCGTGCCGCTGTCGATTGGCATTCCGTCTGCACTGCTGGTGTTTTGCTCGCTGTTCTTTGGTGCCGACCTCATCAACAATGCGCTCAACGCGATTCCGCAGTTTGTGATGGACGGCCTCAACGTTGCATCCGGCGTCATGGTCTGCATCGGCTTCGCACTTCTTATTAGGACCATGGGCGACAACAAGCTTCTTCCCTGGCTGTTCCTGGGATTCATTATGGTCATCTACCTCAAGATGGACGTTATCGGCGTCGCCGCAGCTGCCATTTGCGTCGCACTGCTCCTGGCCTTCCGCGAGGGCTCGTCCGGTCCGCAGACGGTTGCTGCAGATGAAGAGGAGGACTTCTAATGGCTACCCAGAACACCGACCTCAAAGAGGCCAAGAAGGACGCGATTATGACTCCCGATATGTATCGGAGCATGTTCCTTCGCCAGTTTACGAGCCAGTGCTCGCAGTCGTACGACAAGATGATGGCAATGGGCTTCATGTACACCATTCAGAAGCCCCTGCGAAAGATCTATCCCAACGACGACGATTACTATGCGGCGCTCGATCGCCATACCGAGTTCTTTAACATCACGCCTCATGTGCTTCCGTTTGTAGCTGGCCTAACGGTTTCGATGGAAGAGCAGGCGGCTGCCGATAAGAACTTCGACACGTCCTCGATTAACGCCATGAAGGTCGGCCTCATGGGACCGCTTTCCGGCATTGGCGATTCGTTCTACTGGGGTACGTTCCGCGTGGTCGCCGCCGGCATTGGTATTGGTATCGCTTCGACGGGCAACCCGCTCGGCCCCATCGTGTACGCGCTCATCTACTCGGTGATTAACTTTGCAACGCGTATCGTCGCAGCCCATCTGGGTTACGACCTGGGAACAAAGTTCCTGCAGCAGTCCGAAGAGAACAACCTTATGTCTCGCATGACGCATGCTGCTGGTGTCCTCGGAATGACCGTTATCGGCGCCATGATTGCGGCACAGGTCTCGCTGTCCACGGCTTTGACCTTTGACGTGGGTGGTTCGGAGATTGTCCTGCAGGATCTGTTCGATTCGATCTTCCCCGGTCTGCTGCCCTTGCTGGCAACCTTTGCCTGCGTCGCCCTGTACAAAAAGGGCGTCAAGACCATTTGGATCATCTTGGGCATCTTTGCGATCTGCATCATCGGAACGGGCTTGGGAGTGTTCGCGGCGGCGTAAAGTTGACTGCTATGCTCGCGCGTTGGATAACTAACTGACCGTTTGAAAACGGGGTTCGGCGTAAGGCCGGCCCCGTTTTTTGTTTGAGGGATTTTCCGACCGTTCAAAAAACCACGTTCGTCCATCACTCACGTATCTCTCAGCTCTCATTCGTCACTAATATGAGAGATAGCTAAAAGACGAGAGATAAATATGAGAGATAACTGATCAGCAAAGAGACAAGCAATCATGGTATTGTCTCAATACTGATTGTTCTACCAGCAAAAACATGTTTAAATGAAACAAATGGCAGATATCTTATCTTTCATCTCTCACTTATCTCTAATATGAGAGATAGCAGAAAGATGAGAGATAATTACGAGAGATAACTGAGAGACGAAGGAAATCTATTCGCGGCATTCTCCGCCGGGCCGAGCGAAAGGACGTGCAGATGAACGAAAACGAGCTGACCGGTCTGCTCGAGTCTTTAAGGCGCATGGGCTCGGACGATCTTAACGTCGAGGTCAAGGAGAGCGCCACGACGCTTTCCCGCGACGTATGGGAAACGGTTAGCGCATTCGCGAATACCGCTGGCGGAATTATCGTGCTCGGCGTGAGCGAGCGCGCGGGCTTTGTCCCGGTTGAGAACTTTGAGACCGAGAAGGTGCTCAATCAATTCGTAGCGGGCATGGGTGATGCCGGCGGTCGCGGAAAACTGGCCAATCCGCCCAAATACACCATTGAACGCGTGGAGCTCCAGGGCACCGTGGTTCTGGTCATCACAATTGAGGAGCTCGACCCGTCGAGCAAGCCTTGTTATGTCATAGAGCGGGGCGCTCAAGGCGGCAGCTACAAACGCATCGATGACAAAGATGTTCCGCTTTCGTCGACCGAGGTCCTGTCCTTGTCGTCATACGAGCGGACGAGCCCCAGTGATCGCGATGCGGTGCCCGGCGCGGTCGCAGGCGATCTTGACGAGGCCCTGCTCGACCGCACGATAGAGCGTGCTTTCTCGCTGACACCTCGTGCGATGCGCGGTGCGACGGACAAGAAAACAAAGCTGGAGCGCCTGAATTTCCTCGATTCCCAAGGCAACGTGACTAAGGCCGGACTCCTGGTTGCGGGCGCCTATCCTCAGCAGTTCTACCCCAAGCTCTTTATCGATGTGGCGGTCTATGCCGGAACGCAGAAGGGCGCGGCGGGGTCGTTGAGGTTCATGGACCGTACGATCTGCGAGGGAACGTTGGGCGAAATGATCTCGGATGCCGTCGCGGCGGTCGCCAAGAATTTGCGACGAACCTCGATGATCCAAGGCGTCTCGCGTGTCGACTCGCTGGAGATTCCCGAGGAGGTCCTACGCGAGGCAATCGCCAACGCCGTAATCCACCGAGAATACGGAGACCGGTTCTGTGGGCAGTCGATTGCTGTCGACGTTTTTGATGACCGTATCGAAGTGACGAACCCCGGCGGCCTATACGGAGGAAAGACTCGCGAGAACCTGTTTGACGGCAGTTCCCGATGTCGCAATGCGACGCTTGTAAAGCTCATGTCGCTTGTCCCATTGCCCGACGGCGCGGGCTCTCCTGCCGAAGGCAACGGGTCGGGCATTCCAATGATGCTCGATGCCATGCGTGCGCAAGGTCTGGCCGAGCCGTTGTTTTGCCCGGGTTTCGACCGGTTTAAGGTTGTCCTTTACCGAGCGAAGGTTGAGCAAATCGATCATGGCGGGGACTTAATTGTGGCGGCACTCAAGCGCAACGGCGAACTGGGGACGCGTGAGCTGGCAGAACGTACGGGGCTTACAATTTCCCAGGTTAGGTCGCGCGTCAACGCGCTCATTGCTCAAGGCGAGCTTGAGCCCACGGCGCCGGCGACGAGCCGCAACCGCAAGTATCGACTGTCGGAGCGCGTGGGATAGATGCGTTAGTGGACGAGGCGACCCAATAATCGACCCTCGATTGGCGTCCATTAAGGTAAAGCGGTTGTTGCCCAGTCGACGGTGATGCTAAAGACTCGGCTTACGCCGGCATGGCCCCGAACCCGTCTATCAGGAACAGCCTGAGAACCAGCTTGATGACATTTCCCGGTTTGACTTCTGCCGCGTCAAAGACGTGGCGCTCGGCGAGCTCGCTGCAGTATGCATAGATGTCGCGGATAAGGTCCGCGCTCGAGAGCGTAAACATGTAGCCTGCGTCCGAAAGCGCATTGGGCGCGGCAGGCAACTTGGCCATGTGACAGAACGTTTGCAGGTCGGGCGCCATAACGTTCTGGTAGTCGAGGTGGCCGTTGACATCCTGCGCGGCAAGCTCCAATTGGCGCACAAAATCCAGCGCCGCCGCTAACACAAAGCTCGGCGTAGGCGCATTGACGTCCTGAGTGGTCGCCACAAGCCTGCCCGCCGCCTGCGTGACAAGCCAAGCGACCTCGCGCTGGCAACGCACGGCCTTGCGCGTAACCGGCTTGATGGACGAAGAAGAAACGCTCCCCTTAGGCGGATTCGAAGCAGCCATAAGACCCTCCCATGAACAATCCGGCCCAACAAGCCCGGATGAAACACGTGCTACATCAGTATACAGGGAAGTGGGGTAGCGGGGTACAAGCACGCCAGCGGCAAACCGAGAGCATCAACGATGTGCCGATCGCGGAATGAGATCTCGTAATAATTGACTCTCGGCCATATTATTGAGGGGCATGACTCGCGTTCGTATGGTTGTAGGTGCTGGCGATGAACGACATTGACCTTGCTGTTCCGTTGATGGATGGACCAAGCTATGACCGCGCCTGCAGTCTCGTGCCTTCCGAATACGTTGAGGCATGGGAGTGGTTTCTGGGTGAGGAACAGCGCGGCGGCGTTTGGACCAGCCTTCCGCACCACACCAAGGAAGATAGCCCTCAGTATCAGTACCGTTTGAGAATTGGCTCGGACTTCTTTCCCGTAACGCGGGATTCAGGGATCTTCTGGCCGGGCCAGGATCGGGTGAAGCAAGATCCCAATAAGATCTTTGCGCTTTCGGTCCATAACTCTAAAAAGAGCTTCTACACCGATGTGCCTCCGCTCTATTTGGATGACGGTACGTGGGTCATTAAGTATTCGGTCCAAGCGCCAGGCGCCGTTGGTTCTCGAGACCAGAATTACAACCGTAAAATGCTCAACTGCATGGAATGTGGCGTCCCAGTCGGAGTCATATTTGCAACCGAGGTGGGCTATAAGGTGCTCGGCCTTGCGTTTGTTGAGCGGTTCGAGCCCGAAAACGGATGGTTTGTTCTGCACGGTCCTGTTCATAAAGGCGGACCGGACCCTCGTTTTGCGCCCGACATGAGTTATCTGAAGCACATACCCGTCGATATTGAGTTTGCCGGACAGGGTGTGACCGACGACGAAAAGGTCCGCTATGCGTTAAGGCGCGAGCGATTGGGGCAGCAATGGTTCCGCAAGCAGCTCGTTGCCGCCTATGATGGCCGTTGCGCGGTGTCGGACTGCGGCGTCAGCGAAGCTCTGGAGGCTGCACATATCGAGAATTACTCGGGACCCAAATCGCAGGTTGCCAGCAACGGTATTCTGCTTCGGCGCGATCTTCATTCCCTATTTGATGCTCACCTGATTTCGTTTGAGCCTGTTTGCGGCGAATATCGGCTGTGCGGATCGTACCTGCTGGATAAGACCGACTACGCTTCCTTTGCGGGTGCGACGCTAAGGCAGCCGAATGAGCGTCAGTGGCGACCCGATACGGTGTTTCTTGAGGCCCATCGCATTGAGTTCGATCGCTCGGAAAAGAAGCGTGAAAAGGCGGGGCTTCTACCGTATTAGCGTATTTGGCTTTGGCATTCTTTGACGATCGTGTTGTTTGATCGGATCGCGTGGCGATGCAATCTCGCGCCCGCCCGCCGGTGCATGCTCTTCCTGATTTGTATAGCGAGAGGGGAGCGTGTATGAGCTGGCGAGGCGATATTGCGATGGGGAAGTACGGAAAACTGCCGTGTGCCCTTATAGACAACAATATGTTTCCGAACGTAGAGGTTGATTGCGGGTCGTTTGCTGTAGCCTGTCCTTGCTGCGGCTCGCAAATACCGTGTCTCGACATTCGGTTCATCGATGCACGTGACAGGTTCAGCGACGAAGTGAGGAAACGTACGGGCATTCATATGCCGGTGTATCCGGAGAAATGCCCTGTTTGTGGCCTCGATATCGTGTACGACGCCGGCGACGAGGGATAGGTGATGCGGAGGAGCTGGCTGTGAAGGCATCTCCGTCCCTACAAATAAATTCCCTCACCGAGCTTCTTGTGGAACTCGGCGTGATGGTCGCGTGCCCAGGTAAAGAGCGCCTGGTCAAAGTCGGTGCGCGTGGCCGGGACGCCAAAGACGCCGGCAACTTCGACGCGCACAAACTCCAGTGCCGGCAGCTTGTTGATGGCAGTGAGGGCAAACGGGGACGAGGGCTCCTCGAACAGATAGCGGCTGCCTTGCAGCGCGTCGCAACTGGTGCACGTGTTGCCGAGCGACGGGGCTTTGGAGGCTCGCGCGCCTACGGGCTTGTAGCCGCAGCGCTTAGAAAGATAGTCGCGGATCTCGCCCGGCACGCAGCCAACAGCGGGCACGATGGCGAGCGCGTTGGCGTTGGCCGTGTCGATGGCAATGTGCCCGGCTTCGTTGGGCGCGTGTGCGATGGCGATGCTCTCGTCGTTATCGGTTCGATAGGGAATGCCGAAGGCCGCGACCGAGGTCTCTTTGTGACACTTCCAGCACTCGCGCTTGCCCAGTACTAGATATATATACGGCGCTGAGGGGTCGGATCGGTCAACACCGGGCAGCCACTCGGCAAAGGGCTCGGGGTTGACGCCGCTGGGTACATACCAGATCTTTTTGGTCCGGTCCCATTTGGCGCCCAGCGCCTTGGCTTCTTCTTTGTGCGAAAAGGGAACATCGAGCTCGGTGCGCATGGTGGCTCCTTGGTGCTGCAGGTGTAAGTGGCTCAAGGATACCGCAGGGTGTGGACGTTGTGGCGTTTTGCCGAGAAGCTGCGGCGCGGACTGGTTGGTTACGCCGTTGGATAAATTGGCAAGTAGATGGTCGGCTTTTGGCCAGTTGGGCGGTTGGAGCAGCTTGCGGCGCAGTTTTGTGCCTGGTTATTGTTGATGTTGGGGTATTGAATTTGTTTGGCTGCCATTTGTCAGGTGAATTGATGCTACGTTGCGATGACGGTTGGAGCTGCCAGCGGATTTGGCAACATAAAACAAAACAGCCCAGAGATATGACCTCTGAGCTGCGAACATTTGGTGGGCGTTAGAAGATTTGAACTTCTGACCTCTTCCGTGTCAGGGAAGCGCTCTCCCCCTGAGCTAAACGCCCGATCAAGGGTGCGCAAGTGCGCAAGCGATAATATAACGGAGCCTGAACTCGGTGGCAAGAACATTTTTAAAAATCGCTTACATTGTGGAATTCGGGGGGCTTTGTCATATCCATTTAAAAGAGCCTCTGCCGCGATTTGGCTGTCGCATAATGCAAGGCCATTGCAGTATCGAGCTACGGAAAGATGCCTGCGGAATTGTCCTACCGATAAGCGGACAAGCCTCCAGCTGGTGCCTTCGCCGTGGTAAGGTAAGCCGAATTGTTTCCAGACTGTTTCGGGGGAGTGGAATGAGCAAAGAGTGTGTCGAGCAGGTCGAAGGCGCAGGGGCTTCGGTGCCGATGACCGATATATCGAACATTGATGTGCCCGAGGGCACCGACGAGCTCAGCCGCAGCACCCGCCGCGCCTGGCGCGAGCGCCTTAACGATGCGTCGTCGCGCAAGATGATCACGGGCGTCTTGGCTACGCTGGTGGGCGGTTCGTTTTGGGGCTTCTCGGGCACCAGCGCGAGTTTTTTGTTCGATACCTACCATGTCGATACGCTGTGGCTTATGAGCGTGCGTCAGATTCTCGCCGGTCTACTCTTTATGGCCGTGGTTGTTACGCGCGACCGCGAGCGCCTGATTAAGCTCTGGACCACACCCGCCGATCGCAAGCAGCTGCTGCTCTTTACCGCCTTTGGCCTGCTGTTCAACCAGTTTTGCTATCTTTCGGCCGTGCGCCTGACGAACGCCGGAACCGCGACGGTGCTCCAGTGCCTGCAGCTCGTTATCATCATGGGCTACGCCTGCGTGACCGATCGCCGCATGCCGCGTACTCGCGAAGTCATCGGCATTGGCCTGGCTCTGGGTGGAACCTTTTTAATTGCCACCGGCGGCGACCCTACCAGCCTGAATATCTCGCCGCTTGGCCTGGCAGCAGGTCTTATGTGTGCGGTTAGCGCCGCGTGTATGGCGGTGATTCCCGCCAAGATCCTGCCCGAATACGGTAGCCCCATCGTCACGGGCTCGGCAATGCTCACGGCGGGCGTGGTCTCATGTGTCTTCGTGCAGCCCTGGGCGCATATGCCGGCGCTCGATGCCGCCGG
The DNA here is from genome assembly GCA_902469055.1 of uncultured Collinsella sp. Classification (GTDB taxonomy): domain Bacteria; phylum Actinomycetota; class Coriobacteriia; order Coriobacteriales; family Coriobacteriaceae; genus Collinsella. The sequence continues at coordinate 9,337 of CABRBC010000003.1, forward strand.
TATCGAGGCGCTCGCGGTGTTCGTGGTTATCGGCTCGTTTTTTGCTTACATGCTCTATATGCAGGGCGTTAAGGACATCGGCTCGGTGCGTGCGAGCCTCATCGGAACTGTGGAGCCGGTTTCGGCGACCATCACCAGCGCCGTTATGCTGGGCACGGTGTTTTTGCCGACCGACCTTATCGGCTTTGCCATGATCATCGTGATGATGTTCCTTACGGTGTAGTTGACGCCGCCGCCAAGACAGAAAAGGTGTTGTGCCGCATTTTCGCCAATTGATGTCCGTGTCTGGAGTTTAGCTGTCGATGCTCAAAATGCCATAAACTAGTAACGTTATGGACTTTTTCATTGCGACTCAATTGCGAGGATTTCTTTATGGCTGGTAATCACTTTAAGGGCAGCGATAGCGGCCGTCCTGCAGTTCCGCCGCGTCCGAACGGGGCTGGTAAGGCCGGCACGCCAGGCGACGCTGGACAGGGCGGCTCCGGTAAGCGCGTGTCCCCGGGCGAGACGGCGATGTTTACCGCTCTGTACGAGCAGTCTCAAAAGGCAAAAAAGACCGGCCGTGCAAGAGGAAATGTCTTTGCGGGCGGTGCAACCTCTGCGTCGCAGCCGAGCGGGGCTCCTTCGGTACCTGCGAACAACGCAGGTGCTGCCAACGCCGCGAATGGCGCCGGCAACGTCAATGCCGGCAAGGCCGCCAACAATACTCCCTCTGCCGGTGGCGCGGGGCTTACGGGTAACCTCGGCACGATTTACACCGGCGCCTCCGAGACAGGCACGTTCGCCCGCCTGGATGATAGCGGTACCGAGTTTGCGGGCTCGGGTTCCAAGGAAGATTATTACGATTTTGGCTTGAACTACGGTAGCGATGCTTCGTCGAGTTCGACCTCTGACGGTCTGGTCCGTCATCGCCATCGCAAGGGCGAGCGCAAAAAGCGTCACAACGGCGCCATTATTGCCGCTGTAGTCGCGGTGCTTCTCGTTGCGCTTGGCGCAAGCGGCTTTATGCTGCTTAACTCGGCAAAGACCGTAAAGAGCGAAGCGAAGGAGGCTGTCGAGATCGTCGGTGGCCTTAAGGACAAGGTCACGTCGGGCGATTTTTCGACGCTGCCTGACGACGCGAAGAAGATCGATGAGCTCTGTAACAGCATGAAGGCGGAGACCTCGAGCCCGCTGTGGACGGCGGCTTCGTTTATCCCGGTGTATGGCAGCGATATCAATGCGGCCCGCACCATGATTGACGCCCTGTCCGATGTCTCGAGCAATGCGCTGGTTCCCATGGCCGATAACCTTTCGCAGGCTACGCCCGGCAAGCTGTTCCAGGACGGCATGATTAACGTGTCCGCGCTGCAGGCGGTCGCCGATTCGCTTTCCAGCAGCTCGAAGGTGTTCAAGAGCGCCAACGAGAAGGTCCAGGGCATTGGCGATACTCATATTTCCCAGGTGACCGAGCTGGTCGATAAGGCCAAGGACGGCTTTGCCACCCTCAACGGCGCGGTTGACGCGGCGGAGAAGGTCGCCCCCGTCCTTCCCCAGATGCTCGGCGCCAACGGCCAGACGCGCAGCTACCTTGTGTACGCCATGAACAACGTCGAGATTCGTGCTTGCGGTGGCTTTGGCGGTTCGCAGGGCCTGATTTCGGTCACCGACGGCCAGATGTCGATTGGCGAGTTTGTTCCCTGCATTGCGCGCAGCAAAGACGAGGCGGTTGAGAGCGTCGACGAAGAAGATGAGACGCTGTTTGGTGACCACAGCAACCTATACATCTCGGGCAACACCTATTCGCCCGACTGGCCCCGTAATTCGCAGCGTGTCGCCGCGCTGTGGAAGTCTGAATATGGTCAGGACGTCGATGGCGTCATTGGTATCGATCCGGTATTCCTGCAGTATCTGTTGGGCCTCGTGGGTAATGTTTCACTGCCCGACGGTACAGTCGTTGACGGCACTAACGCGGCGAAGGTGCTTATGCATGATGTGTACTGGAACTATCCGGTCGAGGAGTCGGACGGCATCTTTGCATCCGTCGCCAGCGCTGCCTTCGACAAGATCCTTGGCGGTATCGGCGACGTCGATGTTGCGAACCTTGTCAGCGCCGTTGAGCGCGGTGCCGAAGAGGGCCGCCTGATCGCGTGGATGAAAAACGATGACGAGCAGAACGCTATCAAGGAGATGAACATCGACGCCTCACTGCCCGATCCGGATGACCCGAGTGAAGATCCCGTTGCTGGTGTCTACTTTAACAACCTGAGCTTCTCCAAGCTCGACTGGTATCTGAACGCCGATACGCAGATTGGTCAGGGCGTGAAGAACGGCGACGGCGCTTGCTCGTATCGCATCACCGTTACCCTGACGAACATCATGACGCAGGAGGAGGCAGGTAAGCTGCCCGACTACGTAGCGGCCAGTGCGCCTGGGACCTCGCGTGACGATGAGCGCTTGTATGTATCACTGTTTGCGCCGACAGGCGGCAGCATTACCGATCTAAACGTCGAGGGGACTCAGTTTGGACTGTTCGCTGCCACTTGGCACGGAGTTCCCTGCTATTCAGGAACCGTTGACCTGCATGCTGGCGAGACGACGACGATCACGTATACGCTGACCACGTCGGCCGAGGCGGGGGACAAGCCGCTTACGCTGCGTCAGACTCCTACATGCCAGGCGGCTCGCGACAGCGCGTCGGCGTAGGGTTTTTCTGGTAGCGCAGATAATCGAGTACCATTTTGGGGCGGACAGGCAATCTGTTCGCCCCTATTTTGTAAGGAGAGCGCATGAAGTACTTTGGCACCGACGGCTTTCGCGGTGAGGCCAACGTTGGGCTGACGGTAGAGCACGCTTATAAGATTGGCCGTTTTGTGGGCTGGTATTACGGCGCCAACCGCAGTGCTAAGGCGCGCGTGATCGTGGGCAAGGACACGCGTCGCTCGAGTTATATGTTTGAGGCGGCGCTGGTGAGCGGTCTGGTCGCGAGCGGTGCGGACGCCTATATGCTGCACGTGATCCCCACGCCGGGCGTAGCGCATCAGACTGTGGAAGGCTGCTTCGATTGCGGCATCATGATCAGCGCGAGCCACAACCCGTTTTGCGATAACGGCATTAAGCTCGTCAACAGCGACGGCTTTAAGATGGACGAGGACGTGCTGGAGCTCATCGAGGACTACATCGATGGCAAGAGCGAAGTTCCGCTGGCCACGGGCAACCACATTGGTGCCACGGTGGACTACATGCAGGGCCGCAACCGCTACATTGCTTCGCTCATCGCCAGCGCGAACTTTTCGTTGCAGGGCGTCAAGATCGGCATCGACTGCGCCAACGGCTCGGCTTCCTCGGTGGCCAAGCCGGTGTTTGACGCGCTGGGCGCCGACGTGCGCGTGATCAACGCCGCGCCCGATGGCTTTAACATCAACGTCGACTGCGGCTCCACGCATATGGAGCGCCTGCAGCGCCATGTGGTGGAGCAGGGCCTGGACGTGGGTTTTGCCTACGATGGCGATGCCGACCGCTGCCTGGCCGTGGATGAGCGCGGTCGCGTGGTAGACGGCGACCAGATCCTGTACGTGTGCGGCGTGTATCTGAACAAGCACGGTCGCCTTTCGGGCGGTACCGTGGTGCCGACGATTGCCAGCAACTTTGGCCTGGTCAAGTCGCTGGAGCTTGCCGGTCTGAGCGCCGTGACCAGTGGCGTGGGCGACCGTCACGTGTATGCCAAGATGCGCGAGGGCGGCTACAGCCTGGGCGGCGAGCAGACGGGCCATACGATCTTTGGCGATATCGAGCGCACGGGCGACGGCATTATGACCTCGCTGCGCGTGATGGAAGTGATTCGTGCCGAGCGCGAGACACTCTCGCAGCTCACGGCTCCGTGCAAGTTGCTGCCGCAGGCGCAGGTGGCCGTGCACGTGGCGGACAAGGATGCCGCGCTCGAGAACATGGGCGTGCAGAACGCCATCGCCGAGGCCGAGGCTGCGCTGGCAGGCGAGGGCCGCGTGCTCGTGCGCAAGAGCGGAACCGAGTCGGTTATCCGCGTGCTGGCCGAAGCCCCCGACCAAGCCGCCGCCGACGCCGCCATGAAGCGCATCGCCAACGCGCTCGAGGCTCTGTAGTTACGCGGCCAATCTGGCACTTGGGGACGTTCCTTTTAATATGAGCAGGACATTGTCAAGAGGCAAAATCGGGCCTGGCCCCAACGATATGGGGTCAGGCCCTCTCCCTATA
>CABRBC010000004.1:0-46948 GCA_902469055.1 uncultured Collinsella sp.
ACTTGCCGACAGCGTGGAGGCGGCCTAGGATATCAACTGATTCCGGATATCGGACACAGGGGCCGCAAGGGCCCTTACACCAACTTTCTCGACACTACCCAGTCGGATAGAACACGCCGATGTTTTGATAGACGTCCGCGCAGCAAAAACCAGCCGCACACGCTTTAATACCCATGGTCTTCTCCAATGTTCAAAAGGGGACCCGCCACATGGCGAGCCCCCTTTTCGCGTTTCGCTTATTGTTTTGCATCGGCTGTCCAAGGCCTCATAGCCAGACCGCCGTACGCTTTCTTAAGCTATTCGACGATTGGTGCTCCGTGGCCCCAAGAACCTTCCATGCCGCACACGGTCGAGGCAAACCCGGCAGCAAAGTCGAGCGCGCGCTCGATGGCCTCGGCGCCATCCTCACCGCGCTTGGCGGAATCGAGATAGCACATCAAAAACGAGGTGAGGAACGAGTCGCCCGCCCCCATGGTGTCCTTCATGTCCGTTACCGGTTTAGCCAGCTGGCGGTAATAACGCTCGCCGTCGTAAGCAATGCAGCCCTCGGCGCCCGCCGTAGCCGACACAAAACGCGGACCCAGGCCCTTCACCCATGCCAGACGCTCGCGAATCTCGTCCTCACTCGCGGCATCCGCCGCACTAAAGAAAGCGAAATCGACGTAGGGCGCAATCTGCTCGTAGTACTCGTCGGTGGAGTCGTCCGAAAAGTCAAAAGAGACCGTGACGCCCGCAGCCTTCAGCTTGGGCAGCTCGCGCTCGGTAAAGCAATAGTTGCCCGAATGAACCACATCGAACTGCTTCATGTACGAAAGGTCAAAGCGATCGAGGACATAGCGCGCATCGCCACGGATACCGCCCTCGTTGGAGCCGAGGAAGACACGGTCACCGTCAACGACGGTCACGCGAGCCGCTCCGTTCTCGCCAATCATCTGCTCGCACTTGTCAAGCTCGATACCTTCATCCTCGAGGCTTGCAATGACATGCTCGGCAGCGGCGTCATTGCCAAAAATGCCCATGTATGCGGAGCGTGCGGCACCGCATTTCTTGGCATAAACGGCGAAGTTCACCGCATTGCCGCCGGGATACATGGTGTGGATATGCTCGTAGCGATCGACGACGTTGTCGCCAAATCCGAGCGCGTTAACGTTAAATGCCATGGCCTTTGCCCCTTCTAGTACTCGACAACACCCATATAGCGACGGAAATCGGGATCGTGATCAAACACCTTGCCGCGTGCAGCACGCAGCTCGCAGTTCATGGCGTAGAACAGCACCGGGTCCAGATAGGCACGGACGCTCGCCGGCACGGCTTCCATACCGTACTCCTTGGCATCGAGCACCATCAGCGTATCGGTATGCGTCTTAAGGAACGCCAGGGCGCGCTCGTCCATAGCACGGCACTCGCTGGAGCCCATCTGCAGGAAGTAAAAAACGCCATCCTGAGTAGCCTCGAAGGGGCCGTGGAAGTACTCGGCAGAGTGGATGTAGCTACAGTGCTGCCACTGCATCTCCATAAGAGAGCAGATAGCGAAACCGTAGGTCTGGCTAAAGTTGGGACCGCTGCCCAGAATGTAGAAGAACTCGTGCTCCTGGCAAAGCTTGGCAAAGCGATCGCCCAGCTCGGCATTTACCTTCTCGCGTGCCGGGGGAAGAATCTTATCCATCTCGGCGATACCGGCATACATATCGGCAAGATCGGCGTAGCCCTCCTGCTGATCGAGCAGCTCGGCCGCAAGCGACAGCGAAATGCCAGCGGGGACCTCGGCCTGCGGCACGCCCTCGCCCCACGGGTAGACCCACGTGGTCCACTTGCCGGAGTCGATCTTGGATCCAGCGTTGTCGGTCTGGGTGATCACCGTAGCGCCGGCAGCAAGGGCAATCTCGCAGCCCTCGACGACCTCGGGGGTGTTGCCACTGTGGCTACAAGCGATGACCAGGGACTTCTCGCCCAGACGACGCGGACGCATGATATCGAACTCGCGAGCCGTATAGATATACGAAGTGAAGGTGGTTGCCTCGCGCTGCAGAAGCTCATGAGCCGGGATCAAATCGATCATGGAGCCACCGCAAGCAATCCAGTAGACGCTGTCGAACTTGCCCTTCTCGGCAATTGCCTCTTTGATCAGATCGTGTGCGTTCATATCCAGTTCCTTTCTTGTTTGGCCCGCAATCAATGACGTTGGTTGCGTGGCCGATGGTTGTTTTAGTCAATCAGATATTTCTCGAATGCGGCCATGTTCTTGGCATCTGCCGCCGCCGGATCATCGTAGTAACGACCGTCCGTGATTTCCTGGCCCAGCATGCCGTCGAAACCATGGGCGTTGAGCGTGGCGACGAAGGCGTCCATATCGTGCTTGCCATCGCCCCACACCAGATGGCCATACGGGTCACCGTCGATAAAGTGCATCTCGTGAATTGCCCCATCACCAAAGGCGGCAAACCAGTCCTCGAGCGTCTCGCCTGCAACGCCCATCGCGGTTGTATCAACCATGGGCTGTAAGTACGGGCTCGCGACCTCGTCAATCATGCGCTTCGCATCGGAAACCGTCGTCACAAGGTTGCTCTCCTCGGGACGCAGGCTTTCCATCGTAAGCACCAGACCGTGCTCGCCGGCATACTCCGCCAGAATGGACAAGTGCTCGCGGCTGCGCTTCCAGGCTTCCTCGCGGTCCTCGTCCCAGTCGCCCCAGCCCGAGTTGATGGACATGCGGTCGCACCCAAGTACCTCGGCAAGCTCAATGCCGTGCTTAAAGTACGCCAGGCTGCGCTGCTCATGCAGCGGTTTGCGTGCGCAATACTGCCAAGGATAGACAACATTCTCGGGGCACAGAGTACGATACCTAAGCCCACGGTCTGCAGCCTTTTTCGCCAGGACCTCAGCCTCAAAGTAGCCCGTGTGGTCGAGCGTCACATGCGGCTCTGCACACCACAGCTCAATGGACTCAAAGCCCAAGCGCTGCTGCACATCAAGGAAGTAATCGAGCGACCACATGATGTAGTGGATATTCATGCCCGCAATCTGTTCGCGGTGCAGCGTCGGTTTGGATTCAGACATCTTATGCCTCCTTATTTCGATCGAACACGATTTGTCCGTCCGACATCGTCATGTCAACCGCAAGATCGCGTGCGTCGCGATAATCGAGGTCGAACACATCCCGATCGAGCACGCAGATATCGGCAAGCTTGCCAACCTCGAGCGTACCCAGCTCGTCTTCGCGCATCAGGTCGTACGCGCCCCCGGCAGTCCAAGCGCGCAAGAGCTCGACAAGCGTCAGCGTGTTGACCTCATTCACGGGCAGTCCGTCGGCGAAGAATCCGCCGCACGCGCTGTAGATTGACTCGCCCAGGCTCGGAATCAGCAGCGGCAGATCCGTGCCGCAGCACACTGTGCATCCGGAATCTTCCATGCCGCGGCGATTCCAGCTGTGCAAAAGTCGCGTCTCGCCAATTTGTCGACGCATCATCGACAGGCAATCCTCGCGCCGGTCCAGCGTCAGAATCTGCGGATAGACCTCGCAAATTCCACCTAACTTGCCAAACTCGACAAGATCGGTCGGGTCAGAGTTCTCGAGATCGGTAATCGCATGGCGGCGAAGCATCCGTCCATGCTCGTCTCGAGGCAGCGAGGCATAGAACGCCACGGTGCGACGAACGGCGCCATCGCCCTGGCAATGCAAGGAATATCGGAAGCCGTCAGCATCAATTGCACGCAGCTCGTTCTCAATCAGATCCCACTCTGGCTCCTCGACGACCGTCTTACCGGCAGCGCCCGCATCGGCCGAGTCCGCATAGGGGTCAATCATCTCGGCAAGCCCCGCCCATACGCCGCGATCGGTCATACGGTTGAAGCCAGAAAAACGAACGAACGGTCCCCGGAAGCGCTCTCGTGCCTCGCGGGCATATGCCAGATTTGCACCGGCACCCACCGGCTGCGACATCATAGAGACGCGAACCGTCAGCTCACCAGATTCCTCACGGCGAGCCATTTCGTCGGCAAAGCCGTAGTAGTCATCAAACGCCATCTCCTTGATGGCGGTAACGCCGCGTTCGTTAAGCATGCTCATGTAGTCCGAATACCCTGCACGCACCTCGGGCAGCGCGAGGAAATCGCTCATCATGCGCCAGATCTTCTCGGCATAGCACGCCTGGGGTGTGAAGCCGTATCGCGCACTGGCGGCAGCATTGAGAACACAGGTATCCGCGCCCGGTGTAAAGCAGACGACGGGGATATCGCCAAAACACTCGTCAAACACAGCTGCTGTATTTGCGTTCTCGGCATCCGATGCCAACGTTTCGGGTAGGTTGTGGCCAAAAGCCGCCGCGCAATCCGGACGATCTTCTTTCCATGCACGCAAGAGCGACACGGCCTCTTTGGCATCAGCGATGCCGGACAGATCAGGCCCCAACGTCCGCAGCGCCCAGCCTGTATAGAAGGTATGCACATCGATCAGGCCAGGCATGACGGTGCGGTCGCCCAGGTCAACTACCTCGTCCGCCTGGGTCAAATACGAAGCTAGCTCACACTTGGTGCCAACAGCCTCAATTCGATTGCCACGGACCGCTACGAAACCTTCAAACGGCAGGTCCCCCGTACCGGTAAAGACGCTCTTAGACGTCAGGACCGTCAAACGATCAGACATCACAACCACCTACGCCGGAAGCATGCCGGAAATGGCAGTAATGACCAAGCCAAACACGACCATGAAGATGAAGAACTTCCAAATGGTCTTCCACCATTGGCCAAACGAAATCCTAGCCACGGCAAGACCGGCGACCGTCATGCCCGCCACGGGGCTGATGGTGTTGATGGTCTGGTTGGCAAACTGGAGCGCGGTGACGGCTGCCTCGGGATTGAGGCCCATGAGCTCGGTCAGGGGGCCCATAACGGGCATGGTGAGCGCCGCCAGGCCAGAACTCGAGGGAACCAGCAAAGAGAGCAGGCCAAGGACGATATACATAAACGTGGTGTAGACGGCGGCGGGTGCGCCGGCGAGCGCGGTAGCGAGCGCCTGGAGGATGGTGTCGATGATCATGCCGCCCTCGGCGATGACCAGAATACCGCGAGCGATACCGATAACGATGGCAGCGTACGCAAAGTCGGCGAGACCCTTAACGAACTCCTCTGCGATTGTCTGCTGGTCAAGACCGCCCAGGATACCGGCAAGCAAGCCCATGCCAAGGAACACGGCGGAAATCTCATTCATGTACCAGCCCTGGGTAACAAGACCCCAGACGATAATGCCCATACCGCAAGCAAAATCGATGAGCACGAGCTTCTGACGGATAGTGAACTCTTCCTCGATGGAGGCATCGGTCACGGAAAACTCAATACGCTTGAGCTTATCGTCCTCGTACACAATGGACGACTCGGGGTTTTTCTTGACGCGCATGGCGTAGCGCATGGCCCATGCGATACCGACGGCAGTGAAGATAACCCAAGAAACGGCGCGCAGCCACAGTTGCGGATTACCCTCGATGCCAATGATGCCTTGGGCGATCAAAACATTAAACGGGTCGATGGTCGAAGCACAATATCCCAGGTTAGGACCAAGGAAGCAGATGATGAATGCCGTCATCGAGTCATAACCGATACCCATCATGATGGGAATGAAGATGGCATAGAACGGCAGGGCTTCCTCAGACATACCAAACGTAGTGCCGCAAATGGACAGCAATGTCATCGTGATGGGAATGATGAGGATGTCCTTGTTCTTGAGCTTTTTAATCACACGGCTCATGCCGGCATTCAAAGCGTTGGTCTTGGTGATGATCGCGAACGATCCGCCAATCAATAAGACGAACGCAACGACGTCGGCAGCCTCCTGGATGCCCTTGGTGGGCGCTTGCAGAACCGCGAAGATATCCTGGCCCAGATTGATGGTCTCGCCGGTCTCGGAATCGGTGTAGTTCTTATCGACCTGTTCATAGGTTCCAGCAACGGCGACTTCACGCTCGCCCGCCGCTGTCGAAATCGTCTTGCGTTGATACTGACCAGAGGGAACGATCCAAGTCAGGACCGCAAAGACAACGATCAGCAAGAACATGATCGTATAGACATGCGGTAATTTGAACTTAAAACGTCTGTTTGTCTTCTTCGCCTTCGTATCTGACATAGATACCTCCAAAGAACTCGAGACTGCATCGCATCTCGCTTCAACGTTTGCACAATGCAAACGTTCTATGACGTCCCATAGATTACCAGCAGCTTTTTCCTTCATCAAGATAATTTCAAACTGATTGCCGCAACGCGGTTGAACGGTTGCGTTTGCGCCGTGAACGGTATGGAAACGCCCGGTGAGATGATCCACCGGGCGTTTCCATTCGCAATGTCCTAGATGTCAAAAACGTAGCGAGACCCAACGATCCGCTGACGACCGATGATAAACGGCCGCCGCTGCTCATCGAAAAAGAAGGCTTCCATATAAAACAAGGGTTCGCCAACGGGAACTGCCAACAGTCGAGCGACCTCGGGCGACGCGCACGCGATCTCGAGCGTGCACGGGTCGGTAAACGCGGGCGTGCGGCCCGTCCGGTTGCGCACGAACTCAAAAATGGATTGGTTAGATAGAGGTGCCGTTGATAGATAGGCGTTGTCCTCGTAAACGTATATGTTGTTCTCGAGCATGACAGGGACGCCATCGGCAGTGCGCACGCGCTCAACGCAAATCAAGTCAGTTCCAACGGGAACACCAAAGAACTGCGCTTCGGTGGAATCCGCCGGCAGTATCTTTCTCGAAATGACACACGCCCCCGGTTCCATTCCGTTAACGCGGCATGCGTCCGAAAAACTCTGGACGTCATCCTTCTGGCGAATCTTGCGCTTGAGCTTGGGGGCATTGACAAACGTGCCTTTCCCCTGTCGCTTCGTTAGATAGCCCTGCTGGACGAGCTCCTCAATAGCGCGTCGCACGGTAACGCGGCCAACTTTATAGCTCTCAGCCAATTCGAATTCGTTGGGTATCCGCGCCCCTGCCTTGTAGGCGCCGGAGTTGATTTCGTTTTTAATGATATCGATAACCTGTTGGTACAGCGGTATCGCTGCTTTACCGTCAGTTAGCCCTTTAGTCGGTGGCATTTACCCTCTCCAAGCACAATTAAGTCTAAAGCGGGCTCAGGGGCATTCAACAAGCCCTTGAGCCCGCATTAGCATAAAGTATGCTTGCTGCCGCACCAAAATGTTGGCTATTTACTCATCAGACCCGAAAAACGCGCAACTACCGCACTCCTAAGAAAGCGTGAGCAGCTCCGGCAGCTGGTCGATAATCTTGTCCGCGGCATCCTGGCTAAAGCCAAAGCGTTCCTCGCGCTTGGCAATGACTGTCAGACCGGCTCGCTTGCCAGCGGTGATGCCAGGCACCGAATCCTCAACGCAGCAGCAGCGATTCGCAGGCAGCCCCAGCAGGTCCAGCGCATGCAGGTAGATGTCGGGCTCGGGCTTGCTCTCCTTAAACTGCTCGCCGCTCACCACATACTCAAAGGCATCCGACAGCCCGCACGCATTGAGCACTTCATTGATGCTAACCATGGGAGACGAGCTGGCAAGCGCCACGCGAACGCCACGGCGCGGCAGCTCTCGAATCGTATCCACGGCGCCTGGGTTAATCAAAGCCTGATAGTCGCGCGGACGCTTATGCGCCCATTCGTCCCAACGGGCCAACGCTTCCTCACCAGTAAAATGCCCCTTACCGGCGCGCTCAAACCAATCGACCAGCATATGCAGGAAGAACTGATGCGAGGTACCGACCTGCCCATTCAACTCCTCTTGAGTCAGATTAAGCCCAAGTTCCTTGGCAAACGCGGCAGTCTCGCCCAGGTAGTAATACTCGGTATCGACAATCACGCCGTCCATGTCAAAGATAACGGCGTCGAACGGAAATGCGGACACGGCACCCTCCCTAACAAAAGGGCGCCTGTAAGCAGGCGCCCGAACCATGCATTATCGGCGATTCTAACCCAGCAGCTTATCCAGCGCCACCGCAATACCGTCTTCGTTGTTATTGGCGGTCACCATCTGGGCCACAGCCTTGACCTCGTCGACGGCGTTACCCATGGCAACACCGGTACCCGCCCACTCAATCATGGACTTGTCGTTCTGGCCGTCGCCAAACGATACGACCTCGCTGGCATCGATGCCGAGCTTGGGCAGGGCACCCTCAAGCGCACGGGCCTTGTCGATACCGGGCGCCGTGTACTCAAAGTACCAGTCAGCCGTAAACATGCCCGAAAGCGTCTGCTTAAAGGGCGCATACATCTCCTCGTGATGCGCTTGCAGATAGGCCGGGTCGCCCGCAGTGAGTAGCTTGTCCACGGGATAAGCATCAGCGACCTCATGCAGGCTCTCCACCTCGCGAATCTTAAGATCGCACGCGTCGCGCTCATACTTGACGATATTCTTCTGCGAGCCGTCAGGCAGCGTGATCATGCAATGATACGAGTCCTCGACATGCAGATCGCGACCGAGCGAAATCATAGGGATCACGTCAAAATTACGCAGGTGATCAATCAGGCGATGCAATTCGTCGGCAGGCATAGCCTGATCGAACAGCACCTCGTCGGTCTGGGCATCGACGACGTGAGCGCCGTTAAAGGCCACCAGCAGACCGTCATGGTTTTGAAGGTCGAGCTCCTGCGCCAAGGCGTGCAGCCCCCATGCGGGACGGCCCGAAGCCAAAATGAGCTTAATGCCCGACTCCTGCGCCGCGAGCAGCTTCTCGCGCGTACGCGGGCTAATCACTTTCTGGTCGTTGGTGAGCGTACCGTCGATATCCATTGCGATGGCTTTGATTGCCATATATGCCTCCCTGTCATTGAACAACCTTGTCTGAGCCATCATACAGAACACCCACCGCGACTCTGTTTGCAACGGGCAAAAAGTCATATATTGTCTCAAACATGAACGGGACGCCATCTCGGGGCTCAGTCGTTCCAGCCCAAACGCCGAGCCACCACATGCAAAGCTGGCGACACCAATCGCGACCGTTCCACAAATCTCATTTCATCCCGTAGAAAAAAATCAAAATTAGTTCTTGTCAAATCAGCAAAACGAACGTACTTTAAAGATGACCGCTCCGGTGGTCATCGTTTGATCGAGCATATTCAGTTTCAGTTTTCAGCGTGTAAGAGAAAGAAGATCGGCAAAGTACAACCCCAAACGCAATGACAACTTAATGAGGTAACTGCCACATGTGAGGCACCCAGGGCATTGCTGTCTCGATTTTGAGCACGATGCCTTCCGCCTTGCATGGGCCGTTCCATCCCGCCCCTGCAGCAACTGCCTCACGGGCTCATTGAAAACCGCATAGCACCCCAACGTCAGCACATCACCCACGGCAAGCACATCACTCACGACAACCAACACATCAACAAACAGCACGAACATCAACCGATTGGAGAAGCTATGACAAACCACCACGCTGAAGACGGCGATAAGAAAAGCATTCTAGATGCCCGCATTGAGCGAGCATATGCAAACGAATATGACGCCACCTTTGCCGCCGCGACCATCAAGAACTACGCGTCGCTACCGCTCGCGACGATCTTGGCCGACCGCCCTCAACTGCTGAAGCACTGCACAAAGATCATGGGGGACCCCGACATTCGCAAGCTGACAGACCCCTATGCCCCAAAACGCGACAACGATTCGTACGTTCTTACCGTAGGCTGCCTAGCCCATATGCTTACGGCGCTCGACACGAAACTCAAGCTCGAATGGGAACCCGACGAGCGTCATGAACTCGAAAGCAAGCGGAACACCCTGCGCACCGCACTGTTCCTTCCGTTGGACGGCCTCAAGCGCTGCAACGTCGAGCTCAATACACGGGCGCGGCAAAAGCCCGGGACCACGGGGCAGAAAACTCCAAGACCCCATGCGGCCATCGTCGACCGCAACCGATATAACCGCATGACCGCGCACTTTTCCGCCGAGGGAGCAGCCATAAGGACGCTGATTGACCTGCTGTGCCTCCTGAGCATCAACGAGCTATTTGAGGGCTATCTCGCCCTTGTTCCCGCGACGGCACCCAAGTCGGTAGCAAAGATCATCGAGACCTGCAGACGCCAGTTTGAGCGCCATCGCAATGGCAGCGAGATGAACGCCAGCATCGCGCAGTACTACGCGGCTCATTACAAAAATGACGGATGTGCCCCTGTCGAGCATCAGCTGCGGCTCGCCTACACCACGCCCGCCGCAACGCTCCATCGCTTTGGAGCCCTTGGCGCTTGCGAGCCGCACGAACAGGCAGCCTGCCCCACAACCGAGCTCGATCTCAGGCTCGGACGAACCCTGTAGCCCGCCAGCCCCTCCGCGGGCAACAATCCTATTCCACAACACAACCAACAGAAAGGAGTCCTCATGGACACCAATCATTCCCCCATCATCAGCCCCCTCACCATGCGTGAATCCGCCCGAGGTATCACGCTCACCAGCATTTACGATGAGATGCTCGCCCGTCGCGAGCTCTCCGTCATGGGAAACATCGAAACCCCGATGGCCCACGACCTATGCCAGCAGATCCGCCTGCTCGATGCCACCGACCCCAGCCGCCCCATCACCATATTTGTCGCCAGCGCCGGCGGAAGCGTGCGATCGGGCCTTGCGATCTATGACGCCATGCGCCTCGCATCGTGCCCCATCCGCACCGTCTGCCTGGAATTCGCCGCGTCCATGGGCGCCGTGATCTTTATGGGCGGCGACGATCGCCGTATGGCGCCCCATGCAGAGCTCATGATTCACGACCCGCTGATCCCCCAGGGGGCAGGCGGCTCGGCACTTGCGCTACAGGAAACCAGCCGGCGTCTCATGCAGACCCGCAAGACCCTCACGCAAATCCTCTCGGACCGCAGCGGCCTCACGCCCAAGCGCATCCAGTCTCTCACTGCAAAAGACACCTACCTTTCGGCCAAGCGCGCCGTCGAGCTCGGCTTTGCCCACGAAATCCTCTCGACCACCAAGGAGGTCGCCCATGTCTAACCTCGCCAGCCGCCTCGCCGCATCTGAGTCCGCATCGTCCACCATCCTCTCCAAGGATCGAACGCTTTCCTGCGACACCCGCCAAACGGGACTCAACAACAACGCACTTGTGATCGGCCCCTCGGGAGCCGGCAAGACCCGAAACGTCCTCAAGCCCAACCTGCTGCAAATGAACGCAAGCTACATCGTGCTCGACACCAAAGGCACGCTCTGTCGCGAAGTAGGACCCGTGCTGGCAGCCCACGGTTACCGCGTGCAATGCCTCAACTTCGCCGACCTCAACACCGTCCCGGCCCTTGCGCCCGGCATCGAGCGCTGCGGCTACAACCCCCTGAGGCACATTCGCCGCAAGGCGGACGGCAGGCCCAACCAGCAGGACATCCTCTCGGTGGCAAAGGCCATCTGCCCCATCGAGGACAACAACCAGCCTTTTTGGGATCATGCGGCGGCAAACCTGCTGTCGTGTCTTATCGCCTACGTCACCGAACAGCTACCCGCCGACGAGCAGACGATCAGCTCGGTCATCAAGCTGATCGAGCACCTGCAGGACGGTGCCACGGGTCGATTGTTTGACGACCTGATCACGACCGACCCCCAAAGCTATGCCCTCTCGCTATGGCGGCGCTACGCCATTACGCAAAATGCCGAGCGCATGCACGCGAGCATCGTCGGCATCCTTGCCGAAAAGGTCATGTGTCTGGGGTTCGACGGTGCGGCACAGCTCTATCGTGAGTGCCATCAGGTGGACTTCGCTTCCATGGGACACACCCCCTGCGCCCTGTTTGTAACCGTGAGCGATATTGACCGCAATCTCGATCCGCTGACCGGCCTCTTTATTTCGCAGGCGTTTATGGGCCTCATTCGTGAGGCCGATAGGCAGCCCGACGGCAGCCTGCCCGTGCCCGTGCGCTTTATGCTCGATGACTTCGCAAATCTGCAGATCCCCCAGATCGACAACGTGCTCTCGATTATCCGAAGCCGCAACATCTGGGCAACGCTGCTGCTGCAGTCGACCAACCAGCTCGATGAGCTCTATGGCGAGGCACGCGCACGCTCCATCATGGGCAACTGCGACACGCATCTGGTGCTGGCGTTCCAGGATCCCGAGAGTGCTCGGGTGTTTTCCGACCGCGCCGACGCGCTGCCCAGCACGCTCATGGCGACGCCGATCGATCGCTCGTGGCTCTTTGTACGCGGTCGCACTCCCGAACAGGTCGAGCGCTTTAGGCTCGAAGACCATCCGCTCTACGGGGAGCTGCCCGAGGCGCAGCGAGGCCATGCGGAGACCGAGATCTAGGCGCAGGGTTCTCGCAGCGCGCGGCGCCCCGGCGATGTTCCACAAAGGCCGTGCGCCCCGGGACCACGGCAAAGCAAAGGGGCCCGCATCCGATAGGATACGGGCCCCTGACTATAAGGCGCGATGCGTTAACAGCAGCGACTACTTGCGGTGAGCGCGGTAGAACTCAATGAGCGCCTGGGTCGAAGCGTCCTGCTCGGCCTTGGCGGCGTCGTCGTGGAAGGCAGGGGTGATCTGCTTGGCAAGCTGCTTACCCAGCTCGACGCCCCACTGGTCGTAGGAGTCGATGCCCCAGACCGTGCCCTCGACAAACGTGATGTGCTCGTACAGGGCAATGAGCTCACCGAGTGCGAACGGGGTCAGCGTGTCGCCGAAGATCGAGGTCGTCGGACGGTTGCCCTCAAAGCAGCGGGCCGGGACGATCTGCTCGGGCGTGCCCTCGGCACGAACCTCGTCGGCCGTCTTGCCAAAGGCGAGCGCCTTGGTCTGGGCCAGGAAGTTGCCCAGGAACAGCTCATGCACGTCCTGGCCGCTATCGGTCGCAGGGTTGGCAGTATTGGCGAAGGCGATGAAGTCGGCCGGAACCACCACAGTGCCCTGGTGCAGCAGCTGGTAGAAGGCATGCTGGCCGTTGGTGCCGGGCTCGCCCCAGAAGATCTCGCCGGTATCGGAGGTCACAGCGCTGCCGTCCCAGCGAACGTGCTTGCCGTTGGACTCCATGGTGAGCTGCTGCAGGTAGGCCGGGAAGCGGTGCAGATACTGGCAGTACGGAAGCACGGCGTGGCTCTTGGAGCCGAAGAAGTTGACGTACCAGACGTTGAGCAGGCCCATCAGCGCGACGGCATTGCTCTCGAGCGGCGTGTTGCAGAAGTACTCGTCGATGGCGTGGAAGCCCTCGAGGAACTGCTGGAAGCGCTCGGGGCCGAGCACGACGATCAGCGACAGGCCCACGGCGGAGTCGACGGAGTAGCGGCCGCCGACCCAGTTCCAGAAGCCGAAGGCGTTGGCGGGGTCGATACCGAAGGCCTCGACCTTCTCGAGTGCGGTGGAAACGGCGACGAAGTGCTTTGCCACGGCCTCGGCGTTCTGCTCCTCGGAGCCGTCGATGGCGCCCTGAGCCTTGAGCTGCTCGAGCATCCAGGTCTTGACCTCGCGAGCGTTGGTGAGGGTCTCAAGCGTGGTGAAGGTCTTGGAAACGATGATCACGAGCGTGGTCTCGGGGTCCAGACCGCGGAGCTTCTCGGCCTGGTCGTTGGGGTCGATGTTGGAGATATAGCGGCAGTCGATACCGGCGTCGGCATAGGGGCGCAGAGCCTCGTAAGCCATGACCGGGCCCAGATCGGAGCCACCGATGCCGATGGACACCAGGTGCTCGATCTTCTTACCAGTTACGCCCTTCCACTCACCGGAGCGCACGCGCTCAGCGAAGGCATACATGCGGTCGAGGACCTCGTGCACGTCGGCGACGACATCCTGGCCGTCAACGATGAGCTGGCCTTTCTCGCTTGCCGGACGGCGAAGTGCGGTGTGCAGAACAGCGCGGTCCTCGGTGGTGTTGATGTGCTCGCCGGAGAACATGGCGTCGCGGCGCTCCTCGAGCTTCACCTCGCGGGCAAGATCGCACAGCAGCTTGACGGTCTCATCGGTCACCAGGTTCTTGGACAGATCGAAGTGCAGGTCGCCGGCGTCAAAGCTCAACTTATTCACGCGGTCGGCGTCAGCAGCGAACCAGGCCTTGAGGTCGATGCCCTCGGCCTCGAGCTTCTCCTGATGGGCCTCGAGCGCCTTCCAAGCGGCGGTCGACGTAGCGTCGATAGGTGCGGCAACAGTTGCCATAAAGTCCTCCTCAGCATACGGGCACACACCTCCATGCGCCCGGATAATCAGATGCCCCTATTCTAACGCAGGTCAAGACCGTAATCAGCGAGCGTTGCCAATCGGCCCCCGAACGGCGACCGACCAAAAAAGGGCAGGTTTATTTTGGCAGGTCAAACGCTTTACCTACCATAATTTACCTGCCCCTTCCTGGTGAGCCATTATGCCGCGGCGCATACGCTGCCGAGCAGCTCGCGCAAGGGAGAGCCGATGCCCTCCAACAGCTCGGGTGCGATAATGGCAAAAACGGGAACCTCGCCGGCACCCACAACGGCGGGCACTTTTCCCTCGGAGACGATACATCCGTAGGGAACAAAGCCGTCCTCGCCGGCATCGAGCACGGCCATGCGACGAGCAAGTTCGCGCACAAAGCTCGCCGTATCGGCATCGCCGATCGCCAGGACAAAATCCACGCCCTCATCGGTCGCCAGGGCTACGGCCTCATCGACCAAATCGTCTCCCCCGTCGCCCCCGACCAAGCCGCAACGAAAGAGTATGCGTTCGAGCAGGGCGCGATCGAGCGAGCCCAGCGCCGCCGAAACAAGCTCATCACGCGTGTGCTTGTCGCCTCCCAGCACGACCAGTGCCTTGGTGCCGCCATAGTGGGCAACCAATCGTCCGCACCAGCGAGCCACATCCCCATCCGCAACCAAGCGCGTCGGCATACCAAACCCATAGTTGACCATTGTCCCCACAACCCTTCCGTGCTTTATGGTGGTATCGATCGTTAGGCTCATGCTACGAAGCGAGCTTTTCCGAGCTGTTTCGCGCTCTTTAGGGCTGCGTTAAAATCAGATTCGATCCGACATGGCGTCCAGTTGCGACAATTAGGCGGTCAAAATCCAAGGGCCAAGACGCACGAACAGGATGAGCCAGACAAAAGACAGGCAAAACCCGCCCAGCACATCCGAAACGTAGTGCACGCCCAGATAGACACGGCTGACTCCCACCGCAAGGATGACGCACGCAAGTGCAACCTCGATGGCGGCGCCGAACGGAAGGCCACACACGCCACACCGCACCAACCATATGCCATAGCCATAAAACGCCATGGCCGCCATCGAGTGGCCCGAGGGGAAGCTCAGCCCCGGTGCCTCGACAAGCCGAAATCCCTGTGGACGAGGTCGACGCACAAGTACCTTTAACAGCTGGTCGATTGCGCTGATAGCACCGACATTGAAGGCGGCCCAGACAACATGGGCCCAATTGGGCGCCCACAGCATCGCCGCGGCTAGCACACCGACGACAAACGGCAGCGACGCCAAACTCGAGGCGGCTTTCATCGCGGCCGTCAACACCGGCGACCGAAGCCTCTCGACAAGCAGCAAGTATCCCACCTCATCGATTCTTATAGCCCGTCCTTTGAGGACCTTGATCAGCAGGTAAACAAAGATCGCAAGGCACAGCACGAACAGTATCAAAAGTGCAAGATCACCCATACCTATGGTCATCCATACCCCCTCAGCGTATTTAACACATTAAGGCTACCGACCCACCGTAAGCACTCGGTAAACCGACCAAAAAAACCTGTCCCTTTTTGGTAGGTTTTGACGGTGTCCGGTCGAGCGGGTATTATCGAACAGGTATTCGATAAGAACATGTGTTTGACGAAAGGGCACAGATGGCGCACGAGCAGCACACCTACATCTGTATCGACCTCAAGACGTTTTATGCCAGCGTCGAGTGCGTCGATCGTGGGCTCGATCCGCTCACCACCAACCTGGTCGTTGCCGACGAATCGCGCGGACGCACGACCATCTGTCTCGCTATCACGCAGGCCATGAAGGACCTAGGGATTCACAATCGCTGTCGCCTGTTCGAAATACCCGATGGCATCGACTACATCAAGGCCGTACCGCGCATGCAGCACTACATGGAGGTGTCGGCGCAGATCTACGGTATCTACCTGAAATACGTCAGTCCGCAAGACGTTCACGTCTACTCAATTGACGAGTGCTTTATCGACGTGACGCCCTATCTGGACCTCTATCACACCGATGCGGAAGGCTTCGCCTGCATACTGCGCGACGAGGTCCTGGCGCGCACCGGCATCACGGCGACGGTCGGCATCGGCCCCAACCTATTCCAGGCCAAGGTTGCACTCGATATTACCGCCAAGCACGTGCCCAGCCGTATCGGCATACTCGACGACGAGACCTTTCGCAAGGAGATCTGGCCCCATCGCCCCATCACCGACATCTGGGGCATCGGCCCCGGCGTGGCGGCCCGTCTCGAGAAATACGGCGTCTACGACCTAATGGGCGTCGCCGCACTCGACGAGAACCTGCTCTACGACGAGCTCGGCGTCAATGCCGAATATCTTATCGACCACGCCTTCGGGCGTGAGCCGACAACCATCGCCGATATCCAAGCTTATCGCCCACAAGCGACCTCGACCACCACGGGGCAGGTGCTCTCGAAGGGCTATGCCTACGAGCAGGCCTACACCGTCTTGCGCGAAATGGTCGATGCCGCCGTGCTGGATTTGATCGACAAGCACGTGGTGTGCAACAGCATCTCGCTCTTTGTGGGCTATGCAAGCGAGCACGCCGACATACGCCGCCTCGATGCCAGCGGTACAGCGCAATATGTGGACGGATGCGGACACCTACGCTCGAGCACGTCGAGCATCGAACCCACCGTAACCGCCGGCCCCGAGCTCGCGCCCCGTGCACCCAAGCCCGTCCAGCGCGATGACGAACGGCGGCGCTTGGTGCGTGAGGCGCAGGCAATCGATGGCATCTTTGTGGGAGAGCATGGCGGCAAACCGCGTGGTGGCTATGCCGCACTCTTTGCGCACTCTAACGCCTCGCGAAAGCTGCCCGAGCGTACCAATTCGTTTAAGAAGATCATGGGCTATTTCGATGAGCTCTGGGCGCAGACTGTCGACCCCAAACGCCCCGTCAAGCGCATCAACCTGGGCTTTGGCAACCTCATGCCCGAGGAATTTGCCACCATCGACCTATTTAGCGATATCGAGGCAGATGAGCGCGAGCGCGACCTGGCGCGCGCCGTCCTGGCCGTGAAAGGCAAGTACGGCAAGAACGCGCTCGTCAAAGGATTAAGCTTTACCGCCGGCGCCACCGCGCGCGAACGCAACGACCAAGTTGGAGGACACCGTGCCTAAGTCCCAACAACAGCCGATGCGGCCACCAACACCTTTTGAACGCCTAGCGGACCCCGAGGGAAGACGTCGCTCCGCCGACCCAAAGCTCACCGCCAACGGCGCCGTCCGCGCCGGCCGTGCCGCGCAGTTTATGCCCTTTGCCGCCCTCACGGGATACTACGAACTCGTGCGCAAGCAAGAGATCACCGTCGAACCAAAATGTGAGCTCACGGAAGAGAAAGCCCTCGAGCTTTCGCAAAAGCTCGAGGGCCTCAAACGCGGCGACTTGGTGCGCGTCACCTATTACGATATGTACGGCTATCGCGCTCGCACGGGCATTCTCGACGAAGTGTTACCCGCATTCAAGCTGCTCAAACTCAGGGATATCGCCATCAACTTCGACGATATCCAAGGCATCGAGCTGCGTGGTCGAGCCTAGCGACGAGAACGCTTGCGCAAGACGAGGGCAATGCCAAGCACTGCGGCAGCTGCAACCAGCAATCCCAAGACCAGCGTGAGGGTCGAGTCACCAGCGTGAGGCAGCGAGCCATCCTTCGGAGCCTTCTTGGTGGTCGTCGAAACTGTCGTCGTGGTGCTGCTCGACTGGTCGTTGCCGCCCGTCTGGCTGCCACCAGGCTGATCGCCGCCACCCGGCTGAGAAGGATCGGTGGGTTCCGTCGGATCCGGAGTACCAGGATCAATCGGATTCTCCGAATTCTCCTTGCGCTGGATCCAAACCTGGCAGCCATAGAACGGGTTGGCGGTACCAAGGCACAGACCCTGGTTGGTCACCGCAAAGGTGCGCAGACCATGGTTATACGGATCGTTAAAGCCATTGGTCGTCAGCGTCGTAAAGTTCACGCCGTCCTCGGTCACATACATATCAAAGCCACGCTCGGCATCGCGAAGGTAACACATGCACGTAAGCACACTCTGCAACTTCTTGAGGTTCTCCTCGCTCAGCAGCTTATCGAGCGCATCCTGAATATCGCTCGGCAGCTCGGTGCCATAGGCATCCTCGTACTGCTGCTTCAGGCTCTCATAGCTATCGAGCATGTCCTGATACTGATCGGCAAAGGACTTGAAGTACGCGATCTCGCTATCGATCTTCTGGACATAAGCGGCGTCGTCTTCAACGTCCGCGGACATCGTCGCGGTCTGATCGCAAAGATCGCCCGTGGCATCCTCTAGCGCATCGTTCAGGTCGCCAAAGCCCTTAGCAACCTCGGTCTTCTCGTCATCGACCTCGACGGCCTCAGCCTTCTCGTCATCGACCTCGGCGGCCTCGTTTGAATCATCGTCCGCAAGCGTGTTCACGGGAACGATGGGGTCGTCAGGCGATTTCTTGTCGAGCAGGTGATTGAGCAGGTCCCTAAGGCGCTGAACCTGAGAGGCCCACTCCTCGGGCGTCATATCGATAATGTCGCCATTAGAGAACTGGCCGATCGGCTCAAGCAGGCTCGCGGTATCAAAGGTACCGATATACAGTTTGCCGTCGAACTTCTGCATGCGCCAAATGTACTGGTTCTCGTTTCGGCCAAAGCCCGAAGTCAGGCCGGAAATACCGCCCTCGGGGAACATGTCGGTGCGATCGCCAACGACGAGCTCCATGTTCTCGTCCTTGTCCATGCGATAGATGTTGACCGACTGCTCAAGATTGGCATTCACAAACGAGCAGTCAACGCCGCCCATGCTGCTCTTGCCGCTCTCTTCGGTGTTTGATTTGTTGAACAGGATGCGCTCGAGAGCAATCTCCTCGTCGTTGTATTCACCGATATAGAGGTAGTCGTTGTAGACGATGAGGTTGGCAGCGCCAGAACGGGTACGGGCAGGATCGATGCCAAAGCAGTACCTTGCACCGTCCGCCTCCTGGTCGCCGACAATCGGAGTCCACGTATAGCTGCCGTCGGCGTTCTTGTCGCCACGGACCATGGCAAACGACTGCATGGAATTATCATCGGGAGCGTTCTCGGGCGTACCGGTGCAGATGGTCGCATAGAGATGGCCATTGTACGAGACCATATCCCAAATGGCACCGCCGTAGATGCTGTCCTGATAGCGAATCGCCGGATAGCCAAACAGCGTCTCCGAGTTGGCAATCTCGGTGAAGCTGTCCTGGCCCTTCGAGGGGTCAGACGACGTCAGGATTGTCGACACAAAGTTACCGGCCGCGTCTTTACCCACATTACTGATGACGAGCTGGCCATCATGAACGCACATGCCGCGGATACCAGTAGAAATGCCCTGCTTATAGGCAGCACCGTAATCCTGCATGCTCGAAAGCCCCTGATAGACAACTTTCCACTCATCCGTCTTAGGATCGATCTCATATACAGCAGGCAGGCCGCTTTTGCCGCCATTGGTCCTGACGCTGCCGCAGAAATAGAGCTTGCCCTTATAGCTCACGGCATTGCGGAACAAAGGAGCGACGCCGTTGAGCGAATCAGAGAGCAGCAGCTTGGTCTCACCGGTCTTGGTATTGATCTTGACCAAGATGCCACCGCTGTCCTTGTCGGCCGTGCCGTCCTCCTTCTGCTGTCCATAGAAGAAGGTGCCGTTAAACATGGCCTCCAGCGTCAGGCGCATGGTCTCGGCATCAAAGGAATCGCCCAGCGTGCCGTTCATGAGCGTAAGCGTGTTGCCCATCGCCGCATAGCAGGTGCCCACATAAAGCCAGTCACCATAGCTCGCAGCCGCCCAAGTGTAGCTCTGGCCTCGATCGCCTTCGTTGTTGGCCGTGTTACCATCGGCGCCCGGAACGGCAACGGCACCGTCACCCTGGTAGTCGACGATGCCATCCGGCTGCGACGTTCCTACCGCAGGATGCGAGAGCTTCTCAAAGGAATACCCATTTCCCGCATTGTAGGTAACGGCACCCGATGCGTCTTCGGCGTGCGCCGGCAGCGGCGATACCAAGATAGCGGCAAGCGCTGCCACCAAGCCAAGTGTTCCCACTCGTCTCATAAGGTTATAGCCTCCCCTGTCCTAAAGCCCAGTTTTAGCATTCTTCATTTCTGTCCACGGTTAATTGCAATCTGAGCACAGCAATAATCAGCGTATAAATATACACCTGTATTTTTTTGGACGGGTTAATAGATGCTCGATTGGTAGCGAATTCCGCGCAAACCGTCACCAAACTCCACTTTTGCCGCATCTAAAGGTTATTTTTGCGCAAATTTTTGGATGCCGATAGTCACAATGGGCAGGAGGCTGGTACCCACCGGAGAGGGCAACGCCTACATTTTCATAACGTAATAGCCCGCACCCCTCACCGCCGTCTCGAGTGTGTCGCGATCAACCGGGCGCTTCGAGCGTACGCGTGCCGTGTGGTCCGTATACGTCACCGTTGCCCACACGTCATCCAGCGCATTCAGGGCATTGGCCACGTTCTGAGCGCAGCCGTCGCAACTCATGCCGCCGATAAGCAGCTCATCGCTATAGGGGTAGTGGGACTCGTCGGTGTCTGCCACCACAACCCTCTTGGCTTTCTTGCCGCTCGCGCCATCGCTGCAACAACTCTTCCCATGTGTCGAAGCGGCAATGCGGCGCAGTCCAAAAAACATGCCGACGGCAATGACGGCCAGCACGATGAGATTCGCAGGATTGAGCAAGTCATTCATGCGCCCACCCTTTCAAGTAGCCCTATCTAGATACCCCCATGGGGTATCCCCATCTTAACCCAAAACCATGTCCGTTCGATCAATTAGTTTCCCTTTTCTTACTTTTTAGTTGACCAAGGCTTACTTTCGTGTATAAGTTTTCCTAGGCTAACAGTTTAGATCCGTAAGGAGCGCCGTGACTCGAACCATAGACATCCCAACGTTTCAGGCAGCAGTCGTGCGCAACTGCTCCCCCACACTCGCGGGCATCAAGCCGGCATCGCTCTTTACCTATCCCGGCGTCTACGCCCATCAGGATGGTTCGGGCGCGACCGCGCCAATCACAGATCGCCGAGTACGCCTGCTCAACGTTATCGCCCAGTGCAATCGCGAGCTTGACCCGCTCGGCATCCACCTGAGTGTTTTGGTCTGGCGGCCCTGCGGAGCGCTCGTGTACGCATATCGGCCTAATAGCCTCGCCACTTACCTTGCTGACCCGCGCGCCAAAACGGCGCTCGCCAAGGAGGGCTACGACACCGACAATCTGCCATTATGCCTTGCGCACCTGGCATCGCGCATCACGCTCGCAAGCAATAACGCCGCGGAATGCGCCTGTAGCCAGACTCGATGCGCACTACCCCAGCAAGCTAGCTGCAGCAAAGACTGCACCTGCGAGTTTCCGCACGAAATAGGCTACTTCCTTGGATATCCCTACGACGACGTGCACGAGTTTATCGTCCAGCGCGGCGAGAACTACAAGGTCTTTGGGGCCTGGAAGGTCTACGAAAATGTCGAGCAGGCGCTTGCGACGTTTGATGCCTACCGTGCCTGCACCCAATACTTCACCTTTGTCTATCAGCAGGGCTGCAGCCTGGCGCAACTTGCCCAGGCAACCCGATAGAACGTACAAGCCGCGGCCGTACGCCGCACAACCGAAAGGACTCAACATGAGCAAAATCGCCGTCGTCTATTGGAGCGGCACGGGCAACACCGAGGCCATGGCAAACTTTGTCGCCGAAGGCACCACGTCCGCGGGCGCCGAGGCGGAAGTCATCCCCTGCGCCGACTTCTCTGCCGACAGGGCCGCCGACTACGATGCCTTTGCCTTCGGCTGCCCCGCCATGGGCTCCGAGGAGCTTGAATACGATGAGTTCCAGCCGATGTGGGACGAGGTCAAGGAGGCTCTCGGCGACAAGAAGGTCGTCCTCTTTGGCTCTTATTCGTGGGCCGAGGGCGAATGGATGGACAACTGGAAGGCCGACGCTGACGAGGCCGGCGTCAACGTCGTAGATTCCGTCATCTGCTACGACGCACCCGACGACGAGGGCGAAGCGGCCTGCAAAGCCCTGGGAGCGGAGCTGGCCTAACGAAGCAGTCAGAAAGTCGCAAGGCAACTGACAGCCGAGTACCGTACAACAACAGTCGCTCATGCCCAAACAAAAACGGGGACCGGATATTCACATCCGATCCCCGTTTGTTATATCGATAACCTCGACGCGCCGCTACGAGATATTGCCCAAGAACGCCTTGGTGCGCTCACTCTTGGGGTGGTCGAAGACCTCGCTCGGCGTACCCTCCTCCACGATAACGCCGCCGTCCATAAAGACCACGCGGTCGGCGACATCGCGGGCAAAGCCCATCTCGTGCGTCACGACGATCATGGTCATGCCGTCGCGTGCCAGGTCGCGCATGACACCCAGAACGTCGCGAACCAGCTCGGGGTCGAGCGCCGACGTGGCCTCGTCAAAGAGCATCACGTGCGGATTCATCGACAGGGCGCGGGCGATCGCCACGCGCTGTTGCTGACCGCCCGAGAGCTGGCTCGGCATAAAGTCGATGCGCTCGGCAAGACCGACCTTGGTCAGCTCCTCGACGGCAATCTTCTCGGCCTCTTCCTTGCTGCGCTTGAGCACCTTTTGCTGCGCGAGCATGACGTTCTTTTTGACTGACAGGTGCGGGAACAAATTGAACTGCTGGAACACCATACCCAGATGCGTACGTACCTTGTTAAGGTCGACACCCTTGGCACACACATCCACGCCCTCAACGATGATCGAGCCGCTCGTGGGATGCTCCAGACGATTGATGCAGCGAAGCATCGTCGACTTGCCCGAGCCCGAAGGACCCAGGACTACGACGACCTCGCCCTTGTGCACATCCAGATCGATATCGCGCAGGACCACGTTATCGCCAAAGGCCTTCTGGAGATTCTTGATGCTGACGACGACCTCGTTCGAGTTATTGGTTTCGCTCATAATAGAACCTCCTTACAGACCAGCGATATGGTCGGCGGGCGTCGCGACAACCTGTCCGGCGCTCTTGGTGGGACGCTTCTTTTTGGTTTCGGCCGTGCCCAAAAGCCTCGCCTCAAGACCGCTCACCAAGCGTGCAAGCGGCAGGGTGATGACCAGATAGAACAGGGCGGCAACCACATACGGCGTGATGGAGCCCGTCGTGGCCACGATGGTGCGGGCGTTCATGACGATCTCGACCACGCCCACGGCCGCGAGCAGCGACGTATCCTTGTAAAGCAGGATAAACTCGCTGGTCAGCGTAGGCAGGACATTGCGGAACGTCTGCGGAATCATAACGTAGAGCAGCGTCTGGAAGGCATTCATGCCCAGCGAGCGCGCGGCCTCGTTTTGGCCCTTGGGGATCGACTGAATACCGGCGCGGAAGATCTCGCACAGGTAGGCGGACGAGTTCATGGCCATGACGATGACGCCCAACACATAGTCGTCCACCTTGACGCCGGCAAGCGGCAGGCCAAAGAACGCGATGTAGATCTGCAGGAACGCCGGCGTACCACGGATGATATTCACATAAATGCCGGCAAGGCAACGCAGGATGCGCGACTTGGAGATGCGCATGAGCGACAAGGCAAAGCCAAAGGGAATTGCCAGCGGAAACGCCACGAGCACGATCGAGAGCGACATAAGGAAGCCCTTAAAGACGATCGGCAGGCTCTGAACCAAAATGACCGGGTTCAAGAACAGGCGAAGAAACATATTGGAGTTCCATGCCTCGACCCACGGCTGCTCCTTAAGGTCGGCCAGAAAGTTATCGAATGCCGTCACGCCCTTAATCTCGACGGAAGGAATCTTGGAGATCTTCTTGGTCGAACCATCGGCCAAAGTGTAGGTGCCGCTAAAGGCCTCATCGCCGCCCTCGACGGGGAAGGTCACGCCATAGACCTCGACACGGAAAAAGCCGCCGGCAGGCGCCGTCTCGCCAAAGTCGATCTTGAGCGTCTGGCCGTCAGCCTTGCACGTGGGCTTCATGGGCGTACGATCCATGAGATCCTCGCCCGAGAGCATCGTCAATCGCGTGTCATCGGTACCAAACGTCGTGCCGTCGACAAACGTCAGCGAAAGACCGCTCAGCTCCTCATCGGCATCGGCTTGGACCTCCCAGGTAATGCGCGTCTCAGTACCGCCGACCACAGCGCTGCCCGAACCGGTGTTGGGTCGGGCGGTAATCTTTGCGGTCTCAAGCGCCTGGGCGGTCGTGGGCGCATATGCCCCCGCGCACACCAGCGCGAGCGCCACGGCCATGACGCAGACTAGCTTTTGGAGCAAGGCGGGCAGTGGAAAATGCTGCTCCGCGGCCCCTTTGTTCAGTCGAGACAAGGTGGCTCCTATCGTAGAAGTTGCCGGCAAAACGAGACGGAAATGCTCTCCGTCAAGAGAAGCGCAAAGGCCCTCTCCGTCAAAACGGAAAGGGCCCGCGCGCAATCAAGTAGTTATTTTACTTGATGTTGTACTTAGCCATGAGGGCGTCAACGGTACCGTCGTCGGTCAGGTCCTTGATGGCCTGGTTGATGTCGTCCTTGAGCTTGGTGTTGCCCTGGTTGATGGCGATGGCGTACTCCTCGCCGGTGCTGATCTGCTTAATGGTCTGACAGGTGTTGAACTGCTCGGCGGTCAGCTGGCTAGCAACGGAGCGGTTGGTGACTACGGCGTCGCCCTTATCGGACTGCAGGGCGCTGAAGCACTCGGTGGCGTCCTTGTAGGGGACAATCTTGGCCTTGGGGAAGTTCTCCTGGGCAAAGGACTCGGCGGTCGAGCCAGACTGGACGATGATGGTGGCGTCGGCGTTGTTGAGCTTCTCGCTGTAGTTGTCGGCCGTGATGTCGGTGTTATCGACCTTGGTCACGATAGCCTGATCGTCCATGTAGTAGGAGTCGGAGAAAGTGACTTCCTTCTCACGCTCGGGCGTGTCGGTGATAGCCGCGATGGAAACGTCATACTTGGCACCCGAAGCGACACCCGGAACTAGCGTGTCAAAGTCATTGTTGACATACTCGACATCCAGGCCCAGCTTGTCGCCGATAGCCTTGATGAGCTCAAGGTCAAAGCCCTGATAATCGCCGTTGTCATCCTTGTACTCAAACGGAGCGTACTCGGCAGAGGTGCCGACGGTCAGCGTACCGTCCTTGACGAGCGCGTACTCCTTGGAGCCGTCGACCTTCTCGACCTTAGCGTCGTCAGAGTTGCTGGAACCGGCATCAGAACCAGAGGTGGCGTTGGACGAGCCGCAGCCCGTCAGTGCGAGGGCGAGCGCCATGGCGCCCGTGGCGGCAAATGCGCCAAGCTTCTTGAGCTTCATAATCAGTCTCCTTCCAATGACCCCACGTGATTCAGGGGCCTGCAAAAACTGAGGGTTATTATGCACCCGCTTGGAAGAATCCGCAATTAGAAAACTGATTGAAACAAACCCATAACGTGAATGGAGCACTCCACTTTATGACAGTCATTACTGCTGCAACGACCTTAACAGTCTGATTTCAGCCGCATAACCTGCAAGTTCGTTCGGTGTCTCCAAAATGAATGGCAATGCGCGCAAGCGGCCATTCGATACAATATTCTGCATAACCTGCATACCGCCGCCAAACTCTTCACTACCCAGGTAGCCCTTGCCGATGCACTCGTGGCGATCCTTATGGGCACCGCAGGGGTTCTTGGAGTCATTGATATGCACGGCGCGCAGGCGCTCGATACCCACCACGCGATCGAACTCGTCGAGTACGCCGTCCAGATCATGGATGATGTCGTAGCCGGCATCACTCACATGGCAGGTATCCAGACACACGCCCAGCTTGGCCGACAGCTCTGGACGTCTGGCAGCAACACCCCCGATAATGCGCGCCAGCTGTTCAAAGCTACGGCCCACCTCGGTACCCTTTCCTGCCATGGTCTCGAGCAGCACCGTCGTCTGCTGTCCCTCAAACATCACCTGGCACAAGGTGTCGACGATCATCTGAATGCCGGCATCAGTCCCCTGCCCCACATGCGCACCGGGGTGAAAGTTGTAATAGTTGCCGGGCAGTGCTTCCAGACGCTGCAAGTCCTCGGCCATGGCCTCCAGGGCAAACTCGCGCGCCCGTTCTTTGGCCGAGCAGGGATTATAGGTATACGGGGCATGAGCCACAAGCGGGCCAAAGTCGTTTTGCTCCATAAGCTCGCGCAGGGCCGCCACGTCATCCATGTCAAGATCTTTCGCCTTGCCGCCGCGCGGGTTGCGCGTAAAGAATGCAAAGGTATTGGCGCCAATGGATAGCGCCGTCTCCCCCATCGCCCGATAGCCCTTCGTCGTCGAAAGATGGCACCCAATCGTCAGCATCTCCAGCTCCCCCTCATCAGTTGCGGTGGAATAGTTCCTGTTTGGCCCCTATTCTGCCGCAAACAGGAACTATCCCACCGCAAGTTATAAAAGGGGCATCAGAGATGCGGGCCACCAAGCACTACGGCTACGGGCGCCGGCGTCATGATCCCCTATGCGTCAGCGCCAAGTCCTAGAGGGCTAGACGGATTGCATCGATTATGCGCGCGCAGCGCTGTGTGGCGGCAAGGGGCATGACGGGACTCTCGAGTTTCCCCGCCCGGATGAGCTGGGTCGCATGCTGGATTTCGCCGTAGAAATCATCGACCTCAAACGGGGCATTTATTTCGAGCATTCGTTCGTCGGAGTACTTCACATGGGCGAGCTCGGGGCGATGGAGGCGCTCGATTTCCAACGAGCCCCGCTCGCAGGCAATCGTTAAGCGGCTTTCATATGCTGCTTTGCCGTCGACCACCATATGAATGGGTATACCGCCGACACTCATGTGGATGTCATCGGCCCAATCCACGCGACCGCCCGATACGTCACGCCAGCGAACTTCACGAGACGAAACATCGCACGCGCCCGCAAGCAGATCCTCAAACCACCCGACCGCATAGCAGCCCATGTCATATAGACAGCCACCCTGCAACGGATCGAGCAGATAACTCGAAGGGGATTCACCATAATCGAGTTTTTGCACGCTTTCGATCGAAACGATACGGCCAAGCTCACCCGACGCAAGCAAGTCCTTCACGCGAGTGCGCATCGGGCAAAACCGATTCTTCATCGCCTCCATAAACAGCACGCCGCGCTCGCGAGAGGCGGAGGCAATCGAGAGAGCCTCTTCTTCATTCAAAACGGCCGGCTTTTCGCACAGCACGGCCTTTCCCGCGCGCAGTGCCCGACAGACCCAATGCGCATGCATGCCATGTGGAAGAGCCAAGTAGATTGCGTCGACATCGGGGTCGGCAATCAGCGCATCATAAGCCGCATCGCCGCTATCGTCAGCCGTGGCATAACTGTGCGCGGCATCAATCGAAAACGCCCTGCAAAACTCCTCAACATGCGAAGGAGTGCGACCGGCGGCAGCCACAAGCCGTGCCCCGTCCACCTCCTTGAGCGACGATGCAAATCGATGCGAAATGCGCCCAGCGCCCAAAACGCCCCAACGAACCTCACGCAAATCATCACATGAATCCCGATGGCCCACGACAGCCCCCTTCAGTTGCGGTGAAATAGTTCCTGTTTGGCCCCTATTCTGCCGCAAACAGGAACTATTCCACCGCAAGTTATAAAAGGGGCATCAGGAGCGCGTTTTGCAAAAGGCTTTAAGCGCGGCCGTTACGGGACCAGGCTGGAAACGTCGGCGCACATCGTCGAGACGCTCGGGAATATCAATGTGCTGCGGGCAGTGACGTGCGCATTTGCCGCACTTGACGCAATTGCTCACCAGCTTGGGCTCGTTCGTCCGCACCGCGCTCGCCGTAAAGTATTGAGACAGCCCCGTAAACCAACTATGCGCATAGCTCGCGTTGTAGGCGCCAAAGCAGCCGGGAATATTGATACCCTTGGGGCACGGCATGCAGTAGCCGCACCCCGTACAGGGCACGCGATTCGATTTCTCAAACTCTCCCAGCACACGTGCGATGGTATCGAGCTGAGTAGCTGTCATCGAATCCGGCAGTGCACGATCAGCCAGCGCCGCGTTCTCATCCACCTGCGCGGTATCGGTCATGCCCGAAAGCAGCATCGTGACTTGAGGATGGTTCCACACCCACGAAAGGCCCCAAGCAGCCGGCGTCTTCAGATACGGATCGCGTACGTCATCGAACACGGCGCGGGCCCGCGGAGGCAGCTTGCCCGCCAGGCGTCCACCCAAAAGCGGCTCCATCACAAACACCGCGAGCCCGCGCTCGGCGGCTGCCATGAGTCCCGCCGTTCCCGCTTGGTATCGCTCTCCAGCGTAGTTGTACTGGATCTGGCAAAAGTCCCAGTCATACGCGTCAAGCATCGTGAGGAAGTCCGCCGCACTGCCGTGGTACGAAAAACCTATCTGGCGAATACGCCCCGCAGCCTTTTGGTGCGCAATCCAGTCCTCGATACCCAACGCTACCACGCGCTCCCACTGCGCGGGCGAGGTGATGTTGTGCATGAGGTAATAGTCGATATGGTCGGTCCGCAGGCGGCGCATTTGCTCGTCGAAGAACCGGTCGAAATCCTCCGCGCACTTGCACGAAGCGTGCGGCAGCTTGGTCGCGAGCAAAACCTGGTCGCGCAGACCCAGGCGCTCAAGCGAAGCGCGCACGCAAGCCTCGTTGCCGGGATAGAGATAGGCCGTGTCCAGGTAGTTAATCCCTTGCTCCACCGCACGGGAAATGATGGCATCGGCTGTCTTCGCATCGGGGTGTCCCGGCGCGCCGGGAAACCTCATGCAACCCAGCCCCAGCGCCGAGATACGGTTGCCGCTTTTGGGGTCAACGCGATATTGCACCGCCCCTCCTCTCCCCTCGAAGCCCTAATGAGGCGAAACACAATGGTCACGTCATCGAAACACATTGGAATCGCAATCGAGAATGTATCGTAACGTAGCAGAAATCGAGCCGTCACGACACCGCTTTAACATCAGCAAAAAGCCCGATGAAAGGAGGCGACCGTGACCACACGTGAGGACGCCTACCCCTACCCCGGCGAGCAGTACATCCTCTCGGTCGACCGCTATCAGATCGAGGTCATGGACCATCTGGACGAGCTTCCCGCCACAGGCGCCGTCATCTTCTGCACCTTCCCCAAGGTGCGCGATGGCGTCGGATACCCCGCGCGCGTTTTTGCGATCTGTCCCGCGGCATAAGCGCACAGTGCAATAGTTTCTTTTTCATAACAGCAGCCCCACGCGCTTACCAAACGCCCCGGCGACATACAATCCATCAGGCGCCCCTTACGCGGGCGCCTTTTATATGAGGAGATGATTCGCATGCAGATCAACAAGGTCGCCTTTATCGGCAAGGGCGGCGTCGGCCTGCTCTACGGCAGCATGATCGCCAGGGCGCTCGGCAACGACGCCGTCGAATACGTTATGGATGACGCACGTTTTGAGCGTCACGAGCGCACAGGGCTCACCGTCAACGGCGAGCCCTGTGCGCTCAAGTCCGTCCGCGCAAGCGAAGCAACGCCCGCCGATCTGGTCATTCTCACGGTCAAGACGACTGGACTCAACCAAGCACTCAAGACTATGGAGCGCGTCGTGGGACCCAACACGCTCATCGCCTCGCTGTGTAACGGCATTACAAGCGAACAAAAGATTGCCGAGCGCTTTGGCTGGAAGCACACCGTCCTGGGTATCTGCCAGGGCATGGACGCCGTATTCCTCGACGGCGCGCTCACCTTTACCAACACTGGCGAAATCCGCTTTGGTGCGGCAGCCGGCACCAACCCCGCGACCGTCGCCGCCATCGACGAGCTCTGCACACGCTGCGGCATCGCCCATACCGTCGAGAGCGACATTGCGCACCGCATGTGGGCCAAACTCATGCTCAACGACGGCATCAACCAGACCTGTATGGCCTACGGCGGGACCTACGGAAGCGCCACGGAGCCGGGCTCCGAGCAGCGTCGCTGCTTTGTTTCCGCCATGCGCGAGACGCTTGCAGTCGCCAACGCCGAGGGCGTTGAGCTGACCGAGGCAGACCTGACGCAGATGGTGCACCTCATCGAGGGAATCGACCCCGCCGGTATGCCCTCGATGGCGCAGGACCGCATCGCACAACGAAAAACCGAGGTCGAGGAGTTCGCTGGCACTATCTGCCGTCTGGCGGCCAAGCACGATATCCAGACACCGCAGAACGAATGGCTCTATCAGCGCATTCGCGATATCGAGGCAAGCTGGTAGCGCCAACGCGGCACATTCAACAGCCTTAACAGCAAGCCGCCGCAAGGGAACCTTTCCCCCGCGGTGGCTTTCATCTTCTTCTATGACCGGCGGCCAATCTTACAACAGTTAGCGTTGCGACTCCGGCACCTCGTCCTCGTCATCGCGGCAAAGAACCACGCCCGCGCTTCCCAGCAGCGCGGCTGCGATCAGCGCACCAACCATGATTGGAGCAGCCCCGCATGACCCCTGCATGCCCGCAATGAGCGCGGCCGTAGGACCAAGGCAACCAAGCACCAATGCGACGGCGGCAACGGCGATATCTCGAGCATTCACAAGACCACTTCCTCCACGAGAAAGACCTTATTTCTCATGAACTAGTGTGCCCCGCGCCCATATGCGCGGCGTACTGCCACGGTAAGCGCTCTGTTAGCTCAAGCATGCACAAAAAACGGGCGCCTTTACGTTGCCCAAAAGCTCGGTAAAGACGCCCGTCCGCCAAACATCTATGATGCCGACAAATTACCAACCGGTATAGTAGTCGGTGGTTCCGGCTGCGCAGCCGGAGTCATAGACTTTGCACTCGCCCTTGGAGCCGGTAAACGTGGAGCCCTGAGCCTTATCGCCCGCGGCCACGACGTAGTAACCATCGGAATCGCGCCAAAAGCCCTCGGAATCCTGAGTCCACTCGCCCGTGCGGTGGTGATACAACACGTTGCTGCTGTAATAGGTCTCACGGCGGCCGTTATAGTTATTGACGCCGCTCGAGCGCGTCAGGCCCGAGCCGTTCGCGTAATACGCAGCTGCCGTATAGGACGGGACGTAGCCTGCGTTGCCATATGACGCCTGGGCGGCCTCGGCAGCTTCTGCCTCGGCGGCCGCAGCCTCGAGCGCCTCGCGCTTAGCATCCTCGAGCACGGAGCGAAGCTCGTCGAGCTCGGCCGACTTCGCGTCGACCTCCTCCATCGTCAAAAGACTGCCCGCACCGTCGATGCAACCCTGCAGTACAGCGCGCTCGTCATCGGTGGCATAGTCACCGTACATGTTCATGATGATCTGAGCGCGCATCTCCAGGGAATCGCGCTTGGCCCCCATCGAGGCGTTCCACTCCTGCATAGAGCCATAACCGTCGCCGCGATAGTCGACGGGCTGCATCAGCGTCGCCTCGGACGGCGTGGATCCGACCGTGTCGGACAGTGCTGCCGCGTGGGCATCGGTTGCGCCGGCGCCCGCCAAAAGTGCCACGGTCAGAGCGGCGGAGAGGGCGGCGGCTTTCGGTTTTCGTGAATCAATCCTCATGTAGCTGGAAACCTCCGTAGTGCGTTTTTGCTGCGTTTGAGCTGCGTGTGATTCGATCGCGCTGCATAGTACCCCGAGCAAATCGCGACCTGCGGTTTTTCTCAAAAGGTGCACGTCATTTGCGTAAAACTCACATCCTCTCAACAGGAGTTTTCCACAACTCGAATGCATAAAGCGTGCCAAAAACGCTGTTTTTGCACTCTCTCTATGCAAAAAAGCGCCTGTGCAACCATTATTCGCACAGGCGCCTTGAGCAGGCATTTTATGCAGTTATACCTATCGAGTCGCAAGGGGTCCTTGCACAAGTCGCCTTAGTCGTCCAGCGCGGCGAAGGCCTGCTTCAGATCCCAAATGATGTCCTCGGCGTTTTCGGTACCGATGGAAAGACGGATCGTGGAGGGCGTGATGTTCTGCTCGGCGAGCTCCTCGGCAGAGAGCTGGGAGTGCGTGGTGGTAGCCGGGTGCACGACGAGCGACTTGACGTCGGCCACGTTGGCGAGCAGCGAGAACACCTGCAGATGATCGATGAACTTCCAAGCTGCCTCCTGGCCACCCTTAATCTCGAAGGTAAAGATCGAGGCGCCGCCGTTGGGGAAGTACTTCTGATAGAGCTCGTGATCGGGATGCTCAGGCAGGCTCGGGTGGTTCACCTTGGCAACGTGGCTGTCGCCGGCAAGGAACTCAACGACCTTCTTGGTGTTCTCGACATGGCGGTCGACGCGCAGCGACAGGGTCTCGGTGCCCTGGAGCAAGATCCAGGCGTTGAACGGGCTAATGCAAGCGCCCTCGTCACGCAGCAGGATGGCGCGGACATAGGTCGCGAAGGCGGCAGGGCCGGCAGCCTCGGCAAACGAGACACCATGGTAGGAGGGGTTGGGCTCGGCAATCTGCGCATACTTGCCGCTCGCCTTCCAGTCAAAGTTGCCGCCATCGACAATCACGCCGCCCAGCGAGGTACCGTGGCCGCCAATGAACTTAGTTGCGGAGTGAACGACGATGTTGGCGCCGTGCTCCAGCGGGCGGAACAGATACGGGGTGCCAAAGGTGTTATCGACGACAACCGGCAGACCATGCTTCTTGGCGACCTCGGAGATAGCGTCGATGTTGGGAATATCAGAGTTGGGGTTACCGAGCGTCTCGAGGTAAATGACCGTGGTGTTGTCCTTGATGGCACCCTCGACCTCATCCAGGTTGTGGGCATCGACGAAGGTGGTCTCGACACCAAATTGGGAGAGCGTGTGCTCCAGCAGGTTGTAGGAACCGCCGTAGATGGTCTTCTGGGCCACCACATGGTCGCCGGCCTGAGCGAGCGCCTGCAGGGTATAGGTGATGGCGGCGGCACCAGAGGCGACGGCGAGGCCGGCCACGCCGCCCTCGAGTGCGGCAATACGGTCCTCAAAGACGCCCTGGGTGGAATTGGTCAGACGACCGTAGATGTTACCGGCGTCGGCAAGACCAAAGCGGTCGGCAGCATGCTGGGAGTTGCGGAACACATAGCTCGTGGTCTGGTAGATAGGCACGGCGCGGGAATCGGATGCGGGATCGGCGCTCTCCTGGCCAACGTGAAGCTGCAGGGTATCGAAACCAAAGGTGTGCTCGGGGTTGTTGATAAACTGGCTCATGATGATCTCCTTGATCGAACAAAAGTAATAAGCGTAAGAGAAGTAAGTCGCTGTCTCCTGATCACGCCAACGGGCGCAAGCAGGAGCCCGGCATTCGTCTTAGCAAGCAGTTCATATGCGGTCCTCCTTTTGACATCCCGTTCTCGTGGTCGGCTTAATTACCTACCTCCTTTGTGTGTTTTGAATAGTACGAGCATCGTCTCCCCGGGTCAATCACTTAAAAGCGCTAACCTGTTATCGGTTTTTTAGATAGCTATCGAAAGGACGAGCGTCGATGACCCTCCAACAGCTTCGCTTTTTGATCGCCGTGGCAGAGTCCGGCTCAATCAACGCCGCAGCTCAGCGCCTCTATACCGCTCAGTCCAACATCTCAAACGCCGTCAAAAGCCTGGAACAGGAGCTCCATCTGGAGATCTTTACGCGCTCCAGCCGCGGCGTCACGCTCACCAACGACGGCACCGAGCTTTTGGGTTATGCACGCCAGGTCGTAGAGCAGGCCGACATGCTCGAGGCCCGCTACGAGGACGGCGGTACACCTCAGGCCCGCCTTGCCATCTCGGCCCAACACTACGCGTTTTCGGTCGAGGCCTTTGTCAACGTGGTCGAGCGCTGCCGCGACAGCAAGTTCGAGTTCATCATGCGCGAGACCACCACATCGCAGATCATCGATGACGTCCGTGCGTTTCGCAGCGATATCGGCATTCTCTATCTGGATGACTTTAACGCCCGCGTTCTGCAGAAGGCCTTTGCCGATGCCCGTACAAGCTTCCATCCCCTATTCGACGCGACGGTCCACGTCTTCGTCAGCGAGCGCCACCCGCTCGCACGCCGCCCTCAGCTGTCCCTTGCCGACCTCACGCCCTATACGCGCTACAGCTTTGAGCAGGGAACCTCAAACTCCTTCTATTACGCCGAGGAACCTTTTAGCTATATCCCTTGCGATCGCAACATACGAATCTCGGACCGCGGAACACTTACTAACTTACTTATCACGTCGAACGGTTACACCCTGTCGACCGGCGTCCTCTCCAATGAAATGCAACGGGGCATGGCATCGATCCCGTTAGCAGACGCCCCAGCGATGCGCGTAGGCTATATCATGCACGACGAGCGCAAGCCCTCTCCCCTCTTGCAGCAATACCTCGACGAGCTCAACCGCATCATCCATGCCAACTAACTGTCGGAAGACGGGGTAGAAATCGTAGATTGCTAGCCCCCGGCAGGCATGGCGCTACAATGGTCACCCACACGAAACGCACCCAACGAAAGGAACCATGTGAAGGTCATCATCTACACCGACGGCTCGGCTCGATCAAATCCGGGACGCGGCGGCTACGGCGCCGTGCTCAAATACACCAACCCCGCCGGCAAGACCTTCACCTCCGAGCTTTCGCGCGGCTACGCCAAGACCACCAACAACCGCATGGAGCTCATGGCGGTCATCGTGGCACTCGAGGCGCTCAACCGCCCCTGCGACGTCGAAGTCCATTCCGATTCGCAGTACGTCGTCAACGCCTTTAACAAGCACTGGATTGACGGGTGGAAAAAACGCGGCTGGAAGACCGCCAACAAGCAGCCTGTCAAGAACCGCGATCTGTGGGAGCGCCTGCTCACCGCGAAGAGCAAGCACAAAGTGGAGTTCATCTGGGTTAAGGGCCACGCCGGCCATGAGCTCAACGAGCGCTGCGACGAGCTTGCCACCACGGCGGCCGACGGCAGCAACCTCGATATCGACGCCGGCTTTAACGAGAGCGACCTGTAACGGCGTTTTCGCACGCCATTTCCCGCTCCCTCGCGCTACACTCATCCTGTAAACCGAACGGCACGAGGGGGATACATGCTGCGTATAGCGACCATCGGCACATCCATGATCACCGACGACTTTATCCAAGTCGTCAACGCCAACGACCAAGCCGCGTTTGTGGGCACGCTCTCGCGCGATGCAGATCGTGGCGCCGCCTTCACCGCTGAGCACGGCGGCGAGCGTAACTTCACCGCACTTGA
The DNA here is from genome assembly GCA_902469055.1 of uncultured Collinsella sp. GTDB lineage: Bacteria > Actinomycetota > Coriobacteriia > Coriobacteriales > Coriobacteriaceae > Collinsella. Next base: position 35,243 of record CABRBC010000004.1, read on the forward strand.
CGAGCTTGCGTCCGCCGAAGACGTCGACGCCGTCTACATCGGCAGCCCCAATGCGCTCCACTACGAGCAGGCACTCGCCTGTATCGCCGGCGGCAAGCACGTTATCGTCGAAAAGCCTTTTTGTGCCACCGAGGCACAGGCGTTCGAGGTCTTTCGCGCAGCCGAGGCGGCAGGCGTCGTAGCCCTCGAGGCCATGCGCCCGCTCCATGACCCCGCTTTCCACGCCATCGAGGACGCCCTGGGCGAGATTGCGCCCATTCGTCGCGCCTCACTGCGCTTTGGCAAGTATTCTTCGCGCTACAACGAGGTTCTCGCGGGGCGCGCCACCAATATCTTCGACTGCCGCATGGCCTCGGGCTCCCTCATGGACATCGGCGTCTATACCGTCGAGCCCATGGTCGAGATCTTCGGCATGCCCTCCGGTCTCACCAGCATGACCACGCTGCTCGACCCCTCAACGCAAGAGCTCACCCATGGCCCCATCGACGGCTGCGGCTCCATTCTCGCCAGCTATGGCGGAGGCCGCATCTCCGTCGAACTTGCGCATTCAAAGATCACCAACGATCTGCTGCCCTCGCAAATCGAAGGTGAGCGCGGCACCATCCAGATTGACCATCTGTCCACGCCCCGCAACGTCCGCATCGATTATCGCGGCGACGTCGTGCGCGGATCGGCGACCGAGGCGCCGCGCGAGCAAGGCGACAACGGACGCGCACTCGACCTTCCCAAGTCAAGCAACACCATGGAATACGAGCTCGAGGACTTTATCACCGCCATCGGCGGCATCGATAACGTTAAGGAAGAGATTTGGGAGACCCCGGCGGGACGCCGCGAACTTGGCCACTACCGCGATGTCACGCTCGTCTCACTGCGCATCATGGATGCCGTGCGTCAGCAGGCGGGGATCGCCTTCCCCGCCGACTCTAACAAGCAGGCATAGCGATGGGTTTTTTCGACAAGCTTTTCTCGGGCGTCGCCGGCGGCAGCCGCGAACCCCAAAAGCCTTCTGGCGTCGAGCTCGAGCTGCGCCGCAGGCTTACTGTGCTCGCAAGCGACGAGGCCACTCAAGACGCCCCGCAGCGCTATTTCCTGCGGTGGGAGGGGCAGGTCCAGGGCGTCGGTTTCCGCTTCACCAGCACCAACCTCGCACAGGCGCGCTCCCTCACCGGCTGGGTGCGCAATATGGAAGACGGCTCGGTTGAGATGGAGCTACAGGGCACGCCGGCAAACATCGTGTCTCAGCTCGAGGCGCTTCATGCCTCCTACGAGCGCATGGGGACACGTTTTCGCCTTGTAGACGCCCAGACTCGCGCCCCGCTTGCCAACGAGGATGGTTTTAGTCCTCATTATTAGTATTGTGTGCTAAATACGGTATCATTTACCTACGACCGTTGATAGAAAAGAGGCGAAGCGCATGGCGGTGCAAAGAAGGAATACTAGGCAGCGAAAGCTGGTTCTTGACGCCGTGCGCCAGAGCTATAACCATCCCACCGCCGACGAAATCTACAACGCCGTGCGCGAACAGGATGACAAGATCAGCCGCGGCACGGTCTACCGCAACCTCAATCTCTTAGCAGCTGCCGGAGAAATCCTCTCGATCAAGACGCCGGGCGGGAGTCGCTTCGATCGCACCACCGAACCGCATGCGCATGTCATCTGCACCTCGTGCAGCCGCGTCGTCGATGTAGCACTCCCCTTCGATGCCGAGCTCGATACCGAGGTATCCGAGCTAATTGGATGGGATGTCACCTCGCACTACACCATCTTTGAGGGACTCTGCCCCGATTGCCGGTAGCCTTTGGGGCATGACTGCAAATCTTCTTGCCCGCCCGCTACAGCAAACAGTACATTTCTAGGTATGTCCCGAAAACCTACTCGGCGAGCAGACGGCGCAGTTCCTCTTCGACCGTGCGCACGTAACGGACGCGGTCGTTGATGCCACGCATAGAGGGATTGCAGCTTTCCATGAGATAAGGATGGCCCACTACGTTGAGCATGTCGCGGTCGTTTTCGTTATCACCAAACGCCATCATCTCATCGGGCGAAATACCCAGGGCACGACCGTAATCGGCAAGCGCGGAGCCCTTGCCCGAACCGAAACCGATAAAGTCCGTCCATTCGGTTCCCGACGTCATCACGTCGACACGGTCGCTAAAGAGGCGCTCGAAATACTCCAAGGCCGCCGGCTGATCCACCTCGGGCGTCTGGAAGGCAATCTTAATGACGTCCTCGTCGATGTCCTCGGGACGGCCGATCACCGCCACATCGCAGTGGACCTCATAGCGCAAATGGTCGACGAACGCATCGTTGCCGCTCATGGTGTAGAGGTGCCCCTCGCACGAAAGGGTCACGTCGGCATGGGGATACGCAACCACAGCATTCGCTATATCCATAGCAAGGCCACGCTCCATGGAACGCTTGACAACGGCACGCCCCTCGCTCATCACCAGGGCTCCGTTTTCGCATACATAGGCGAGCTCATCGGCCACCGGGGCAAACAGATAGCGCAAGCTCGCATATTGACGACCGCTCGCCGGCATAAACACGATGCCGCGACGACGCAGCTCATCGATAAGCTCAAAGGCCTCGGAACGCGGCTCGCGCTCCCCCGGATGCAGCAACGTGCCGTCCAAATCGCATGCAATCAGCTTGATTCCCTCAAGACCCATATGCTTTCCCCCAAAGCACCTCATCAACAGTAAGACGGACTTTGAATAGTTGCCTCTCAAAGTCCGTCTTACTCATACGCACGTTAACCGCGCGCCTTCTTTACGATCGTAAAGTCGGGAGCCATGCTCACGACGACCTCCGCCGCACTCGACGCAAAGCGCCGGCTGGCATCGAGCTCGCGCGTGACCACCGAGAGGCGAACGCCCTCGATACCCCGGAGCATGCGGCCCAAAACAGGCTGCACCGGCGTATACATGCGCACGGTATGCTCGTCCGAGTCGCCCCGGAAGAGCGGCGCATGCATGTTGCCGATCTCCCAGCACGCATGCGCGAGCGCAATCGGATCCATGCGGTCGACTTCGACCAAATAAACCTCGGCGCTGCGCAGGCGCACGACAACCGCCACGGGCACCACGCCCGAACGGTCAATGGCGAGCACGTCGCCGTCGGCAAGACGACCACCGTCGGTAGCATCCGGCCGGACATCGATCGTGCGCCCCAGCTCCGTCACGCCCGCAAACGCGCATACATCAGCCTGGTCCCAATCGAGCAGTAGCTCATCGACCTCAAAGACACCGCCCAGCTCCCGGCGAAGCAAAAACTCATAGGACGGGTCGTTGAGATTTCCGAGGCACGCTGTCGAAACCAGATTTGCAGGCATAGCCTAATCCTCGACCTCGACGAGCTCGATATCGAAGTTGAGATCCTTGCCGGCAAGCTCGTGGTTGGCGTCGAGCGTCACGGCCTCGGGCGTCACGTCAATGACGACGGCGGGGACAGGCATGCCACTCGGCGTGGACAGGAAGAGCTTCATGCCCTTCTCGATCTGCTCGATGTTGGGAACCTGCTCGGCCGGGAAGGTCAGAACCATCTCGGGATTGTGCTCGCCGTAGGCATCGGCAGCAGGAATGTGCACGGTCTTCTTCTCGCCCACCTGCATGTCGACAACAGCGGCGTCGAAGCCCTTGATCATCTGACCGGCACCGCAGGTGAACTCCAGCGGCTCGCCGCGATCGTAGGAGCTATCGAACTGCGTGCCGTCGTCGAGCGTGCCGCGATAATGGGTCTTGACCTTCTTGCCCTGGTTGGACATGGTAACCTCCGTGATAAGGGCGGCGCACAACGCAGGCCGCCGTGAACATATGGCGCTAACTATACCCTAGTCATACAATTCAATGACAGTTTGCAAAGAAACGCTGCAACCGGAGGAACCATGGCATATCCCGTATTTGACCTACACTGCGACACCGCCGACCGAATCGGCTGGGCCACGCTCGATCTCGACCTGCGCTTTACCGCCGGCACCGACGGTTATTTCCCCGGCGACGAAACGCATCCGCAAGATTTCGACCTCATCGAGGGCAACGCCTGCGCCATCTCGCTCGCAAAGATCGGCAACACGCCGTGGGCACAGTGCTTCGCCACGTTTGTCCCCGACGAGATTCCCACCGCCCACGCCGCGCGCTTCCAGGCGCAAATCATGGCGCATATGAGCGGCCAGGCAATGCTCAACCACGACCGCATGGTCAACGTACGCAGCGCCGCAGACATTCGCCCCGCGCTCAAGGACGGTAAAGTCGCTTGCATCCACACCATCGAAAACGCCACGTTCTTTGCCGAGGACCCCGCACTGATCGAGGTGCTCAAGAGCTTGGGCGTGCTTATGTCGTCACTCAGCTGGAACGCGCAGGGACCGCTCGCGAGCGGACACGATACCCACGCCGGCCTCACCGCCGCCGGCATCGAGGCGCTTGCGCAGATGGAGCACGCCGGCATGGTACTCGACGTCTCCCACCTCAACGATGAGTGCTTTGACGAGGTTGTCGCCCACGCCACGCGTCCCTTCGTCGCCAGCCACTCCAACTCCCGCACCGTCTGCAGCGTCAAGCGCAACCTCACCGACGACCAGTTCCGCACCATTCGCGACATGGGCGGTATCGTCGGCCTCAACTACTGCAGCGAGTTCCTATCCAACGACGCAACCGACAAGACCGCCGCAGACGTCACCTTCGACCAGCTGGCGGCACATATCGAGCACTGGCTCGACCTGGGCGGCGAGGACGTCATCGCGCTCGGCGGCGACTGGGACGGTGCCACGGTGCCCGCTTTCCTCTCCGATGCCAGCATGATGCCCGAGTTCCAGAACATGCTTTCCAAGCATTTTGGCAAGACCGTGATGCAGAAGCTCTGTAGCGACAACGCGCTTGCCTTCTTTGAGCGTTATTAATTTCACATCCCTTGAGCGGGCCGGCATGCCGAACGGTCGACATGCCGGCCCGTCCCCAATCTGAAGGACCGCTTTTGACGCAGCAATTTACGATTTCCATATCCCGACCGGATGGGACGCCCATCTCCGTCGTCGTTACCAAAAAGCGCGTCAAAAACTTCAACCTACGCGTCACATCAAGCGGTGAGGTCCACGCCAGCGCACCGCTCGGCGCCAGCCGCGAGCGCATCGAGGCATTTGTGAAGCGCAACAGCACCTGGATTGTCAGCCGACTTGCCAAGCGCGAGCAACATCAGGCGACGGCGCGAGAGCCGCTCAGCACCTCGTCCGTCATTGCACTTTGGGGCAAGCCCATCACGGTACAGGATGCACTCGATCACAACTTTGCATCACCCGCGCCGCGGCCCAAGCAGGCCACCTTCGCAAGCTTTATGGGTACCGACGAATCGGACGAAGGCCCACAGGCCAAGCGGCGCGCAATCCTCGACGGCCTAACGTCCGACGAGCTCCAAGCCCACATCAGCCAGCTTTATACGACCGAGGTCACCGCAGCGCTACGCGACATCGTGCACGCATACGAAATCACAATGAGTGTCGCCGTTTCCCGCGTCTCCGTGCGCAGCATGAAAACGCGCTGGGGATCATGCACGCCCAAGACCGGAGCCATTCGCATCGCACGCGAACTTGCCGCTTATCCCATCGAGTGTCTCGACATGGTTGTCGCCCACGAGCTCGTCCACTTGCTCGAGCCAAGCCACAATCAGCGGTTTCACGCCCTGCTCGACAGGTACTGCCCCAACAATAGAGCGCTGTCGCAGCGGCTCAAGCAGCCACCCATAGAGACGTATTAGAACCGGTTAGCGCACGCGCTCGATCTCGACGCCGCAGCTTGCCAGGGGAAGACCGACAGGCGCCCAAGGCTTATCGAGCTTAACACGCACGCCAAGCAGCAAGGGGTAACGACGCAGCAGCATCTGGGCCACACCCTCGGCTGCCGCCTCGATGAGTTTAAACGTATGCTCGCGCAGATAGCCATCGACATCGTGGCACACCGAGCCGTAGTCAATCGAGGCGTCCAGGTTATCGTGCTCCCCCGCTGCACGCAGGTCGGCATAGAGCACCAAGGACACGATGAACTTCTGACCCAGCGCGTTCTCTTCGGGATACACGCCGTGGTTGGCAAAGACCTCGAGACCGTCGATAGTAATGCGATCGGCATGGCGCAGATCGTCATAGCTCACGTGGGGCACCGCCGTTGCGGTGGATATTTCGCCCCTTCCACGGCGTGCGAGCTCGGCACCTTCAGTCTTGGTTGCATTCTCGGGCAGTTTTTTGTTACTCATCGCGATCGTCTCCTTCGTTTAGAACCCCGACCGCGCAAACTAACTACACGCGAATCGACAGGTTCTTTTTATCATCGCTCCAGTTGCAAGCATTGCGCGCGGGGCATGCAAAGCAGGCGCGCGACGCTTTGTCGGCTGCATAGAGCAAACGCTCAAGCGGTTGGCTGTTCACGCGCAGCTTTCGATGGCCCAGAATGGCCGTCTTAATGGCTGCGGCATCGGCCGGCTCAAACGCCACGTCATCAGGCATGCCGCCGAGAATTGCATCAGCGACGCGTTCGCTTGCAACATCATGGGATATACCCGATTCATACTGTTCATCTTTGCCGATATCGTGAAGAAGTGCCGTGGCGTAGATGACCTCGCGGTCAAACTCGAGATCTTCCTCGAGATTCTTAATCCACATAATGCGAGCGACATCGAGCAGATGGTCGATACCGTGGCGGCAGAAGATGCGCCCCGATTCCAGCTGAGCAATGTTGCCCAGGTGGCGCCGGAACAGGCCGTTGGCACAGATGTAATCGATACGAGGCATGACGCCAAAAGGCGCCAGGCCCGAAGCCATAAAACCGCGACGCGGCGTTCCCTCGTCAGTATTCGATGTAAAGTCGTTGACGACTCTCATAGTTAGCGTCCCAGCATCCTAAAGAAACGCTCTTCGAGCGCGGGGTCGGTCTCAAAGACGCCGCGGCGAGCGAGCGTCACGGTCTTGGTGCCGGGCTTTTGCACGCCGCGCATGGTCATGCACATATGCTCAGCTTCCATGAGCACAATCGCTCCCTGGGGAGCGAGATAATCCATGAGGGCGTCGGCAACCTGCGCACACAGCTGCTCCTGCAGCTGCAGACGGCGGGCATAAACCTCAACCGTGCGAGCAAGCTTAGAGAGCCCTGCGACACGGCCGTTGGGGATATAGCCAATGGTAGCCTTGCCATAAAACGGCAGCAGATGATGTTCGCACAGCGAGTAGAACGTGATGTCGCGCTCGATAACCAAATCGTTCGAAGCGACGGCAAACGTTTTGGACAGGTGCTCCTCGGCACTCTGGTCCATACCGCCGGCGATTTCGCCATACATACGGGCAACGCGCGCCGGGGTCTCCAGCAGGCCCTCCCGAGTTGGGTCCTCGCCTATGCCCTCAAGCAACAGCTTAATGGCGGCCTCGACTTTTTCCTGATCGACCATCTGGGCCTCACTTTTCCGATTTTGCGTTCGCGCTATGGTACCACGCCCTCCGGCATCGGCCACAAGCTACATAGTATGGGTCGAATAGACCGGATCATCACGCCAAAGTTCAACTGCATCACAAAGCGCAACGCCCTCGCGCTCAGCACGGGCGCGCGTAGCGTTCATGTCGATCACGCGCTGATTGCTCGAGCCCCTAAAGCGCAACGAGATATCGTACAGATCCTGAACGAACGGGCCGTCCACCAACATGTCGAGGCAGGTAAGGATACGGTCCGTCACCTCGGTATGATGACGGCCACCCGGCATAAGCTCCTCGAGCACGTCACCGGTAAAGCACCAAATGGTCTTGCCCGACCCCGCAGGATAGGCCGCACGCACGCGCTCGATAAAGTCAACAAGCCCCGCCTGATTCTCGGGCTCCATAGGCTCGCCACCCAGAATCGTCAGGCCATCGATAAAGGGATGATCGAGACTCTCGATAATCTTATCCTCGACGGCGCGATCGAACGGCTCGCCAGCGGCAAAGTCCCACGCGACAGAGTTAAAACAATTCTTGCACCCACGACGGCACCCGCTCACAAACAGAGAAGTACGAACGCCTTCTCCATCAGCAATGTCGAAATACTTAATGTTCGCGTAGTTCATAGGTAACTCTCCCGGGAGGCCGGGACATATCATCCCGTCCTCAAACATTCTCGGCCTTCGGCCTGCGAAACTGCGGGCGGGACGATATGTCCCGGCCTCATGCAAAGGGTAACTCAATGAACGAAGCGAACATCGAGCATAGGGTTCGAGGTCCAATAAATACTCAGCTGCAGCTCAACCGCCATCGCAAGTAAATCGCAGCTGCAGCTCAAATTATTTCCGCTAAGAACTTCGAGGAGTGAGCAGACCGCGCGCTGCATCTCAGCTACGTTAACTTGGCTGAACCGAGAGGGCCGCTTGGGCTTTTGCTCGATATGAGTTCCGCACGCAAAGAAGGCCACTTAATGTGGCCTTCGTCTTGCGCAGGACTGTCCGAAATAGCGAGCAAATGCCCAAGCGGCCCTCTCGGTTCAGCCCCGGAGCGGTATTAGAGATGCAGCACGCGGTCGCGGATCTCCTCGGTTCGACCCTGGTTCCAGAACTGGGTACCGATGTAGCCGCACGTACGACGAGCGACATTCATCTTCTCCTGGTCACGATTGCCGCAATTGGGGCACTCCCACACCAGCTTGCCGTCGTCCTCGACAATGCGAATCTCACCGTCGTAGCCGCACACCTGGCAGTAGTCGCTCTTGGTGTTGAGCTCGGCGTACATGATGTTGTCGTAGATGTACTGCATCACGCGAATGACAGCCTTGAGGTTGTCCTGCATGTTGGGAACCTCGACGTAGGAGATAGCACCGCCCGGCGAAAGCTGCTGGAACATGCCCTCGAACTTGAGCTTGTCGAAGGCATCGATCTCCTCGGACACGTGGACGTGATAGCTGTTGGTAATGTAGCCCTTGTCCGTCACGCCCGGAATGATGCCAAAACGGCGCTGCAGGCACTTGGCGAACTTGTAGGTCGTCGACTCCAACGGCGTGCCGTACAGCGAGAAATCGATGTCGCTCGCAGCCTTCCACTCCGCGCACTTGTCGTTCATGCGCTGCATGACGGCCATGGCGAACGGCGTGCCCTCCTTCTCGGTGTGGCTGTGACCCGTCATGTACTTGACGCACTCATACAGACCGGCATACCCCAGGCTGATGGTGGAGTATCCGCCCACGAGCAGCTTATCGATCGTCTCGCCCTTCTTCAGACGCGCCAGGGCGCCGTACTGCCAAAGAATCGGCGCGGCATCCGAAAGCGTGCCCATCAGGCGCTCATGACGGCACAGCAGGGCACGATGGCAAAGCTCAAGGCGCTCGTCGAAGATCTTCCAGAACTTGTCCATGTCCTGATGCGAGCTCAGCGCAACATCGGGCAGGTTGATGGTCACAACGCCCTGGTTAAAGCGACCGTAGTACTTGGGCTTGTTCGGGTCATAGTTCAGCGCGTTGGCCACGTTGTTAAATCCGTTACCGGAGCGGTCGGGCGTCAGGAAGCTGCGGCAACCCATGCAGGTATAGCAGTCGCCGTTGCCCGCGGTCTCGCCCTTCGACAGCTTGAGCTCGCGCATCTTCTTCTCGGAGATGTAGTCGGGCACCATGCGCTTGGCGGTGCACTTCGCAGCCAGCTGAGTCAGGTAGAAGTACGGGGAATCCTCATGAACGTTATCGTCCTCGAGCACGTAGATGAGCTTGGGGAACGCCGGAGTGATCCACACGCCGGCTTCGTTCTTAACGCCCTCATAGCGCTGACGAAGCGTCTCCTCCACAATCATGGCAAGGTCGTGCTTCTCCTGGGGCGTGCGGGCCTCATTGAGATACATAAAGACCGTCACGAACGGCGCCTGGCCATTCGTGGTCATAAGGGTCACGACCTGATACTGAATCGTCTGAACGCCGCGACGGATCTCGTCACGCAGGCGGTCCTCAACAACCTCGCGGACCTTTTCGGGAGATGCGGAAACACCGAGCTCATCGAGCTCGCGAGCGACCTCGCCGCGAATCTTTTGACGGCTCACCTCAACAAAGGGGGCAAGATGGGTCAGCGAAATAGACTGGCCGCCGTACTGGGAGGAAGCAACCTGGGCGATGATCTGCGTCGCGATATTGCAGGCAGTCGAGAAGCTGTGCGGCTTCTCGATCAGCGTGCCCGAAATAACAGTGCCGTTCTGGAGCATGTCCTCCAGGTTCACCAGATCGCAGTTGTGCATGTGCTGGGCAAAGTAATCCGAATCGTGGAAGTGGATCAGGCCCTCATTATGGGCGTCCACGATCTCCTGGGGCAGCAGCACGCGCTGGGTCAGGTCCTTGGAAATCTCGCCGGCCATATAGTCGCGCTGAACGGAGTTGACGGTCGGGTTCTTGTTGGAGTTCTCCTGCTTGACCTCTTCGTTATTGCACTCGATCAGCGACAGAATCTTGTCGTCGGTCGTGTTCTTCTGGCGCTTCAGGCTCTGAACATAGCGATAGATGATGTAGTGGCGGGCAACCTCGTAGCAGTCGAGACGCATAATCTCGTCCTCGACCAAATCCTGGATCTCCTCGACCGAAACGGTGTGGCCTGCGCTCTCGCATGCCTCGGCGACGTTTTGTGCCGCGTAAATCACCTGACGGTCGGTTAGACGAGAGCTCTCCTCGACCTCCAAGTTGGCGGCGCGAATCGCATTGACGATCTTATCGATGTCAAAGACAACCTCGGTGCCGCTGCGCTTGATGATCTTCATCCTCTTGCCTCTTTCGCGTCGTAGCCTCATTGCGCTTCAGAGCCAAACGATGCCCGGCAGGGCTTGCCCCTGTCTTGCGGCGCCGTCGCGCAATCTGTGTTCTCGATAAACCATAGGTCCTCATGCGGACAATCCTCGTAGCCGATCAAGCGACTCAAAGGCGTGTCCGAAGGGGACGAACAAGGTCTTCGTTCTCTGTCCGCCATCTATCATACGACAAAGCTGCATCTATATCCTGTATTCTTTTTTTAGGTCAAACACAACATATAGTGTTTCAGCAGGTCAAAGCAATTAGTCATTTTGCAGACGCATTATAAATGAGGGGTATTTGACAAGTCGGTAAAACGTTACCAACACGGCTACCTGCATGGCAGTTATAAAACCCCCTTAGTCAAGCCGCTGACAAATCCTACTAAAACCAAGCCGCTCACGCCAAAATAATCCAAAAGATTGCGCTTGACCAACATGTTGCGGTCACGCGCGGTCAGGACGTATGCAATCAGCCAGTGCCCCTACGGGATGCGAAGATCATCGCACGCGGATCTTGAGTTCAATATCTGGTGCCACATTTGACGACATAAAACAAAACAGCCCAGAGACATAGTCTCTGAGCTGCGAACATTTGGTGGGCGTTAGAAGATTTGAACTTCTGACCTCTTCCGTGTCAGGGAAGCGCTCTCCCCCTGAGCTAAACGCCCAAATGGAGCGGACAACGGGGCTCGAACCCGCGACCCCAACCTTGGCAAGGTTGTGCTCTACCAACTGAGCCATGTCCGCCTGCGAGGATTTAATATACGGGATGATCCACCCGAATGCAAGAACTATTTTCGAATAATTTGAAAAAAGTTCGAGCCCAGGCGATGGGTACGAAAAAGCCCGGCTACCGTAGTAGTCGGGCTGTTGCGCTTGGAGCGGACAACGGGGCTCGAACCCGCGACCCCAACCTTGGCAAGGTTGTGCTCTACCAACTGAGCCATGTCCGC
>CABRBC010000005.1:0-53343 GCA_902469055.1 uncultured Collinsella sp.
CTTCTCCACGATCTTGCGGGAAGGCGCGCGCCCGGTGAGCGCTACTTCGACGCCGCGCGCGGACATATCGAGCGCGCGGTCCACGAGCGCCTCGTCGACCGAGGGGCCGGGCGGCCGCCCGCCCCCGCCGCTCGAAGAGCCCGTCGTGAAGCGCGTCATCCACACCACTGCCGACTTCTCGTACGCCGATTCCCTCGTGTTCACCCATGACGCCGCGCACTGTGCGCTCGACGCACTGCGCGCAGGGGCCACGGTGCTCACCGACACGAACATGGCGCTCGCAGGCATAAGCAAGCCCGCGCTCGCGAAGATCGGCTGCCAGGCCGTGTGCTTTATGGCCGACCCGGATGTCGCCGCAACGGCGCGCGCCGCGGGCACGACTCGCGCCGTTGCGAGCATGGACAAAGCTTGCGGCATCGAGGGTCCGCTCATCGTGGCCGTCGGCAACGCTCCCACAGCACTTCTGCGCCTTGCCGAGCTCATGGACGCGGGGAAGATCGCGCCCGCGCTCGTCGTTGGGGTGCCGGTTGGGTTTGTGAACGTGGTCGAGGCGAAAGAGGAGCTACTCGCGCGACGCGTGCCGGCCATCGTCGCGAGGGGTCGCAAGGGCGGCTCGACCGTGGCGGCCGCCATTATGAACGCGCTGCTCTACCAGATCACGCGCCCAGGCGGCCCGAAGTGACGGCCCCCGCATCCGCGCCGGCGCTGCGCATCTTCGCCGGCACCACCGAGGGCCGCCTCCTGTGCGAATGGGCGAGCGGGGCGGGAATCCCCGCCCGTGCCTACGCGGCAACCGAGTACGGAGGCGAGCTTTTGGGCGAGCTTCCGGGCATCGAGGTGCATGCGGGCAGGCTCGACGAGGCCGACATGGAGCGTGAGCTTTCCGGCGCGCGCATCGTCGTCGACGCCACGCACCCCTTCGCTACGCTCGCAAGCGGCAACATCCGGGCCGCTTCGCTCGCCGTGGGTGCACGATGCCTGCGCCTTGCGCGCCCGGTCGAGGTGCTGCCCAAAGGCGTCGTGTCGGTCGCGTCGATCGCCTGCGCGGCGCGCTTTCTCTCCGAGAACCCGGGTCGCGCGCTTCTCACGACGGGGAGCAAGGAGCTTGCTCCCTACACGCGCGTCGCCGATTTCGCGGAGCGCTTCTTCGTGCGTGTGCTCCCTCTGCCCGGTGCTATTACGAAGTGCATCGACGCGGGGTTTTCGCCGTCGCACGTCATCGGCATGCAGGGGCCCTTCACCCGCGAGCTCAACGAGGCGATGCTTCGGCAGGTGGGCGCCCAGTGGCTTGTGACCAAGGACTCGGGAACCGTAGGCGGCACGGCCGAGAAGATCGCCTCCGCGCGCGACGTGGGAGCGCGCTGTATCGTGGTCGCCCGTCCCGCCGAGGGAGGCGGGGCCCTTTCGCTTAGGGAAGTGGAAGACGCGCTCTTACGGGAGTTCGCGCGCTAGGCGCTCGCCGCGCATGCGTGCCCTCCCGCCTGCGAGGAGGAGCGCCCCGAGCAAGCTCGACCCGTACAAGCCTGTCATCCGCCAATCGCTCGAGGACGACGCACGGAACTGGCGCAAGCAGCCCTTCAATAAGTTGCGGTGAAATAGCGTCTGTTTTTGCTGCTAAATAGCATATTCAGTCCCTAATTCACCGCAACTTGTTGGTGGTGGCTTACTGGTAGCGTAGGCATTCCACCGGGTCGAGCTTTGCTGCACGGCGAGCGGGGTAGAAGCCAAAGATTACGCCGATGCCGACCGATACGGCAAACGCGATCAACACTGTTGTAATGGAGAAGCTTGGCGTGATCGTCCCGGTAGCTCCAAACTCGCTCATGATGCCCGAGCTTGCGGCAAAGAACGTGAGTCCCCATGCCAGCAGATAGCCAATCAGGACACCCAACAGTCCGCCGGTGACGCACAGCGCCGAGGACTCGGCCAAAAACTGCGCGGTGATATCGCGACGACTTGCGCCCAGGGCACGGCGAATGCCGATCTCACGGATGCGCTCAGTCACGTTGGTGAGCATCATATTCATAATGCCGATACCGCCGACAAGCAGCGAGATGCTGGCGACAGCGCCCATGATGAGCGAGAACGCGCCCATAAAGGAGTTGAGTGCATCGATGGCGCTTTTCATGGAGGTCGCCGATACACTGTCGTACTCATCATCTTCCGCGATGCCCTTCATTGCGCGCACCTTGGACTCGATGGTCTTACAAAGCTCGTCCATGTCTGTGCCCTCGGCGGCAAGAGCCGTCACGCTGGGGAATGAAGGATTTTCGTCGCCAAACAGGCCTGAGATGGTTTCGCGCGGCATATACAGCGTGAGCGAGCCCATGGAGTCGTTGCCGCCATCAATCACGCCTATAATCTGCACCTCGCCGTTGGCCACCTTGATGGTTTTCCCCAGCGCATCCTGTTCGTTGCCGTAAAGCTGATCGGCGCCGCCGCGGCTGATGAGCGCCACGCGCGAGCCCGATTGGGACTCGGCCTGGGAATAGGTGCGCCCCGCAACGAGCTTGCTGGCCCCCACGGCGTCGAGCATGTTGCTATCGACACCCTGTGCCATGACGGTATAGCTTTTATCGCCGGTCTTGTACTCGGTGTACGCGCTGTCGACAATTCCGATCTGCTCTATTTGCGGCACCAGTTTTTGAAGCTTCTGAACGTCAGAATCGGTGAGTTCTTGCGACGAATAGATTTGCACCATGCGTGCCGCATTGAGGCCCAGACTGTTGACCAGGCTGTTTTGGATGCCGCCGATGAGCGAAGTCATGGCGATAACCGAGGCGATGCCGATGACAATGCCCAGGATGGTGAGCAGGCTTCGCCCCTTGTTGGCCTCGAGCGAGTGAAGGGCTTCCTGGATGAGATCGCGGGCGCTCATGCCACCACTCCTTTCGGCGGGTTGGCGGAGGCGGAAAGTATGGGCAGGCTATCTACGGCGCTGCGCAGGGTCCGCGGTGCATGTGGAATATACGCGCCGTCGTGAATGCGACCGTCGCGGATGGTCACGGCACGGTCGGCCTCGGCGGCGATTCCGGGGTCGTGTGTGATAAGAACGATGGTTTTGCCGCGCTTCTGGAGCTTATGGAAGGTCTCCATTACAAGCGCTCCAGTGGCGGAGTCCAGGTTTCCCGTCGGTTCGTCAGCCAAAATGATGGGCGGGTCATTAACGAGGGCGCGCGCGATGGCGACACGCTGCATCTGGCCGCCCGAGAGCTCGGATATGCGGTGGTCCCAGTGGTCGACCGGTAGCGTGACGGCCTGCAGCGCGTGCACGGCGCGCATCTCGCACTGGCTACGGGGCACATTGGTGTAGGCCAGCGGCAGCATCACGTTTTCGATAACCGACAGGCGCGGCAGCAGGTTGAAGCTCTGAAAGACAAAGCCAATGCTCAGGGCGCGGACTTCGGTGAGCTCGTCATCATCGAGCTCGGCCACGTTGAGCCCTTGCAGGTAGTAGTCGCCCGCCGTCGGCTTATCCAGGCAGCCTAGGATGTTCATGAGGGTTGATTTGCCCGAGCCCGAGGGGCCAGTAATGGCGACGAACTCGCCGGGATCTACCGCCAGTCTCACGTTATGCAGGATGTGGGCGCAACCTGCCTCGCTTTCAAAGATGCGGTGCACGTTGCGGATGTCGATAACGGGACGCATTACATGCCCTCGTCGTCAGACATTCTGCCCGAATCCGTGCTGTAGCCGCCGTCAGCCGTTGCGTCCGCTCCGGTGTCCATGACGAGGGTGTCGCCATCGCGCAGCTTGGTAATCGGCACGTTAGGGTTGATCTCGTTGCCCTGGTCGTCGCGCTTGACCTGTGTCTTGCCGACTACGGCTTCGTTGTCGTTTTGCGTCACGACGGTCACTTTCACGCGGCGGGTCTGCTTGCCCTCGTCATCGGTTGCCACGTTGACGTAATAGTGTTCGCCGTCTTCGGTCATGAGCGCCATCGTCGGCACCATCACCACGTCGTCGAGCTGCTCGGTCACCACCGAGACCTCGGCCGTCATGCCCGGCTTCAGGCGCGCGTCGGGCGCCTCGATGAGGATGTCGACGTTAAAGGTTACGCTGCCGCCGCCACCGTTAGCGGCGTCGGAGTTTGCCACCGACGCGATAGCCGTGACGGTGCCCTGGCTCACGATATCGGGAAACGCGGGATACGTGACGTTGGCGCTCTGCCCAACGGCGATCTTGGCGATGTCCTTTTCTCCCACCTGTACGGTCACCTTCATCTTGGATAGGTCGGCGATCTGCATGCACTGCTTGCCACCGCTCGTATCACTTTCGCCCATAATCATGCCGCCTGTTACCGTGGCGCCCACCTTGGCGTTGAGCTCCACGATGCTGCCCGAGCTCGGGGCCGTGACCGTACGGCTGGCGGCCTTGGCGTTCGCCTGATCGAGGTTTGCCTGGGCCGAAGCGAGGCTGCGCTGCGCGGCCGATACGGCGTTCGTGTCCGCTGATGCGTCGGAGACGCCAGCCGCTGCGGAAGCTCCATCGACGTCCGTCGTTGGGGTGGCCTGAGCGGCAGCTGCGGCTTTCTTCGCATTAGCGAGGTCTTCTTGAGCGGCAACAACTGCACGCTGTGCCTCGGCAACGTTGCGATCGAGCTCGTCGTTTTTAATGGTCATAAGCACGTCGCCCTCGTTGACGGATTGGCCCGCCTGCACGTTGATCGAATCGACCGTGCCGTCGACAGAAGGGGAGACCACTGAGGACGAAATTGGTTTGAGCTGGCCTTTCGCCTCGACCGTTGTGGTAAACGTGCCCTCGGTCACCATGTCGGTCACAGGCCCGCTAGTGCCCTGTGGCTGCGCATTGATAACCAGGGTCACGACAACGGCGATGAGCACAATGGCGGCCACGACGCCGGCCGCAATGCCGCGTCGGATGAGCTTTTTGCGTCGACGTTCGGCACGTTTTGCCTTGAGCTTGGCATATGCCTCTTCATCGGAAATCTCGGTCGAATCGTTCGCGCGTCCGCTCTGCTTATCGGCATGTACGTTTGTAATCAGAGGAATCGTTTCGGTGACATCTTCGAGCGTATGCTCGGTATCATCCGGGCCCGGGGTGGTCGTGGGGACATTCGGCATAGCGTCTCCTTTATAGAAAGTACCTCGATAAGTATATGCGCCCACCGGTTGAGGCGGGCGCATAAAACGGTTTCTTTCGGAACTGTTAGATTGGTCGCAGCGGTTCCACGTTGTATGAATGTGCGCGTTGCACTACGAGTGGACAACCACACACAGGCCGACTTTGATGCAGTCGTGAAGTGCCTTGGCGTCTGCCAGGCGCAGGTTGATGCAGCCGTGGCTGCCGCACCATTTGTACGACTCGGCGTTATCGAAGCTCTTGTCGTTTTGCCAGGTGGCATCGTGGAAGCCGATCATATTGCCCTCGAACGGCATCCAGTAGCTCACCGGGCTCTCGTATTTGGGCTTGCCCGTCTCGGGGTCCTTGGCTCCGATCAGGGTGCTACCGCCGTCGTTGCTGTTGATCTGCCACACGCCCTCGGGGGTGGCGTCTTCGCCCGGTTTGCCTGAAATAAAGTTGGCCTCCCAGACGATATTACCGTTCTCGTCATAGTAGCGCGCGTGCTGCTCGGACAGGTCGACGTCGATATACGCCTTCCAGTCGGGCTCTCCCTTTGCGGTAAAGGTGTCGGCCTTCTGGGAGTACTTGATCTCGATCTCGCCGGTCTGCTTGTTGTTAATGGCGTCCTCGACCTGCTTGGCGAGCGAACTGCTGTCGATGGACCAACCAAAGTCGCCGCCTTCGACGGCGCACTGCTTGCCATCGGCGCGCGTCCACCAGCGAGTGGAGCCCACGGTATTAAAGCCGTTGGCGAGCTCGGCTGCCCAGCTACTGATCTGCGACGTATCGAGCGTGGGATTGGCCGGATCGGCAAAGCTGATCCACTGCAACACGGAGCTGCCGTCGACCTTGCCGGCATCCTCGCCGTTGAGCTTGAGGGTCACGTTGACGCCCAGGAAGTTGTTGGCGGCATCGCATGCGGCCTGAATCTGATCATCGGTCAGCGTTCCATTGAGCGGTTCATAGGCATCGTTGCCGAGCTTGGAAAGATCGACGGTCTCGGCCAGCGAGGCAAGCTCGAGCTCGGCATATTTAATGACATGCTCGCGGTTGAGTTTTTCGTTGGAGCGCGCCTTCTCGACGGTAAACTTGCCGGCCTGCTCGTCATAGGAGCTATTTGCCTCGAACGTGCCCGAACGGCCCTCGTTAAACTCGTCGATGGCGGCGCCCAGATCCTTCTCAAACTGCTTTTGGTCAAAGGTGTCGGAGAGCATGGACAGGTCGACGTCTTGATCAAGATCGACTTCGTTGGAGGTAGCGGTTGTTTTGGTCTTGCCGCTTAAGGATTCCACAAGGCGGACCGGCCAAATAAAGGCTTCGTTGTGGTTGATGATTTCTTTTGCAGCAGCCTCACCGTCGACGATGGGTTCATCGGACTCGGGCTGATAGGTCCAGCTAAAGTCATCTCCTGTCACGATGAGCTTATAGTGCTTCCATGCCGAGTTGACCTTGGTTGCGGCAGACGAAGCGTTGGAGAATGAGACGTCGACGCCGGCGATGGTGGTGTTGGGGTAGGCTACCTGCGAAAATGCTACGACGCCTACGATATAGACAATGACGATTAGACCCAGGACGACAAAGAGCGTCGTCTTTTTGCCCGACTTATTGTCGCCGGCGGACTTGCGCGCGGGGCCGCGATCGCTTCGAGCGTGCGTGGGGGGCTGCTTGGGCGCATTGCCGTTTGCCTGGTGCTGCTGACGTTGTTGACGCTGCTGTCGCTGTTGGTTCGGGCGTTGAGAAGCGTTTGCCGCACCACGCTGCTGACCGTGGCTCGGCGCGATAGGACGCGGCGACTGAACGCCGCCGGCGTGCCTGCTCGGCTGCTGCGGATCGGGAATCAGTTGAGTTCGATCGTTTTGCGACATCGTATGCATATCCTTCGATTTTCGCCTTGCGGTTCATCGTGTTTTTACTGGGCTTGCATTATAGCGATTGCCCTGCTGTTTGTGGTACGGAAACGGTGGCATTCAAAAGAGGTGGGACATTTGTCCCACCTTTGAGTCGTTCTTTGTCGCTATCCGCACACACCGCATTTTGCACAGGCCGAAAGTGCGGCCGGAGCCTGCGCGATGCCGCCCTTTGCCGTCTCGCGCAGCGTGGCCGGCAACGCGTGACCCACCGAGAGCATGACATGTGCCATCTGGTCAAACGGCACCAAGCTCTTAATGCCTGCGAGGGCGAGTTGTGCAGAGCTAAAGGCCGCTGCCACGCCGATGGCGTTGCGGTTTTGGCAGGGCACCTCCACGAGGCCACCGACGGGGTCGCAAACGAGGCCCAGCAGGTTACTCAGCGCGATGGAACTGGCGTCGAGCGCCTGCTCGGGCGTGCCGCCGAGCATCTGCACCAGCGCGGCGCCTGCCATGGCGGCGGCGCTTCCCACCTCGGCCTGGCAGCCGCCCTCGGCGCCGGCAACGCAGGCGCTTGTGGTGAGGTTGAGGCCGATGGCGGCTGCGCAGTAGAGCGCGTCCATGACCTGCTCGTCGTCGAGCTGCAGGCGATCGGCGAGCGCCAGCACGCAGCCGGGCACAACACCCGCGGAGCCGGCCGTGGGGGCGGCGACGATCACGCCCATCGTGGCGGAGCGCTCGAGCACGGCCATGGCGCGAGCCACGGCGTCGGTCTGGACAGCACCCATCAGGCTTGTGCTCAAATCGTTGCGGACGGTGGCATCGACGAGTTTGGCCTCGCCGCCGATAAGCCCACCGAGCGAGCGCTGCGGATTGGCGATGGGGGCTGTGGTCTCCTCGCGCATGACGTCGAGCACGCGGCGCATGGCGGCGACGGCGTGCGCCTCACCGGTCAGGCGCGCCTCTCGCACGGCCATAACGGCGCCAATGCTGAGCCCCAGTTCCTCGCACGCATCGAGCAGCTGCTCGCCGTCGTCGAAGATCTCCTTTGCCGAGACGCCGGGGGAGAGCGACGAGGCAGAACCGGGGAGCTCGATAAACGTTGCGTAATCGACATTGTCGAGCTTGCGCAGCATGGGGACGACGGTGTCGTCGGGCGCGCCGTCGGTCTCAAAGACAGAGTAGGCCTGGCCGCCCACTTCGGTGCGGTAGGTGCGGCAGAAGGCGATGTTTACGTGGGCGTAGGCGAGCAGGTTGGTGAGCGCGGCGAGTACACCGGGGACGTCCTTGTGCGCCACGAAGAGCGTGGAGTACATGCCCGAGATGTCGACGCCGACGCCGTTAATGCGGCTGATGCGCATCTTGCCACCGCCCAGGCTCTCGCCGCGGACCTGTGCCGTGGCGCCCGTGTCGTCGACCATGTCGATGTCGACGGTATTGGGGTGGATGGAGGCGTCGTCGCCCTTGATGTCAAAGTGATATTCGAGGCCCTGCTCGCGCGCGAGGTCGAAGGCTTGTTTGATGTTCTCGTCATCGGTGTCGAGGCCCAGGATGCCCGCGACGAGCGCACGATCGGTGCCGTGGCCGCGGTAGGTGTGGGCGAAGGAGTTCCACAGGCCAAAGGTGACTTTGGTGATGCGGCCTTCCAGCAGGCTGGCGGCAACTTGGGCGCAGCGCAGGGCGCCGGCGGTGTGCGATGAGCTGGGGCCGACCATGACGGGCCCCAAGATCTCGAATGCAGAGGTCGTAGCTAGTGTTTGCGGCTTGCCTGCCATATGCGCTCCTGTTCTATCCCGTCGTCCCGAGGGGCGGGGCATACTCTATCCCGCCGTTCCGAGGGCTTTGGTATTTGGTCGCCTGCTCGGGCAGTCCTGCTCGCACGGAGAGCACATTAAGTGCTCTCCGGCTCGTGCGGAACTCGCGACCGACCAGATACCAAAGCCCTCGGAACTTAGGATACATGGTTGGAGTCGCTCTGCTGCGAAATTTATCGGCCTATGACCTATTCCATGTCCCAGGTCGGCTCATCTTCACCACCTTTAAATAAAAAAGAAGTACCGGTTGGAGCCGGTACTTCTTTTGGTGCGTTGTTTCTTGGCTGCAGCTTTTGCCGTTGGCTTACAGGCCGCAGGCTGCTTTGAGTTCTTCGACTCGGTCGGTTTTCTCCCAGGTGAAGTCAGCGTCTTCGCGGCCGAAGTGACCGTAGGCTGCTGTCTTCTCGTAGATGGGGCAACGCAGGTCTAGGTCGCGGATGATGGCGCCCGGGCGCAGGTCGAAGGTCTTCTCTACGGCCTCGACGATCTTGTCCTCGGCAATATGTGCGGTACCGAAGGTGTCGACCATGATTGAGAGGGGCTTGGAAACGCCGATGGCGTAGGCAAGCTCGACTTCACAGCGGTCGGCCAGACCGGCGGCGACCACGTTCTTGGCGACCCAACGCGCGGCATACGCGGCGGAGCGGTCAACCTTGGTGCAGTCCTTGCCGCTAAAGGCGCCGCCGCCGTGACGGCCGTAGCCGCCGTAGGTATCGACGATGATCTTGCGGCCGGTGAGGCCCGTGTCGCCCATGGGGCCGCCCACGACAAAGCGACCGGTGGGGTTCACGTAGATGTCCGCGTTGTCCCACGGCATGTTCTCAGCGGCCATGACCGGGGTGATGACGTGCTCGATGAGGTCGGCCTTGATCTTGCCCATGTCCTCGATCTCGGCGGCGTGCTGCGTGGAGATGACGATGGTCGTGACCTCGACGGGCTTACCATCTTCGTAGCGCACGGTGACCTGGGTCTTGCCGTCGGGACGCAGATAGGCGAGGGTACCGTCGTGACGCACGGCGGCCAGGCGCTCGGCCAGGCGGCTTGCCAGGTAGTGCGGCATGGGCATGAGGGTCTTGGTCTCGTTGGAGGCATAACCGAACATCATGCCCTGGTCGCCGGCACCGATCAGGTCGATCGGGTCGGTGGTCGCGCCGGTCTGGGTCTCGAAGGACTCGTCGACGCCCTGGGCGATATCGGGCGACTGCTCGTGGATGAGGCTCATAACGCCGCAGGTGTCGCAGTCAAAACCGAACTTGGCGCGGTTGTAGCCAATGCGGCGGATAACGCCACGGGCGATTTCCTGTACGTCGACGTAGGCCTGGGTGCGAATCTCGCCGGCGACGATGACGGTGCCGGTGGTCACGAGGGTCTCGCAGGCGCAGCGGACGTTCTCTACGTTGGCAGGCACGCCGTTGGGGGCGATGTAGCCCTGCTCCTGCAGCTCTATTTCTTTGGCGAGGATTGCGTCGAGGACGGCGTCGCTGATTTGGTCAGCGATCTTATCGGGATGACCTTCGGTCACCGACTCCGACGTAAAGACAAAGGACCCGTGTTGGGGCGGGATGGAACGAAGTTCTTCCGACATAATTGTCCTTTCAAAAAACGTGTCCCGGCGACCGTTACCATTCCGCCGGGCTCTCTATGCAAGGGCACATCATAGCGCGTAAATCAAACATTCACACCCTTTCCGCACCTACTCATTGGGGACAGACATAAATGACCAGCCTTAAACTAAGAACGTCTCCAACGACTGGTCATTTAAGTCTGTCCCCAATGAGTAGGTCGGTGCCCTTTGTGCGGAGGTTGCTTTGATGCTTTATACTGGTGCGGTTAGACATCCATCCTGCAATCGAGGAGATTTCCATGGCATCAGACGTTCGCGTCCGCTTTGCACCCTCACCGACGGGCAAGCTGCACATTGGCGGCGCCCGCACCGCTATCTATAACTGGGCTTTCGCCCGTGCAAACGGCGGCACGTTCATCCTGCGCATCGACGACACCGACCCCACCCGCTCTACCGACGAGAACACGCAGATTATCCTGCGCGCCATGCGTTGGCTGGGCCTGGACTGGGACGAGGGTCCCGAGGTGGGCGGCGATTTTGGACCCTACGCCCAGACCGAGCGCCTGGACCTGTACAAGCAGGCCGCCCAGAAGCTTTGGGACGAGGGCAAGGCCTATCCCTGCTTCTGCACCAAGGAGCAGCTCGATGCCGACCGCAAGGCCGCGCAGGAGCGCAAGGACCCCTTCCAGGGCTATCAGCGCCGTTGCCGCGATCTTGATCCCGAGGAGGCCCGCCGCCGCATCGAGGCCGGGGAGTCCTACGTCCTGCGCATCAAGGTGCCCGAGGACCGCGGCGATGTCGTCATCCACGACGCCGTTCACGGCGAGGTGACCTTCGACGCCAAGGAGCTCGACGACTTTGTCATCTTCCGCTCCGATGGCACGCCCACGTACAACTTCGCGACCGTCGTCGACGACGCCATGATGAAGATCACCCATGTCATCCGTGGCGACGACCATCTGTCCAACACCCCGCGTCAGGTCATGGTGTACGAGGCCCTCGGCGCTCCCGTGCCCACGTTCGCCCACATCTCCATGATCCTGGGCGCCGACGGCAAAAAGCTCTCCAAGCGCCACGGCGCCACCTCCGTGGAGGAGTACCGCGACGCCGGCTACCTGTCCGACGCCTTCGTCAACTACTTGGCGCTGCTCGGCTGGTCGCTCGACGGCGAGACCACGATCATCCCGCGCGATGTCCTGGCCAGCAAGTTCTCGCTCGACCGCATCTCCAAGAACCCGGCGACCTTCGACCCCAAGAAGCTCGACTGGGTCAATGCCGAGTACATCAACGGTATGTCCGACGCCCAGTTTGCCGATGAGATCATGGTCCCCGAGCTGCACGAGGCGGGTCTCATCGAGGGTAATGTCGAGTACGGCGAGGACTGGATCGACGCGCTTGCCGCTATCGTCAAGCCGCGCACCAAGATGCCGGCCGACGCCGTGACCGTCGCCGCTCCCATCTTCGCTACGGCCGAGACGCTCGAGTATGACGAGCAGTCCGTTAACAAGGGCCTGGCCAAGGAAGGCATGGGCGCCATTCTGGACGCCGCCAAGGCCGCGCTCGAGGGCGTGGACGAGTGGACGGCTGCCAACATCGACGCCGCGCTTGAGCCGCTGCCCGAGCAGATGGACCTCAAGAAGCGCGTGGTGTTCCAGGCCGTGCGCGTCGCCGTCTGCGGCAACATGGTGAGCCCTCCGCTGGGCGAGACCATGGCGCTCGTCGGCCGCGACGACTGCCTGGCGCGCATCGACCGCGCCCGCACGATGGCGCTGTAGCAGCCGCGTAAACGCACGTATCCGAGCCCCGTTCACCCGAGCGGGGCTCTTGTTTCTGAAGACGAATGGGATGGGAGGTGCTGGGGCCATGGCCGAGCAACTGTCGCTGTTTGGTTCGCCGGAACCGGAGGAGGCTTCGAAGCCCGCGGCTCCTGCCGCCGCCCCGGCGCAGTCCGAGCCTGTACCTGAGCCCGTCGCCGCCTACGCGAGCGTAGTCCTGGACATTCCGACGCGTGCGCTGTCCGAGCCATTCGCCTACGGCATCCCGCAGTCACTCGCCAACGATGTCCAGATCGGCTCCACCGTCCTAGTTCATTTTGGCAATCGTGCGGCCGCGGGCTACATCGTCGACATCGCGCCCAAGTTGGCCGGTCTGCAAGGTGACGACGCTCTCGATCCTGCGCGCATCAAGCCCGTCGAGGCGATTCTCAGCAAACCACTCTTTACCGCCGAGGCTGCCCGTATCGCACGCTGGATGAGCCGCGAGTATGTCGCGACGCTTTCCGAGTGCCTGCGCCTGTTCTTGCCCCCGGGCGGCAGTTCGCGTGTGGTCAAGGGCGATGACGGCGTGTGGACCGTTGAGCGCCCTGCCGTTAAACCCATCCAAAACCGCTGGGTCATGCTCACGCCCGAGGGTTTCGACTACACGCCGCCAAAGACCGCGGTCCGTCAGCGTCAGCTCATCGAGGCGCTCCAGTGCGGCCCGGTCACGACGCGCGACCTCAACCTGCTCTATAACAGTATGTCGGCGACCATCAAGGCGCTCGAAAAACGCGGCGTCGTGGTGGTGGAGGAGCGCCGTGCCTGGCGCGGTTGCAGCGAGCAGACCACGCTGTCCTCGGCAAGCGGCAAGGCGCCGGTCTCCCTTACCAACGGCCAGCAACAGGCACTCGCGCAGATTGAGCGCGCCCGTCTGGACGCTCATGGCGACGTGTTGCTGGTCGACGGCGTCACCGGCTCCGGCAAAACCGAGGTCTACCTCTCGGCGATTGAGCGCGTGCTGGCGACCGGGCGTTCGGCCTGCGTGCTCGTGCCCGAGATCTCGCTTACGGCCCAGACCGTCGGCCGCTTCCGTTCGCGCTTTGGCGAGACGGTCGCCGTGTTCCATTCGCGCCTTTCGGCCGGCGAGCGTCTGGACCAGTGGGATATGGTCGCCAGCGGTGCGGCCCGCGTGGTAGTCGGCGCCCGCTCGGCGCTCTTTTGCCCGATCAGCGACCTTGGTCTCATCATCATCGACGAGGAGCACGAGACCAGCTACAAGCAGGGCTCTAGTCCGCGCTACCATGCGCGCGAGGTGGCGGCCGAGATGGCGCGGCGCTACCGCTGCCCGCTCGTGTTGGGCTCCGCCACGCCTTCTGCTGAGGCCCTCGACCGCTGCCGCCGTGGCACGTATAACGGTGCCACCTGGGCGCGCGTCGAGATGCCCGAGCGCCCGGGACACGCCGTGCTGCCGACAGTCCGCATTGCCGACCTGCGCCGCGAGTTCTCGCACGGCAGCCGCTCTATGTTCTCAAAACCGCTGATGGAAGGCCTCGAGCGTGTGGTCGAGCGCCGCGAGAAGGCCGTGCTGCTGCATAACCGCCGTGGCTTTGCGCCGTTCCTGATGTGCCGCGAGTGCGGCTGCGTCCCCACCTGCAACCACTGCTCCACCGCGCTTACGTATCACGAGCGCACGCACACGCTGCAGTGTCACACATGCGGTTCGTCTTGG
Source organism: uncultured Collinsella sp. (assembly GCA_902469055.1). Classification (GTDB taxonomy): domain Bacteria; phylum Actinomycetota; class Coriobacteriia; order Coriobacteriales; family Coriobacteriaceae; genus Collinsella. The sequence goes on from CABRBC010000005.1 coordinate 13,797, forward strand.
CGCGTGCAGCCCTATCCCGCGCCCACGAGCCGTTGCCCCAAATGTGGAAGTCGCTACCTGGCAAAAATGGGTCTGGGCACGCAGCAGATCGAGGACGCACTGCACCAGATGCTTCCCGAGGACGTCGCCATTATTCGCATGGATGCCGATTCCACGCGCGGCAAGGATGCGCACAAAAAGCTGCTCGAGCAGTTCGATGCGGCGGATTGTGCCGTGTTGCTGGGCACCCAAATGATCGCAAAGGGTCTCGACTTTCCCGAGGTCACGCTTGTGGGCGTGGTCAATGCCGACTTTGCCCTCAAGCTGCCGGACTTCCGCGCAGGGGAGCGCGCCTACGACCTGCTGGAACAGGTGGCGGGCCGTGCCGGTCGCGGCGATCGCCCCGGCGAGGTGATCATCCAGACCTACCTGCCCGAGGATCCGGTCATTCGCGCCGTCGCTGAGCACGACCGTTCGATCTTTACCGACTACGACCTGGACCAGCGCCGCGACGCGCTGTACCCGCCGTTTGTTCGCCTGGTCAACATTTTGGTGTGGTCGGCGAACCGAGACGACGCGCAAGACTACATCGGGCGTATTGCAAAGCTTCTTAAGCGTCGTTGGCATGCCGCCGCGCCCGACTTTTTGCGGGCGGGGAGTGCCGTGCCGCAGGTGCTGGGCCCGGCTTCGTGTGTAATCGAGAGAGCCAAGGACCGTTACCGCTTCCATCTGCTTGTGAAGTCGCCCGTGGGGTACCATGTCTCTGATGATATCGACGCCTGCCTCAAAGAGGTGGGCTCTGTGCGCGGCGTGAGCGTGAGCGTTGACGTCGACGCCTATGATTTGATGTAGCAACTCGAAAGGATGGCCATGGAAGCCAACGGAATCGTACTGTCGCCCGACCCTCGTCTGCGCCAGGAGTGCGCCGTCATCGAGGAGATCACCCCGGCGATCGAGGCGCTTGCCGAGAAGATGAAGAAGATGATGTTCGAGAACGGCGGTTGCGGCCTGGCTGCCCCGCAGATCGGCGAGCTCATTCAGCTTGTCACCATCGACTGCGACTACAGCGACAAGAACGACTACGATCCGTACGTGCTCATCAATCCCGTCATTGTTGAGCAGAGCGACCATCTGGTGCCCTTTAGCGAGGGTTGCCTTTCCATTCCTGGCATTAGCTGCGAGATCGAGCGTCCCGATCATGTCGTCGTCGAGGCGTACGACCTGGATGCCAACCTGATTCGCTACGAGGCCTCGGGTGACCTGTTCTGCGTGTGCCTGCAGCACGAGATCGATCACCTGCACGGCAACACCATGTTCGAGCGACTGAAGCCGATGCAGAGGATCAAGGCAGTCAAGGAGTACCAGGACGCCCTGGCCCGCGGCGCTCGACCGGGTGAGACGGAGTAGGTCCCACCGTCCCCGGTGCTGAGCGCCCACATATCATCCCGTGCTCAAACATTCTCGCTTTGCTGCGAAACTGCGCGCGGGACGATATGTGGGCGCTCAGCACCGGGGACTGCGTTGTTCTGGCTCGATTCGCTCGGGTGCCGGTGGGCCAGGGAGGGGCGTCTTCGCTGATAATTGCTTTGCTGAAAGAGCTGCTTTTATTGCGGCTCTTTCTTTGGTTTTGGGTATATTTGTTCTTGTTGAAATGTCTTTGCGGATGGGCTGGGTACTTGGCTTTCCGCTGTTGTTTGTAGCCGTCTCGGCTTTGGTTGAGAGGAGACGATCTTTATGCGTATTGTGTTTATGGGTACGCCGGATTTTGCTGTGCCTTCGCTGACTTCGCTTGTTGAGGCTGGTAATGAGATTGCGCTTGTTGTTACTCGTCCCGATGCTGTTCGTGGGCGTGGTAAAAAGTTGGAGCCGTCTCCTGTTAAGGGTAAGGCGCTTGAGCTGGGGTTGCCGGTTGTTGAGGCAAATCGTATGACGCCTGAGGTTGTTGAGGCGCTTCAGGCTGTCCAGGCTGACATTTTCTGCGTGGCTGCCTATGGTTGTATTTTGCCTGATGAGGTCTTGAATATGGCGCCGCTTGGCATTGTGAATGTTCATGCGTCCTTGCTGCCTCGTTGGCGTGGGGCTGCTCCTATTCAGCGTGCGATTCTCGCTGGTGATGAGGTCGCTGGCGTTTCTATCATGCGCATCGGTCATGGCGTGGATACTGGTGCTTATTGTGCACAGGCCTCGACCACGATTGCCGGTAAGCATGCCGAGGCGCTGACCATGGAGCTTGGTGAGCTTGGCGGCAAACTGCTTGCCGATGCACTTCCTTCGCTTGCCGATGGTTCGGCGGTTTGGACCGAGCAGGATGAGGCGCTCGTTACCCATGCTGCCAAGATTTCTAAGCAGGAGATGCGTCTGGATCCGCAAATGGCGGCACTTGATTGCGTGCGTCATGTGCTGGCCTCGTCCGATACCGCGCCTGCTCGTTGCGTGATTGCCGGTAAGACCGTGCGCGTGCTCGATGCTGTGCCGGCTGATGTGTCGTTTGGCGAGGGTCAGGTTCTCATTAAGGCCAGGCGTGTTTACCTGGGCCTGTCCGATGGTGCGGTTGAACTGCTCGAGGTTAAGCCTGATGGCAAGCGTGCTATGGCCGCTTCTGCTTGGGCTGCTGGTCTGCAAGGCGCCGATCTTTCGTGGGGTGTTTTGTCATGAGCAAGCTGTCACCCGCGCGCAAGCTTGCGCTCGATGTATTGATGGAGGCCGATCGCCGCGGTATGTATGCACGCGACGTGTTGTCTTCCCGTGCTTCTGCCAAGGCCATTGACCAGCGCGATTCCGCGTTTGCCACTCGCTTGGCGCTCGGTGTTGCCGCCACACAGGGTATTTTGGATGAACTGCTCGATCAGTTTCTCGATAAGCCCAAAAAGGTCGCGCCGCGTGTTCGCATGGCGCTTCGCATCTCGGCCTTCGAGATGCTCTACCTACATTCCCCGGGTCGCGTAGCTGTGAGTCAGGGTGTTGAGCTGGTTCGCAGCGGCGCTAAATCGGCCGCCGGTCTGGCTAATGCTGTACTGCATAAGGTCGCGGACAACGTTGAGGACTTTGCTACTGCGGCAGATGCCGATGAGTCCGAGCGCCGTCTGGTGCGTCTGTCGCGCTTGATGGGTCTGCCGCGCTGGCTTTGTGCTCGCATTATGGCATCGTTCGACTCGCCCGAGGGCGCGCTTAACTTTGCCGGCAACTTGGCACCTGCGCCGCTCGCTTTGCACGAGAACGCCTTTGCGACCAAGCCGGATCCTTACATTTCGCAGCTTGTGGCACCCGTGTTCCCGGGCTGCCATGCTCCGGTCGATGCGCAGGTCACGGTTGCGTCCGGCGTGTTTGAGCGCGCTGCTGCCGTAGCCTCGGACCTTAACGCCCAGCTCATCGCCACCGCGGCGACGCGTCCCGGACGTTGCCTGGAGATTGGTGCCGGCCGCGGCACCAAGACCTATGTGATGATGTGCCAGGCCAAACGTGCCGGGTACGAGCGTCAGCATACTGCGCTCGACCTGCATGATCGTAAATGTGATCAGAACCTCGCGCGCCTGCATAAGGCGGGTATTACGGGTGCTCGCACGGTCTCGGGCGATGCCTGCGAGCTCGACGAGGTGCTGACGTCGTTTGACGCCATGCTCGGCAAACCTGCCCTGTTCGATACGGTGCTTATCGATGCCCCGTGCTCGGGCACCGGTACCATGCGTCGTCATCCCGAGATTCCGTGGCGCCTTGCCGAAAGCGACGTGACGTGCGAGTTGCCCAAGCTGCAACTGACTATGCTCAAAGAGGCCTCCGCGCGCGTTGCCGAGGATGGTGAGCTCATCTATGCGACGTGTTCGGTCTTTGACGAGGAGAATTCGCAGGTCGTGGACGCGTTCCTTGCTTCTCCCGAGGGTGCCGGCTTTAGTTTAGCACCGCTTTCCGAGGCACAGATTCTGCAACTGCCCGATTTCGAGCAGGCCAAGAAGCTGGTAGCCGTCCGCCAAAACGACCGAGGACTTTTCCAAAGCGTCCCCGTAAACGCCGACTCCTACGACGGCCACTTCTGCGCCAGACTAGTCCGCCGTTCATAGACATGCCTTTGTAACACAAAGAAACAGCCCCGCGATCGGTGTCGGTCGCGGGGCTGTTTGGTTTCTAGTGGCTATGCGGGCAGTTGGCGCAGCAGCCGCTGGTGGCGTTGGTGCTGGAACCACCGCTGCGCTGGTCGGTGTTGTAGAAACCGCTGCCTTCGAACTTAATACCGCTGGCCGAAAACGTCTTAGCGGCTGGAGCGCCGCAGCTGGGGCACACGACCTCGGGGCTCTCGGACATGGGGTGCTCAACCTCAAACACGTTGCCGCAGCTCGAGCACTTGTAATCGTAGCGCGCCATAATACTTCCTTTTCAGCACAAAGCGGGCAGATTACTCTGCCCGCAAAAATTCAAACGTCTGTAACTGTACCCTATATCGGGGGTTTTATCACGCTTCACCCCAGAATCTATGGTTGTTGCGCAGGAGCTGTGCGGTTTTGTTCTCGGCGGCTGCAATGTCCGCCTCGTCAGCCTGCCAGGTCCAGTTGCCCGTGGCCACGCCCGGAACGTTCATGCGCGCGTCGTCGCCAAGCCCCAGGACATCCTGCAGTGGCATCATCACCAGGGGAGCGTCGCTTGCCAGCGCGTCGCTCATCAGCTTGGCCGCCACCTCAACACCGCTCGGTTCATCGCCGCCCGCAAAGGTACGGGTGCACCAACCGGCCAGCGTCGACGTATCGTGCGTCGAGGTGTACAGAATCTTGCCGGGCGTGGGATGCACACCGCAACGAACGTCGTAGTCGCTAAACTCCAGCACGTCCATGCCGGGGAAACCGCAGGTCGATGCCATGGCACGAACACCGGGCGTCAGATAGCCCAAGTCCTCAGCGATAAAGTTGAGCGGACCCAGTTCGTCATAGGCGGTCTGGAACAGGTCCTTGCCCGGGCCCGCCAGCCAGCGGCCGTCGGCGCATGCCTTGCCCGCGGGAATGCTGTAATAGCTGTGGAATCCCAGGAAGTGATCCAGACGCACGCGGTCGTAGAGCGAGAACGCGCGGCGCAGGCGATCCATCCACCAACTATAGCCGTTCTGCTTCATGTGGTCCCAGCGGAACGTCGGGTTGCCCCACATCTGGCCCTCGGGCGCAAAGTTGTCGGGCGGCGCGCCGGAAATCTCAATCGCCTTGCCGGTATCGGACAGCCAGAAGTTCTCGGGTTCGCTCCACGCGTCTGCCGAATCGTCGGACACGTACATAGGAATATCGCCGATGACCTCGATGCCCTTCTTGTGCGCATAGTTCATGAGCTCACACCAAGCGAGGTCAAAGCGGTACTGCATGTACGCCTGAAGCTCGGCCTCGTTGTGGAAGCGCTTGTCGTCGATTAGATGCTCGTTGTAGCGAGCGACATCTGCCGGCCAATTGTGGCGAGACTCGCCCTCAAAGTACTTTTTGACGGCCATGTAGACGCAGTACTTCTCGAGCCAATCGGCATTGCGATGTTTAAACGCGGTGTACAGCGGATCGGCATCCTCGCCTCCGCGGGCCTTCCAGGTCTCAAAGTCGGCTGCCAGCTCCTCGTGGCTTTCGGGCAGCAGGTCGATATTGCCTGCAAAGGCCGAAGGACCGGCGTAAGGGGAGCGGAAGAAGTCCGTGGGGTTGACGGGGAGAACCTGCCAGTAGCGCATGCCCATGGCGGCCAGATGGTCGATAAAACGACGCGTGGGCGCGCCGATCGTACCGGGCTCGCCGTCGTCGGTCGGCACTGATGTGATATGGCATACAACACCCGCACCGTGATCGAGCGGCTCCTGCAGGCGCTGCTCGGCGTGGTGATAGATGATCGACGAACCGAGCGGGTACAGGTCGAGCGTGACCGTGCCGTTGTGGATCTCGCACTCATGACCGCTGATCACGTCACTTGCACATTCGTCGAGCGCCGGAATCGTCACACGATGCGAGTTGCGCAGGCTGCGGTTGATGATGACGGTCGCGGACTCGCCGTCTTTACCGGTACGGTTGTAGGCCAGCACCTCGTCATTGAGCGCAAAGGCCTTGATTTCACCGTCGATCATAAACGGCAGCGCGCGGCGCACAGCAGATGCGTTCTTGACGATTGCGAACGTATCGAAGTCGTGCAGGTCTTCCTTGGTCGGCAAGGTGCGGCGATTACCCGGATCGGTGAGTCCCTCCAAGCCGTACTCGTCACCGTAATAGATTGAGGGAACGCCCGGGAACGTCATCTGCATGAGCGTCGCCAGCCAAAAGCGGCTCTTGGCCAGGCCCATGGAGTTCTCGTCCAGGCGCCATTTGCTGCGCTCACTCTCGGGCAGCTGCGACTCGTCGGGGCCACCGCCGAGCACCGAGATAATGCGCGGGCGGTCGTGGCTCGACAGCAGATTGAGCGCGCAGGATAATGCCTCGCGCGGGTAGTTCTCGCGCAGGGTCTCGATATCCTCGGCTGCCTGGTAGGCGTTTTTGTAGCCCATCAAAAAGCCGATGACCATGTCGCGGAAGGGGTAATTCATGGCCGAGTCGAGCTCGGAGCCTTGTAGATAGCGACGCAGATGGCCGTAGCTGATCTTGTTGGAGGCATCTTCCCAGACCTCGCCGAGCAGCAGCGCGTCGGGCTTCTCGGCGAGCACGGCCTTTTTGATCTCGGTCAGGAAGTCATCGGAAAGCTCGTCGGCCACATCGAGGCGCCAGCCATGGGCACCGGCGCGCAGCCATTTGCGGATGATACCGTCCTTGCCCAGAATCCGCTCGCGTACCAGTTCGGAGCTCTCATTGATGGCGGGCATATTGCCCACGCCCCACCAGCAGTCGTACGAGCCGTCCTCGTGGAAATAAAACGCATCACGCCACGGAGAGTCCTCGCTCTGCCACGCGCCGACACCGGGATAGTTGCCGTAGCGGTTAAAGTAGATCGAATCGTCGCCCGTGTGGTTGAACACACCGTCCAGAATGATGGAAATGCCCAGCTTCTCGGCCGCCTCGCACAGCTCAGTAAAGTCCTGCTCGGTGCCCAGAATCGGATCGATCTTGGTGTAATCGGCGGTGTCGTAGCGGTGGTTGCTCGCGGCTTCAAAAATGGGGTTGAGGTAGATGGCTGTAAAGCCCAGTTCGGCGATGCGAGGCAGGTCATTCTGGATACCCTTGAGCGAGCCGCCGTAAAAATCCCAGGTCTTGATGGAGTCGTCTTCGGCACGCTCGTACTCGGGCGGTTCGTTCCAGTCCTCGACCATGCGGCGCTGGATTCCGTTGCGCGGTTTTTCAACTTCGGCCAGCGTTCGCTCGCGCCAGTTTTCGTCGCGGGCATAGCGGTCGGGGAAGATCTGGTAGACCATGCCCCGCTCGTACCAGGTGGGACGGTTCTCGCGATGCTTGTAGACGGTAATCTGGAACGACGGGACCTCGGCGTAATCGTAGGTCACACCCTCGCCACCGGTGCGACCCTGCGGTGCACCCAAGCGGACCTCGGGCTGGCCCTCGATGTTGCAGATAAAGCTGTACCAAATAAGACAGGGCTCGGTGCACTCAAGCTCTACGGTAAATATGCCGTCGCCCTCGTGCGTCATGGGATACAGAGACTCACCGATTTCATCGACCCAGGTACGCAGGGTAAGCGTTGCCTGGTTGGGGTCGGCATCCTCCAAAATCACCGATAGCGAAACGGAAGTTCCAGTGGTCACAGCGCCAAACGGAGTACGAAACTGCGGCAGACGGCTGTTGTGAATCAATCTCATAATACGGTCCAGTTCAATAGAATCACGGCCTGCGGGCCATGGGCTTTACGCACAGGATGTAAGTATATCTGTTGTACACAGGCTGTATAAACAACATCCGTTTACCATCGGCGAACGGTTGTCCTAGAAAATCGTTTTACCAACTACCTACAGAGAAGGGGCGCCCGGTTGGAGCGCCCCTTGCATAGGGTTTGATTAGGTTTTGGATCGTCTGTGGGCTAGCGGCGCTTGCGGGTGGCCGTTGCCTTGCGGACGGACGTCTTCTTGGACGGGGCCTTTTTCTCTGCCGGAGCGGCGGGGGAGACCGGGGTCTCCTTGGCAGGCTCGGGCTTAGTCTCTGCCTTCGGTGCGGCCTTGACCTCAGCGGCCTTCGGCGCCGGCTTAGTCTTTACCTCGGCCTTGGGCTCCTCTTTGGCAGCAGCTGGCTTAGTCTCTGCCTTGGGAGTCGTGGTCTTTGCCGTGGTCTTCTTGGCCGTCGTCGCGCGCTTTCGCGTGGTGGTCTTGGCGGCGGGCTTGGTCTCGACGGTTACCTCCGCCTTGGACTCTGCAGGCGTCTCCTCGACCTTGGCTGCCGGCTTTGCGGCTGACTTGGTCGTGGCGGCCTTCGTGGTCGTCAACTTCGTTGCCGTGGTCTTCTTGGCTGCCGTTGTCTTCTTGGCAGCAGTCTTTGCCGGAGCCTTGGTGGCCGGCTTGGCCTTAGCGACCTCGGCCTTTACCTCGGGAGCAGCCTCGGCTTCGGCGGCCTTCTTGGCAGCGGCGGTCGTGCGCTTGCGCGTGGTCGTTGCCTTGGCAGCCGTTGTTTTAGTCGCGGCAGACTTGGTCGTCGTAACCTTCTTAGTGGTCGTCTTGCGGGTCGTGGTCTTCTTAGCTGCGGGCTTTGCAGCGGGCTTGACCTCAGCCTTTGCCTCAGGAGCAACCTCAGCCTTCACCTCAGGCTCGGCCTTTGCGGGCTCAGCTTCAACCGGCTTCTCCTCGGCCTTGGACTCCGGCTCAGCTGCAGCCTCAGGCTCGTCGACAACAGACGCCGGCCTCTCAATCTCCGGATGCATAAAGAAGTACAGGTCCAGATACTTATCGGCCGAGCGCGTCCAGCTAAAGTCCTGGCTCATGGCCTGCGTGACCAGCTGGTTCCAGGCCTCGCGGTTATCCCAGAACAGACGCGCCGCGCGGAATACGGCATCGCCCATCTCGTCGCCGTTAAAGTTGCTAAACGAGAAGCCCGTGCCCTCGCCGGTAAACTCGTTATACGGGATCACGGTGTCCTTCAGGCCACCGGTCTCGCGCACGATGGGTAGCGTGCCATAGCGCATAGCGATGATCTGCGACAGGCCGCAGGGCTCAAACTTCGAAGGCATCAGGAACATGTCGGCGGCAGCATACATACGCTGCGACAGTGCCGGATCGAACTCGATGCGCGCGGCCATGGTGCCGGGGTACTTGTCCTGGAAGTAGCGCAGGCCGTCCTCATAGTCGCGGTCGCCGGTGCCCAGCACCGCCACCTGTACGCCGCCGGCCAGGATGCGGTCGAGCGCGTACATGACCAGGTCCATGCCCTTCTGGCGCGTCAGACGCGTGACCATCACCATGAGCGGACGGTCGTCGCGAACCTCGAGACCCAGCTCTTCCTGCAGCTTTGCCTTGCACACGGCCTTTCCAGAACGGTCCTCCACGGTGTAGTTGGCGGCAATGCGCTTGTCGGTTGCCGGGTCAAAGCCCGCGACGTCGATGCCATTCAAAATGCCCTGCAGCGCGTACGAACGCTCGCGCAGCACGCCGTCCAGGCCCTCGCCAAACTCGGGTGTCTGGATCTCGTTGGCATAGGTAGGGCTCACCGTGGTGATGGCGTCGGCATAGCGCAGCGCGCCCAGCATGTAGTTGATGCTGCAGGCGTCGCAACGCAACTGCGAGGCGGCCGCAGGAATATGCGCCACACCCAGGATGTCCTCCATCACGGTGTCGCTAAACTGGCCCTGGAACGCCACGTTGTGGATCGAGAACACGGTCTTGACGCGGTCATACAGCGGCAGGCCCTGGTAGAACTCGCGCAAAAACACAGGCGCCAGTGCCGTCTGCCAGTCGTTGCAATGCAGGATGTCGCACTCAAAGCCGGCCGGCAGGTGCTGCAGGCTCTCGGTAATGGCCTTGGAGAAGAACGCAAAGCGCTCGCCGTCGTCAAAGAAGCCGTACGGATAGTCGCGCGCAAAGTAGCGCTCGTTGTCGATGAACATATAGGTGACGCCGTCGTGCTCGAGCTTCTCGAGCCCGCAGTACTCGTTGCGCCAGCCCAGGCTCACGTAAAAGTCGGAGAAGTGCTCCATCTGCGCCTTATACTCGTCCTTGATGGTGGCGTACTTGGGCACCATCACGATGACTTCGGCGCCGGCGCGCACAAGCGCCGCAGGCAGCGAACCCGCCACGTCGCCCAGGCCACCGGTCTTCACAAACGGTGCGCATTCGGCCGAGGCAAACACGATCTGCATCTTTTTGCTGGAATCTGCCATATTGTCTCCCATGTTGCAATTCGAGAATAGCCGCCTGGCGCTAACCGGGCGGCTATTCTACATGTTACGAGCGATGTTGCGGTGCCAAAGCTAGCTCGCGTTGGTGATATCAGAAGTTAACGGGGCCTTGCCCAGCACCAGGATGTTCTCGGGCGTGCCGCGAAGCTCGGTGTTGGTGGGAACCACGTTGTTCTTGTCCAGGATGGCGTTCTCAACGCGGGCGCCGCTCTTGATGATGCAGCTCTGGTTGATGATCGAGTTCGTCACCGAGGCGCCTTCCTCAACCACGACGCCGCGAGACAGGATCGAGTTGCGCACGGTGCCCTTGATGATGCAGCCGGCCGAGATGATCGAGTTGCATGCGTGACTGCCGGTCGCATAGCGCGAAGGCGGCACGTCGTGAGCCTTGGTCAGGATCGGACGCTCGGGGTCAAAGAGATGGTCGGCCACGGTCTGGTCGAGCAGGTCCATGCTGCGGCGATACAGCGACTTCTCGCTAAACACGCCCACGACCTCGCCCTTGTACTCGTAGCTGCACACGTCGATGTTGCCAAAGTCGCCCTGGAGCGCCTCGAGCAGGTCCAGATAGTCGGCGGCCTGGTAGTGGTCGATGATCTCGAGCAGCGTCTCGCGGTTGACGATGCAGCAGTCCATAGAGGCGTTGTCGCCGTACACGACGCCGGCGCTCACGCCCGTCAGGCGGCCGTTCTCGTTGATCTGCAGCTTGGTCTCGTCATCGACGTTGCGCGTGGCCTTGCAGTACACCACGGTCATCTGGGCGCCGGAGTTCTCGTGCGCCTCGATGATGGTGTTGAGGTCCATGTTAAAGATGATGTTGGTGCCCATCATCACAACATAGGGCTTGTCCGAGCGCTGGAACAGCGTCTTGTTGGAGATGATGTCGCGCAGCAGGAAGCGCATGCCGCCCTTGGTGGTGCCATACGCGTTGCCGGGCACCATGAACAGGCCGCCCTTCTTGCGGTCCAGGCCCCAGTCCTTGCCCGAGCCGACGTGATCGATCAGCGAGCGGTAGTTGCCCGGCATGACGACGCCGACGGTCTTGATACCGGCATTCATCATGTTGGACAGCGGGAAATCGATCAGGCGGTAGCGGCCCAAAAACGGAACGGACGCGATGGGGCGGTCCTTGAGCAGGACGCTGCCGTAGGTCGAAGAGTAGTTAGCGGTGATATAACCGATGGCCTTGCGATTGATCATCGGATCATTCCCCCTTCCCGATAACGACGTCATTTCCAACGACGGCCGTATCCTTGGTGGTATCGACAGAGCCGAGCTTCACGCCCTCTTCGACCGTGGAGTTCTCGCCCAAAATAGCGCGACAGATGTGTGCGCCGCTCTTAACGTGCGCACCCGGCAGCAGCACGGAGTCCTCGACCACGGCGCGCTCCTCGATGATGACATCGGTCGAAAGGATCGAGTGGCGAGCGGTGCCGTAGATCTTGCAGCCGTTGGAGACCAGGCAGTCGTCCAGGCGGCCGTCCGGGCCAATGTAGTGCGGCGGTCGCGTGGTGATGTTAGACATGATGGGGAAGTGCTTGTCGAACAGATCGAACTCGGGGTTGTTGCCCAGCAGGTCCATCGAGGTCTCGTGGAAGCTGGCGATGGTGCCGACGTCCTTCCAAAAGCCGTGGAACTCGTAGCTGTACAGGCGCTTGCCCTCGCCGAGTAGCTTGGGGATGATGTCCTTGCCAAAGTCGTGACTCGAGCGCTGGTCCAGAGCGTCCTCCTCGAGCGCCTCGATCAGCACGTCGGCCGAGAAGATGTAGATGCCCATGGACGCGAGATTCGAATCGGGCTTATCGGGCTTCTCGGTGAACTTGGTGATGCGGCCGTCCTCGGGGTCGGTGGTCAGGATGCCAAAGCGACTGGCCTCCTCCCACGGCACGGGCATAACGCTCACCGTGAGGTCGGCGTTGTTCTCAATGTGCGTCTTGAGCATCTTGCGGTAGTCCATGCGATATAGGTGATCGCCCGAAAGAATCAGGACGTACTTGGGGTCGTTGGCCTTGATGTAGTCGAGGTTCTGTGTGATGGCGTCGGCCGTGCCCGCATACCAGGCGCCACCGGTCTGCGTCTCGTACGGCGGCAGGATCGACACGCCGCCGTCGCGGCTGTCTAGATCCCACGCCTCGCCGGAGCCCACATAGGCATGCAGCAGATAGGGGCGATACTGCGTCAGAACGCCCACCGTGTCGATGCCCGAGTTGGAGCAGTTGGACAGCGAAAAGTCGATAATGCGGAACTTGCCACCAAAGCTAACCGCCGGCTTAGCGATCTTTTGGGTGAGTGCCCCCAATCGGCTGCCCTGTCCTCCTGCGAGGAGCATCGCGATGCATTCTTTCTTACTCATCGATTTCTCCTTCTGTCATCGATGTTCCTAAACCCATTAGCGGCGGGCACGGTCACGCGCCGTGCCCGCCGAATAATGCCGTGCGGCAAAGGGAGCTCGCGCGCCTTTATGCGTGCCAGATCTCGTCGCGGTACTCGCGAATGGTGCGGTCGCTCGAGAACCAGCCGCTCGAGGCGGTGTTGAGCAGGGCCTTGCGGTTCCAGGTCTCCTGGTCGCCGTAGCTGCCCGTGAGCTTCTCCCATGCATCCACGTAGCTGCGGAAATCGGCCATGACTAGATCGGGGTCGTTGTTGTTCATGAGCTCGTTGTAGATGCTCTCGAAGTTGCCCGAAAGACCCGCAAAGGTATTGTCCTTAAGCTCGTCCATCACGCGGCCCAGACGCTCGCGGTCGCCGTTGAGGGTATCCCATGCAAAGTAGCTGTTGGATGCCCAGAGCTGCTCGACCTCGGGAGCGGTCAGGCCAAAGATGGCCTCGTTCTCGCGGCCGGCCAGGTCGGCGATCTCGATGTTAGCGCCGTCGAGGGTGCCCAGCGTAATGGCGCCGTTCATCATGAGCTTCATGTTGGACGTGCCCGAGGCCTCCTTGCCGGCCGTGGAGATCTGCTCCGAGATCTCGGCGGCAGGGTAGATGAGCTGGGCGTTGCTCACGCGGAAGTTGGGGATAAAGCAGACCTTCATGACCTCGTTGACGCGGGCATCGTTGTTGATGACCTCGGCCACAGAGTTAATGAGGCGGATGGTCTCCTTGGCAAAGGTGTAGCTCGAGGCGGCCTTGCCGCTAAAGATGAAGGTCGTCGGCGTCACGTGGAAGTTGGGATCGGCGATGCGACGGTTGTAGATGTCCATCACCTTCATGATGTTCATGAGCTGGCGCTTGTAGGCATGGAAGCGCTTTACTTGGACATCGAAGACGGTGTTGGGGTCGATGACCAGACCGGTCTCGGCCTTTACGTAGGCGGCAAGGCGCTCCTTGTTGGCGCGCTTGGAGGCACCCACGGCCTTCAGGAACTCGGTGTCGTTCTGGAACTCTTTGAGCTTCTCCAGCTCAAAGGCGTCCTTCAGCCAGCCATCGCCAATGGCCTCGGTCACGAGCTTGGCATAGGTGGGGTTGGCCTCGGCAAAGAAGCGACGGTGCGAGATGCCGTTGGTCTTGTTGTTGAACTTCTCGGGCGTCAGGGCATAGAAGTCCTTGAGCACGATGTTCTTGATGATGTCGGAGTGGATCTTGGCCACGCCGTTGACGCTGTGGCTGCAGATCACGGACAGGTTGGCCATGCGAATCTCGCCGTCCCACAGGATGGCGGTCTGGCGCAGACGCTCCTGCCAGCCTTCCTGCGTGGTGTCGAACGACTCGTGCCAACGACGGCTGATCTCGTCGATGATCTGATACACGCGGGGGAGGAGCTTGGAGAACGTGCCGATGGGCCACCTCTCCAGAGCCTCGGGCAGGATGGTGTGGTTGGTGTAGCTCACGACCTGCGTCACGATGTTCCAGGCGTCATCCCACTCGAGCTTCTTCTCGTCGATGAGGATACGCATGAGCTCGGGGCCGCACATGGCGGGGTGGGTGTCGTTGGTATGGATGGCAACAAACTGCGGCAGCAGCTCCCAGTTCTCTCCATGCTCCTTCTCAAAGGTGTCGAGCAGGCTGTAGATGCCGGCCGAGACAAACAGGTACTCCTGCTTCAGGCGCAGCAGACGGCCGTGCTCGCCGGCGTCGTTGGGGTAGAGGATGGCGCTGATGGCCTCGGCCTCGGCACGCTCGGCGTCGGCCAGGGCGTAGTCGCCGCGGTTGAAGGCCTCCAGGTCAAAGTGCTCCTCGACCGGCTCGGCGGCCCATACGCGCAGCTTGTTGACGGTCTCGCCGGCATAGCCCACCACGGGGATGTCATAAGGAACGGCCAGGATATCCTGCGTGTCCACCGTGCGGTAGAACGTGCGGCCGTTCTCCTCAAAGCCCTCAACATGGCCACCAAACTTAATGGTCACGGCCTTGTCCTGACGGCGAACCTCCCAGGGATAGCCGTGGGTGAGCCACTCGTCGGTGGCCTCGACCTGGCTGCCGTTGACGATCTCCTGCTTAAACAGGCCGTAGCGGTAGCGCATGCCGTTGCCGTAGCCGGCAATGCCCTCGGCTGCCATGGAATCCAGGAAGCATGCGGCCAGACGGCCCAGGCCACCGTTGCCCAGTGCCGGATCGGGCTCCTGGTTCTCGATGACGGACAGGTCGAAGCCCATGTCGTCGAGCGCCTCGGCGACCATGTCGCGCACGCCAAAGTTGAGCAGGTAGTTGTCGAGCAGGCGGCCGATCAAAAACTCGATCGAGAAGTAGTACACGCGCTTCTTGCCCTCGGCGGTGACGCGGGCGTCGCTCTTGGTGGCAACGGTGCGTGCCTTCTCGGCCACGAGCTTGGCCAGGGCGTTAAAGCGGTCCAGGTCGCTGGCGGCCTCGACGCTCTTGCCGCTGATGCTCATGACGGCATCGCGATAGAGCTCGGTAAACTCCTGCTTGTTGTCGAAGATCTTATTCATACGTTCCTTTCCCCCGGGGATGTTTCTCCCGGAACGGTTATGACTTGTATCCTACGCCTCGGCGAGGCGGGTAATTACAGCTGTAACGGCTTTGTTACGCATCCTTGGCGGACGACTTAACAGAAGCAGCCTTGGCCTTGGTGGCGGCCTTTTTGGCAGCCGGCTTCTTGGTCGCGGTAGCCTTAGCAGCGGGCTTTGCGGCGGTCTTGGCCTTGGCTTTGGCTTTGGTCGTCGTAGCCTTCGTCTTAGCCGGAGCCTTCTTAGCAGCCGCAGGCTTGGGCTTCACCGAGGACGTGCGCTTGCGCGTCGCCTTCTTGGGCTCCTCAACCACCGGCGGCTTATAGCTACTGGGACCGCGGCGCTTAAGCACCACGCCTGCCAGGCCGGGTACCTTTATCTCGATGGAGTCCATCTGCCCGTTCCAGGGATAGGGCTCGCTCGAGCAGGTGTAGGGCTCCTCGCCGGCATAGCCGCTGCCGCCAAACTCGGGACGGTCGGAGTCAAAGATGACCTCCCAGTCGCCCTCGCGCGGCACGCCCACGCGGAAGCTCTCGTAGCTCGCCGGGTCAAAGTTGATCAGGATCACCAGGTCGTCATCGACGTCTTCGCCCTGACGCACGAAGCTCACGATGGACTGCTTGGAGTTATCCGCGTCGATCCAGGTAAAGCCGTCATCGGTGTAGCCTCGCTCGTACAGGGCGGGCTCGGCGGTGTACAGGTGGTTGAGCGCCTTAATGAACGCCTGATGATGACGGTGGGTCTCGTACTGCTCGGTCAGGAACCACTGAATGGACTCGTAGTAGCGCCACTCAATAAACTGGCCGATCTCGTTGCCCATAAAGTTGAGCTTGGCACCGGGATGCGTCATCTGGTAGAAGGCCAGCGTGCGCAGGCCGGCAAACTGGCGCCACCAGTCACCCGGCATGCGGCCAATGAGCGAGCACTTGCCGTGCACGACCTCGTCGTGGCTCAGCGGGCAGATAAAGTTCTCGGTAAAGGCGTACATGATGGAGAACGTCAGCAGGCCGTGGTTGCCGGGGCGCCACGGAAAATCGGTCTGCATGTAGTGCAGGGTGTCGTTCATCCAGCCCATGTCCCACTTGTAGTGGAAGCCCAGGCCGCCGTCCTGCGGCGGATAGGTCACGAGCGGCCACGCGGTGGACTCCTCGGCCATCATCATCACGTCGGGGTAGTGCGCCTCAACGGCGCAGTTGACCTGACGGATAAACGCGCTGGCGTCCAGGTCCTCCTCGGTACCGTACTTGTTGAACTTCTTTTGGCCGGGATCGTCGATGCCAAAGTTGAGGTACAGCATGCTGGACACGCCGTCCATGCGAATGCCGTCCACGTGGAAGTTCTCGAGCCAGTACAGCACGTTGGAGACCAGGAAGGAGCGGACCTCGCCGCGGGCGAAATCGAACTTATGCGTGCCCCAGTTGGGGTGAATCTCGTGCTCAAACAGCATGTGGCCGTTAAAGGTGGCAAGGCCGTGGGAGTCGGCGCAAAAACCGCCGGGTACCCAGTCCATAATCACGCCGATGCCCGCCTCGTGGCACGCATCGATAAAGTGCATGAGCTGCTGCGGGTTGCCGTAGCGCGACGTGGCGGCGTAATAGCCGGTCGTCTGGTAGCCCCAGGAGCCATCGAAGGGATGCTCCATAAGCGGCATGACCTCGATATGCGTATAGCCCATGTCGCGGACGTAGTCCACGAGCTCCACCGACAGGTCGTCGTAGGTGTAAAACTCACCGCGCTGCGCGGGGAAGGGGTCCATGGGGCCGGGGTAGTTGCCGTACTCGTCGGGCTCGCCCTGCGGCGCGTCGCCGTGGCGCTTCCACGAGCCAATATGCACCTCGTAGATGTTGAGCGGCTGCGACATGTGGTTGTGGCTGGCACGGCGCTTGAGCCACGCGGCGTCGTTCCACTGGTAGCCATCGAGGGTCCACAGCACGCTGGCCGTTCCCGGAGGGCACTCTGCCTTAAAGGCGTACGGATCGGCCTTGTAGAGCTTTTCGCCCTCGTTGGTTTCGATGAGGTACTTATAGAGCTGGCCCTGCTCGGCGCCAGGAATAAAGCCTTCCCAAATAGCGCTCGTATGCATGGGCACCAACGGGTTGGCTTGCTCATCCCAGTCGTTAAATTCGCCAATGACATGGACGCTCTTTACGTCGGGCGCCCAAACGCAAAAACGCCAGCCGCGCGTACGGTTCTGCGTGTCGGGGTGCGCGCCCATCTTTTCCCAGCTGCGCTCCCACGTACCGATGCCAAACAGATAGACATCGTCCTTGGTGAGCTCCGGCGCGTGCGGGGCGGCTTTACGGATAGCAGGCTTTTTGGTTGCTGGCTTTAGCTTTGTATCGCTCACGTTTGATCCCATCATGACGCGGCAGCGTGTTGCCTTGGTGACTAGATGCGAAAGGTCCAAGGCTGCACGAATCGAAGGGACGGCGATAGCTCTATGATTCGTTCCACCTCGCGTGCTCGGTGGAACTTTCGGCACAAAATAAGATAGCACCTGTACGTTACTTTTATGAACGAAAGAGGTTTTGCGGTGGCGTTTAATCGGTAAGCGCCATGTTTATACCACTGGCAGAATTGCCGTGGTAAAACTCTTGACAGTTTTACCAATTAGCGTTTCTAGATTGTTAGGTTGACGTTTGGTAAAACGTTTTTAGCAGGTTGTTTACCCTTTGACATCGAAAGGCTCGTTTATGTCCCATACCGCCGCTCCCAAGGTTGCTTTTATTTTCGATTGCGATGGCACGCTGGTAAATAGCACCCCCGTTTGGGGTTATGCGCAGCCCGAGTTATTGCGCCGTCACGGGATTGACGTGACCGTGGATGACTTTGCCCAATTTGAGCACCTGTCACTGGAGGACGAGTGCCAGGCCTACCACGACACGTGGGGCATTGGCGAGAATGGCGAGGAGCTGTATCGCGAGCTGGGCGAGATTTTGATTGATGAGTACTCCAAGGTGCCCCCGCGCGAGGGGCTTCTGGCATTTTTGGAGCAGGCGAAGGCGGCGGGCATTGCCATGTGCGTGGCCACGTCCACGCCGGCCGAACTGGTGCAGTCCGCGCTCGCTGGTGCCGGGCTCGACGCTTACATGGAGTTTGTTACCACGACGGGTGAGGCAGGACGCTCCAAACAATTCCCCGATGTGTACGAGCTGGCGCTGCGCCGCCTGGAGGAACGCCATGGGCATAAGTTTGAGCGCGCTTGGGTGTTTGAGGACGCGGTTTTTGGCCTTAAGAGCTCTGGGGTCGCTGGCTTTAAGCGCGTGGGCATCTATGACCCGCACGGCCGCATGAAGCGCGACGATGTGCGCACCAACTGCGATATCTTTATCGACAGCTACGAGGAGCTGGATCTGGCCCGCGTGCTTTCGTTTGAGGGATAGGCGAGGTCCGTGGCTTGCAAGGTATTAGTAGTCTGCGGCTCGTCCGTGGTGGCGGGCGCGGATCTGTTGCGTAGGCTAGCGGGGGAGTGCGACCACGTTGTCGCCGTGGACCGCGGACTCGACGCACTGTTGGGCGCGGGGCTGGGCTGTGACGTGTATGTGGGAGATGCCGATACGGTGAGCGACGCGGGCCGCGCTCTGGTCGATGCCGCCACCGATTTTGAAGTTGAGCGTCACGACCCCTACAAGGACTATACCGATCTGGCGCTGGCGCTCGATTCCGTCCGCCGTCGCTGGCCGGGTGCCGAACTGGTTGCGACCTGCGCCACCGGCGGCCGTCCTGATATGGCGCTGAGCGTGCTGGGGCTGCTCGCGGGCTACGAGGATGCCCCTGTCTGGATTGCCGAGGACAAGGTGGTCGCCCGCTTCCTTCGCGCAGGCGAATCGTGGACCATCGAAGGCCACGAGGGGAGCACCTTCTCCATCATCGCCATTGCCCCCAACACCGAGGTAAGCGAACACGGCCTAGAATGGGAGCTAGACCACAGCCCCCTGGGCCTGTTGGCCGACACGGGCATCAGCAACGTCGTCAGGTCAACCGCACAGATTACCGTCCACCAAGGAACTGCAATAGCGTATTTGTTGCGTGAGGGTTTTATCGGGACGATGGGTTAATTGACTGATTTTGCCGAAGTCAAAATCAGTCAATTCAGCCCCATTACAGTTTGAGTCGTCCGAAAGGGCGGCTCTTTTCCGTTGCACGGTTATACGATTGAGCCGTACCGGTGGTCGCTGGCCGACCGCCCCGGACGGCCGTCAGCCCCTGCCCCGTAGAGGGCCCGGGACGTGTTGCCGCCGGGGCGGGAGGGGCCGCGGGGAACGACTGATAGAGATGTGCCGGGCCCGGACCGGGCCACGGCCGGGTAATGTGGGTGTCGCTTCCGCGGCTTACGGCCGGCTCAAGGGAGAGGATACACCATGCCTGCAGCAGAGACGCCCGTGGCCTACCTGGGGATCGACGTCGGGAAGAGCTCGCACAGCGCGTGCGCGCTCGATGCGGGAGGGGGCGTCGCCTTCAGGGCCGAGCTGGCCAACAGGCCCGACGACATCGACCGGCTGCTCGAGCGGGCCGGCTCCGGCGCGCTGGTCGTCGTCGACCAGAGGCGAAACATCGGCGCGCTGGTCCTCGCGCGCGCCCATGCGCACGGGAACCCCTGCGCCTACCTGCCAGGATATGCCGAGAAGCAGGCCCGCGGGATGTTCCCCGGCATCGCGAAGACCGACGCCATCGACGCCGAGGTGATCGCGCGCACCGCGCTCGGCGTGCCCGGCGCCCTCAGGCCGGCGCCCGAGGAGCCCGAGGGGGCCGCCTCGCTGCGGGTCCTGTCGTCGCAGCGCGAGTTCGCGTCGTCCGCCAGGACCCGCGCGAAGAACAGGCTGCGCGCGACCCTGCTCGAGGCCGACCCCGCGCTCGAGGGCGCGGTCGACCCGTCGAGCCGCTGGCAGGTGTCGATGCTGGCCGAGTTCGGCGGGGCTGCCGGGTGCTCGGCCGCAGGCTGGCGCAGGTTCTCGAACGCCGCCAGGCGCGCGGGCGCCCCCGCGGCGGGGGCCAGGAGGCTCTGGGAGGCGCTGCTGGCCTCGTCGCGCTCGGGAAGGCGGCTCCCGGCCGGCGAGGACGTCGCGGTCCGGATACTCGCCCGGGAGATAGCCTCCCTCGACGCCGACATCGAGGAACTCGACTCGCTCGTGGCCGACTCGCTGGCGGGCGACGAGGTCTACGAGTGCCTCCTCACGGTGCCCGGGATCGGCCCCAAGACCGCCGCGGCGCTGGTGACGTCGATCGACATATCCGCGTTCAGGGGGCACGACGAGCTCGCGAGCTATTGCGGCGTGGCGCCGTCAGACAGGCGCTCCGGGAGCAGCATCAGGTCGACGTCGCCTCAGCACGGCGGGAACAGGCAGCTCAAGAACCTGCTCATATTCAGCTGCAACTCCCTCATCGGCACGGACAACAGGTTCGGGAGGTACTACGGGGAGTGCAGGGCGAGGGGGATGAGGCACGGCAAGGCGCTGAAGGCGGTCGCGAGGAAGAGGCTCAAGGTCATCTACGCGATCATGCGCGACGCCGTCCCGTACGCGGCCTAGCGGGCGGCGGGATCAACCGAAGAGGAAACCAAGCGGGGGGCCTGGCGCCCGGATGCGCCATGCCGAAATGGCGCGAAGCACACGGTTGACAAAACTATAGAGACACGTCCCAGGAAAACCCGTAAGTAAGAGATTCAACCCAAAAAAGTCCTTGCATCAAAGAAAGTCTTCCCCTATAGTATCTCCTCGTCACGGGGGCGTAGCTCAGCTGGGAGAGCGCTTGACTGGCAGTCAAGAGGTCAGGGGTTCGATTCCCCTCGTCTCCACCATCGTGAATGCTAAGGCCTTCGGAATTCCGAAGGCCTTTTTTCATGCCAAAACACCATGCGCCACAAACCCCACCTACGCCAACAAAAAGTTGCACAATTTATTTCCCATGTCTGTACATAGTTTGTTGGACAAACGCAATTACCAGTACACCTCGCTGGTCAACTCGGGCTTCAGGAGCATCCATAACCTCCGCTAGCACCCCAATATCCTGCGCCAATGTGAACAACATCCCAAAACAACCCCCTTTAGCACGTTAAATGAACGATATGTTGTCCAACGCAGCCCAAATCAGTTTCGCTAACAGCTTGTGCTAGGATACCTAACGTTACATGAGTTCAACTGTGCTTACGGCTCTAATAGGCCACAAGCACGGGGTTGATCAGCATCCGGTCGTAACGGCGGTGTTAGAAAAACCACGAGCTCCAATATTGATTGTCATGAGCGATTTTGCACTCGCTTTTGCGGCTACTTTTAAGTTTGCATTAGACGGTGCAATGATTTGTTACGGCAAACCACAGCAGTTCTTCAGCTGTTTGCGTGCGGTTCAGTTTTGTACCCGCTTGACTGGTTCGCACGCAGCCAGCTGGGGTCACGGTCATTTTTGCGATACACTTCCGCGACTCTAGCAACTGCATTTGTACATACCGTTCACGGTGGGGCAGAGCCACGTGCTTGTCTAACTGGGCTCAGGGTTTGAATATGGAGCGCCTTCGCGCACAAGCGCCCTGGCGAAGCCATACCCAAACCCCGTGAGCCACACGTAAGACAGCAAGGGGGGGTGCTCGTGTGGTATGTGATCCAGGTCATTAACGGTCGCGAAGACGTAATGCGCGAGCGCATCGAGCGCATGGTGCCGGCGAGCGCCATGCAGGAGATCTTTTACCCACAATTTCTGACCGAGATCAAGGTACACGGCGAATGGATCGATACGACCAAGCCGCTCTTTCCCGGTTATCTTATCTGCGATACGGCAGATCCCCGAACCGTGCAACAGTATCTGCTACGCATGGACGACTTTGCCCGGGTGCTTTCCCAGGACGGTTTGTTTGTGCCGCTGGCAAAAGAAGAGGTCCAGCTTATTGGCGGCTTTACGCATAGGGGAGACCGCGTAGTGCCCATGAGCGAGGCCTTAAAAGACGGCGACCAGGTCGTAGTGACGGCTGGTCCGCTGTTGGGCCACGAGGGCCTCATCAAAACCATTAATAGACGTAAATGCACTGCTTATCTGGAGCTCAACCTGTGCGGCCGACGCGTAACCACCCGCGTTGGCCTCGCGGTGCTTTCAAATGAGCAGCGTGTAATGCGCAACCTCAAAAAGGCGATCGCCTAGCTGCTGGCGATCGCCACACAGAACAGGGAGGATCCCCGACCCGGGGACGAAGTGTTGGAAGAGAACGTGTCGGATAAACCTCAATATGCAACGGATGCGCCCGCGGGGGCGGCGCTCATCGCTCAGGCCATGGACCGGCGCGAGGGCGCCGGTCGCTACAAGGCCATGCAATCCATCATGGACTGGGATCGTTCGCGGCTGGCCTACCGTGCCGTGAAGCGCGCCTTCGACATCGTGTTCAGCGGTGCCGCCCTTGTCGCCATCGCGATCCCCAGCCTAATTCTCGCCGCTGCCATCCGCCTGGAGAGCGAAGGCAACCCCTTCTACAGCCAGATCCGCGTGGGTCAGACCCACCGTGACGGCAGCCTGTCCACCTTCCGCATGTGGAAGTTCCGCAGCATGTACAAGGACGCCGACAAGCGTCTCTCCGAGCTCAGGGAGCAAAACGAGATCGCCGGCGCCATGTTCAAGATGAAGGAGGATCCCCGCGTCACCAAGATCGGGAAGTTCATCCGCAAGCACTCTATCGACGAGTTCCCACAGTTTCTGAATGTGTTTCTGGGCCAGATGAGCGTCGTTGGGCCCCGTCCGCCGCTGCCTAACGAGGTCGCGGAGTACACCGAGTACGACCTGCAGAGGCTAACAGTGAAGCCAGGCATCACGGGACTCTGGCAGGTTACGGAGCGCAATTCCACCGGTTTCGACGGCATGGTCCGTCGGGACCTCGAATACATAGCCAAACGCGGAATCGTCATGGACCTCAAGATCGTCCTCCTCACGGTTCTGGAGGTCTTCAACGGGAGCGATGCGTACTAATGCCTAACTTTAATACCCGATTCGAATCGGAGAAGAAAATGAAGATTGCCGTCGCCGGAACCGGCTACGTCGGACTGTCCCTCGCCGTCCTGTTATCGCAGCACAACGAGGTACACGCGCTGGACATCGTGCCCGAGAAGGTCGAGAAGATCAACAGCTACGTATCGCCCATCCAGGACGACGAAATCGAGCGCTTCCTGGCGGAGGCCAAGGCAGGGGAGCGCCAGCTCGACTTGCACGCCACCGTGGAGGCGGTCGAGGCATATGCTGGCGCCGACTACGCCGTCATCGCCACGCCCACCAACTACGACAGCGATAGGAACTTCTTTGACACGAGCTCCGTCGAGGCCGCCATCGCTGCCGTGCGCTCGGTTAACCCGGACGCCTGGATCGTCATCAAGTCGACGATTCCCGTCGGCTACACCGCGGGCCTTCGCGAGAGGCTAGGCGACAGCAAGATCTTCTTCAGCCCCGAGTTCTTGCGAGAGAGCAAGGCGCTCTACGACAACCTGCACCCCAGCCGCATCGTGGTCGGCGCGCCAAAGGATGACATTGAGGCCGTTATAGCCGCCGAGAAGTTCGCCGGCCTGCTTGCGCAGGGCGCCGACCCCGCAGAGCTCGAGCGAGTCAACGCCGACGGCTCGAAGGGCATCCCCGAGCTCGTGCTGGGCACCACCGAGGCCGAGGCCGTCAAGCTCTTCGCCAACACCTACCTGGCCCTCCGCGTCGCCTACTTCAACGAGCTCGACACCTACTGCGAGGTCCGCGGCCTCAACACCCGCGACGTCATCGACGGCGTGTGCCTGGAGCCACGCATCGGGTCGCACTACAACAACCCCAGCTTCGGCTACGGCGGCTACTGCCTGCCCAAGGACACCAAGCAGCTGCTGGCCAACTACAAGGACGTGCCCCAGAACCTGATCGAGGCCATCGTGGACGCCAACCGCACCCGCAAGGACTTCGTGGCCGACGAGGTGCTGCAGATGGTGTGGGACCGCGTGTACGCCGGCAAGGAGAAGCCGGTCGTGGGCGTCTACCGCCTGACGATGAAGTCCAACTCCGACAACTTCCGCGCGAGCTCCATCCAGGGCGTCATGAAGCGCGTGAAGGCCAAGGGCGTGCCCGTGGTGGTCTACGAGCCCACGCTGGACGCGCCGGAGTTCTTCGGCTCCGAGGTGACCCACGACCTGGAGGCCTTCAAGGCCGGCTGCGACGTGATCGTCGCCAACCGCTGGAGCGACGAGCTCGCGGACGTGGCGGAAAATGTGTATACGCGAGATTTGTTCAAAAGAGATTAACTTGCGCATAGCGATGATTGGACATAAGCGCTACGGCTCTCGAGAGGGTGGTGTAGAGGTCGTGGTAACTGAGTTGGCCCGCCGAATGGTTGAGCTTGGCCACGAGGTGACCTGCTACGACCGTTCGGGCAGCGATGTCATGACCGGCTGCGCCGCGGATTGCCGCGGGCGCGTCATCGACGGCGTGCACGTCGTGCCGGTTAAGACAATCGACAAAAAAGGCCTCGCTGCCCTTTCGTCATCATACTTTGCCACCAGGGCCGCAATTAAGGACCGCCCCGATGTGATCCACTACCACGCCGAGGGCCCCTGTGTACCCCTTCCGCTGGCGAAGCTTGCCGGCATCCGGACCGTCGCCACCATCCACGGCCTGGACTGGCAGCGCGCCAAGTGGGGCAGGCTTGCGAGCACCTACATCAAGATGGGGGAAAGGGCGGCTGCCACCAAGGCCGACGGCCTCGTCGTCCTGTCCAAGTCCGCCCAGTCCTACTTTCAGGACGTCTATGGCCGCACGACGACGTTCATCCCCAACGGTATCGAGCCAAAGCAATATAGGCCGGTTAAGCAGATAAAGGATAAATGGGGGCTCGATGCGGGCTCATACCTGCTGTACCTGGGCAGGCTCGTCCCCGAGAAGCGTCCCGAGCTCTTGATCGAAGCCTTCAAGGAGCTCGATACGGAGAAGAGGCTCGTCATCGCCGGCGGCGGTTCGGACACATCCGAGTACGAGACGTCGCTGCGTGTGGCTGCGCAGGGCGACCCACGTGTCCTCTTCACCGGATTCGTCAACGGCGAGCCCCTGGAGGAGCTGTACTCCAACTGCTATGCCTACGTGCTGCCTTCCGACGTGGAGGGAATGCCAATGAGCCTGCTGGAGGCCATGGCCTACGGCCGCTGCTGCGTGACGAGCGATATCCCAGAGTGCGCAGATGTCCTTGCGGGCAACGGCGTAACTTTCGATAAGGGCAGTGCCGATTCCCTGCGGGCCGCGCTGCGAGACCTGCTCGCTGACAGCGACCACGGGAGAGTTCTCGGCGCCGCCGCCAAGGCACACGTCGAGAAAACCTACAACTGGGACTCCGTCGTCGAACGGACCCTCGAATTGTATTCCACTTGATCTTGAAAGGTTAAATAGATGACCGAAAAGAAACTCAACGGTACCGTCATCGTCACCTACCGCTGCAACGCGCGCTGCACCATGTGCAACCGCTACAAGGCTCCAAGCCGCCCGGAGGAGGAGCTCTCCATCGAGACGATCAAGAAGCTCCCCAAGATGTACTTCACCAACATCACCGGCGGCGAGCCCTTCATCCGCCAGGACCTCAAGGACATCGTGCGCGAGCTCTACAAGAAGTCCGACCGCATCGTGATCTCCACGAACGGCTTCTTCACCGACCGCATCATCGACCTGTGCGAGGAGTTCCCCAACGTCGGCATCCGCATCTCCATCGAGGGCCTGCAGCAGACCAACGACAAGATCCGCGGCCTGGATAACGGCTACAACCGAGGCTACGCCACGCTCAAGAAGCTCGTCGAGCTCAAGCACCCCGACGTCGGTTTCGGCATGACGGTGCAGGACCTCAACGCGCCCGACCTGGTCCCCCTCTACAAGATCTCCGACGAGCTGGGCATGGAGTTCGCCACGGCGTCGCTTCACAACAGCTTCTACTTCGTCGAGGCCAAGAACATCATCCACGACCGACCCATGGTGGCCAAGAACTTCGAGGACCTGGTCAACGAGCTTCTCAGGTCCAGCAGCCCCAAGAAGTGGTTCCGCGCCTACTTCAACCACGGCCTCATCAACTACATCTACGGCCAGCACCGTCTGCTGCCGTGCGACATGGCGTTCGACACCTTCTTCATCGACCCCTACGGCGACGTCATGCCCTGCAACGGCACCAAGGACAAAGAGGTCATGGGCAACCTCAACGAGGAGTCCTGGGACGAGCTCTGGAACTCCGACCAGGCCGAGAGGGTCCGCGCGAAGGTCCGCCACTGCGACCGCAACTGCTGGATGATCGGCTCGGTGAGCCCGGCCATGCACAAGTACATCTGGAAGCCCAGCTGGTGGGTACTCAAGCACAAGGTGAAGGCGCTGTTCACCAAGAGGCCCTACGACATGCACGAGCTCAAGGTCGTTCGTGATTATGAGGAGGGCCGCGTCACCAAGGAGCAGCTCGACTCCTGCTCCACCTGCGACCTGTGTGCCAAGATCAACGACGGCCTGTCCGAGGCGTCCAAGGCCGATGCGCACGTATACGAGACGCATGAGGCGATGTAATATGAAACCTACACTTCAAGGTAAGAAGATTGCACTAATCAGGTCTGCTTCATCTGCAGTTTCTAAGAGCCAGTACAATATCCAAGAGATAGGACTCGCCAAACGTCTATCTGAATACGGTGCTGAGGTTGGCGTTTTTCTTATCAGCGATACAGGAGCGACTTATCAAGAGATAGTCCAGGACAGTCCTCGAGTTGTTGTGTTTTGGCTTGCAGGGAAAAAGATACCTGGACAGCAGGGATATTATCGTGATTTAAAGGGTATTCTGGATGCGGAATGCTATGACCTTATTCAAGCGCTTGACGACAGTCAGATAACGACGGTGCTAGTCAGCCGTTATTGCAAGAAGCGTCAGATTAAGTTCATTCTTTGGCAGGGCATGTATGAAAACTACAAAGAGGCGTATAAGAAAATTATCCAGTGCGTATTCGATCGCACGTTTCTACGAGAACTGAGAAACAATACCAAATACTGTCTTGCCAAGACTACGTCTGCCCGTGATTACCTTGTTTCAAAGGGTTTTCCTTGGGCAAAAATTATTCCTGTTGGACTTGAGCTAAGTAACTTTCAAAACCCGATTAACAGAGATTATAGGAATGAGCTCGGAATTAGCGCAGACAAAAAAATATTACTTTATATCGGCAAGGTAGAGTCGAGAAGGAAGCCCATCTTTTTGATGGATGTTTATGCTGATGTTAAGGCCATTAATCAGAATGTCGCCCTTGTGTATGTCGGCAAAGGAGAGATGCTTGACGAAGTACATTCCTATGTGCAGGAAAAAGGAATCAGGGACGTCTTTTTCATCGACTCCCTTTCGCAAAATGAACTACCGGCGCTTTACCGGCAATGTGACATGTTTGTCCTTCCCACGCGTTATGAGATTTTCGGAATGGTGCTCTTGGAGGCAATGTATTTCGGAATACCGGTTATTACCTATGCTGCTGCCGGCCCTCTTGACGTCATAGATGACGGCGTTGACGGTCTTGTTATGCAAGATTTTGATTGCACTAAATGGGCGCAAGCGATTACGGCTCATTTGTTCGAGCTCGATGATACGACTGCAATGGGCAGGGCGGCTTCTCAAAAGATCAATAATTCTTATCTTTGGGATGATGTCGCTCTGAGATACGCGAGCGCCTACGAATCCATTCTTGATTTGTGCAAATAAAGATTTTGGTTCAGAGCACAAAGCAATGAGGACTTGGCGGTAAAAATGTTTAGCATAATCGTGCCTGTATATAACGCGGAGAAGTATGTACGCGAGTGCATCGAGTCCGTAATAAATCAAACGTGTGAGTCTTGGGAGCTCCTTCTCGTTAACGATGGCTCTACTGATGGGTCTCTTGAGATATGCAAGAGTTTCTTGGGGGACGAGAGGATTAGCGTTTTCTCGAAGAAGAACGAGGGGCTATCTGCAACAAGAAACTACGGGTTGTCTCGTGCGAAAGGTGACTATATTCTGTTTCTCGATAGCGATGATACTATCGAGCCAGACTCACTTGAACGCTTTCAGTCGATTATTAATAAAACTGGTGCAGAGGTTATCGCTGGCTACGCATACCATTTTGATGATTCCGGCGCTAAATGGCAGTCCCGCGCTTATCTCGACCTGCACGGTGCTGTTCTGGACGGTCCTACTTTTTATAATAAATCGCTATATGGGGCAAATGTAAGGTCATGCGCCCAATACTACATAACAAGTCATGAACTTATCAACCGTGCTGATTTACGCTTTGAACCCGGTCTGCTCCATGAAGATGAAATCTGGACCCCGATTTTACTGGCTAATGCTAAGTCCGTCTTCGACGATGAACACTGTTTCTATAATTATAGGATTTCTAATGCCGCATCAATAACGAGGAATCCAAAGCTGAAGGTGAGGCGAGGTGCCGACAGGGTTAAGGTAGCAAAGGTGCTTGAAAAGTACAGTCGAAGCAATCCCGCCACTGCTAGTTCGTCGGCTTTCCACGACAATATCGCTGCCCAATATATGTTCGGCGTCTATACCGGAGACCTCTTGAGTGCAGAGGACTTTAGGGTTGAAAGATTCTTTCCGCTGCAGCATGCCCGAACGGCAAACTACAAACTGAAGGCCGCCTTATTTGCCTTCAGTCCGAAAATGGCGTGCATTGCTCGAGGGCGAAAAGACAACTGAGAGGACATAATGGCTCGTTTTAACGCTAGCAACAAGATAATAGTTGTGCATTACGGCAATGTGATGTTCTATCCCCCTGTGCTTAATTTGTTGGAAAATTTGCTTTCGAATCATCGCAATGTCGTTCTTATTGCCGGCAACACTGACAGAATTCCCTCGCGCATTCTTGACCATGACGGGATCTTCGTTAAAGATATCCCGCTAAGCGACAGCTCAGATCCTATAGGTAGGGTTAAGCGTAGGCTATGCATTGGCAGGATGTATAAGGACGCTTTAGATAGTTTCTACTCAGATGACGATGTTGTTTGGACCACCACAGATTCGACTGTACGCGCTTTGAGCACGGCACTTGATGGCAAAAAACATGTTTTACAACTTATGGAACTGGAAGAGTCTTTCCCGTTATTTAGCGGCGCAAGATTCCTGAAGTTTGACTTGCCCAGCTATGCACGTAAAGCATGGAAAGTTGTAGTTCCTGAGCAGAATAGGGCTTATATCCAGCAAGTTATGTGGAACCTTCCCCAGGTTCCCAAAGTTTTGCCGAACAAGCCGTATTCATTGGACCCTGGATACGCTGATGACCAAATTTCATTCCTGCTCGACAGGCTTAGGCAGGAGGATAGAAAAATCGTCATGTATCTCGGCGTAATGAGCGTCGATAGGAACCTCGGACCTTTTGCTGAGGCTGTCGAGATGATGGGGGAGGACTTTGCTCTTTATGTGCTCGGTAAAGTACCAGAAGGACAGCAGGAAGTTTTTGATGCTTTTCTGAGCGCTCATCAGCAGGTGGTTTATCTTGGATTCTTCAATCCTCCTAGTCACCTTCATTTCCTACAGTATGCATACATTGGATTATTACCTTATATCTCGAACTATAAGAGTAAGGTTATCTCGCCATTAAATGTGCTTTATTGTGCCCCCAATAAAATCTATGAGTATGCCGGTTTCGGGGTTCCTATGGTCGGGACTGATGTCCTTGGACTGCGGATTCCATTTGAGAAATACAACATCGGGGTTTGCTGTGAGAGCCTTGAACCATCTAGTATCAGCGAAAAATTGCTATATGTTGATGCCCGACATGATGAAATGGCTTCGGGTTGCAAAGCGTTTTGTGATGAAACCGATTTGGATTCCATCGTTGCCGACATTCTGGGATAGCAATAATTCTCTCCCCCTTCTTATTCACTGAGAGGTCAAGGCGTTTCATGGGCTCTTTTGCAGATATCCAAGAAAATAGGGTTTCGGTTAGCTGGATTCGTGCTGGGGTTGTGCTAAGCACTTTCCTTATGCTCGGATATCCACTTTTAACTAAAAATGAGGTACTCGGCAATAATGTCATTCGCTACATCGTGGTTTTGCTTGGTTTTGTTATGGCTATCTACGTTTCCATTACCGCAGAAGGCGATGAGGAGCTCAAGCCCTATTTCGCTAAGTTAAGACGCTATCTCGCTGGCTACATTCCGATTGTTGTATTTACTACACTTTGGACTGCTGCCTTTTATGATTATTCGCTTGACACTATATTGAGAGTGATTACCCCCTATAGCTACATTTTTTTGCATACCCTCTTATCTTTATCTTCAAGAGGGATGGCGGTCCTCTCAGATTACTTAAAGTCGTTGCAGTGCTCGTTGTTGGGATTTTGATTTGCAAAGCCATTTCTTGGTATTGCTACAACTACAGCGGAAAGCTTGTGTTCGAACGACTTCTCTTTGAGTATGAGGACTGGTTTAGAGGTGGTTTGCAAAGGGTTAATGCTGGGTTTCTCATTGGGATTCTTCTTGCTGTTGCCATGTGCTTCATTGTTGAACGCAGGGCTTGCATTCTTCAAATTTTAATTCTTGCTGGATTGGTGTTTTTCACGCTATTCGTTTCTGCGTACCGCTATCAGATGTTGTCCGTGATTGCCGCTTGTGTTTTTGGACTCTTCTTTGTAAGCCATAGATCAGGCATTGGCTTGTTGCAGCGCACGGTAATAATTATTGTGATAATTCTTGTCGTCACTAGTAATTATTCTCAGGCCTTCTTCGATACTTTCTCTACAACCAATTCGGTTATGAGCCAGTCGACACAAGTTCGAATTGATAATATTTTGCACTATTGGAATTTAGTAACCAATAATTGCAGCGTGCTTGGCCTTGGACTTCTTACTTCAAGCAATTCGCAGGCTGCAGCTATGATGACGTATGGCGTAAACCATGTTTATTGGCTTGAAGATATTGGCATACTTGGAGAGTTCTTCAGATTCGGCCTTCTCGCTTTTTGGACCTACGGTTATTTCGTTTATCTAGCCATTGGCTCCTCTTTTCGAATCTTAAAAGATGGTAATTCACGAGGAACGGCCGTTCTGGTAATTTCTGCCGTATCCTATGCTCTTCTTTCCTGTCTTGCGATGAATATCTTTGACGGCCAGAGAGCTTTCGATGTTCCTTTTTATCTAGCGCTTTTCTCGTATGCGTATGGATGCGCTCAAAAGAAAGAACCAGTAGGAGCATTGTCGGTCGAGCGTGATTTCTCTGACGTAAGTTTCAAGTGAGCTTTTCTGTCTTGATGCGACAGTTCATTTCTTTAAATGCATTTTTTTTCAGTATTTGCTGCATTCGTTTTATAACAACGATTGGATTCTAAGTGGGAAGATTTATTGAACCCGTTAAGAGGCTTGCCGGTAAGAAGGCGCTTCATAATGGGATGTGGCTCTATTTATTGCAAATTTTTAATACGGTCATTCCTTTAGTTACACTTCCATACATCACGCGAATTCTTGGTCCTTCGCAGTATGGACTATTCTCAATTTCATTGAATCTTCAGGGCTATTATCAGGTAATTGTCGAGTATGGATTCGGGATGTCTGCTACTCGAAAGGTAGCCCTTCAGGAGAACTCTGAAGAGTCTCTTAGGGGGCTCTATTCTCGCGTCTTGGCTTCGCGTCTCATACTTATGCTTCCGTGCATAGTACTCACGATTGTCTATACATTATTTAACTACAGTCAAGTTGACCAGTGTGTTTGTCTTGCTATCCTTACAGCTACGATGATTGGGTACTGCTTCCAACTGAATTGGCTATTCCAGGGGATGCAGTGCATGCGATTCGTTTCTATTTCACATATTATCGGGCGAACCATCTCTGTTCTGCTTATTTTTGCATTAGTGAAAAGTAACAATGATTTGTTTGTCTACTGCATTCTTTACTCGATTACTCCGATTGTTGTTAGTCTCTTAAGCAACGTTATCGCCTGGAGAAAGTTCAATATTCGTTATGTTCGAGTAACTATACCTGAAGTGCTCAGCGAGCTTAAAAGCGGATGGTTTGTTTTTACTACCCAGCTAAGCTCTAAGGTATTCGGCGCAATCGGCCTTACGTTCCTGGGTTTTTTTGCTTCAAGTTATGAGACTGGTATTTATGCTGCTATACAAAAAATACCCACAGTTATGTTGCTTGCCTGGTCTCCAATTAGCCAGGTTCTTTACCCAATTTCAAGTCAGCGGATTGTAAGCTCTTATGGTGATGGCAAGGCTTTCGTACGACGTACAAGAAAGTGGGTCTTCCCTCCGTTTTTGTTCGCCGCTCTTCTCATAGCTATATTAGCCAAACCAGTGATTGCCATCGCTTTTGGCGATGAGTATGCAAATTTCTTTTATTGGATCTATCCGCTATTGGCATGGGTTGTTGTTTCCATCAATAACAACTTTCTTGGCATTCAAACATTGCTTGCGAGCAGCCATGATAAAGAATACAGCCGCTGCTTTAATATATCAGTTGTTTTTACTGTGCTTTCAAATCTAGTTCTAATTTATTTATTTCATGGTGACGGTGCCTGCCTTGCACCCCTTCTCTCTGAATTGGTTCTTTGGGTCTTACTTATTGATGTAGATAGGAAAATCGCAAAAGACCAGTTTGTTAACGCAAGTTAGCTGCCTTTATCTTGTAACCAATAGTTCAGCTTCTATTTATAATTTTTCGAGGATGGATGGCTAAATGAATGTAAAAAGCTTTTTGAATCAATACTGCCCGAATTTTTACGCCTGGCTTCAGTATAAGAACCGCATTCGAGTAATCAAGGCTCACTCAAGAATGAGTGATGATGAGCAGCTTAAACAGGTTGCTAGCCTTTACAAAGAAAAAACCGGGCATGATTTGAATTTCGGGAATCCAAGGCGCTATACGGAGAAAATCCAATGGCGAAAGATGTTCGGTTTAGATCATAATATGGCTCTCCTTTCTGATAAGTTTGCTGTAAGGGAATGGGTTTCTGATAAGTTGGGACCCGAATACCTTATTCCATTGATCGGTGCTTGGGAAAGTGTTGACGATATCGACTGGGATGCTCTTCCGCAGTCTTTCGTACTTAAAACGAATAATGCTTCGGGAACTAATCTCATTGTTCCCGACCGAAGTAAGTTAAACCTTACGCTGGCTAAGAAGACGCTTAGTCGTTGGATGAAGATGCGCTACGGATGGTTGACTTTCGAGAAGCAGTATCTTGACATTAAGCCAATGGTAATTGCTGAAAAGTATATGAAAGATGCCAAGACCGATGAACTAAATGATTACAAGTTCCTATGTTTCGACGGTGCCCCTAAATTCGTTTGGGTAGACTGCGATAGACAGGTTAATCATAGGCGAGCGGTCTTTGATTTAGATTGGCGGCTTGTAGAGTGGAACCAGCTGAACTATGGCCTCCCTACTAACTTACCCCCTAAACCTGATTGCTTTGACGAAATGAAAAAGTGCGCTCAAATCTTAAGTGCCGGATTTCCACATGTTCGAGTGGATTTCTATGACATCAATGGGCGAGTATATTTTGGTGAAATGACATTCACCAACGGCAGCGGGTACGAATGTATATATCCCGATGAATATGATTTTAAGCTTGGCGAATTATGGAACGAGCCCAAATAAGCCAAGGGAAACAAAGGCTATTTTCATTGTTTTTAATACCGAATCATCTCCCTGCTTATTTGAAACAGTGCATCTTAGTAAATTTGCAGAAAGGTTATTACTTATGAAGAAAGTGATGCTCGTCTTCGGCACCCGCCCGGAGGCCATCAAGATGTGCCCGCTCGTCAACGAGCTGAAGGCGCGCAGGGATGAGTTCGAGACTGTCGTCACCGTGACCGGCCAGCACCGTGAGATGCTCGACCAGGTGCTGCGCGTCTTCGACGTTACGCCCGACCACGACCTGGCGATCATGAAGCCGGGCCAGACGCTGTTCGACGTGACGTGCGACGTGCTGCTTAAGCTCAAAGCCGTCCTCGAGGACGAGAGGCCCGACGTCGTCCTGGTCCATGGAGACACAACGACTAGCTTCGCCGCGGCGCTTGCCTGCTTCTACCTACAGATCCCCGTGGGCCATGTGGAGGCCGGCCTGCGCACGCACGACATCTACAGCCCCTGGCCGGAGGAGTTCAACCGCCAGGCGGTCGACATCGTTAGCGAGTACTATTTCGCTCCCACGGAGGCGAGCAAGCAGAACCTGCTCGACGAGGGCAAGCCCGAGTCCAAGATCTGGGTCACCGGCAACACCGGCATCGACGCCCTGCGCACCACCGTGCGCGAGGGCTACTCCCATCCCGAGCTCGAGTGGGCCGAGGGCTCCCGCCTCATCCTCATCACGGCGCACCGCCGCGAGAACCTGGGCGAGCCCATGCACCGCATGTTCCGCGCCATCCGCCGCGTGATGGAGGAGCACCCTGACACCAAGGCGATCTACCCCATCCATATGAACCCGCTCGTCCGCAAGGCCGCCCACGAGGAGCTCGACGGCTTCGACCGCCTTCACATCATCGACCCGCTCGAGGTGCTCGACTTCCACAACTTCATGGCCGCCAGCCACCTCATCCTCACCGACTCGGGCGGCATCCAGGAGGAGGCCCCGAGTCTGGGCAAGCCGGTGCTCGTCATGCGCGACACCACGGAGCGCCCCGAGGGCGTGGCCGCCGGCACGCTGAAGCTCGTCGGCACCGAGGAGGACGTCATCTACCGCGAGTTCAGCCGTCTTCTCTCTGACGAGGCTGAGTACGAGTCTATGAGCCATGCATCGAATCCCTACGGTGACGGCCATGCTAGCGAGCGAATTTCAGACGCACTAGTAAGAGGATTATGCTGAGTTCTTTCATGCGGATCGTATAACTTGACAGGATATTCCCATCTTTAACCAATACGGGTGACGGGAAGGATGTAGATTTTTGATTGGAGAAGCCAATGAGCGAGGAACAGACTTTCATAGAGTTGCCGGAAAGAAACAACCTTTATGAGGTTGATGAGGAATTGGAGGAGGGAGCAAAACTCTGCGAAAAGTTTCTTCTTCTTCCGGACAGATATAAAGATCGTGAAACTAAAGTCAGACTAATGCTGAGGAATAAGTTTTGTGGTTGGACGCTCAAAGACGAGTTGGTTGTTTCGCTCGGATTGACGGTTGGGGATACTGTTTCAGTTGAAGTTTCGATTATCGGCGGACCTGGCCTTATCAGCGAGAACGGGGATGTGGATTTATTTGCCTGCGGCGATGTCGCCAATAGTCTATTAGACATTGCGTGTAGCAACAAAGGTCCGGAGAACTGTATTGTCGACTGCAAAGTTAGGCTTACTTACGAAAAGGCGCCCATCACGAGCAGCAACAAGCTTGTATTCAAGGCGTCCGTGGTCTTGGAGGAGATTATCGATTTCGTGGGTGTTGATGATGGCTTTGGTCGGGTCGATCGAGCTAGGAGTTCTCTTGCAGATTTTGTTCTTGCAAATCTTCAGTAATAAGATTTGAAACTTACCGGAATGAAAAACTCAAAACAAGAACTATACTCGCTGTTGCCTCAGCATGAAGATAGCATATTTGACTACGCTATCCGTCTTTTTGGCAATATCCGAAGCCTTTCACGGAAGCTCGATCAACATGATGTTCGTGAGCTGCTTCTGAACATAGGGATTGACCCTGATTGGTCGGCAAGTCGCCTTGATGGAGAATCGATTGCTCATTTATTGACGCAACGCAGCTCGGGTGGCGACTCAATAGAAGATTGTTCCAAGGCCATCTTGCTGCTCATTCTTAATTGCGGACAACTGTCCTCTGACGTCAATTCAAAAGAAAAGAACTTGCAGCTTGAGGACGGTGATAAAGACACTTTCAACAGGAAGGCCGCCATAGCGCCCATGGCGGAGAAAAGATCATCGTCTGTAGCAGTTTCGGATACTGATATAAGTATGACTGAGGCGAATCTCAGGTTATTGATGCAGGGTTGCTATGAGCGAGCCATGAAGGCCGCTTGTGCTTGGTCATTTGGGGATTTATATCCTGTGCTGTTCTCCATTTCGGGAACATTGTTTCTCACCCTTTTGACCTCGAACTTTCATGATGCGCTGTTCTTGTCGTCCAACGCGATCAAGAGTATTGCCTGGTTCATTTGCATACTGGCTGGCATATTGGGCATAGGTGCGGTTGCTTATCATTTTTGGCATAAACCAACAAAACTAGCAAATGAAAGAGACGGGGCGATTGACGAGTTAATCGGCAAAGTTTACGAAAAGGCTGATTAAATTGAATGCTGCATTGGTGAGATTGGAGTGTTCGAAGATGAGTCCATCGCGATGAAGTAGCCATATACTGGTTTCAATAGACGCGACAACTACACATTTCTCTCTGAAGATCAGGATGGGGACTATGTATTAAGTTCGAATATACCTGCACTGCAACAACCCAAACTTTATATGCAAAACGAGTTGTTATCCCTAGCCGGTACTTGTTATCTGCGGGATCGGCATTTGATGTAGTTAAGACCCTGACCCCACTTTTAGAAGAAGGAGTAATTGTTCCGGATCTCAGGGAGGGGTACTTATCCTTCACTGACTATGTCAGCAACATTGAAATTCCAAACCCGGAGCAACTTAAACACGCGAAGTTCCTCGATGAGCATGCTTCAACAATCTATTCATTTGACTCATATGGTCAAAGCGATATATATAAGGCTTCATTAATACGAGACATTTCAGAAGGTGGATTGCTATTTAAGCGTCTTTCAGCCGAAGGGGTTTCACCTCTTCGGCTTAGGTTATTGAAGAATGAATTATTGTCGCTTGAGGGCAGTCGAAGCAAGTTCGAAAACGCCGCAAGAGACAATGGCATTGAACATAGCGAGCTTATCTCAAAATGGACGGCTCTTAGGTACTACACTACGCCTGCAGAAATATGTCCACGATGCATCAGGGATTTCCCATTTTCAGTTTCTAATGAACTGCGCAGTAGCGGTTTATCGGTGCCATTGCTTTTGGAAAATCCTGAGCGATATGGTGGTGTCCCCCAACCGATGGCACTTTCATATGAGGCGATGGTATCTTTACCTCAAGATATTTCTCTTGATGAACTTGCTTTTCTCAGCAACATCGTTCTAAAAATAAGGTAAAAAGTTTCTTGCGGACCTGCAAAATTCGCTTCTATTGCAGAAGACGGATTTAAAGACCAGGTACACGTCATCAACCAAATGCTCGCTGAAGCAATCGCCACTGAAAAAATTGTCCCATAAACTGCAGCGTTTTTCTCTCGACTGTCTTAGAGGCGAAGCCCCTTCTTGATTCTTTCTTGGGGATTCGGAGTATCTCTTGGCGATTCAGAAGGCGCCCTTGCTGGAGTGGCTCTATCTCTACTAAATCGCCACATCGACAGCGCTATTCTAGAAAAACGCGCTCCTTTCCTCGAGACATCTGAGCAGTTTAATCGCGATGTCTATACATATCAAAAGAGATACTTTTAGCGCTACTATTTTGCTATCTTTGTTCTACCAGGCTAGATAACATGTGATGATTCGAGGCCGCAAGGCATCCGAATCATCACATGTTATCTAGCCTGGTAGAAATATATTGCTGCATAGCTCTTCTGTCCAAATTCAAAACATGGGCACTGTAATAGCGTGTGTATTAATCATATGATACTGATAATAGCCCTTGTCTGCATTAAAGGAAGCATATATTGAGCGGCAACTTTGATAGCCAGACGGAACTCGTGCGGTTCCTTGCTAACGAATTTCGCAAGGCGATTGAACGCGCTCTTGAGACCGACAGACACGACCTACTCGTCGCTCAGCCTGAGCAGCGGATTTTATTACTAAGATTCGCCCAGGTCTATAATGTGCTGCATGTTGATTATTAATAAGGTGGGTCTTTGTGGATATTGATGGTTCGAATGTTGTTTCAAACAATGTAATCGGTTCATATTCTCAGGTATCTATTACACAGAATATTGTTCATACGCAAGATTGCGCTGTAAACCCCATTCCTCATCAGTTACCACTTGCTCCTGATTTATTTGATCGAATTGATATTCGGAATTCTCTCTTGTATAGTCTTAATTCCGGAAAGCGAATATTTCTTTTTTACGGTGCTCCTGGAGTCGGCAAAACATACTGCTTAACCAAATATGCCAATGAGCTTGCTGATCGTTTTTCGGACGGTCATATCTTTGTTGATTTGAATGACTATCGATCTCTTGATGGATCCCTTAATATCGACGAGCTCTATAAATTTGTCATTCGATCATTAACGATAAAATGCGCTTCCAATCTATCTGATATAAAAAGTCTCTTTAGATCAGTCACGTTTGAGAAGAAAATTCTACTTGTCCTAGACAACGTTTCCGATTCACTTGATATTGATTCCCTAGTTTTGAACTCAGATGAATGCTTAATTTTATCTGCCGGTAATTGTAGAGAAGCCTGCGCATCTTATTTACATAGATTTAAGAGCATTCCAATTAATTCTTTCAATTCGGTAACCTCTGTCTCCTATCTCAGGGATCAGTTGAGGGAATGCGATCATGTCGATTTCGATTCTCTTGAAAACGACCCCTTATTCCATCAATTAATCTATGTTTGTGACGGTTTGCCTATTGTTTTGAGCAGGGCTGCGTATTTGATACGAGACAATGTCTATTCGCTTAAAGATATTGTTACAAGCCTATCAAATCCAGAACTAGAGCCTTTGATGGGTGCTTTGGATCTTGAGGTCGCACATTTTGATGATCCTTCTTCAATTTTATATTCCTTGCTTGGTCGTCTTGGCGGAGGGCCAATTGCACTTTCATCCTTAACTTGCATAAGTAGCATGAAAGGCGCGGTAGCGGCTTTGCATGGAAAATCACTCATCGAGCGTTCGTCAACAGCTTGGATGGCGTCTTGTTCTTCCCTTGATTCACGACCTTTAATTTCGATGAATCGTCAGATTTCTAATTATGCAAAAACCTATAATCCGAAAGATACCATCTCTTTTAAAGCTGTTGTTCGGTCAGTAGTCCGGTACTACTGTTCCCTAATCGTCACACTTGATAATGTGCTTACCCCCAATCGGTTAAGAGTGTCTTCTAGCTCTCTGTTTGACTCGGATTTATTTTCCGAGATTAACCAATCAAATGCCGCAGACTATTTTCTTTCAATTCGTTTTGAACTATTTTCTGTCCTGGATTTGGCCTTCGATTTCTCACTATATTCCGAGGTGCTTTCTATAGCCGATTCCTGTTGGACTTTCATCTATGACAACGGGCTCTTCAGCCGAGGTCTTCACGTATATTCGCTCGGGCATCGTGCGGCTGTTAACTTAGATCGTTCTGATGCAGCATCTAGGATGCTTGCCTTATTATCTCGCTGCCAGCTACGGTGTTAGCGCCGGGCGATTTTAGCCGCTAATAGTCAAACGATTTTGACCAATCCCGGTCACCGAATAATGGCCACCGTGCCTCCCCGCCGCCAC
>CABRBC010000006.1:0-82779 GCA_902469055.1 uncultured Collinsella sp.
CCCCCCCCCCCAACGACTGGTCATTTAAGTCTGTCCCCAATGAATGGTCGTCCCCAGCTGCCGACAGAAAATGAACGCCCCCAGGTGCCGGCATTTCAACGGCCACTCATTTAAGTCTGTCCCCAATGAGTATGTCCCCAATGAGTAGGGATAGAAAAAGGCCCGGGTGCCGTGGGGCATCCGGGCCTTTGCTAGCAACTTGATGTTGCGGGCAGCTTAGAACTTGTGGCCGCACTTCTTGCAGACGCGCAGCTTGTTCTTGCCGTCCTTCTCGTGACCGACGCGGGTAACCTTACCGCACTCGGGGCAAACGAGATTGACGTTGGAGGCGTCGATAGGAGCCTCCTGCGAAACGATGCCGCCCTGCTGGTTGGCAGCGTTGGGCTTGACGGCCTTCTTGACGACCGAAACGCCCTCGACAACGACCTTGTTCTCGGCGGGGAGAGCACGCAGGACAACGCCCTGCTTGCCGCGATCCTTACCAGAGAGAACCTGGACCTTATCGCCCTTCTTGATATACATATATCTCCCCTAACTACAGGGTCTCGGGAGCGAGCGAGACGATCTTCATGTACTTCTTGTCACGAAGCTCGCGAGCGACGGGCCCGAAGATACGGGTGCCGACGGGCGAACCATCGTTGTTGATGACAACGCAGGCGTTCTCATCAAAGCGAATGTAGGAGCCATCCTTGCGGCGGATCTCCTTAACGGTGCGAACGACGACGCAACGGACAACGTCCTTCTTCTTGACGTTGGCGCCAGGGGTAGCCTCCTGGACAGCACCGATGAACACATCGCCGATGCCTGCATAACGACGCTTGGAACCGCCAAGCACCTTGATGCAGCGAATCTTGCGAGCGCCGGAGTTGTCGGCGACGTTCAGCATGGTTTGCATCTGAATCATGGTAGATGTTCCTCCGAACTAAGAACCGAAGAGAGGTGCGCAGCCTTTATACGGCCTGTGGTATGCAAGCCAGGCATACGCACATCTTCGGAAACGTACAAGTCGTAAGAGCGACTGCTTATTTAGCGCGCTCGACGACCTCGATGAGGCGCCAACGCTTCATCTTGGACATAGGACGGGTCTCCATAACGCGGACGGTATCGCCCACGCCAGCCGTGCACTCCTCGTCGTGAGCGTGCAGCTTCTTGGAGCTGGTCATCATCTTGCCGTACTTGGGGTGACGCTTGCGCTCGGTGATGGTGACAACAATGGTCTTGGCACCGGAGACGGAGGTAACGACACCCGTACGGACCTTACGCGAGTTACGCGAATCAGTCATGTTCTCTCCTTAGGTCCTACTCGGCGACAGCGGACTTCTCCGCTGCGATCTCGCGGGCGCGCTGCTCCGTGAGGACGCGAGCGATGTCCTTCTTCACGGTGTTGACGCGAGCGGTGTTGTCCAGCTGGCTGGTGGCCATCTGGAAACGAAGGTTAAAGAGCTCGGCGCGCATTTCCTTCAGCTTCTCAACGAGCTGAGCGTCCGAGAGCTCACGAATCTCTGCGGGCTTCATTAGTTCTCCTCCTTGGCGGCGGCGGCGTCCTCAGCAGCCCACTTGGCCTCGAGAGCGGCCTCCTCAGCCATCTCCTTCTCGATGCGCTGCTCAGCGTTCTTAGCAGCAACAATCTTGGTCTTGATGGGGAGCTTGTGCTGCGCAAGACGCAGAGCCTCGCGAGCGACCTCCTCGGGAACACCCTTGACCTCGAACATGATGCGGCCGGGCTTGACGACGGCCACCCACTCCTCGGGGTTACCCTTACCAGAACCCATGCGAGTCTCGGCAGGCTTCTTGGTGATGGGCTTATCGGGGAAGATCGTGATGTAGACACGACCGCCACGCTTCATGTAGCGGGTCATTGCAATACGAGCGGCCTCGATCTGACGGTTGGTGATCCAATGGGCCTCGAGAGCCTGGATACCAAACTCGCCGAAATGCAGCTCGGTATTACCCTTGGCCTGGCCCTTCATGGAGCCACGCTGCACCTTGCGGTGAAGAATACGCTTAGGGGCAAGCACTACTGACCCCTCCTCTCGGAGTTACGACGACGAGGACGGGAAGAGCCCTCGAGTGCAGGGTTGGGAACAGGCTGGCCCGGGAGCTTCTCGCCCAGGTAGATCCAGACCTTCACGCCGCAAGCGCC
This sequence comes from uncultured Collinsella sp., assembly GCA_902469055.1. GTDB lineage: Bacteria > Actinomycetota > Coriobacteriia > Coriobacteriales > Coriobacteriaceae > Collinsella. The sequence continues at coordinate 2,144 of CABRBC010000006.1, forward strand.
CATGGTGGTGCTGGCGACGGCCGTGCCGTAGTCGATCTTGGCACGGAGGGTGTGCAGAGGCACACGACCCTCACGGTACCACTCACGACGGCCCATCTCGGCACCGCCGAGACGACCGGAGCACTGGATACGGATGCCCTTAGCGCCGGCCTTGCGGGCGGACTGGACAGCCTTGCGCATAGCGCGACGGAAGGCAACGCGGCCCTCGAGCTGCTCGGCGATAGACTGAGCAACGAGGTTGGCGTCGAGCTCGGGGCGCTTGATCTCGACAACGTCGACGGAGAGCTGGCCCTTGGAGACGCCAGCGACCTTCTCGAGCTCGGTGCGGAGGGTATCGATCTCGGCACCCTTCTTACCGATGACAACGCCGGGGCGAGCGGTGAGGATGATGACCTTCACCTTGTCGCCAGCGCGCTCGATCTCGACGCGGGAGACAGCTGCGCGGGAAAGACGCTTCTCGAGGTACTTGCGGATCTCGAGATCGTTACCGAGGGTCTTAGCGTAATCCTTCTCTGCGAACCAGCGGGAGCGCCAGTTCTCGGTGATGCCAAGACGGAAGCCGGTGGGGTAGACTTTCTGACCCATACAGCTTTACGCCTCCTTTCGAGGAGCAACGACGACGGTGATGTGGGAAGTACGCTTCAGAATGCGAGAAGCGGAACCCTTGGCGCGAGGACGGATGCGCTTAAGCGTCGGACCCTCGTCAACATAGGCAGCGGCGACAACCAGGTTGTCGGCACGCAGACCGTTGTTGTTCTCGGCGTTCGCAACGGCGGAACGGAGAACCTTCTCGACATCCACGGCGACGGCGCGGTCGCAGAAGTGGAGGATGTCGAAGGCCTGAGCGACAGGCTTGCGGCGGATCAGATCGACCACCAGGCGGGCCTTGCTGGGGGAAACACGCACGTACTTAGCGACGGCGCGAACCTCGGTGGCCTCAGTTTCAATAGACTTAGTTGCCATTTACGGTTAACCCCCTATTTGGCCTTGTGGCCACGGAACGTACGAGTCGGCGCGAACTCGCCGAGCTTGTGACCAACCATGGACTCGGTAACATACACGGGCACATGCTTGCGGCCGTCGTGGACGGCGATGGTGTGACCAACCATCTCGGGGAAGATGGTGGACGCGCGGGACCAGGTCTTCACGACGTCCTTCTTGCCAGCCTCGTTCATCGCGGTGATACGCGAGAGAAGGCGAGTCTCCACGAACGGGCCCTTTTTGAGACTTCTGCTCATAAGTGCTTTCTCCTAAAACTCGGTATCCGAAATTACTTCTTACGGCGACGAATGATGTGCTGGTTCGAGACCTTCTTCTTCTTGCGCGTACGAAGGCCCTTCGTCGGCTTACCCCAGGGGGTAACGGAGGGACGACCAGAGGTGTGGTTCTTGCCCTCGCCACCGCCGTGCGGGTGGTCGACAGGGTTCATGACGGTACCGCGGACGGTCGGGCGCACGTTCATGTGACGCTTACGGCCGGCCTTGCCGATGACGATGTTGGAGTGATCGGCGTTGCCGACCTCACCGACGGTGGCGCGGCAGGTAACGAGGATGCGGCGCATCTCGGAGGAAGGCATACGGACGATAGCGTACTTGCCCTCCTTACCCATCAGCTGGCAGGAGTTACCGGCGGAACGGGCGATAGCAGCGCCCTTGCCCGGCTGGAACTCGACGGCGTGGATGAGCGTACCGACGGGGATGTCGGCGAGGGGCAGAGCGTTGCCCGGCTTGATGTCGGCGTCAGAACCGGACATGATGGTCTGACCGACCTCGAGGCCCTTGGGGGCCAGGATGTAGCGCTTCTCACCGTCAGCGTAGTGCAGCAGAGCGATGCGAGCGGAACGGTTCGGATCGTACTCGATCGTGGCAACCTTGGCGGGCACGCCGTCCTTGTTGCGCTTGAAGTCGATCACGCGGTAACGACGCTTCACGCCGCCGCCCTGGTGGCGGGTGGTGATGCGGCCGTTGTTGTTACGACCGGCCTTCTTGGGCAGGGGCTCGAGAAGAGACTTCTCGGGCTTGGTGCAGGTGATCTCGGAGAAGTCGGAGATCGTCTGCCAACGCCTACCAGCGGAGGTCGGCTTAAGGTGCTTTACAGCCATTACAATCCCTTTCAATAGGAATCCGTTAGCCATCGCAGACAGGGATTCGAGGTTCTGCCTCGGGTGCGATGACACCGGACGTATACACGGTTCCGGGCGTGTCCATTTTATACGCCCAAAACCTTGAGCTCCCGCCTCCCCTATTGGGAGGCATGAGCTCACTCAACAGCAGCGAGTCTTAGGCCTGGTTGCCAAAGACCTCGATGGTGTCGCCCTCGGCCAGCGTGACGATGGCCTTCTTCCAAGAACGGGTCTTGCCGGCGACATAGCGCACGCGCTTGGTCTTGGGCTTGACCGTCAGGGTGTTCACGCGAACGACCTTGACGCCGAAGATCTCCTCGACAGCGTCCTTGATCTGATACTTGTTAGCATCCTTGGCGACCTCGAACGTGTACTTGTTCAGCTCCATGCCGGAGAAGGAACGCTCGGACACGATCGGACGGATGATGATCTCGTGGGCGGTCATTTATGCAAGCACCTCCCCGAAGTGAGCGGCGATGTCGGCGGGCATCAACACAGCGTTGTTGTTGACGAGATCGTAGGTGTTGGCCTCGTCAGCGGTGATGATGAACGTCTTGGGAATGTTGCGGAACGACAGGTAGGCGTTGACGTCCTCATCGCGAACGATGATGGTCAGACGCTTGCCCTCAAGGCCGAGAGCCTTGAGCATGGCGACGGCAGCCTTGGTGGAAGGCTTCTCGAAGCCGTAGTCGTCGACGAGCACGAGCTCGCCATCGGCCAGCTTGGCGGACAGCGCGGAGCGCATAGCCAGCTTGACCTCCTTGTTGTTCATACGCTTAGCGTAAGAACGGGGCTTGGGGGCGAAGACAACGCCACCGTGACGCCACTGGGCAGCACGGATGGAACCCTGGCGGGCACGGCCGGTGCCCTTCTGACGCCAAGGCTTCTTGCCGCCACCGGAAACCTCAGAGCGGCCCTTAGCGGACTGGGTGCCCTGACGCCAAGAGGCCATCTGGCACTTGACGATGTGGTGCATAACGTGGATGTTCGGCTCGATGCCGTACACCTCAGCGGCGAGCTCGGCCTCGGCGACCTTCTTGCCCTCGCTGTTCTTTACTTCAAACTTTGCCATTTAAGTGTTCTCCTTGGTATGACGCTGGGCTAAATGGGCTGGGCCCTTAGGCCATACGGATGGCGACGAGACCATTCTTGGCACCCGGGACAGCGCCCTTGACCAAGATGAGGTTCTGCTCGGCATCGATGCGGACAACGGAAAGGTTCTTGACGGTAACGCGCTCGTTACCCATGTGACCGGCCATCTTGACGCCCTTGAGGACGCGCGCAGGATAGGCGCACTGACCGATAGAACCGGGGTGACGCTGGAAGTGAGAACCATGCGTCATAGGACCGCGGCGCTGACCCCAGCGCTTGATGCGACCCTGGAAGCCCTTACCCTTGGAGGTACCGATGACGTCGACCTTCTCGACATCAGCGAAATCAGCGACGGTAACGACCTCGCCGACCTTGTGCTCCTCGCCGTTCTCGACGCGGACCTCACGAAGGAAGCGGACAGGCTCGACGCCAGCCTTAGCGAAGTGACCAGCCATGGGCTTGTTCACGTTCTTGGCCTTGATGTCGCCGAAACCGATCTGGACGGCGTCATAGCCGTCGGTTGCCTGAGTTTTAACCTGCGAGACAGCGCAGGGGCCAGCCTGGATGACCGTGACGGGGACGACGTTGTCGTTCTCGTCCCAAACCTGGGTCATGCCAATCTTGCGGCCGAGAATCATGCTGATCAAGATATGATCCCAACTCTCGCGTGGTCTTGGGACAATGCGTACACCACCGAGCGTACGCCCCTAGAGGACCACTACTTACACGACGTGCTCTCCAGCCTTGTATTTCGCCCGGACTACCTGACAACCCTATTAAGCAGGCATTTTGTCCAGCCAGAATACTCCCCTGGTTTCACACAGCTGTTTAGTATACACGGCTGCGGGCGTATCCATCGAGATTCATATTTCACTCACATTGTTTACGCAGGTAAAGTGCGTGGCACGTCTCCCGAGCTTTGGCGGAGGGGCGGGGCCGAGAGTAGTTAAGGTTGCTGCTCTACAGTCCTGCTCACGACGGAGAGCACATTAAGTGCTCTCCTGTTCGTGCGGAACTCGCGACAACCTTAACTACTCTCGGCCCCGCCCCTCCGCCAAAGCTCGGGAGACGACACGTTGATGTCTGCTTAACTCTGCTCGCTCTGGCTAATGACTTTGTTGGGGGTCCACTATTTGCTGAAGGGTAAACTTGCATTGCATTGGCTCGCCTTCTGCTTGTGGCTTTGCCTCTTCAAAATCGAAGATCATGATGGCGCAGTTGGGGAGTTTTGCTGGGAGCTCGAAGCCCTCTGGGGCTGCAGCCTTGATGAATTGGCGGCTGGCGCTGCCGTGGCTTACTGCTAGGAGGGTTTCGATGCCCTCGGAGCCCATGAGATTGGTGAGGGCGCCTACCATGCGTTCTTGCAGTGCGCGGCTTCCTTCTCCTCCGAAGGGGACCAGGTCCTCGCCCGGATCCCAAACGTCGGTGGGCAGGGCGTCGTGGGGGCCTTCTTCGAAGGTGCCGTAGCTGCGCTCGATAATGCCTTCACAGGGCTCGACTGCGGCGTCCGGACCGAGGAGTTCGCATGCGACAAGACTTGCCGTGTCCATGGCTCGGCCTAAGGGTGATGAGACCACTTTGTCGGGGACGACGTCGTGGGCCTTGAGCCATGCGGCTGCCATTCCCGCTTGTTTGCGGCCAAGATCGGTCAGCGGCGAATCGCAGTGGCCCTGGACCAGCTTTTTGACGTTGAACTCCGTCTGACCGTGGCGGAGTAGATACAGCTTCTTCATGCTCTCCCCTTCTGCATAACCTGCTTTGCCGGCACAGCCTTACTCGTGGGCATGGCCTACGTAGTCTTCGTCGATAGTGATTTTGGCGACCGACTTGGGATATTCCGATTCGACCCGTTTCGCCAACGCGCGCTTTAGGTCCTCGGCGCTCATCGCCAAATCCGAGGGTCGCACGCAGTCAAAAATCACATTGGTGTGCGTAGGGCCCGGCACACAGCGTAGGTCATGAATCGAGAGGCGGCTATCGATCTCCTGAGCCATTGCGTTGATGCGCAGGCGCATGCTTGCCACCTTTGGATCATCGGTCACGATGGGGTCGTAATGGAGCGTGACAATCATGCCGTCTTCGACCCTAAACGACTGCTCGATGTTATCGAGCGTGTCGTGACTTTCCAGCGGGCTGGCCTCAGCCGCCATCTCGGCGTGAGCGCTTGCGAACTTCCTGCCCGGGCCGTAGTCGTGAACCATCAGATCGTGAACGCCCAAAACGCCGTGGTAGCTCATGATCTTGCTGCGGATATGCTCGACGAGCTTAGGATCGGGCGTCTGGCCCAAAAGCGGGCTCACCGTATCTTGGATAAGCTCAAAACCGCTCCAGCCAATATAAGCGCCAACGGCAAGGCCGACCCATGCGTCAAGATTGATGTGCGTCACCTGCGAAACAATCGCACATGCCAGCACGGCGCCTGTGGCAAGGACATCGTTCTTGGAATCCTGCGCGGTCGCATGCAGCGTCTCGGACTCAATGCGATCGCCGAGCTTTTGGTTGAGGGCCGCCATCCAGAGCTTTACGACCATCGAAAGCGCCAGGACTGCCACCAGGGCAAGCGAGAACTCGACAGGTTCGGGGTGGATGATGCGCTCAACCGAGGACTTCACCAGCTCAACGCCGATCAGCAGCACGAGCGCCGCCACGACCAGACCCGAGAGATACTCGTAGCGGCCATGTCCGTAAGGATGCTCGGGGTCCGCCGGCTTGCTCGCAAGTTTAAAGCCCAGCACGCTCACAATGTTTGAGCTGGCATCGGACAGGTTGTTCATGGCATCCGCCACAATCGAAACCGATCCCGACAGCACGCCAATTGCGCCCTTCGCAGCGCATAGTGCCACATTGGCGAGAATACACACCACGCCCGTCAACGTGCCCACACGCGCACGGTCGCCCTGCGCACGCTTAACAATCCACTCGACCATCTACATCCGCCCCCACGGTGCTATCTATATATCTATTGCTCAAACGGATTGTAGTGTAGCCACTTTGCCCCACAGATACAAAAAGGCCGCAACCCACACGGGCCACGGCCTTAGAATGTGGCAAAGAAATCGTCCTTGTGTCGCACAGGTTTACGCGCTTACTTCGGCCACGTTCTTCGAGGTTTCGGGTGAATCGGCTCCGTCTTCTGCCGCCTGCCCCTTCGCCGGCACCACGCCAAAGCAGTAGCTCAATGCCGCAGACACCGCAAATGCCACACCGCCGGCAGCACAGCACCATAGCAGGTTCGAGATGCCGCCCGTGGCAAAGCCAATGACCATAAGGACATTCGTCATGCCGATGGTATAGGCCGTAACGTGGCCCACGGCCGCAACAAGGCCTCCGACGGCGCCGCCAATGGCCATGTACGTCAGGCACCTGCCATATTTAAAGCCGCAACCGTACAGCGCCGGCTCGCTTACGCCGCCAAGAATACCCGAGATTGAATAGCCCAGCATGAGTGCCTTCTCGTCCTTATCCGCAACGCGGAGCGACGCGCCAAAGGGCATGCCCCAAACGGCGAACGTCGCCATCGTCGCGGCGATCAGGATGCACGAATCCGTTCCCACACTCATAAACTGAGCATAGGCAAGCGATAGGACAACGTTGCTGACGCCTGCAATCTTAAGAAACTCCCAACCCGCGGCAAGCCCCATGAGCGTGAGCAGCGACACGATGCCACCGGAATTGCCAAGCATAAACATAAGCTGGCCCAACAGCATGCCCAGATAGCTGCCCGCCGGCGCCGTAATACACAGCGAAACCGGAACCATGACAAGCATGGTCGCAAACGGAACGAACGAAAACGCCACGGCCTTAGGGATAACGCGCTGAAAGAAACACTCCACTCGCCATAGCACGGGCACCGAGATGAGAACCGGAATAACAGTCGTCGTGTAATCGTTGACCGGCGCGGGAAGCAGACCATACACGGAAGTCATCGATGCCCCCGTCGTCGATGCGGCATCGACGAGCTTAAGCAGATCGGGCGCAATCAATACGCCGCCCAGCATCATGCCTAGCTGCTCCGAGCAACCGAGCTGGCGGGCGGCCGCCCAACCAAGATAAATGGGCAAAAAGTAGTAGCCGGCGTTATAGAGCCAACTGTAGAACAGGCGATAGATTTCGGAATCGGCAGACCACAGGCCCAGCATACCTTCGCCCATAATGACGGCAACGGTGCGGAACAACGCCGCGCAGACAATAAACGGCAGCGCCGACATCATGCTTTTGGACAGATAGTCCACCACGGCCATGGCGTTTGATGAAACCGTCGTTGTAAACGAGGTGTTAGAAACTTGTAGCATGGAACGCCTTTCCCAATATGACATGCGGGCTGTCCCTTTGTCACATCGTGCGGTACTGACCGATTGCGCGGTACTTTTGGTAGCGGAGGTTTGTGAGGGTCGCGTCGTCGAGCCGCCCAAGCGTATCGAAGGCATCAAATGCCGAGGACATGACGGCACCGGCGATCTCCTCATGCGACAGGCCCTTATCGTCAACAATGCCGTCGATGATGCCGAGCGCCAGCAGATCGGGGGCCGTGAGCTTAAGCGCCTCGGCGGCCTCATTCGCACGCTCGGTATCCTTCCACAGGATCGACGCACAGGCCTCGGGGCTCACGACCGAATAGGCCGAGCTCGAGAGCATCAGGATGCGGTCGGCCACGGACAGCGCCAGCGCGCCACCAGAGCCGCCCTCGCCTGTCACCACCGAGACAATCGGCGTCTTAAGGCCGCTCATCTCCATGAGGTTCTGGGCAATCGCCTCACCCTGGCCGCGTTCCTCGGCACCGATACCGCAAAACGCGCCCGAAGTATCGACCAGGCACAGAACCGGTCGACCAAACTTTTCGGCCTGGCGCATAAGGCGACGCACTTTGCGGTAGCCCTCGGGATGTGCCATACCAAAGTTGCGACGCATGCGCTCTTTGGTCGTGGTGCCGCGCTCGATGGCGATGACCGTTACGGGGCGTCCGTCTTTCCAGCCAATGCCAGCCACCACAGCAGCGTCGTCGCCAAAGTAGCGGTCGCCGTGCAGCTCCACAAATCCATCCAGGCCCAGCGAGATCATCTCGCCTGCCGTGGCGCGATCTGCCGAGCGGGTCTGCTTGACAATCTCGAGCGCGGTTTTTGGTGCGGCCGAGCGCTTGAACAAGTGTCCCAGCTTTTTGCCGCGGCGACCCATATGCACGATCTCATGCGGTGCCCCCAGGCCGGGCGCGTGCCCTTCGTGCAGCGCCAGCAGCTCGCCTACCGTGAGCGCAATCTCGCCACGCGGAACAACGGCATCGCAAAAGCCGTGCTCCAGCAAAAACTCGGAGCGCTGGAATCCCTTGGGCAGGCGCTTGTGCATGTTCTGCTCGATCACGCGCGGGCCGGCAAATGCCGTCAGGGCATCGGGCTCGGCCAGGATAATGTCGCCCTCCATGGCAAAACTCGCGGTTACGCCTCCGGTCGTGGGGTCGGTGAGCACCGTGATATACAGGCCGCCCGCCTCGCTATGGCGCCTAACCGCCGCAGAGATTTTGGCCATCTGCATGAGCGAGGTCACGCCCTCCTGCATGCGGGCGCCACCCGATACGGTAAAGCCAACGACCGGCAGTCCCAGCTCGGTCGCATGCTCAAATGTGCGACAGATCTTCTCGCCCACCACGGAACCCATCGAGCCCATCATAAAGTTGGCGTCCATAAAGAAGAGCGCCGTATCGCAACCGCAGATTTTGCCTCTACCGCACACAACGGCATCGCGCTCGCCCGAACGCTCGCTCACGCTCTTGAGCTTGTCGGCATAACCGGGAAACGAGAGGAAGTCCTCCGACGCCAGATTGGCATCCCATTCCTCAAACGTGCCCTCGTCAACCGTCATGCGCATGCGCGCGCGACCGCTCACGCGAAAGTGTTTTCCGCAACGAGGGCAGACCTCGAGGTTGTCGTGCAGGCGCGCCTCATCGATCACGCGGCGGCACTCCGGGCACTTGATAAACACGTGGCGCGCGGGAAACTCGGCGCACGACTCGGTCATCGGTCCCTCGAGGACGTTGACCGTCTTCGCTTTTCTATTCATCAGCATAGAGATGCCCCATCAGATCGGTGTGATACATGCCCGACAAGAACTCGTCGTTTGCCAGCACGTCGAGCTGAAGCTCGCTGTTTTCGCTCACGCCCTCAATCACGAGCTCGCCCAGGGCCGAGCGCATCTTGCGAATGGCGCCGTCACGCGTGGGCGCACACACGATGAGCTTGCCGAGCATGGAGTCGTAGTACGGCGGAACGTTCGCACCGGTAAACATGGCCGAATCCCAACGCACGCGCGGACCACCCGGCACACGCAACGCGGTGACCGTTCCGCATGACGGCAGAAAGTCCGGCGTTTCGGCATTGATGCGGCACTCCATGGCATGGTTGCGGACCGGCATGTCCTCCTGCTCAAAGGGCAGAGGCTGGCCGGCCGCCACGCGCAGCTGCCACTTGACCAAGTCGGTATCGGTCACAAACTCTGTAACCGGATGCTCCACCTGCAAGCGCGTGTTCATTTCCATAAAGTAGAAATTGCCATCGTCCGAATACAGGAACTCGATGGTACCGGCTCCTTCGTAGCCAACGGCACGAGCCAGGTCACGCGCCGCCTTGTGCATACGGGCACGAATATCGTCGTGTCCGTCGAGGCACGGCGCGGGGCTCTCCTCGATCAGCTTTTGGTTGCGACGTTGCACCGAGCACTCGCGCTCGCCGAGCGAAAACACATGGCCCTGCTTATCGGCCATAATCTGCACCTCAACGTGGTGCGCCGGCGTGACAAACTTCTCCATGTAGCACTCGCCGTCGCCAAAAACGGCCTCGCCCTCGGCACGCGCCTCGATGAACGCCTTTGCCGCATCTTCCACGCGCTCGACCTTGCGAATGCCGCGACCGCCGCCACCTGCACGCGCCTTGATGAGCACGGGACAGCCAATGCGCTCGGCCTCGACCGTTGCCTCCTCGGGACTTTTGAGCAAATCGCAACCCGGCACGATGGGCACGCCCGCCGCGGCAGCCGTTCGACGTGCGGCGTCCTTGTCGCCCATGCTGTCGATCACCTCGGCCGAAGGACCGACGAACGCCAGGCCATACTTGTCGCAGTCGCGCACGAAGCTCGCCTTCTCGGAAAAGAAGCCATAGCCGGGATGAATTGCCTTAGCCCCCGACTTCACGGCACAGGTGAGCACAGCATCGTCGTTGAGGTAGCTCTCGGCAAGACGCGGGCCGCCGATGCAATATGCCTCGTCGGCAAGCTGCACGTGCAGCGCGTCCGCATCGGCCGTGGAGTAGACGGCGACGGTCTTGATGCCCATATCGCGGCACGCGCGGATAACACGGACCGCGACTTCGCCGCGGTTGGCGATGAGCACTTTGTCGAACATGAAGCCTTCCTTAACTTTCGTGCATGAGTGCAAAAGACATATCGGCGCTGCAGCAAACCTCACCGTTGACGCTCGCGGTACCCGTCGCAAAGCGGAACGGCCCGCGCGCACGCGTGATGGAGCACACCAGATCCACCGTGTCGCCCGGGCGCACCGGACGCTTAAAGCGCACCTTGTCCAGACTCGTGTAGAACGGCGTCGCGCCGCGCGCCTCCTCATCGCCCATCAGCAGCACGCAGCAGTTCTGGGCGAGCATCTCGCACTGGATCACGCCGGGGACGACCGGGTTTCCCGGAAAATGCCCCTGCAAAAAGTACTCGTCGCCCGTAATCGCGATCTTGCCGTGGGCCTCGTCGCCCACCATCTCGGCTTCGTCGAGCAAAAGCATCGGCTCGCGATGCGGCAACAGCTTCTTGAGCTCTTCTTTGTTCATGGATATCACCTATCCGATCCTCATGAGGCAGCTGCCAAACTCCACGAGGTCGCCGTCGGCCACGCAGATCTCGAGCACCTCGCCGTCTGCCTCGGCCGTCACCTCGTTGAGAACCTTCATGGCCTCGATGATGCAGAGGGTCTCACCGGCCTTGACCTTGGAGCCCACGTGCACAAACGGCTCGTCGCCCGGCGCCGGGGCAGCATAGAAAACTCCGACCATGGGAGCGGTCACCTCGGTGCCCTTGGGCTCCGGTGCGGCGACAGGCGCCTGCGCGGCGGGCTCCGGTGCGGCAGCAGGCATGGCGACAGGAGCCACCGCCGGAGCAGTCACGGCACCCGGCATAGGCATGGGCACGGCAACCGGCTGTGCGGCGCTCGCGCGCTCGAGCTCGACCGCGGTGCCATCGGGCTCCTCAACGCGCACGCGCGTGAGGCCGCGGTCCTCCATGACATCGGCTATCTCGGCAAGTCTTTTGGAATCCATGCTCTAGCTCCTTGCATATCTACGCAGCGCGATGGCGGCATTGTGTCCACCAAAGCCCAGATTGGTCGAAAGCGCCCAGGTAAGGTCGGCGCGAACCGCTCGATTAGGCGTGTAATCAAGATCGCAGACGGGATCGGGCGTGTGGTAGTTAATGGTCGGGGGCACCACGCCCTGCTCGAGCGCCATGGCACAGGCCATGACCTCGATGGCGCCCGTAGCACCGATCATGTGGCCGGTCATCGACTTGGTCGACGAGACGTGCGCGGCGCGTGCCGCGTCCTCGCCGAGCGCACGCTTAATGCCCGCCGTCTCGGACGAATCGTTGAGCTTGGTCGATGTGCCGTGGGCATTGATGTAGAGGCCCTCGGAAGGCCTGACGTCGCCCTCGGTCACCGCCAGCGATATCGCGCGGGCAATGCCGGCAGCCTCGGGATCAGGGCTCGTGATGTGATAGGCATCATCGGTGTTGCCGTAGCCCACGACCTCGGCATAAATGTGCGCACCGCGCGCCTGCGCATGTTCCATGCTCTCGAGCACGAGCACGCAGGCGCCCTCGCCCATCACAAAGCCGTCGCGGTCTGCATCGAACGGGCGGCAAGCCGTCGCGGGATCGGGGTTGGTGGTCAATGCGCGGCAGGACGTAAAGCCCGCAACGGCATCGGGGATAATGGCCGCCTCGGCACCGCCCGCGAGAATCGCGTCGGCATAGCCGTGCTTGATGGCGCGGAACGCCTCGCCCACCGCATGGGCCGAGGTCGCGCACGCGGTCACCACGGGCAGGGTCGGGCCCTTTGCCTTGTGGCGGATCGCGATATTGCCCGATGCCATGTTGGGGATCATCATCGCGATCATATAGGGCGATGCGCGGCGGGGCCCACGGTCGACAATCGTATGGACGTTGTCGACGAGTGTCTGCATGCCGCCCACACCCGAGCCCACGTAGACGCCCAGGCGCTCGCGATCGACGGCGCCTTCGACATCAAAGCCTGCATCGTGCATGGCCTCGTCCGAAGCCGCCAGTGCAAACTGAACGCAGGGGTCCAGGTGCTTGGCGTCACGCTTGCCAAAGTACTCGTTGCCGTCAAAGCCCTTGACCTCGGCCGCCACCTTGACGGTAAACGCATCGGTATCGAAGTGCGTGATCGGGCCGATGCCGCACGTGCCGGCGCACATGGCCGCCCAGGTGGCAAGCGCCGTGTTGCCGAGCGGCGATACGGCACCTATGCCGGTGATTGCAACTCTCTGTTCCATCATGGTCTCCTCATCCAAGCCGTTCTTCGGCCCTGGTTTCTACATCGCCATTCCGCCGTCGACACGCACGACCTCACCCGTAATGTAGGCAGCCGCATCGCTCGCCAAAAAGCGCACCACGCCGGCCACCTCCTCGGGGCACGCCATGCGCTTAAGGGGAATCTGTTCCTCGGTTGCCGCACGCACCTTTTCCGAGAGCTTTGCCGTCATATCTGTCTCGACAAACCCGGGGGCGACCGCGTTCACTCGTACGCCGCGGGGCGCAAGCTCGCGCGCCACCGCCTTGGTCAGGCCGATCACGCCCGCCTTGGAGGCAGCGTAGTTGGCCTGCCCGGCATTGCCCATCAGGCCCACAACCGAGCTCATGTTGACGACGCAGCCGCCGCGCTGGCGCATAAAGGTCTTGGTGAGCGCACGCGTCGTGTTAAACGTTCCTTTAAGATTGACATCGAGCACGCGATCGAAGGCGTCATCGCCCATGCGCATGAGCAGGCCATCGCGGGTGATGCCAGCGTTGTTGACGAGCGCCCAAATGGAGCCAAAGTCGTTGAGGACCGCTTCCACGCACGCGTTGACGGCAGCGGGGTCGGCCACGTCACATTGATATGAGCGCGCCGTGGCGCCAGCCGCCTCGCAGGCTTCGCACGTCTCGCGCGCCGCATCGACGCTGCCGGCATAGACGACGGCGATATCGTAGCCATCCTCCGCCAGACCGATAGCGCAGGCGCGGCCGATACCCCGCGAGCCGCCCGTGACCAGTGCCACGCGACGTGAGTCGTTGCGCTCGAGCGCGCCATTGTTCAAGTTGCCCATGTCATTCCTTTCGGGTTACAGCCCTGTGGACTATGCGAGCTCGTCGGCAATAGCTGCGACCTGCTCGGCCGTCTCGCACGAATACACACGAACGTCGCTCAACGTACGCTTGATCAGGCCGGACAGCGTTTTGCCGGGGCCGACCTCAATAAATGTGTCGATGCCTTGATCCTGCAGAGCATGCAGCGTATCGACCCAGCGCACGGCATTGCTCACCTGATTGGCCAAGACATCCGATGCCGTCTGGGGGTCCGCCGGATAGGGCGCCGCTGTCATATTTGCCAAAACAGGAATGAGCAACGGGGACGGCGCGTGACCGGCCTCAAGATATGCGGCAAGGCCACAGGTCGCCTCGGCCATATAGGGGCTATGAAATGCACCCGACACCGCGACCTTCATGGCGCGGCCGCCAGCCTCTTTTACTAGGACGTCGAGGGTCTGCAGCGCATCGGGCGCTCCGGCCACAACCGTCTGCTGGGGACTGTTGTAGTTGACCGGCCAGCAGTCCTCGCCGGCCTGCGCAGCCAGGTTCTCGACTTGCGCAGCATCAAGTTTGATGACGGCACGCATGCCGCCAGGGTGACGCTCGGCCGCCGTGGCCATCAATGCCGCGCGCTCACACACGAGCTCAAAACCCGCTCGCGTATCGAATGCCCCCGCAAAGCTGAGTGCAGCGACCTCGCCCAGCGAGAATCCCGCACAGGCGGCAGGCACCACGCCGCGCTCGCGCAGGGCGACGGCGACAGCCAAGTCGTGCACGAACACGCAAGGCTGCGTGTTCTCGGTCTGCGAGAGCTCCTCCTTGGAGGCGCTCCGGCACTGCTCGCTCGTCCCCGGGCGCACCTCGTCGGCAATGGCGAACACCTCGGCGGCCGCCGGCGATGTCTCGATCAAGTTGACGCCCATCGCGGGGTGCTGGGCACCCTGGCCGGCAAACAAAAACGCTACGCCACCCATGCGCACGCACCCTTCAGGACGTGCTCGGCGCCATCGACCAGGTCGTCAACGATTTCGCGTGCGCTCTGGCGCTCGTTGACCATGCCGGCAATCTGTCCACACAAAAACGAACCCTCTTCGTAGTTGCCGTCCTTGGCGGCCTTACGCAGCGCACCGGTTCCCATAGCACCGAGCTCCTCGGCACTCGCGCCGGAACCCTCGCTCTTGGCATAGGCGTTGGTGAAGGGGCTCTTGAGGGCGCGCACTGGATGTCCCGTCGAGCGACCGGTCGCACGCGTTGAAGTGTCGTTGGCCTTCAGGACCATCTCTTTGTACTGCTCCGAGACGGTGCACTCGTCTGCGACCAGAAAGCGCGTACCCACTTGCACGCCTTCGGCGCCCAGCATAAAGGCGGCCGCCACGCCGCGGCCGTCGGCAATACCGCCGGCGGCCACGACGGGAATGTCAACCGCATCGACGACCTGCGGCACCAGTGCCATCGTCGAGGTCTCGCCAATATGGCCGCCCGATTCGGTACCCTCGGCAACAACCGCCGTGGCTCCACGACGTGCCACGAGGCGCGCCAGCGCCACCGAGGCAACGACCGGGATGACCTTGATGCCCGCCTCGTTCCACGCCTTCATGTACTTGGCGGGATTGCCGGCGCCCGTCACGACGACCGGCACTCGCTCGTCAATCACGACCTGTGCAACCTCGTCGGCAAACGGGCTCATGAGCATGACGTTCACGCCAAAGGGCTTATCCGTCTTGGCGCGCAGCTCATGAATCTGGTCGCGAAGCCAGTTGGCGTCGGCGTTCATGGCCGCGATGATGCCTAAGCCACCCGCCTCGGACACTGCGGACGCCAGCGAGGCATCGGCAATCCAGGCCATACCGCCCTGGAACACGGGCTTTTCGATGCCGAGCAGCTCACAGAGAGGAGTCTTGAGCATCTCTACTTCTCCAATGCCGCCTCGACCGTATCGGCGAACTCGCCGACCGTCTTGGGGTTCTCCTCGGTATCGAGCTGGATGCCAAACTCGTCCTCGACGGCAACGAGGATCTCGACGGTGCCCAGGCTGTCGAGACCAATCTCCTCGAGCGTGGACTCGGGCTTCATCTCGACATCGTCAAGACCGGCGGTCTCGCGGATAACGTCGCAAACGCGCTCGAAGGTCTTCTGATCTGCCATGGTAGTTCTCCTTTGGTTGTGCCCTAGGGCGTTTTTATTTCCTATGTGCGACTACTTCCAACGAAGCAGATAGCCACCTATATCCAGACCGGCGCCAAATCCAACCAAGGCGATGGTGTCGCCTGTGTGAAGTGCACCGGCGTTTGCCAGCCGGTCGAGGGCAAGCGGAATGCATGCGCTCGAAATGTTGCCGGTCTCGCGCAACGTGCGAACCACGCGCTCGTCCGGCACGCCCAGGCGCTTGACCGCCTGGCTCAGGATTCGCTCGTTAGCCTGATGGAATACAAAATGATCGATGTCTTCGACCAAAATGCCCGCATCGATCGCAAGCTTATGGACCGTGTCGCAGATGGCGTTGACGCCGAACTTGAACACGCGGCGGCCATTCATGGACAGCACGCTCGCGCTATCTGCGGAAGCCTTAAACGGCGAGGTACCGACCAGACCGGGAACGCGCAACGTCTCGACGTCGGGCGCCGTCGAAAGCTCAACGGCAAGGGGGTTGTCTCCCCCAGCTTCAATCACTGCGGCACCTGCCCCATCGCCAAATAGCACGCAGGTGGCACGGTCGGTCCAGTCGAGCGCGCGCGTCATCTGCTCGGCAGCAACAACAAGCACGCGCTCGGCACGGCTGCGGGCGATATAGCCCTCGGCGACATCGAGCGCAAATACGAAGCCGGCACAAGCCGCCGAGACATCGAAGGCAGGGCACGTCGCGCCTAGTCGCTCAGCAACGGCACACGCCTCAGCGGGAACAAGGTGGTCACCCGTCGTCGTCGAGCAGACGATCAGATCCAGCTGGCTCGCGTCGATTCCGGACACCTGGAGTGCCCGCTCGCTCGCCGCTACCGCAAGGTCGTCAAGTGACTCGGTGGTGCAGACGTGGCGGCTCTTGATACCTGTGCGAGTAAAAATCCACTCATCCGAGGTATCGAGGAACTCAGACAGCTCGTCATTGGAAACACTGCGCTCAGGAAGTGCCGAACCTGTTCCAAGAATCGTGAAACCCATCACTAACCTCCTTTGAGTTGTTGACGTGTTTACATCGACCAAGAGAGGATAACGCATTTCAGTCTTTGTTGACGTGTTAACATTAAATTGTCCAAATGCGACAAAGGCTTCACATTGTGTCTATCTCTCGACACCATTGCGTCATTCACTTATTCAATAAGGAGGTAGCAGCCGCTATGGATGCCCAATTAACGATTGTCGACGTAACCGGATCGACCAACGATGACCTGCTCGAGGCAGGAAAACAGGGTGCGCCGCACGGCACAGGACTTGCCGCCCGCGCGCAAACGGCAGGACGCGGCCGGCGCGGCCACAAGTGGGATTCAACCGCCGGCAACCTATTGCTTTCGATTGTCCTGCGTCCATGCGTTAATCCCGCAAAGTACTCTGGTCTTGCCGCCGTCAGCGGCCTAGCGGTGCTCGAAGCACTCGAAAAGCAAGGCCTTGCAAGCGAAATAGCCCTCAAGTGGCCCAACGACCTGGTCGCGCGAGGACGCAAGCTCGGCGGCATTCTGGTCGAGGCCGCACGCGATAACGAAGGCAAACCTTTCGCCGTCTGCGGCATTGGTGTCAACGTAAACTACACGCCCCAAGAGGTGCCCGATGGCGGGCTGGCGGCAATTGGCCTCTCGGACCTCAACGAGAGCGTTCCCGCCGTCGACATGCTCCTCGATGAGGTCTATCACGCAGTTATAGACGCTGTAGATACCTGGGCAGAGCGCCTCAACGCCAAGGAAGAAGACGCCGGTCCGCTCGCGCCCGTCCACGACGAATATATCGCTCACCTCAATTGGATCGGGAAGCACGTTATCGCCCGCTCCCCCGCTGGAGACGAGCTGGCACGAGGCATATTTAGAACGGTCGACGATTGCGGCCGCGCAAGCATTGAGACCGAGAGCGGCTTGTGCGTCTTCCACTTCGAAGAAGCATCCTTGCGCCCCCTGAGCGAATAGGGCGCCGCAGCCGTCGGCTCGGCAGACGAATTCGCTATCCCAAAATCTAAACTCAAAACAAAAGAGCCCCGCTACCGTAATGGCAGCGGGGCTCTGTAAGCTATGAGCGGTATCGCTTAGAGCTTGATGTCGATGTCGACGCCAGCGGGGAGGTCGAGACGCATGAGCGAATCAACGGTGCCCGAGGTGGGGTCGAGGATGTCGATGAGGCGCTTGTGGGTGCGCATCTCGAACTGCTCACGGGAGTCCTTGTTCACGTGCGGCGAGCGGATAACCGTGTACAGGTTGCGCTCGGTGGGCAGGGGGACAGGACCGGAAACGCGAGCGCCGGTCTTCTGAGCGGTCTCGACGATGAGCTTCGCGGACTGATCGACGACCTCGTGATCATAGCCCTTGAGGCGAATGCGGATCTTCTGGGTAGCCAACTTAAACCTCCAAAGAGTGCGAGAGACGTTCTCGCGGATTACGTAACAGGGAGCTCGAACTTAGGCGTTCTTGCTCATGACCTCGTCCACGATGGACTTGGGCGCGGGCTCATAAGAGTCGAACTGCATCGTGTAGGATGCACGGCCCTGGGTCTGGGAGCGAAGGTCGGTAGCGTAACCGAACATCTCGCCCAGCGGCACCTTGGCACGGATGAGCTTGCTGTTCTTGCGATCCTCCATGCCCTCGATCTTGCCGCGGCGACCGGAGAGGTTGCCCATAACGTCGCCCATGTACTGCTCGGGAGTCTCGACCTCGACAGCCATGATCGGCTCGAGCAGCTGCGGGTCGGACTTCTTGAGGGCGTCCTTGATAGCCATGGAACCGGCGATCTTGAAGGCGGCCTCGGAGGAGTCGACCTCGTGGTAAGAACCGTCGAACAGGGTGACCTTGACGTCGAGGACCGGGAAGCCGGCGATAACACCGGTGTTCAGGGCCTCCTGGATGCCCTTGTCGATGGACGGGATGTACTCCTTGGGCACGACGCCGCCGACGATAGCGTTGACGAACTCGTAGCCGAAGCCCTCCTCCATCTTCTCGAGCTTGATGACGGCGTGGCCGTACTGACCGCGACCGCCGGACTGACGGACGAACTTGCCCTCAGCCTTCTCGACGTCGTGACCAGCGGTCTCGCGGTAGGCAACCTGGGGCTTACCGACGTTAGCGTCAACCTTGAACTCGCGGAGCAGGCGGTCGACGATGATCTCGAGGTGCAGCTCGCCCATGCCGGCGATGATGGTCTGACCGGTCTCGTGGTTGGTGGACACCTGGAAGGTCGGGTCCTCCTCGGCGAGCTTGGTCAGAGCAAGGGACATCTTGTCCTGCTCGGCCTTGGTCTTGGGCTCGATGGCAACGTCGATAACGGGCTTAGCGAACTCGATCTTCTCGAGGACGATCTCCTTGCCCTCGGCGCACAGGGTGTCACCGGTGGTGGAGTTCTTGAAGCCGACGCAAGCGACGATGTCGCCGGCGGCAGCGTCGTCACGGTCGATACGCTCTGCGGCGTTCATCTCGAGGATGCGGCCGAGGCGCTCGCGCTGACCGTTGGAAGCGTTGACCACGTAGGAGCCGGACTCGGCGCGGCCGGAGTAAACGCGGACATAGGTGAGCTTACCGACGAACGGGTCGGTCATGATCTTGAAGACCAGGCCGGAGAAGGGCTCGTCGAAGGAAGGATGACGCTGGATCTCCTCGCCGGTGTCCGGATCGGTACCGGTGACGGCCTCGACGTCGAGCGGGCTGGGCAGGTAGTCGACGACAGCGTCGAGCAGCTCCTGAACGCCCTTGTTCTTGTAGGCGGAGCCCACGAAGACGAGGTTGAGCTCGTTGGCCAGAACGCCCTTGCGCAGAGCGGCCTTGAGCTCCTCGACGGTGAAGTCCTCCTCCATGAGGATCTTCTCCATGAGCTCGTCGTCAAAGCTGGCAGCAGCGTCAAGGAGCTCCTCGCGCTTGGTGGCAGCGATGTCGGCAAACTCAGCCGGGATCTCGTCCATCGGCTCGGGGTAGGTCATGCCCTTCTCGTCGGCCTTGAAGTCCCATGCAGTCATGGTGACCAGGTCGATGACGCCCCAGAAGTTGTCCTCGGCGCCCATCGGGACCTGAGCGGCCACGGCGTTAGCGTCGAGACGATCCTTCATGGTCTCGATAGCGTTGAAGAAGTCAGCGCCCACGCGGTCATACTTGTTGATGAAGGCGATGCGGGGGACGTTGAAGGTGGAAGCCTGACGCCAAACGGTCTCAGACTGGGGCTGAACGCCGGCAACGGCGTCGAAGACGGCGACAGCGCCATCGAGGACGCGCAGGCAGCGCTCGACCTCGGCGGTGAAGTCAACGTGGCCCGGGGTGTCGATGATCTGGATGCGGTAGTCCTTACCGTCCTTGTTCCAGAAGCACGTGGTGGCAGCGGAGGTAATGGTTACGCCGCGCTCCTGCTCCTGAACCATCCAGTCCATGGTGGCAGCGCCCTCATGGACCTCACCGATCTTGTGGGTCTTACCGGTGTAGTAAAGAATACGCTCGGTCGTGGTGGTCTTACCGGCATCGATGTGGGCCATGATGCCGATGTTACGGGTATCGGAAAGCTTGTACTTAGGCTTAGCCATGTTAGTTCCTTACCTTAACTTACCAACGATAGTGAGAGAACGCGCGGTTGGCCTCGGCCATCTTGAAGACGTCCTCACGCTTCTTGACGGAAGCGCCCAGGCCGTTGGAAGCGTCGAGGATCTCGTTGGCGAGACGCTCGGCCATGGTCTTCTCCTTGCGAGCGCGGGAGAAGTTGACGATCCAGCGGATACCCAGAGCGGTGGAACGACGGGAGTTGACCTCCATCGGGACCTGATAGGTAGCGCCACCGACACGCTTGGGCTTAACCTCGAGCGTGGGCTTGACGTTGTCCATAGCCTTCTTGAAGGTAGCGAGAGCGTCGCCACCCTCGGACTTCTCGGCAACGATCTCGAAAGCGGTGTAAACGATGCGCTCAGCGGTGGCCTTCTTGCCGTCAAGAAGGACCTTGTTGATGAGCTGAGTCACCAGGCGGTTGTTGTAAACGGCGTCAGGCTGAACCTCACGACGATTAGCTGCTGCACGACGCGGCATGTGAAATCTCCTTAAGTGTCTACCGTGCGGCCCTTAGGCGGCACACGGCGAAAGTATCAAAACGTTATCTGGCTTATTTAGCCTTGGGGCGCTTAGCACCGTACTTGGAACGGGCCTGCATACGGTTCTGGACCGGAGCAGCGTCGTAGGCGCCACGGATGACGTGATAACGGACACCAGGGAGGTCACGGACACGACCGCCGCGGACGAGCACGATGGAGTGCTCCTGCAGGTTGTGGCCCTCACCCGGGATGTAAGCAGTAACTTCGATGCCGTTGACGAGGCGAACACGGGCAACCTTACGAAGAGCCGAGTTCGGCTTCTTGGGGCTCGTGGTGAAGACGCGGGTGCACACGCCGCGCTTCTGGGAGTTGTGCTGCAGAGCAGCGTTCTTGGACTTCTTGGGCACGGAACGACGGCCCTGGCGAACCAGCTGGTTAATAGTAGGCAAAGCGTACTCCTTCTCGAATGATTCCAGCTTTCTGTAAAGTGCAACGGCTTGAATCGAGGGGTCAGCATCCCCCTACGAAACACGCAGTTCGATAGGATACGTGCCGTTATCTGTGCCGTCAACAGACCACGCCGCCGGGCGTATCCTAAAATAGCCATATTTCCGCAAAGCCTACACAAAAGGAATCCCCTTCTGTGCGCGTGGGCGGATTCCCGGGCCGGGCGGCACAGGGGTTAAGTTTGCTGCTCTACAGTCCTGACTCGCACGGAGGCCACATTAAGTGGCCTCCGGCTCGTGCGGAACTCGCGACAAACTTAACCCCTGTGCCGCCCGGCCCGGGAATCCGACGTACTCGTCGGGGCAACGTTCCCTGCCAAAAAGGGACAGGTTTATTTTGGTCGGTTTTATCTGGGGAAATGTCGCTCTTCACGGTGATTCGCATCCATTTGCCACGTTCTTCCGAGAATCAGACAAATAGCGTTCAATCTAACCGTCCATATAACGCAAAATGGGCCGTTTCCCCTAGTAGGAAGCGGCCCAAATCTTACGAATAGACGATGGTAAAGGGTACTTCTGTTTCGGTCTCTCCTGTTGACGTGCACCTCGTGCCCTCAAGCGTTACTGAGACCACTTGTTCGACATCAATCAACTTCGTTGGCACCCAGATGTTCTCTCCGCTATTGCGCCCATAAGAAAAATATAAGTTGAACACCCCTGCGTCGTCATCTTCGATAATCTGCTCCGATCCATCCTTGTAGCTGACGGTCAGCTTATTATCAACTGCTTCATAGCCCAAATCATCGATGTGCGTCTGGATGGAAAACGGGCTAATCTCAAGAGGCGAGTCACCGGAGCGGAGTTCCTTTGTATCGACGTACGCTCCAATATTGAACTCGGGTGTCGACGCCTCAAACCGCCTCGCACTCTCACCTTCACCCTCGGTCCAATGGATATTCCAGGTGACAGCATGTTGCAAATCTCGCTCGCGATCCATAGCGGCAAAGTACATCGTGCCATTAATGACCGTGTCGCTTGATGTGTCCTTATCAATTGTGCTGCGTGTGTCAGGCCATTCCTCGCCGAACTTCATATCGGGCGTGCCGATGCCCTGCTCTTCTTCACCATAGAGAACAAGTTCGCCAATCTCTGCTGCTGGCTTGTAGTAGTTAACTCCATTTGGATTGGACAACGTAAACGTCACGGCTCCGCAGCCGTTTTGGTCGATTGCCATCTCATGGATATCAAGCGTATAGCCGTTGCCCTCGACGGACAGATTAACCTCCTGGACTGCGCCTTCCAGGCTTTGGGGCGCGATGCCATCGCCAAACTCTCTGGTGTAGGTATATTTAGTTCCCGATGAGCCGCCGTTGGTCCAGGTAATGGAATCCCCGTTGCCGTGGTTTCCCCAGGCAGAGGCAAAATAGCTGGAATTGACGACGGCGTAGGCGACCCCTCCGGTCGCCAGCACTCCGGCAAGGCATCCGATCACGGCAACATACAGAGGCTTCGCGTGACCCTTTCGGCGAAGCGGCTCACCAGCAGCGGCATAAAGAACACGGTCAGCAAGATCGCTATCGGCTTGGACGGACTCGAAGGCCTGCTTGATTTGATTGGATTTCACGGTCGCCCTCCTCTAGGATGAACTTGAGCTTCGATCTGCCGCGAGCCAAACGCGTTCGAACAGTCGCGGCTGGCACATGCAATAACTCGGCAATCTCTGAGGTCGAAAAGCCCAGATAGTAATAGAGCATGATGGGAACACGGAATCGTTCCGGAAGTCGCATAACGTCTGACAGGACCGCCTTGGTCTCCTCCTGCGCCGTCGAAAGCGAATCGGCCAGGTTCTCAATATCCTCCACACGCCTCCATGGCTTTCGAAAGAGAGATTTGCATTCATTGATCGTGACCCGGATAAGCCATCGACGAAGATGTTCCCAGCTTTCAAATTGGGCATCGCTTTTGAGTAACTTCAGAAAGACGTCTTGAGCGACATCGTCGGCATCGGCACGATCGCGCAGATACGTCAATGCGATTCGAAACACGACATCACGGTGATCCTCGACCGCCTGTCTAAATGCTTGTTCTTCCATAATCACCTCCCGGTGATGCTGATGTTTCTTGCTGAGGCCCTCACCATAGATACGCTTTGACCGAACGAAATGTTTCAAATTCAAGCAGGAATAACCTACCAAAAAACCCTGCCCCTTATTGGCAAGGGATCGACGGAACGCAACAGGTTGAGCATACGCAAGCGAGCGGCCCCCAGAGCGTACAAGGTGGCATGAAAAAGGCAGGGCATTGACCTTTTGGTCATGCCCTGCCTTTTGAATGACAGATTGTAGCTCTGGGGGCCGCGCAGCGACGGAAATCTCCGCCGTTCGTTAGAACGGCGGAACTAGTTACTCCTCGTCGTTGTCCTTGGCCTCTTCGGCGTCGTCGGTGTCCACGAGCTGGTTGAGCAGCTCGTCGAGGGAAGCCATGTCCTCGTTGATCGCGCCGTTGGCGGGAGCCTTCTTGTCGTCGATCGGGGCGCCCAGGAGCTCCTCGTCGGCGTCGGCGTGATGCGTCGGAGCGGAGGTACCCAGCAGGATATCGTCCGGACCGTCGGGGCTAAAGACCATCTGCAACAGCTGCGAGAGGTCTTCCTCGTCGGCAACGTCGTCGTTGTTCTCGAGGATGTAGAGCAGGTCGTGGGCCTCCAGGCCGTCACGGAGCTCCTCGATCGCCTTGGCACCGATGCCATCGATGCGCAGCAGATCCTCCTCGGACTTGCCGACCAGGTCGCCGACCGTCTCGATGCCGACCTCACTGAACTTGTTGGTCCAGCGCTGCGACACGCCCAGGTCGTCGAACAGGTACAGGCGAGCCTTCTCGGCGGAGATGGTGTGGCCGTTGCGGGTGAACGAACCGTCAGCACCACCGAACTCGTCGTAGCCGGCCCAGTCGAGCTGCTGCGGGAGCTGCTCGTCCAGGTCCTTGAGCTCCACAGGAGCCCACTCAGGCAGCGACTTGGCATTGGGCGAAGCCGGACCGTCGATGTCGACATAGCCGTCGGCCGTGCGATACGTCAGCTTGGCGTTGGCGTACGGCTTGAGGCCGGTACCAGCCGGGATCTTCTTACCGACGATGACGTTGGACTTAAGGTCGAGCAGGTGATCGACCTTGCCCTCGATGGCAGCCTCGGTAAGGACGCCAGCGGTACGGATGAACGAAGCGCTCGACAGCCAGGAGTCGATGTTGGACGCGACCTTGAGCGTACCCAGGATGACGGGCTCGGCCACGGGAGCCTGACCGCCCAGACGGGCAACGCGCTCGACCTCGTCGGCGAACTCATAGCGGTCAACATACTGACCAAGCAGGTACTTGGAGTCACCGGGGTTGGTGATCTGAACGCGACGCAGCATCTGACGTGCGAGCACCTCGATGTGCTTGTCGTTCAGGTCGACGCCCTGGCTGGTGTAGACGTCCTTGACGCTCTCGACGAAGGTGTGCATCGTCGACTCGATGTCGGTCAGCTTGCGCAGGTTGCGGAAGTTGACGAAGCCCTTGGTGATCTGGTCGCCGGCGCGAACCTCGCAGCCGTCCTCGATCTCGGGCATAAAGCGCACCGAAGCGGGGACGCGACGCTCGTCGAGGACACGGGTGTGGTCCTCGGAGTCGGTGAGCGTCAGCACATACTCGGACTTCTCGGGCTTAATCGAGAGGTGGCCGGAGTACGGAGCCAGCTCGGCCTCGCGACCCAGAATCTTCTCGTTGACGTTGCCGACGATATCGAACATACGGCTGACCGTAGGCAGACCCTGCGTAATATCGTCGACGCCAGCGACGCCGCCGGAGTGAATGGTACGCATCGTAAGCTGCGTACCGGGCTCGCCGATGGACTGGGCGGCAATAATGCCGACCGCGGTACCGATGGCGACCGGACGACGGGTGGAAAGATCCCAGCCGTAGCACTTCTGGCACACGCCGTACTTGGAACGGCAGGTGAGCAGCGCGCGAAGCTTGACCTTCTTAAGGCCGGCATCGACCATCTTCTGGATGTCGGCGACCTTCTCGATGTAGCCGTCCTGCTCAAAGAGCACGGTGCCATCGGGAGCCACGACGTCCTCAATGAAGCAACGGCCGACGAGGTCGGTGTTGAGGTCGGTGGTGCCGGGGATGATGAGGTTGTAAGTGACGCCCTCGTGCGTACCGCAGTCCTCCTCGCGGACGATGACGTCCTGGGCCACGTCAACCAGACGACGGGTCAGGTAACCGGAGTCCGAGGTGTGGGATGCGGTATCGACCAGGCCCTTACGGGCGCCGTAGGTCGAAATGAAGTACTCGAGCGGCAGCAGACCCTCGCGGAAGTTCGCCTTAATGGGAAGGTCGATCGTCTCGCCGGACATGTCTGCCATCAGGCCACGCATGCCGCCGAGCTGACGCAGCTGGGTCTTAGAACCACGGGCGCCGGAGTCGGCCATCATGTAGAGCGGGTTCTCCTCGTCGAACAAGTCGAGCATGAGCGCTGCAACCTTGTCGGTGCAAGCGGTCCACTCGTTAACGACTTCGATGTGGCGCTCCGTCTCGTTGATGAAGCCCTCCTCGAAGTACTCGTTGATCTGGTCGACGTTGGCCTGGGCGCGGTCGAGCAGCTCCTGCTTCTCGGCAGGGATGAGAGCGTCCCACACCGAGATGGTGAGGCCGGCGCGGGTAGCGTAGTGGAAGCCGGAGTACTTGATGGCGTCGAGGATCGGACCGACCTTGGCCTCGGGATAGCGATCGCAGCAGTCGGCAACCAGCTTGGCCACGTCGCCCTTGACCATCTTGTAGTTCATGAACTCATAGTCTTCGGGCAGGCACTGGCGGTTGAAGATGATGCGGCCGATGGAGGTCTCGAAGCGCGCGGTCTTGTTGCCGGTGACGTCGTAGTCGACAAACTCGTTCTTGCCGTTCTTGACGCGGAAGATACGGGTGCCGTCCTCGTTGATGACATTGGCGTCGGCAGCGGACACGCGGACCTGAATCTTGGCCTGCATGTCGACCTCGGAGCGGCAGTCATAGGCGTGCAGCGCGTCGTCAAAGCTGGCGAACACGTGGTTCTCGCCCGGCAGACCGTCGCGGACCTGGGTCAGGTAGTACACACCGATGATCATGTCCTGCGAGGGGATGTTGACCGGCTTGCCGGATGCCGGCGAGCGCAGGTTGTTCGCAGAGAGCATGAGCACGCGGGCCTCGGCCTGAGCCTGGCTGGACAGCGGCACGTGGACAGACATCTGGTCGCCGTCGAAGTCGGCGTTGAAGGGCGAGCAGACCAGCGGATGCAGGTGGATAGCCTTGCCCTCGACCAGCACCGGCTCAAAGGCCTGGATGGACAGACGGTGCAGGGTCGGTGCACGGTTGAGCAGCACGACGCGGCCGTCGATGACCTCTTCGAGGATGTCCCACACAAAGGTGGCACCGCGGTCGATAGCGCGCTTGGCACCCTTGATGTTCTCGACCTTGCCAAGCTCGACCAGGCGCTTCATGACGAAGGGCTTGAAGAGCTCCAGCGCCATGGTCTTGGGCAGACCGCACTGGTGCAGCAGCAGCTTGGGGTCGGTAACGATAACCGAACGGCCGGAGTAGTCGACACGCTTACCCAGCAGGTTCTGACGGAAACGACCCTGCTTGCCCTTGAGGGCCTCGGCGAGCGACTTGAGCGGGCGACCGCCACGGCCAGAGACCGGGCGACCACGACGGCCGTTGTCGAACAGGGCGTCCACGGACTCCTGGAGCATGCGCTTCTCGTTATTCACGATGATCGCAGGGGCGTCCAGGTCGAGCAGGCGCTTGAGTCGGTTGTTGCGGTTGATCACGCGGCGATACAGGTCGTTGAGGTCGGACGCGGCGAAGCGGCCGCCGTCGAGCTGGACCATCGGGCGCAGATCGGGCGGAATGACCGGGATGACGTCCAGGATCATGTTCGCGGGGCTGTTGCCGCCCTTCAGGAAGGCGTCAACGACCTCAAGGCGCTTGACGGCCTTCTCGCGCTTCTGCTTCTGGGAATCCTCGTCTGCGATGATGGCCTTGAGTTTCTCGGCCTCGGAGGGGAGGTCGATGGCAGCGAGCAGGTCGCGGACAGCCTCGGCACCCATACCACCCTTGAAGTACATGGAGTAGTAACGGGTCATCTCGCGGAACAGCGGCTCATCGGAGATGAGGTCGCGCTCGGTGAGCTTCATGAAGGCGTTGAAGGCGTCCGTGCGGAGCTGCTTCTCGTCCTTGCACTCTTCCTCGATGTCGACGATGCCAGAGGCGATCTCCTCGGGGGTCAGCGGCTCCTCGTCGGAGAACTCGTCAAAGTTCTCGGGGTCGCCCTGCTCCTTGAGGGACTCGATCTGACGGGCGCACTCGGCATCGATCTCTTCCAGATCGGCGGCGAGCTCCTCGCGCAGGTCGTCGGCGTCGGCCTCGCGAGCCTCGTAGTCAACCTCGGTGATGATGTAGCTGGCAAAGTACAGAACCTTCTCGAGGTCCTTGGACTTGATGTCGAGCATACGGCTCATCGGGAAGCTCGTGGGGCTCTTGAAGTACCAGATGTGGGACACGGGTGCGGCGAGCTCGATGTGGCCCATGCGGTCGCGACGCACCTTGGCCGAGGTGACCTCGACGCCGCAGCGCTCGCAGACGATGCCCTTAAAGCGGATGCCCTTGTACTTGCCGCAGGAGCACTCCCAGTCCTTGGCGGGACCGAAGATCTTCTCGCAGAACAGGCCGTCCTTCTCGGGCTTGAGGGTACGGTAATTGATGGTCTCCGGCTTCTTGACCTCACCGTGCGACCAGGAACGGATCTGGTCGGCGGAGGCAAGGGAGATCTTTACCGAGTCAAAATCAGTAGCTTCGAAATCTGCCACAGTCAACTACTCCTTATCAGTGGTCGTGGCGGCGACAGCCTCGGGTGCCTCGGCGGTCTCGGCATCCTGGGCCTCGACGTCGGCGTCAACGCCGGCGAGCGCAGCCAGGTCGTCGAGAGCAGAGGTCTCCTCGGCGGTCACAGGGGCGGAGGCGTCCTCGTCGGCATCGTGCATGGGCTCGATGTCCAGCGCGAGGGAACGGATCTCCTTGACGAGAACCTTGAAGGACTCGGGGATACCCGGAACCGGAACGTTCTCGCCCTTGACGATGGACTCGTAAGTCTTGACGCGGCCCACGGTATCGTCGGACTTGACGGTCAGGATCTCCTGCAGGACGTTGGAAGCACCGTATGCGTACAGTGCCCAAACTTCCATCTCGCCGAAGCGCTGGCCGCCGAACTGGGCCTTGCCGCCCAGAGGCTGCTGGGTAACCAGGCTGTAAGGGCCAGTCGAACGGGCGTGGATCTTGTCGTCGACCATGTGGCCGAGCTTGAGGATGTAGGACGTACCCACGGTAATGGGCTCGCGGAACTCCTCGCCGGTGCGGCCGTCGAACAGACGGGTCTTGCCGCGCTCGTCAAGCTGGGTGACGAACTCGGGACGCATGTGATCGCCAAAGGCAGCGGTGGCCTTGTTGAGCATGTTCTTGTTGGCACGACGAATGACCTCGGCGATCTCATCCTCCTTGGCGCCGTCGAAGACAGGCGTGGCGGTGAAGAACGGACCGGGGACGTACTTGTCGGAGTCGGCCTGCTCGGTATCCCAACCGCAGGCAGCAGCCCAGCCAAGGTGGCACTCGAGCAGCTGGCCGACGTTCATACGCGAAGGAACGCCCAGCGGGTTGAGGATAACGTCGATCGGGGTACCGTCAGCCATGTAGGGCATGTCCTCGACCGGCAGAACGTTACAGATAACACCCTTGTTGCCGTGGCGGCCGGCGATCTTATCGCCCTGCTGGATCTTACGACGCTGGGCGACGTAGACGCGCACCTGCTCGTTGACGCCGGGGGCCAGATCGTCGCCGTTCTCGCGGCTAAAGCGGACGACGTCGATGACGCGGCCGTAAGCGCCGTGAGGCATCTTAAGGGAGGTGTCGCGAACGTCGTGGGCCTTGGCACCGAAGATGGCGCGCAGCAGGCGCTCCTCGGCGGTCAGAGCGCTCTCGCCCTTAGGCGTGACCTTGCCGACCAGGATGTCGCCAGGGCCGACCTCGGCGCCGATGCGGATAATGCCGTCCTCGTCGAGGTTGGCAAGCATATCCTCAGAGAGGTTCGGGATCTCGCGGGTGATCTCCTCGGGGCCGAGCTTGGTGTCGCGGGCATCGATCTCGTGACGGGTGATGTTGATGGTCGTCAGCAGGTCCTCGGCCACCAGGCGCTCGGACACGACGATACCGTCCTCGTAGTTGAAGCCTTCCCACGGCATGTATGCCACGGTGAGGTTCTGACCCAGTGCGAGCTCGCCATGATCGGTCGAAGGACCGTCAGCCAGGGGCTCGCCCTGCTCAACGGTGTCACCGACGCGCACGAGCGGACGGTGGTTGATGCAGGTGGACTGGTTGGAGCGCTGGTACTTGGCCAGGTGATACTCGTCCATGCCGCCGGCATGCTTGACGATGATCTTGGCGGCGTCGGCAAAGATGACCTCGCCGGCGTTCTTGGCCAGGGTGACCTCGCCAGAGTCCAGAGCGGCGCGACGCTCCATGCCGGTACCGACATAGGGAGCGGCAGGGTGAACCAGCGGCACGGCCTGACGCTGCATGTTAGCGCCCATCAGCGTACGCTTGGCGTCGTCGTGCTCGAGGAACGGGATCAGCGTGGCTGCGACGGAGAGCATCTGACGCGGCGAGACGTCCATGTAGTCGACGTCCTCGACAGGCACGTCGGCGGGAGCGCCGAAGGAGCCGTCGAAGTCGCGGGTACGGGCGATCACGGTGTGCGGGCGAACAAGCTTGCCCTCGGCATCGGTCGTGATGAACTCGTTGGTCTTGGGATCGAGCGGCGTGTTGGCCGGCGCGATGACGTGCTTCTCTTCCTCGTCAGCGGTCATCCAGTCGATCTGGTCGGTGGCAACGCCGTTCTCGACGCGACGGAACGGAGCCTCGATGAAGCCGTACTCGTTGACGCGGGCGTAGAGGGCGAGCGAGCCGATCAGGCCGATGTTGGGGCCTTCGGGGGTCTCGATCGGGCACATGCGGCTGTAGTGCGAGTTGTGGACGTCGCGGACGGCCGTCGGCACGTTGGTGCGGCGGCTGGAGCCAGACTTGTGGCCGGCAAGACCGCCAGGGCCGAGTGCGGACAGACGGCGCTTGTGGGTCAGACCGGTCAGGGGGTTCGCCTGGTCCATGAACTGCGAGAGCTGCGAGGAACCGAAGAACTCCTTGATGGAAGCCACGATCGGGCGGATGTTGATGAGCGACTGCGGAGTGATCTCGTCGATGTCCTGGGAGCTCATGCGCTCACGGACGACGCGCTCCATACGGCTCATGCCGATACGGAACTGGTTGGCGACGAGCTCACCGACGGTACGGATGCGGCGGTTGCCGAAGTGGTCGATGTCGTCGACCTTGAAGCCCTGCTCGCCGGCGGCGAGGGACAGCAGGTAGCGCAGCGTAGCGACGATATCCTCGTCGGTGAGCACCGTGACCTCTTCCTCGGTGGTGAGGTTGAGCTTCTTGTTGACCTTGTAACGACCGACGCGGGCCAGATCGTAGCGCTGCGGGTTGAAGAGCAGGCCCTCGAGCAGGCTGCGGGAAGCGTCCACGGTGGGAGGCTCGCCCGGGCGCAGACGACGGTAGATCTCGATGAGGGCGTCCTCGCGAGTGAGGGCGGTGTCGCGCTCCAGGGTGCGCTTGATCACATCGGAGTTACCGAGCAGCTCGATGATGTCATCGTTGGTGACGGCGATGCCAAGGGCGCGCAGGAACATCGTGGCGCTCTGCTTGCGCTTACGGTCGATGGAGACCATGAGCTGGTCGCGCTTGTCGACCTCAAACTCAAGCCAGGCACCGCGGGACGGGATGATCTGGGCCTTGTAGATCTGCTTGCCCGAATCCATCTCGGAGCTGTAGTACACGCCCGGGGAGCGGACGAGCTGCGAGACGACGATACGCTCGGTACCGTTGATGATGAAGGTGCCCTGATCAGTCATCATGGGGAAGTCGCCCATGAAGACGAGCTGCTCCTTGATCTCGCCGGTCTCCTTGTTGGTGAGACGGACGTCGGTCAGAAGCGGAGCCTGATAGGTCACATCCTTCTCGCGGCACTCCTCGACGGTGTGCGCGGGGTCGCCGAACTGATGCTCGCCGAAGGTAACCTCGAGAACATGGTTCTGGCTCTGGATGGGGCTGGATTCCTTGAACGCCTCACGAAGGCCCTCGTCCTTAAAACGCTCAAAGGATTCCCTTTGAACAGAGATAAGGTTGGGGAGCTCCATGGCCTCCGGGATTTTCCCGAAGCTGACGCGCTTGCGCTCAGTGGCAGTGTATGCGTAGGTCACCAGGTTTTTCCTCCTTCACGGAAATGCTCGGTGGGTTGGCGAGGCATAGCTTCGCCAGTTATCGCAACCTAATAGTTTATCAGGTACCGACCGTTGGGCAAGAAAAGCCTTGACGCGATTGAGTTTTTGGAGTAGCAAAGTTTTTCGACAGAAAGTGCGCAGGTAGATAGCTGTGAATCGAACATCTGTTCATATATTTTCTGTGAACAGAGAGCCAGCAATCGCAGCTCTTATAAAAAACGGGCGCGAACCGAAGTCCGCGCCCGTAAATGTCGATGCCCGAAGGCTTACTTGCGCATCAATCCGCCGCGCTCGTCGATGGCGTCCCAGAAGGCGCTGGCAAAGCGGGGGTCGCTTGCAGCCATGAGGGCGTTGGTGGCCATCCAGCCAGACGGGGTACCGGTATCGTAGCCCGACAGCGGGTCGATGACGACAGCGTACATAGCCTCGCGGTCGAGCGAACGTGCCATGGCGTCGGTCAGCTGAATCTCGCCGCCCTTACCGGCCTGCTGATCAGCGAGCAGGTCCATGACCAGCGGGCTCAGCAGGTAGCGACCGACGATGTACAGGTTGGACGGAGCCGCCTCGGGAGCGGGCTTCTCAACCAGGCCGCCGATGCGCCAAACGGCACCGGGCTCGTCGTCAGCGGCATTCTCGAAGCCCTCGAGAGAGCCCACGCGATCGCCGGCGATAACGCCGTAGCGGCTGACTTCCTCGGGCGAGCAAGCAGCGACGGCGATAACCGAAGCGCCACCGTGCTCCTTGGAAACGGCGAGCATCTTGTCGCAGATGTCGCGGTTAGGCACAACGTAGTCGCCCAGAAGAACCAGGAAGTTCTCCCCTGCCACGGCGTCGGCAGCAGAGCGAATGGCGTGACCGAGGCCCTTGGGCTCGTACTGATAACGGAAGTCGACCGGCATACCGCCAGCGTGGGCAACGGCATCGGCATAGGCGTTCTTGCCGCGCTCGCGCAGCAGGTTCTCGAGCGAACGGTCGGGCTGGAAGTAGCTCAGCAGCTCGGGCTTACCGGGAGAGGTAACGATGATGGCGTCGTCGACCTCCTCGGGGTCGAGTGCCTCCTCAACGACATACTGAATGACCGGCTTGTCGAGCACCGGCAGCATCTCTTTCGGCGTGCACTTAGTGCCAGGCAGAAAACGCGTGCCAAGACCGGCGGCGGGGATGATTGCCTTCATGTTATTCAAAGATCCTTTCGCAGGCGCAGAATGCGCCCTATGCGTGCGGCACGGCGGCCGCAGACCAAATTGCGATACCGAAGTATCTTACCGCCGGAGACATACATCGCCGTAAGGCAAACGCAATTCTTCAGCAGGTCAACGCAAATTATTGCCCGAATGGCGCAATTTTACGCCCCAGCGGTAACAGGATTGGTGCGGCGAAGACAACGGTGTTCCGCGTGCCGAGCAATGGGAATGAGGGGCCAAAACAAAAAAAACGGGGCTCGCAATGCGAACCCCGTCTGCAAAGAAATCTGGCGAGAGAGCCTGATTACTTGAGGGTGACAGCAGCGCCAGCAGCCTCGAGCTTCTCCTTGGCAGCCTCGGCGTCCTCCTTCTTGGCACCCTCGAGAACAGCCTTGGGAGCGCCCTCGACGACCTCCTTGGCCTCCTTCAGGCCAAGGTTGGTGAGCTCACGGACGGCCTTGATGACCTGGATCTTGTTGTCGCCGAAGCCCTCGAGCACGACGTCAAACTCGGTCTTCTCCTCGGCCTCAGCAGCGCCAGCAGCGGGAGCGGCGACAACAGCGGCAGGAGCAGCGGCGGAAACGCCGAAGGTGTCCTCGATAGCCTTGACGAGCTCGGAAGCCTCGAGAAGGGTCATTTCCTTAAGAGCATCGATGATCTCATCGGTGGTAAGCTTAGCCATTTCTAAGTCCTTTCGGTTTCCGTGCGGATGCACGGAGATCAGTTAAAACACGGCGCGAATGCGCCAGGGGTGCGGCGTTGCCGCCGCGGGTGAAAACAGCGACTAGGCTGCCTTCTGCTCGGAGACCTGCTGGATCGAACGAGCGAGACCAGAGGAAACGCCGTTGACGCAGACAGCGATGTCGCGAGCGAAACCGGAGATGAGACCGGCGATCTGGCCGAGAAGCTGATCCTTGGTGGGCAGCTCGGCGATAGCCTTAACATCATCAGCGGAAACGGCCTTGCCGTCGGAGATACCGCCCTTGATCTCAAGGACACCCTTGGACTTAGCGGAGAAGTCCTTAAGGGTCTTAGCGGCCTCGACCGGCTCGGTCTCGTAGAACACATAAGCGACGGGGCCGGCGAGGATCTCGTCGAGCTCGGGCTGCTCCTGGTTCTTGAGAGCGATCTTGACCAGGTTGTTCTTGTAGACCTTCATCTCGGCGCCGCACTCGCGAAGCTGATGACGCAGCTCCTGAGCCTGCTTAACCGTCAGACCGTTGTAGTTGACGACGAACAGACCGGCGTTCTCGGCGATACGAGACTCGATCTCTGCAACCTTGTCGATTTTGTACTGCTGGGGCATGAATTACACCTCCTCGAATTCTTTCCGGGCACGGTCCGCCACAAGGACGTGACGGGGGCATGTCCAAAAAGAAAGCCCCCGCGCTGCATGAGCGACGGGGGCGAGAAGACATATCTACTCGACCACCTCGGCTGGCGGGATATCCCATTAAGCTCGCGGGCGATGCCCGTCTGCACCGGCTGTCTCTGGCAGCGGATTCGTGCGTGAACCGAAGGTATTATGGCGGGGACCCCGGCGTCGGTCAACGGGCGCGAGGATTCGTACACAAACCCTGCATACGCTCCGGTCCGAGGGGCCGGGTTGAGATTTTCGCTCGGTCAAGTCCTGGCTCGCACGAAGAGCACATTAAGTGCTCTTCGGCTCGTGCGGAATCTACGAAAATCTCAACCCGGCCCCTCGGACCGGAGCTGCGGTAACTTTGCTGCGAATCCTCGTGTCCGTTGAGCGACGCGCCCCACTCATAATGCTTGGGTCGGTGGGCTGATGTGTTGCGTCCCGTTGGGCTATAAGGTTGAAATGAAGGTGGACAGGCGATTTAGGCCTTCGTCCAAATCTTGGTCGGAAACGCAGTAGCTTAGGCGGATGTGGCCTTCGGTGCCGAAGCAGTCGCCCGGGACTAGGGCTACGTTTGCTTCTTTGATGGCTTTGATGCAGAAGTCTTCGCTGGTTAGGCCGAACTTTTTGATGCTCGGGAAAGTGTAGAAGGCTCCTGCGGGCTCTACTACGTCGAGGCCCATGGCGTCTAAGGCTGCGAGTACGCGCTCGCGGCGGGCTCGGTAGACTTTGAGCATGGGGGTTGGGTCGACGGTCAGGGCTCGGGCTGCGGCGTCCATTTCGAAGGAGACAGCACTCGATACTAGGTATTGGTGGGCTTTTGCGATCTCGGCGATGACGGGGGCTGCCGCTGCGAGCCAGCCCAAACGCCAGCCGGTCATGGCCCAGGGCTTGGAAAAGCTCTCAATAACTACCGTCTGATCGCGAAGCTCCGGGTGGCGCTGGGTAAAGCGCTCGTAGCCACCCACATAAACCAAGCGGTTGTATACGTCGTCGCAGACCACGTAGATGCCCGCCTGCTCCGCCACGCGCGCCACGGCGTCGAGCGAAGCCGCGTTGAGGATACAGCCCGTAGGATTGTTGGGCGAGCAGATGACGATGGCCTTGGTCGCCGGCGTCACGCAGGCACGAAGCGCCTCCTCATCAATCTGGAATTGCGCAGGCTCCGTATCCAAAAAGACCGCTTTGGCGTGGTTGGCCACGACGATGCTCTCGTACAGGCCAAAGGCCGGCGTGGGGATGATGACCTCGTCGCCGGGGTTGAGCATAGCCATGAATGTTGCCGACAGGGCCTCGGTCGCGCCGTCGGTTAGGATGACCTCGTCAGCCGAAAACGTAAGGCCCGCGTCCCCCATGTAGGCAGATAACGCCTCACGCAGGGCGGGGCGACCGTTGTTGGGCGGATAGTGCGTGTCACCGCGGTCCAGTGCGGCGGTCACCTCGGCGCTAATCACATCGGGCGTGGGAAAATCGGGCTCGCCGAGCGCGAGCGCGATGCACCCCGGATGCTGGGCGGCGAGCGCGTTAATCCGGCGGATACCGGAGGGCTTGAGCGTGGCAAGCGAGGTATTCATGGGCAGACGCATGGCGTTCCTTTCGTAAGGGTTGCACTAGGATAGCGCGGCGGGGCGCCACCAGACGGTGTAACCTAAACGGAAACCAACCGGAAAGGAGGCGGCATGGAGACGACCGCACGCGGCGATGCACCAAAAACGTTGCAGACCATTGCGTATATCAGCATTCCCAATAGCGCCGATCTTGATTTTTTGCTCTGGGACCTACAGGATGCCATCGCCGCCTATGCTCAGCTTTCCGGCACTGTACTCCCCCGCCCAGTCGGCTCGAAGGCAAATGACGCCGGCAGCGTTGCCGATGGCATCGTGCTGGCCATTGAAGACGTGGCTGACGATGAGACGTTGACAGCTATCGAGCAGGCGCTTGAGCGCTTTGGCAGTACGGGAGCGCGTGTCTATGCCGTGATTCGAGCCGCACAACGGGGCGCTGAGCAGGCGCGTGGGACCGCCGTTCGCCTGCACAAGGCATGTGAGCGCCATGACCAATTGTGGTGTGGCGGCGTTGTCATCTGTTCCGGCGGCGGCATCGCAGCGCTTCGTCGCTCTCCGCGCATGGGACTCTTGCGGCGACCGTTTTCGGAAGCGATGGATAAGCTTGTGGGCGCTGTGCGCATGGGCTGCTCCGTCGAGCATGCACAGCGACTTGGCGGCGGCAATGCCGCCAACGTCGACGCCGACGGCATGGTTTGCGCCGAGCCAGCCGTGCCCGCGCCGATCTGGCGAGGCGTTCTGAAACGTCTGGGCGCCCACGCTCAAACAAAAATCTAAATTAAATAACAGCCCAGTCAACGGCTTCGTGCCAACGCTCAACAAGACGCTCCAGGCGCCAGGCGGCATTGGCGGGACTTGTCGAGGGCAGGACAATAGCAGGCAGCCCCGTCCGATCTTGCAAGTAGCGTTTGTAGAGTCGCCCTGCCGTACCGCCGTTACAGACAACGACCTCAATCGACGCGGCATCGGTAATGCGCTCGATATGTGCCGGCACAACGTTGCGAATGCTCGCGTCGCTCGAGCCCTCAATGTCGCAGCTCTCGATCACATCCCACAGGGCCACGCCGCCGTTCAGTAGCATGGCCCGCTTGACGGCAATCGAGGCATCGAGCGTCGCGGGCTCACCGCTTGCCAAAGGATCGCCCTCGTTGGGCGGCACGGGCACACCGAGGCACGCGGCCATCACGCGCCAAAAGCGGTTCTGCGGATTGCCGTAGTAGAAGGCATTGGCACGCGAGAGCACCGAGGGAAACGACCCCAGCACCAAAACGCGCGAGCGCTCGTCAAACACGGGCTCAAACCCATGCTCAATATGTTGATAGCCCTCGTCGGACGCAGCCATGGCCTAGGCCCTCAGCAGATAACGCACCTCGTAGGGCGCAAGCTCAAGGGAGCCCGCCAGCTCGACCGTGGGCGCGCCGTCGGCAAGCAGGTCGACAAAGGAGCCGTTGAGCTCGCCGGCGCCAAAGGTGTAAGGCTCGTCCACGGCGTTCACTGCCACGAGCACCGTCGCATCGTCGCAGGCGCGCTCGAACAGCAGCTGTTTATTCTGGATCACCACGTTGCGATAGGCACCGTAGTTAAGAGCACGGGCAGCTGCGTCGTCGGCCGAGCGAAGGTGCGCGAGCTGCGTGATGAACGCCGTCAGCTCGTTGGGCGCAGGCTCATCGAGCACAGGGCGCAGCGCCCAGTCGCCATCGGGGCCGCCCTTTTCGCCAGGAATCCCCCACTCGCTGCCATAGTAGACGCACGGGATGCCCGGCATGCCAAACAGCATGCCATAGGCGGGACGCAGGCACGACTTGTCGGTGAGGATGCTCGCCAGGCGCGGCACGTCGTGGTTGTCGACAAACGACAGCAGGTGTTTGCCGCGGTAGATGCACCAGGGGTCGCCGCCAAACTGACGGTGCAGCGAGTGCGCGATCTCGAACATGTTGACCGAGTTAAAGCTGGAGTACAGGCCCTTGTAGCACTCGTAGTTGGTGCAGGAGTCGAGCATCTCATCGTTGACGATCTGGTTGTAGTCGCCGTGGAGCGTCTCGCCGATCAGCGCGAAGTCGGGCTTGAGCTCACGGGCAAAGGCGTGCAGGCGGCGCATGAAGTCGCGGTCGAGCATATAGGCAACGTCCAGGCGCAGGCCGTCGACGCCAAAGACGTCGGCCCAACGGCGCACAGACTCGAGCAGGTAATCGACCACAGCGGGATTTTGCAGGTTGAGCTTCACAAGCTCAAAATGGCCTTCCCAGCCCTCGTACCAAAAGCCGTCGCCATAGCAGGAGTCGCCGTCAAAGCTAATGTGGAACCAGTCCTTGTACGGCGAGTCCCACTTACGCTCCTGCACATCGCGGAAGGCCCAAAAGCCGCGACCGACGTGGTTGAAGACAGCGTCGAGCACCACGCGGATGCCGTGGGCATGCAGCGTCTCGCACACGGCGGCAAAGTCGGCGTCCCCACCCAGGCGGCAGTCGATGTGGCGCAGGCTGCGCGTGTCGTAGCCATGGCTATCGGATTCGAGCGGCGGGTTAATGAGCACAGCGCCGATACCGAGTTTTTGCAGGTAGTCGGCCCATTTGGCGATCTTCATGATGGGCGCATCGGGGTTGGGCGCGGCGTTGGCAGCCTGGGCGAGCTCATCCTCGGCAACGGGCGCGGCGTTTTCGCGCGGAGCTCCGCAAAAGCCCAGCGGATAGATCTGATAGAACGTCGTCTCGTATGCCCACATAGCAACCTCCCGGTAAGCTCAACACAACGACATCCATTGTATGCCCAGCTTGTATCCTCTCCCCCAAAATAAGTTGCGGTGGAATAGTTCCTGCCTGGGCCTTCAGAGGCCTTAAACAGGAACTATTCCACCGCAACTGATGAGGAGGATGTGGCTAGGCGACGGGCTTGGCGCGACGGATGGTCGGGAACAGCACGGTGATGGCGAGGATGACGCCCACGACGGTAATCGCCCCGCCCACGAAGCCGATCCAAGCGATACCGGGACCCGAAACCACGGCACCGCCGATTGCGGTGCCCGTGCCAATACCCAGATTGAACAGGCCCGAGAAGATTGACATGGCGACAGCCGACGAATCCGCCGGCGTGTACTTGATGAGCTCGGCCTGGAACGCCACATTAAAGGCCGTGGCGCAGCAACCCCACAGTGCGCAAACAGCGAGAACCGCAGCGAGCGACGATGCGGCCGGGCCCATAAGCAGCAGCGCCACCGGCACGCCGGAGAGCGTGATGGCCAAAAACGGGAAGCGATGCCCATCGAACAGGCGGCCAAACAGCCAGCTTCCGAGCAGACCAGAGCAGCCAAACGCCGTCAGCGTCATGGTGATGGCGCCCGCATCGACGTGCGCGACCTGCGCCAGGAAGGGCTCGATGTAGCTGTAGCTTGCGTAATAGCCGGTCGCCATAAAGACCGTGACCGCGTAGAGCGCGATTAAAAACGGGTTCTTGAGCAGCTCGGGCAGCTGCTTGACGGTAAAACGCTCGCCCGCCGGCATAGCCGGGAACACCGCGGCTTGGTACACCACCGCGGCGGCAGAGAAGGCACCGACCACGGCAAACGTCATGCGCCAGCCCACGGCCAAGCCAATGGCGCGGCCGATCGGCAGGCCAAAGATCTGCGCGATGGACGAGCCTGTGGCGATCATGCTGATGGCAAGAGCCCCGTGACGGGTGTCAACCAGGCGCGACGCCATGATCGAGGCGACCGACCAGAACACGGCATGTGCGCAGGCAACCACCAAGCGTGCGCAGACCAGGATGGGATAAGTCGGCGCCACAGCGGACAGAAACTGGCCCAACGAAAACACGGCCAGCACGCCCAGCAACATCCGCTTGAACTCAAAGCGCGAGGCAAACACCATAAGCGGCAGCGACAGCAGCATGACGCCCCAGGCGTAGACCGAAATCATGATGCCTGCCTGGGCCTCGGTGAGCGAGAACGATGCGGCGATATCAGTCAGAAGGCCGATGGGCATAAACTCCGACGTGTTGAACACGAACGCGCAGCAGGCGAGCCCGATGAGCGGGAGCCACTGCCTGAGCGTAATGCCGTCTTGCCTTGCCTGACTCATATATAACGTCTCCAATCATTTTGAGCGGAGGCGATTATATAGCAACGGCCCCGCATCCGTCAGTACAGATGCGGGGCCGCAATCAACTCAATACACAGAGGTTGCGCCGCCAATAAATAACTAAGCCAACCCCAGCAATATGCCCGCCGAATGCACGACAAACGCCACGATCCAGGCGAC
Organism: uncultured Collinsella sp.; assembly: GCA_902469055.1. Taxonomy (GTDB): domain Bacteria; phylum Actinomycetota; class Coriobacteriia; order Coriobacteriales; family Coriobacteriaceae; genus Collinsella. The sequence goes on from CABRBC010000006.1 coordinate 42,105, forward strand.
CGTCACCTGAAACGCGAATACAGCCACGGCATAGCGCGCGCCCAACTCGCTCTTGACGGCGCCGATGGACGCCACGCAGGGCGGGTACAGCAGCGTAAAGACCAGGAACACGTAAGCGGTAAACGGCGAAAACATAGTTGACAGCACCGCGGGAGAGGTTGCGCCCAAAAGCACCGTGAGCGTCGAGATGACGCTCTCCTTGGCAATGAGCCCCGTGACGAGCGCCGTGGATGCACGCCAATCGCCAAAGCCGAGCGGGGCCAACACCGGCGCGATGATGCTACCCAGACCGGCAAGTAGACTCTGCGACTGGTCGGCGACCACGTTAAAGCGGATATCGAACGTCTGCAGGAACCAGATGACCACCGTAGCGGCAAAGATAATGGTAAAGGCCTTGGTGATGAAGTCCTTGGCCTTATCCCATGCCAGCATCACCGTCGTCTTGACGCTCGGCAGGCGGTAATTGGGGAGCTCCATGATAAACGGCACCGGGTCGCCCTTAAATGCCGTGCGGTTGAGCACCAAAGCCGCGATGCAGCCGACCACGATACCGATCAGATAGAGCGAGACCATGGCGGGAACCGTCGCCTGCGGGAAAAACGCCCCGCACAGCAAGCCGTAAACCGGCAACTTGGCTGAGCAGCTCATAAACGGCGTGAGCATGACCGTCATCTTGCGGTCGTGCTCGGATGGGAGCGTACGGGTCGACATGATAGCCGGCACGGTGCAGCCAAAACCGACGAGCATGGGCACAAAGCTACGGCCCGACAGGCCAAAGCGACGCAGCACCTTATCCATGACAAAGGCGACGCGCGCCATGTAGCCCGAGTCTTCCAGAATGGAGAGGAACAAAAAGAGCACGACGATAATCGGCAGGAAGGTCAGCACGCTGCCCACACCCGTAAGCACGCCGTCGACAGCCAGCGAACGCACTGCGTCGTTGGTGCCGAACGCCTTGAGGCCCGCATCGGCCGAGGCGATGACGGCAGCGATACCGTCCTCCATAAGTCCCTGCAACGCCGCGCCGATCACGCCAAACGTCAGCCAAAAGACGAGGCCCATGATCACCAAAAACGCCGGAATGGCCGTGTAGCGACCCGTCAGGATGCGGTCGATCTTGACGGAGCGCACGTGCTCGCGGCTCTCATGCGGCTTAACGACGCAACGCCCACACACGTCGCCGATAAAGCTAAAACGCATATCGGCCAGCGCAGACAGGCGGTCGGTGCCGGCCTCGCCCTCCATCTGGGTAATAATGTGCTCGATAGCGTCGAGCTCATTGCGATCCAGGTGAAGCGCCTCGGTTACCAGCTCATCGCCCTCGACCAGCTTGGTCGCCGCAAAGCGCACCGGGATGTGCGCCGTCACGGCATGGTCCTCGATCAGGTTAGCAATACCGTGGATGCAGCGATGCAGCGCACCGCCGTCCGGACCGTCGGGCGCACAGAAGTCCAGGCGACCGGGGCGCTCGCGGAACCGCGCCACGTGCAAGGCATGATCCACCAGCTCACCGATGCCCTCGTTGCGGGCAGCGCTAATGGGGACAACAGGCACGCCCAACAGGCTCTCGAGCAGATTGACGTCTACGGCGCCGCCGTTGGCCGTCACCTCGTCCATCATGTTGAGCGCGATGACCATGGGGCGGTCAAGCTCCATAAGCTGCAACGTCAGGTACAGATTGCGCTCGATGTTGGTTGCGTCGATGATATCGATGATGGCGTCCGGGCGCTCGTCGAGGATGAACTGACGGCTCACGACCTCTTCACCTGTGTACGGCGACAGCGAATAAATACCAGGCAGGTCGGTAACGTTCGCCTCGGGGTGGTTGCGGATGGTGCCATCTTTGCGGTCGACCGTCACGCCGGGAAAGTTACCGACGTGCTGGTTGGAGCCCGTCAGCTGGTTGAATAACGTGGTCTTGCCGCAGTTTTGGTTGCCGGCGAGGGCAAAGTGCAGCGGCGCGCCCTCGGGCACGGCCGTCTTTGCCGCACGGGGCGAATACGTCCCCTCGCCCAGGGCCGGATGCTCCGTCGTGCCGATTGCGGCGTTAGCGCGCGGACCCGTATCGGTGTCGTGAATACCCACGAGCTCGATGCGAGCGGCATCGTCCTTGCGCAGTGTCAACTCGTAGCCACGCAGGCGGATCTCGAGCGGATCGCCCATGGGGGCGTACTTCATCATGGTGACTTCGGTGCCCGGCGTTAGACCCATGTCCAAAATATGCTGTCGGAGTGCCTGATCGTCCGATGCCACCGATGCGACAACGGCGTCCTTTCCAATCTCGAGTGTATCGAGCTTCACGTCCGTGTTCCTCCCCCGGCGCCCACAGGGCGTTGTATTTATGTTCACCATGGCTAACCGTTTGCCATGGCTAACCAATTTTAAGCTTACATGATAGCGTGAACACACAACGATGTTCAATCGACAGATCGGTGCAAGGGGGATTCTGGGCCATTGCATCCCAGACGGGCCTGCTGCGGAAACCAAATCCCACTCCGGAACACCTAAACGGGATGGGCTTTCCGGTTGAGGCATCTAGCGGAAACTGCATCCCAAAATCGGCATTCAGACTGGGATGCAATTTCCCGATCGAGCCCCTCGGGGAAACTGCGACCCGGAATCTGCGCCCAAAACGGGTCACGATTTCCCAAACGGGACGTGGTTTCCCGCGGGAGCAGAAACAGCCGCCCGCCCCCTCGACAAAATGATCCATTTTCCTCCGTCTCCAACAGATCAAAACGAAGTTGCGGTGGAATAGTTCCTGTTTGGGGCTTTAACCAGCAAAAACAGGAACTATTTCACCGCAAGTTATGAGGGACGGGATGGGGCTGGCCCTCTTACTCTTACAGATGGCGCTCCAAGAAGCGGAAGGCCAGGCGGATCCAGGGACGGACGGAAACCTGCTTGTCCTCGTTGTCGACCGCGGTGTTGGCGTTGCCGAGCGAAAGGCCGTGACCACCTTGGTCAAAGACGTGCATCTCGCAAGGGACGCCCTCCTCTGCCATGCGTTGGGCAAACGGGTAGACCTGCGCGATCGGCGCCGTCTTGTCGTCGGACACGCCCCACACAAAGGTCGGTGGCATCTGACGCGAAACATGCGTAGTGGGGCAGATGTCGGCCAGATGCTCGTCAGTTGCCTCGCCGCCCGTCACCATCGACAGGTAGTCGTTGAGCAAATCGCGCCCCGTCTTGCCGCCCGTCTTGGGCACACGCAAGTCAATGCGCGGATCGCGCGTCTGCATGTCGCGCACATAGGCAAAGTCGAGCAATGGATAGCCCAGCACCACGGCATCGGGACGAATGTCGTCCGGACGCGCCCCGGCAAGTGCCGCAAAGGGGCCGGTCTTCCACTGTGTTGCCAGCGAGGCGCAAATCATGCCGCCAGCAGAAAAGCCCACGACGCACACGCGCTTAGGATCGACATGCCACTCGTCGGCGTTGGCGCGCACCGTGGCGACCATCTTGGCAAGATCTGCCTGGGGGTGCGGAAAGCTCACGTCACCCGTAGAACTCGTGACATAGTTGAGCACAAAGACCTGGTAACCGTGATCCAAAAACGCAAACGCCACAGGATCCTGCTCATGCGGAGCGATATGCGTAAACGCACCTCCGCCACAGATAATCACCGCGGGGCGGCGGCCATTCGGTTTATCGGGCAACGGCTCGGCACCCAAATACGTAAACGTCGCCGGATAATCCTCGGTCGGCTCCTCGCCCCACAGCGCATGGTTCTCGACAATCATATGTGCTCCCTTCGCGCAAATTAAGCGCCCTTGTTTTTTGCCTTCAAGCGTACCCCACTTGAACCCGTGGCGCAGAAACACTCCGACAATAAGTTTCCCTTCAACTGATATATCACATAATCCCAGTTCAGAGGTATCTTTGAGCAGCGTAGAATAGGGGCGTTGACCAAGCCGCGAAACACATATGAAACGTTTCCGGCAAACCAAACGCGCGATATGCGCCTATTTAAGTTGGAGGCAACTATGGGTCTGCTCGATTCGCTTAAGTCCACCTTCACCTCGACCGGCGAGGCGTCCGTTCCGCCCGCAGCAAGCTTCGCTACCCGCGAAGGCGTCATCTATGCCCCCGTCAACGGCGTGCTCGTCAACCTGAACGAGGTTCCCGACGAGACGATCGCCTCGGGCATGCTTGGCCAGGGCTATGGCATCGAGCCCATTACCGGCACCATCTATGCGCCCGCCAACGGCCGCATCGGTGCCACCACTGTCACCAACCACTCCATCGGCATGATTACCGAGGACGGCCTGCGCGTGTTCATCCATGTTGGCCTGGGCACCGTGGAAATGAACGGCAAGGGTTTTGCCCGCTTTGTCGAGATGGGCGATGTGGTCAAGGCAGGCCAGCCGCTCATCAGCTTCGACCGCGAGGCCATTAAGGCCGCTGGTCACGAGGACATCGTGACCGTCATCGTCTCCGAGCTCGATCGTCTTAAGAGCATCGACCATGTCGGCGAGTCTGGAACGCTTATCGGCGGCAACCCGCTCGTCAAGCTGGGCGACCCGCTGCTGGTTGCCAAGACCAAGTAGCCAGGCCCCGCGCCACACAGCCAAAAGGCACCTCGTCAAGCGCCCGCGACCATTTGGCCGCGGGCGCTTTTCGTTTGAAAAACCATCCCGCCAATGCTTTATCTGTATAGCTCAAATGAGCCGAGCTGCTAGAATATCGAACTGTATGGATAACTATCATTCAACCGTTATGGGAGGATACGTGAACCGCACCAAAATCGCGCAGCTCTATGCCGATGCCGAGTCGCTCGGCGGCCAGACCGTCACCGTCGCCGGCTGGGTCAAGTCCGTCCGCGACATGAAGAACTTTGGCTTTGTTACGCTCAACGACGGCAGCTGCTTCCGCGACCTGCAGGTCGTCATGAACCGCGAGGCACTCGACAACTACGACGAGATCGCCCATCAAAACGTCTCGGCCGCACTCATTTGCACCGGCACCGTCAAGCTGACCCCCGATGCGCCCCAGCCTTTCGAGCTTTCTGCCACCTCCATCGAGGTCGAGGGCACGAGCGCCCCGGATTACCCGCTGCAAAAGAAGCGCGCAACCGTCGAGTTCCTGCGCACCCAGCAGCACCTGCGCCCGCGCACCAACCTGTTCCGCGCCGTGTTCCGCATCCGCTCTGTCGCGGCTGCCGCCATCCACCGCTTCTTCCAGGAGCAGGGCTTTGTCTACGTCAACACCCCCATCATCACCACGAGTGACTGCGAGGGCGCCGGCGAGATGTTCCGCGTGACCACGCTCGACCCCAAAAATCCGCCCCTCACCGAGTCCGGCGAGGTCGACTGGAGCCAGGACTTCTTTGGCAAGCATGCGAGCCTCACCGTGTCCGGCCAGCTCAATGCCGAGAACTTTGCCATGGCCTTTGGCGACGTATACACCTTTGGTCCCACCTTCCGTGCCGAGAACTCCAACACCACGCGCCACGCCGCCGAGTTTTGGATGATCGAGCCCGAGATGGCCTTTGCCGACCTTAACGACTACATGGATAACGCCGAGGCCATGCTCAAGTACGTCCTTAAGGACGTTATGGCCACCTGCCCCGACGAGCTCAATATGCTCAACAAGTTTGTGGACAAGGGTCTGCTCGAGCGCCTGGACCATGTCGCCAACTCCGACTTTGCCCGCGTTACCTACACCGAGGCCGTCGAGATCCTGGAGCAGGCAGTCGCTGCTGGCCACCAGTTTGATTACCCCGTCAGCTGGGGCATCGACCTGCAGACCGAGCACGAGCGCTTCCTGACCGAGGAGCACTTTAAGCGCCCGACCTTCGTGACCGACTACCCGGCCGAAATCAAGGCGTTCTACATGCGCATGAACGAAGACGGCAAGACCGTCGCCGCCGCCGACTGCCTGGTTCCCGGTATCGGCGAGATTATCGGCGGCTCCCAGCGCGAGGAGCGCCTGGATCTGCTCGAGGCCCGCATCAAGGACCTGGGCATGAATCCCGAGCAGTACAAGTACTACCTTGACCTGCGCCGCTACGGTTCCTGCAAGCACGCCGGCTACGGTCTGGGCTTCGAGCGCTTGGTCATGTATCTGACCGGCGTGGGCAACATCCGCGACGTCCTGCCGCACCCGCGCACCGTGGGCAACGCCGACTTCTAATCGTCGGACGCTAGCTCGCGTCGCCACACGCCAACGCTCATCGCATAAGCGTCTCTCGACATCGGTCGAGAGACGCTTTTTTCAACAGCATCCGTCAAGCTTTTGGCAAGTTTTTGGTCAGTTGACCAGGGCTGTTGAAAACTCGACCCGCCGTTTGCCGACGACTACCGACCGCCCAGAGCGCCCTACGCCCCTGGGAAAACCCCGCGTCCTAGGCTCCATACCGTCGCCACCCAAAACGGAAAGGACGTGGGCACCATGACCGAAGCCGCTGTTGAAACCTACGACACCACGACGAGGGGCGCCGCCTCGATGGCAGCCTATCGCGCCGTTCGCATCCTGCAACTATTAAGCGAAAACACCGGCGAGGACAAGGCCATGCTTTCCGATGAGTTGATCCGGCGCCTCGCCCATCCCGACAACCCCGCCCGCATGCCCATCTCGGCAGCGCGGCGCAGCATCTACACCGCCATCTCCGCGCTTCGCCATGCCGGATACGAAATTGAGTACAAACGCGGCGTGGGCTACAAACTTCTTACCCGCCCGCTCACCGATGAAGAGATCATCCGGCTCCACGGTATGGTCATGCGCAACCGCTCCACGCCTATCGCTATCCGCAAGAGCATGGCGCAGCACTTAGTTGCCATGGCGAGCGCCGACGTTCGCGGCTACCTCGATACACCCGAACCCGCTCCAAGCGCAGGCAGCAAGGCTACCAAGGCAACACGCACGCCCATCAAGCGCATCGACACGTGCGAGCTCGTCGAGCAGGCCATCGACCACGGAACCACGGTGAGTTTTGATATTTCGAGCGTCACGGCACGTGGCGAAACCGAAGTAGCACGGATGACACTCCGCCCCTTTGCCATCAAGCAGCGAGACGGCATCTCGTATTTGCTGGGAACGGTCTATGACGCCCGAGGCGCCGATGACACGCTGCGTACCGTAGAGATTGGCCGCATGAGAAACGTCACCACACGTCTCCTCGACGGCAAGAAGCTTTTCGCCGCCCTGGACGAGGAGGACGACGCCTCCGCTGCATAAGACCCTCCGCCGCCCATTCGACTACCCGTACCGCCCATCCGATTCTGCATTAAAAAACCCGCCAGGTTATTGTAAAAATGGACATCCGCGCTACTATAGTTCCACTTGCACTTTGTTTGAGTGCAGTGTTTCCAGCCATTTCTATACTGGGGGTAACGATATGAAGGACATCACCATCAGCCGTAGGAGCCTTCTGGTCTCCGCCGGCCTGCTCGCACTGGCCCCGCTTGCCGGATGCGGCGGCAACTCTGCTTCCGGCTCCGCAGCCGCCGGTTCCGACTACACCATCGGCGTTCTGCAGCTCACCGAGCACTCCGCACTCGACGCCGCCAACGACGGTTTTGTCAAGGCCATCAAGAAGAGCGGCCTTAAGGTCAAGATCGACCAGAAGAACGCCCAGAACGACCAGTCCACGTGTAAGTCCATCGCCGACAAGTTCGTGGGCGATGGCGTCGACCTGATCTATGCCATCGCCACGCCCGCCGCGCAGGCTGCCGCCGGCGCCACGGCCGACATCCCCATCGTGGGCTGCGCCATCACCGACTACGCCGCCTCGGGCCTGGTTCAGGACAACGACAAGCCCGGCACCAACGTCACGGGCGCCTCCGACCTCACCCCGGTCGCCGAGCAGCTCGAGATGATGCAGAAAGTCCTGCCCGACGTAAAGAAGGTCGGCCTGCTCTACTGCACCGCCGAGTCCAACTCCGATGTCCAGATCAAGGCCGCCAAGAAGGAACTCGACAAGCTGGGCCTGGAGTACACCGACTTCACCGTCTCGAGCTCCAATGAAATCCAGTCCGTCGTCGAGTCTGCCGTGGGCAAGGTCGACGCGCTGTACTCCCCCACCGACAACACCATCGCCGCGGGTGCCTCGCAGGTCGGCCAGATCTGCAAGGAGAACAAGCTCCCCTTCGTGACTGGCGAGGAGGGCATGTGCAAGGCCGGCGGTCTGTTCACCCTCTCCATCAACTATGAGGACCTGGGCTACGCCGCGGGCGAGATGGCCGTCAAGATTTTGAAGGGCGAGGCCAAGCCCGAGGATATGCCGATCAAGCACCTCTCGAGCAAGGACCTGGTCGTCGTCAAGAACGACGAGATGGCCGAGGCGCTGGGCATCGACCTTTCCGCTCTGGACGAGTAGCGGCATGCACGGCGATGCGCCTAGGGCCCATACTCGCACCGTTGCCGTGTTATTCAATATCTGAACCATAGGGGCGAACGCCAAAGACCGGCGTTCGCCCTGCTTGTTTCGGATGAGACAAAACATCCGTCCGCAACTCTTTTATGCATTGTTACCGCTATCATGGTGACTCACGTGTCCACCCTATCCTAGGAGGTATGAAGCATGCTCATTGCATTGCAGGGAGCCGTTTCGCAGGGCGTCCTCTGGGGCATTATGGTGCTTGGCGTGTTTATCACGTTCCGCCTGCTCGACATCCCCGATATGACCTGCGACGGCAGTTTTGCCCTCGGCGGCTGCGTCTGCGCCGTACTCATCGTCAACAATAACGTCGACCCGCTGCTCGCCGTTTTGGCCGGCATGTGCGCCGGTGCCATCGCGGGTGCCGTCACGGGCATCCTGGCCACCGTCTTCGAGATCCCCGCAATCCTTGCCGGAATCCTGACACAGATCAGCCTGTGGTCCATCAACCTGCGCATCATGGGCAAGTCCAACACGCCCATCCTCGCCAAGGGCACCGTGTTCTCGGCCGTCAGCAATATGACCGGTCTGCCGCAGTCCACCGTTGCCATCATCTTGGGCATCCTGCTCGCCGTGGCTATCGTTGCCATCCTGTATTGGTTCTTTGGCACCGAGATTGGCTCGGCGCTGCGCGCCACCGGCAACAACGAGTACATGATCCGCGCCCTGGGCGTCAACACCAACTCCACCAAGATGATCGCCCTTGTGCTCTCCAACGCCCTCATCGGCCTTTCGGGCGCGCTCATCTGCCAGAGCCAAAAGTATGCCGACATTGGTATGGGCACCGGTGCCATCGTTATCGGTCTTGCCGCCATTGTTATCGGTGAGGTGCTCGGCCGTCTGCTGCCCGGCGGCCTCACGCAGTTTAGCGTCCGTCTTGCCTCCGCCGTCTTTGGCTCCGTGGTCTACTTCCTTATCCGCGCCATCGTGCTGCAAATGGGCATGGACGCCAACGACATGAAACTGCTCTCCGCCGTGATCGTCGCCGTGGCCCTGTGCGTGCCCGTGGTTTGGGAGCGCTATAAGCTCCGCAGCTCCTACACGAAGGGGGATGAGGCAGATGCTTAAGCTCTCGCACGTCAAAAAGACCTTTAACAAGGGCACCGTCACCGAGAAGCGCGCGCTCACCGGCGTCGACCTCACCCTGAATGACAGCGACTTTGTAACCGTGATTGGCGGCAACGGCGCCGGCAAGTCCACGCTGCTCAACATGATCGCCGGCGTATATCCGCTCGATTCGGGCGTTATCGAGCTCGACGGCAACGATATCTCGCGTCTGAGCGAGTCGCAGCGTGCCAAGTACCTGGGCCGCGTGTTCCAGGACCCCATGCGCGGCACCGCAGCCGACATGCAGATTGCCGAGAACTTGGCCCTCGCCAAGCGTCGCGGCCAGCGTCGCGGCCTTTCGTGGGGCGTCACCAAGGCCGAGAAGGACGAGTACGTTGAGCTGCTCAAGCGCCTGGACCTCGGTCTGGACACGCGTCTCAACGCCAAGGTCGGCCTGCTTTCGGGCGGTCAGCGCCAGGCACTCACCCTGCTCATGGCCACGCTCACCAAGCCGCGCCTGCTGCTGCTCGACGAGCACACCGCGGCGCTCGACCCCAAGACGGCCTCTAAGGTGCTCAATCTGACCGAAGAGATCGTCGACGAGCACCACCTGACCACGCTCATGGTCACGCATAACATGAATGACGCCATCCGTCTGGGCAATCGCTTGATCATGATGCACGAAGGCCATGTGATCTACGACGTGGCCGGTGACGAGAAGAAGTCGCTCACCGTGGCCGACCTGCTGCAGAAGTTCGAGGAGGTCTCGGGAGGCGAGCTCGCCAACGACCGCATGCTGCTGAGCTAAACCTACCAAAAAGGGACAGGTTTATTTTGGCAGGTTTTATCTGCGCAAACGTCAAAACCGCCGCTAAGGGACAAGCGCCCTTGCGGCGGTTTTCGCATATTATGTCGATAATCCGATATTCAACCAGACATTCTGGCTAAGGACTAAGGAAACTGCCATGAAAAGACCTCTTCCCCGTCTTGCTTGACCGCCGCACTCCTTACCGGCGTGCTCGCCGGCGCCCCAGCTTACGCCACCGCGACCGCCCCATCTCAAGTTATCGGCCCGTCCGATGTGATCGGACGGGCTTTTTGGTGGGTATCATGGTTGAATGATCATTAGGAGGTTTTCCCTACATGGAATTGTTTGAGCCGATTCTTCATTTCTTTGAGCAACGGTGGGTCCACAACATCATCTGGGCCGTCATCTTGGCGATAGGCACCGCCGTCGCCGCCAAGGTCGTATCCAAGACCCTGAACCATCTGCTCAACCGAGACGATAACCCGCTTCCGGCATCGAGTATCTTCATCAACATCGCGCGCGCCGTCATCTGGATGATCGGCGGCAGCTTTATCCTCGACAACTGTTTTGGCATTAACGCAAACGCCCTCGTCGCCGCTCTTGGCGTCGGCGGCATCGCCATCTCGCTCGGCTTTCAGGACACGCTGTCAAACCTTATCGGCGGCATGCAGGTGACGTTTATGGGCATCATCAAACCCGGCGACAATATCGAGGTCGGCGGCGTATCCGGCGTGGTCCAAGACATCACTTGGCGCCATACAACGATTGAGGATGCCTGTGGACAGACCATCATTGTGCCCAACTCCAACATCTCCAAGAACACGCTCGTGCATTTGATGCCCTTTGGGCGCGTGGCCGTGCCCGTTGCCGTAAAGGACACGTCTAAGTGGGCTTCCCTTGACGCGCTGGCAGACGAGCTCACGAGCGCAACCAAAACGGCCGTCTCGCCCATCTCGGGCTTTGACAAGGAGCCCTACGTGCTCTTTAGCGAAATCGGCGACTTTGGCATCAAAGGAAAGATCATCTTTATCGTCAGCGACGACAGCACCACTTTCACCGCTGCCGACGCCTGCATCCGCGCTATCGCCCCCATCATCGCCTAAACCACCGCAAAGGGGACAGGCATCTTTGTGGTGGTTTTCATTCGTGGTACCATGGTTCATATCGTTGTTTAAACGACTAAGGGAGTAGACACCATGGAAGAGGCCTATCGTCAAGCACGCAAGCGCGGCGAGCAGGGACGCCGTCGCGCCATCAGCCAAAGCGAGCATCCATACCTTACGGACCTCGATAGCTTGGTTGCTCAGCTCCCCTTAGGTCAGCGAGAGAATGTCGGCCTAAGGGATATTCCGCTCGAAATGGTCGTCGGCACGGTCACCAAGGGCCGTCAGTCCGCCTTTTCGTGTAACTTTATGCCCCTGCTTCCGTTTAGCACCGAGTTCGCCCGCAAGTGGTCCAACCTCTACGACATCCAGGTGACCGAGGGCTATCGCGACCCCATCATCGTCACCGAGTTCATGCATCGGTTCTATGTCCAGGAAGGCAACAAACGCGTCAGTGTCCTCAAATTCCTAGACGCCCCGACGGTTTCGGCCAAGGTCACCCGTCTCTACCCCGGCACATGGGATTCCGTCGAAAGCCGCCTGTACGGTGAGTTCTGCGCGTTTTGGCGCGTCTGCCCCCTATACGAGATCGAGTTCTCGCGTGAGGGAAGCTACGAGACGCTCGCCAAGATGCTCGGTCAGAACCTTATCGAAAATTGGCCGCAGAAAAAGGTCGACTACCTGCGCCATACCTTCCTGCTCTTTAAGCGCGCCTACCTTCGCGCAGGCGGCGACCACCTGGACATTACGCCTGCCGACGCCATGCTCGTGTACCTCAATGTGTACAACCAGGACCGTCTGCTGGATACGCCAACGGATATCGTCGTAAACCGCCTGTGCAAGATTTGGCGCGAGCTGGTCATTGCCGGCAAAAATGACGAGGACAAGGTCGATCTTGTCGAAGCGCCGAGCGTCGATGAGGAGGAGTCGCCCGCCAAGTCCACCTCCGGCGTGCTCAACTTCTTTATGGGCAAGACCGTCTATTCGGCGGCCAACCCCCTGCGCATCGCCTTTATCCATGAGTTCCCCTGTGCGACGTCGAGCTGGGACAGCCTGCACGACCAAGGGCGTCAGTATCTCGATGAGCACTTTGGCGGTATCGTGCGCACCGAGGCGTTCGAGGACTGTCACGATCCGGACGTGTTCTACGCCGCCGTGGAAACGGCTGTCAAACACGGAGACAACGTCATCTTCTCGACCTCGCACCGCCTGATGGAATACACGCTCAGAGCTGCCGTTGAGTATCCCCAGGTTCGGTTCCTTAACTGCTCTATCGGCCTTCCCCACCAAAGCGTCCGTTCGTACTTTGGCAAGATGTACGAGGCCAAGTTCCTCCTGGGCGCCCTTGCCGCCAGCATGGCGGACAACCATCGCATCGGCTACCACGCGTCGGTCTTCGCCTCGGGCGCACTCAGCGAGATCAACGCCTTTGCGATTGGCGCCTCGCTGCTCGACCCGCGCGCGCAGGTCATCCTCACCTGGGGCGATGTTCCCGCCGGTGGTCTTGCCGAAGCCATGTGCCGCGAAGGCGTAAGCGTCATGACCGGCGCTGACATGTCAAAGTCGCTCGAAGACCCTACGGCCTACGGACTCCACCGCCTGGTCGATGGCAAGGTTTCCGGCATCGCCATGCCGGTATGGAACTGGGGCCGTTACTACGAGCTCATCGTTCGCAGCCTTCTGCACGGCACGTGGGACGAGACCAGCGATGACGACCAAGTGCGCGCCGTCAACTACTGGTACGGCATGAGCTCCGGCGTTATCGACATCCGTTACGCTCCGGGCCTACCCTACCAGACGCGCAAACTCGTGCAGTTGCTCCGCAACGGCATTGTCGAGGGATCCATCAACCCCTTTGGCGGCGAGCTCCACAGCCAGAACGGCGTGGTACAGATCGAAGGCTTCCCTCCGCTGCCGAGCACGCAGATTGTCGAGATGAATTGGCTGGCGGATAACGTGGTAGGCACCATTCCGCAGCTCGACGATGAGCCGAAAGTCCCTGTCCTATGAAAATCCTTGCCATAGCCGATACCGAAGAACGATGCCTTTGGGAGTGCTTTCGCAAGGAACGCTTTGAGGGCGTCGACCTGATTTTGTCCGCCGGCGATCTGGACCCGGACTATCTTGAGTTTTTGGTTACGGTCATCAACAAACCGCTCATCTACGTGCGCGGAAATCACGATGACCGCTACGCACGTCATGCACCGGGCGGATGTATCTGCGTGGAAGACAGCGTGTACACGTACCGAGGGATTCGCATTGCGGGCCTTGGCGGGTCCATGCGCTATCGCGACGGCGCCAACATGTACACCGAGCGCGAGATGGCCAAGCGTATGCGCAAGTTGTCCCGCAAAGTGAGGATGGTCGGCGGCTGCGACATTCTGCTTACCCATGCACCCGCCGCCGGTATGGGTGATCTGGACGATCTGCCGCATCGAGGGTTTGAGTGCTTTAACACGGCGCTTGAGTCCTGGGGGGCCGACTACATGGTGCATGGGCATGTACACCAAAGCTACGGTTACGATTTTCAGCGCGAGCGGCAGCATGTGTGTGGAACGACGATCATCAACGCCTGCGGCTATACGCAGTTTGAGCTCGACCAGACGCGCTACCCCATCCGTGGCTGGCAGGCAGCCTGGCTCAATTCGCAAACCATGCGCCGCGAGCTCAAACGCCACGATGCCATCGAATCCTCAACAGCCAGAACACCCTGGTAACCACCACAAAGGGGACACCGTCCCATTTGTGGTGGTTTTGACGCGATAGCAAGAACCCGGTCCTGCACAAGGCAGAACCGGGTTTCTTTAGCAATGCTTGCTTTGCTCAGGCAGTAACTAGCAGTTACTCAGCCAGGAAGTCACGCTGGACAGCGGGATCGACCTTGACGCCAGGGCCCATGGTGGAAGACACGGAGATGGACTTGACGTACTTGCCCTTAGCAGAAGAGGGCTTGACGCGCAGGATCTCGGTGTACAGGGCAGCGTAGTTCTCGACGAGCTGCTGCTCAGAGAAGGACTTCTTGCCCAGGGGCACGTGGCAGATGCCGTAGCGGTCGGCGCGGTACTCAACGCGGCCAGCCTTGAGCTCGGAGACCATCTTGGCGACGTCCATGGTCACGGTGCCGAGCTTGGGGTTCGGCATGAGGCCACGGGGACCAAGGATCTTACCGATGCGGCCAACCTTGGCCATCATGTTCGGCGTAGCGATAGCGGCGTCGAAGTTGATCTCGCCCTTCTGAATCTGGGCGACGAGCTCGTCGGAACCGATGATGTCGGCGCCGGCAGCCTCAGCCTCACGGGCCTTCTCGCCCTCGGCGAAGACGGCAACACGAACGGTCTTGCCGGTGCCGTGGGGCAGGGAGATGGAACCACGGATGTTCTGGTCAGCCTTACGAGTATCGATGCCCAGACGGAAGTGAGCCTCGACGGTCTCGTCGAACTTGGCGGTGTCGAGCTCCTTGATGAGCTTGGCAGCCTGAAGGGGGGTGTAGAGCGTGGCGCGGTCGATCTTCTCGGCAGCGGCGTTATAGCTCTTACCATGCTTAGCCATGTGCATTACCTCCTGTGGTTAAACGGGCGTGAGCCCTCCCACATCGTATCGTGTGCCCTATTGCACACATTTAACGGGCGCCCCGGTCGGAGCACCCGCCGTTACCATAAGAAATCGCTACTCAGCGATGGTGACGCCCATGGAACGGGCGGTACCGGCGATGATCTTCTTGGCGGCGTCAATGTCGTTGGCATTGAGGTCCGGCATCTTGATCTCGGCGATCTTGGTGAGCTGCTCCTGGGAGAGCTGACCGACCTTGTCGGCCTGGGGCTTAGCGGAACCAGACTTGAGGTTCAGCTCCTTCTTGATAAGGTGAGCCGCCGGCGGGGTCTTGGTGATGAAGGAGAAGGACTTGTCCTCGTAGACAGAGATCTCAACGGGGATGATGTCACCCTTCTTGTCCTGCGTCTCGGCGTTAAAGGCCTGGCAGAACTGCATGATGTTCACGCCAGCAGCGCCCAGGGCGGGGCCGACGGGAGGAGCGGGGTTTGCTGCACCAGCAGGAATCTGGAGCTTAATGACGTTGGCAACCTTCTTCTCAGCCATGGTCATTCCTTTCGAATCACGAGTGTGAAGTACTTGCTATATCGTAAGCACGCACGTGTTAGAAGCACTCCTGAGATGAGCAGTCACAGAAGAAGCACGCTCGCGCGAACGGACGAAAACTTAAGCGATGACAGCGACCTGGTTAAAGTCGAGCTCGACCGGCGTCTCGCGGCCAAAGATCATCAGCGTGACCTTGAGCTTGCCAGCCTCGGTGTTAACCTCGGAGACCTTGCCATCAAAGTCGGTAAGCGGGCCATCGGTGACGCGGACGGACGTACCGACCTCAATATCAACCGAGGTGCGCTTGGGCGAATCGCCCTTACCGGGACGACGAGTCATCTTGTTGTACTCGTCGCGGGAAAGCGGAGCGGGCTTGCCGTTGCCGCCTAGGAAACCGGTGACGCCAGGCGTGTTACGAACACACGTCCAAGCATCGTCATCCATCTCCATGCGGACCAGGACATAACCCGGGAAGATCTTGGAATCCTTGGTCTCACGCTTGCCACCCTCTTTAATCTCGGTGACGCGCTCCATAGGAATCTCGATATCAAAGATACGGTCCTGCATGCCCATAGTCTCGATGCGATGCTCGAGATCGGACTTTACGCGGTTCTCGTATCCAGAGTAAGTGTGAACGACGTACCAACGCTTAGACATGGTTTAGCCCCTCAATCCAGAGAACAGAGCAAGAGCCTCGCCAAAGCCAGCATCGAGCAGAGCGATGACGACGCCGACGACGACCAGAGAAGCGCAAACAACAACCGAGTAGTTCACGAGCTCCTTCTTATCGGGCCACGTGACACGCTTCATCTCGGACTTGACCGAAGCGAAATACTTCTTGGTGCGGGCGAAGAAACCAGGCTTCTCGTTCTTCTTGGACTTCGCAGCCTTCTCGTTCTTCTTGGCAACGGCCTTCTTGGCCTCAACCTTGGAGTTGGCGGCAGCTTTGTTGGCAGGTGCCGGCTGCTGAGCCTTCTTCTTGTTCTTCTTGTTGGCCATTTGGGTTACCTCCGCGCAATGCGCTTATACATGAGTAAACCGTAAGCCCCCAAGTGGGAGCTTACGGAATAATGACTGGCACGCCAGGAAGGACTCGAACCCTCAACACTCGGTTTTGGAGACCGATGCTCTACCAATTGAACTACTGGCGTATGTGACTAGAGACTAGCGAGTCTCTTTGTGCAGCGTGTGGTGACGGCACCAGGGGCAATACTTCTTGATCTCCATACGATCAGGCATGGTCGACTTGTTCTTGGTGGTCGTATAGTTGCGGCGCTTGCACTCAGTGCACGCAAGAGTAACTAGAGTACGCATGTATCCTGAACCTTTCATTTCCGCCCCGTACGGGCACGAGTTGTTACTTTATCAGCTCCACGTAAGTGCTGTCAATGAAAACCTCGAGTCAATTGGTTCTCGGTGGATCCATTCATATTTGGAACACATCAATGAAGCCATCGAGAGCTAATCGACGGTGCATCCAGGACCATTATCGATCCTCTCGACACCAGCAACGGCTCAATATCCATTGCAGAAAAGAACCCGGCACCCATATAAGTGCCGGGTTCTCTAAGTCAGCTATATCAAAGAGCTAATTTACTCAATGATCGTGGAGACGATGCCCGAACCGACGGTGTGGCCACCCTCGCGGATAGCGAAGCGCAGGCCCTCCTCCATGGCGATCGGGTGGATGAGGTCGCCCTCGATGGTGATGTGGTCACCAGGCATAGCCATCTCGGTGCCCTCGGGGAGCTTGACCGTACCGGTAACGTCGGTGGTACGGAAGTAGAACTGAGGACGATAACCATCGAAGAACGGGGTGTGACGGCCGCCCTCCTCCTTGGTCAGAACGTAGATCTCGCCGGTGAACTTGGTGTGCGGGGTAACCGAACCGGGCTTGCAGAGAACCTGGCCGCGCTCGATGTCCTCACGCTTGATGCCGCGGAGCAGCAGACCGACGTTGTCGCCAGCCTCGCAGAAGTCCATGGACTTACGGAACATCTCGATACCGGTAACGACGGTGTTCTGGGTATCCTTGATGCCGACGATCTCGACGGGCTCGTTGAGCTTGAGCTCACCGCGCTCGACACGGCCAGTAGCAACGGTACCACGGCCGGAGATGGTCATAACGTCCTCAACGGCCATCAGGAACGGGAGGTCGTTGTTACGAGCAGGCGTCGGGATGTACTCGTCGACGGCCTTCATGAGCTCGCGAATGGCGTCCATCCACTTGGCGTCGCCCTCGAGAGCGCCCAGAGCGGAGCCACGGATGACGGGGATGTCGTCGCCGGGGAAATCGTACTCGGAGAGGAGCTCACGGGTCTCCATCTCGACGAGGTCGATGAGCTCGTCATCGTCGACCATGTCGCACTTGTTCAGGAAGACGACGATGTAGGGAACGCCGACCTGACGGGCGAGCAGGATGTGCTCGCGGGTCTGAGCCATGGGGCCGTCGGTAGCAGCGATGACCAGGATAGCGCCGTCCATCTGAGCAGCGCCGGAGATCATGTTCTTGACGTAGTCAGCGTGGCCCGGGCAGTCAACGTGAGCGTAGTGACGGGCAGCGGTCTCGTACTCAACGTGGGAGACGGAAATCGTGATGCCGCGCTCGCGCTCCTCGGGAGCCTTGTCGATGTTCTCGAACGCAGTGAAGTCAGCCTTGCAGCCCTCGGTCTCGGAGAGAACCTTGGTGATGGCAGCGGTCAGCGTGGTCTTGCCGTGGTCGACGTGACCAATGGTGCCGATGTTAACATGCGGCTTAGTGCGCTCAAACTTCTCTTTGGCCATAAAGCCCTCCTCTTAACAGGTCGTCCCCGGACGGGACTTTGCCTTTATACCATAGTGGCCTCTCAACATACTATTGAGAAGCCACCGTGTTACCTATGGTAGCGGTGACTGGATTCGAACCAGTGACGCCACGGGTATGAACCGTGTGCTCTAACCAACTGAGCTACACCGCCGGATGGAGCCTGCAACCAGACTTGAACTGGTGACCTCTTCGTTACCAACGAAGTGCTCTACCGACTGAGCTATACAGGCACTTGACGGGTGGGAGCTATAGGATTCGAACCTATGTAGGCAGAGCCAACGGGTTTACAGCCCGTCCCCATTAACCACTCGGGCAAACTCCCAATCGTTCAAGTATCCGCAGGTCCTTTGGTCTTTTGGACCGCCGCCCCCGCGAACGAAAAAGATAATACGATGCAACCTTGGGGGCTGTCAACGAAAACCTCTAGATACACGGTGCCGGGCGTATCTATATACCTTTGACCCACGTTTTTGCTGAGTTTGGATATGAAGGACGGTGGATTTGGCTGCGCTGGTGACATTTCCCGAGGGAATACTTTGGCGTAGTGGAGTGAGCCTGCAGGATATTACTTCGATAACGACTCATTTGCACCTATATATAGGTCGAGACCGAGCTTCCCAGACAGAATCGAGCGTGGATAATCTCCCACTTTTGGCGTGGCTTCGAGCCCAAAGTGGGAGATTATCCACGCTCATTCACTTAGCAGGAGATTTTCCACGCTCGTATGTCCGGAAATCCTCGCTCGACCAGGATGACTGGAACCGGTCCGGCCTTTGTCTCGATCTGTAACAGTAAGAGGGTTATTCCTCCCCCATCTGTTACAGATCGAGATATTACGCAGAGACCCCAGCTTACGTCTCATTCTGTAACAGCTAGAACGGTTTTCGGCCTCTTCGTGTTACAGATCGAGATGTTATCGGCCATCCCTTGGCATTGTCTCGATCTGTAACTATAAGGAGGGTTTTCAGCCCACCCGTGTTACAGATCGAGACAAACCTGAAGCTTGGTGGAAGTCAAACCCGCTTACATATCGACATAAATAGAAACGGGCCCTGTCCCATAAGGAACAGAGCCCGAAACTCTCATGGAGCCAGTGACAGGAATCGAACCTGCAACCCACTGATTACAAATCAGTTGCGCTACCGTTGCGCCACACTGGCACACTTGGCGCTTTCGCGCGAAGCTTGTTTAGGATAAAGGAATTGAGCACGTGGCGCAACAGACCCTTTGACCGACCACATCTCAAAACCCTTCGTCAGAACGAATAGTTTTATCTGTTCGCCAGAACCAATAACTATTCGTTTTGGCGAGGCCGGCCTGCAACCCACTGATTACAAACCAGTTGGTTGGTCAATCGAGAAAGCAGCCCCCATTGAAGGCCTACCTACCTCCCGCGAAGGGCTTTGAGCTTGGCCAGAGCATCGGGGCTCAGGCGGCTGCCCAGGGTCATCTTAATCTGCGGAGCTTCCTCTGCCTCGTGCACGTCGTTGTCGATCTGTTTGATCTCGTCCACCAACATGCGGCTCGAGATGCGCGTGACGCCCTTGCCCATGACGACGGCTTGAATTGTGCCGTCACTCGATACCACGGAGCACGCGCGGCCTTCCTCGCGCGCCTCGATGCAGAGCTTCTGCACCACGGTATCGGCAGAGACGCCCGTCGGCGAAAACTCAATGCGCACGCCGCGGGCCGGCAGGTTGGGGCGCTCGCTGGAGATATTGCCCGCGCCGTCAAACACAATCACAGCCTCGTAGCGGCCCTGGGCAAACGCCGCCACGTCGTTGATGAGCGCGGTGCGCGCCATATCGTGAACGTCGCTGGAATACGGATCGTCGGAATGGTCGTACACGAGCTTTTCGTAGCGCGGCGTGCAATGGATCACGTTGTAACCGTCGACCACCAACAGCTCGGGCTTATTGGAGTGCACCGTCGAGACCGGATCGGCGATGGCCTGCGCAAACGCATTGCCGCCCACGCCATAGGTCGCGGCCGAAACAATCGGCTTGGCCGAGCCCTCGCCAAAGCGCTTGGCCTTGGACTTGGCGCGGTTCTTCTTGGACATGCGCTACTCCTCCCCCATGAGCTCGCCGGCGTTGCGACGCAGCCACTCAAAGCATAGCGCCGTGGTCGCCTGGGCAACATTGAGGCTCTCGGTCATGCCGCGCTGGGGAAGCTTAGTCAAAAAGTCGCATTTCTCGAGCACAAGACGCGAGATGCCGTCGCCCTCGGAGCCCATGACGAGCGCCACGCGGCCCTCGAAGGGAGCATCCCAGCAGCTGCCCTCGGCGTGCTCGGAGGCACCGCCCACCCAAAAGCCAGCGGCCTTGAGGTCGTCGAGTGCACGGGCGATATTGGGAACCTGCGCGATAGGCAGATGCATGACGGCGCCGGCGGAAGTCTTGTAGCTGCCAACGGTCACGCCGGCAGCGCGCTTGTTGGCAATGATGACACCGGCCGCGCCCACAACCTCGGCGGAGCGCACGATGGCGCCAAAGTTGCCGTCGTCGGTCACATGGTCGAGCACAACGACGAGCGCCGGACCGTCGCCCGCACGGTCGAGGATATCGGCAACATCAGCATAGGGGAAGTTACCAACCTCGAGCGCAATGCCCTGGTGAGCGCCATGACTCGACAGCGCATCGAGCTGCGCGCGCGGCACATACTTAATGCGGACGCCCGCGGCGTCGAGGTCGTCGACCAGGCGCGACAAGGCGGCATCGCGCTCCCCGCCCTCGGCAATGAGCGCGCACTTGATGGGAAAACCAGTGCGCAGTGCCTCGGCGGCTGCACGACGACCTTCGATAAACTCACCCTTGGGAGCCTGAACGTTGTCGCGGTTGCGCTGCGGACGTGCGGCCTGGGTACGATCGCGCTGGCCCTTGGGAGCGGCAGCGCGGTCATTGCGGCGAATCGGACGCGAGCCAGAAGCGGCCTGCTTGCCGCCACGCGATGCACGCTTGCGATTGTCGACCATAAAGCGACCTCCTAAATACAACTATTAACGAAACAAATAGACCGACCGCCCGAGGTGCGGCAGATTGCCTTGAAAGAGGAGGGCATAGACCTTGAGGTCATGCCCGACGATTGAAAGGCAAGGTGCCGTGGCTCGGGCGGTCGGCACGGGTTTTCCAAGTGTCCGAGATAGCCGTGAAAGAGGAGCGACGCGTACTTGAGTACGCGAGCGACGGTTTGAACGGCAAGGTCGGGCGCTTGGGAAACCCGAAGGGATTAGAGAGTCTTAATACGGGTGCCCGCGGCAGTATCCTCGATCGTCAGGCCCAGGTCCTTGAGCTGGTCACGGATGGCGTCAGCCAGGTCCCAGTTCTTGGCGGCACGGGCCTCGGCGCGGGCCTCGAGAATCTTGGCAGCGGCCTCGTCCACGTCGTCACCCGTGTAGGCAACCAGGCCGGCGGCAACGCCCAGCAGGCCCAGCGGCAGCTCGACCTTGGGCTCGGGGAGCTCAACGCCAAGCGTATCGAGCAGCTCGGCCAGCGTGTCGGCGGCAGCAAGCGCGGCGGCCTTGTCGGCAGCGTCGCCTGCCTGCTCCAGATACTGATTGCACTCGGTGACAAAGCCAAAGACAGCACCCATGGCACCGGCAGTGTTAAAGTCGTCGTCCATGCACTCCTTAAAGGCGGCGCGGGTCTCGGCGGCCTTGGCGGCAAACGCCTCGGATGCTGCCTCATCGGCATCGGCCGTCGCATGGTTCGCGGCCCAGCGCAGGTTCTCGACCGTACCGGCGATACGCGTGAGCGAATTCTCGGCACCCTCCAGGCGCTCCCAGGAGAAGTCGAGCGGCGAGCGATAGCTCGTCTGCAGCATCAGCAGGCGCAGGGCGGCAGCGGAGTGCTGCTCGAGAACCTCGGCCAGCGTAAAGAAGTTTCCGAGCGACTTGGACATCTTCTCGCCGTCAACCAGCAGCATGCCCGTGTGCATCCAGGTGTTGGAGAAGCCCTGGTGCCAGGCGCAGGTGGCCTGAGCGCACTCGTTCTCGTGATGCGGGAAGGCAAGGTCGGAGCCGCCGCCGTGGATGTCGATCGGGGTGCCCAGGTAGCGGTGCACCATGGCGGCGCACTCGGTGTGCCAACCGGGACGGCCCTCGCCCCAGGGGCTCGGCCAGCTGGGCTCGCCGGGCTTGGCGGCCTTCCACAGGGCAAAGTCGAGCGGGTCGTTCTTGTCCTCGTTCTCCTCGATGCGCGCGCCAACCATAAGGTCGTCGATGTTGCGGCCCGAAACCTGGCCGTAGTTGGGATCGCTGCGCACAGCAAAGTACACGTCGCCGTTATCGGCGGCATAGGCATGGCCCTGCTCGATAAGCGTCTTGATCATGGCGATCATGGGGCCGATCTCCTTGGTGGCGCGGGGGCGCACATCGGGATCGAGCACGTTGGCGGCGCGCATGACGCCGATGAACTTGTCGGAGAACTCCGTCGCGACCTCGGCGGCCGTACGGCCCTGCTCGTTGGCGCGCTTGATGATCTTGTCGTCGACATCGGTGAGGTTCTGGGCGAACGTGACCTCGTAACCGCTCGCGATGAGCCAGCGGCGAATCACGTCAAAGCTGATGAACGTACGGGCGTTGCCGATGTGGATGTTGTCGTAGACCGTGGGGCCGCACACGTACATGCGGACCTTGCCGGACTCGATGGGCTGGAACTCTTCCTTTTTATGGGTAGCGCTGTTGTAGATACGCATTCGTTACTCCTTAACGGTTTTCTGTAGCAGGCAGACGGCCCAGGCGCCGATTCCCTCGCCCTGGCCTTCCCAACCGAGCTTTTCGGTCGTAGTGGCGGCGACGCCCACGTTTTCGACGTCAACGCCCAGGGCATGGGCAAGGTTGGCGCGCATGGCATCGCGGTGCGGGGTGATCTTGGGTTGCTGACAGGCAATGGTGCAATCGGCATCGACAAACTCAAAGCCCAGCTCGCGCGCATAGCCCATCACGCGAGCGAGCAGCACCATCGAATCGGCACCCTCATAGGCGGGGTCGGTATCGGGAAATAGCTTGCCGATGTCTCCCCCGCGGCAGGCGCCCAGAATAGCGTCGGCCAAGGCGTGCGCGAGCACATCGGCATCCGAGTGGCCCAGCAGGCCGCGTTCGTAGGGGATGTCGACACCGCCGATGATACATCGACGCCCCTCCACCAGACGGTGGACGTCGTAGCCATGGCCAATGCGCAGGTTACTGAACATGGGGAAGGTCCTCTCCCTCGGCCATGCGGCCAAGCAGAATCGCGGTTACGGGACGCAGGTCCTCGGGCACCGTCACCTTAAGGTTATCGCGCGGGCTCTGGACGCAGTGGACGCGCCCACCCATGCGCTCGACCAGCGACGAATCATCGGTACCGATAAAGCCCTCGGCAATGGCTGCAGCGTGGGCGCGCTTCATAGCATCGACGCTAAAGATCTGCGGCGTCTGCGCTGCCCAGTACAGCTCACGCGGCGGCGTCTCGACGATATTGTCGCCATCGACGATCTTGAGCGTGTCGATCGCGGGCTGGCCGCACACGACACCGTCGAGAGCACGGTCGCTCACGAGCACGTCGATAGCGTGGTCGATGGCCTCGGTCGTAATGAGCGGACGAGCGCCATCGTGAATGGCGACGTATTCAAAGCCCGCCGGCACCGCGTGCACGCCGGCACGGGTGGAGTCCTGGCGGGTATCGCCGGCATCGGCAAAGCTGATGGGCGTGTCATAGTCAAACGGGTCGATGGCCAGGCGGCGCATCTCGGCACGGCGCTCGGCAGGACACACCACCACGATGTGGCCGACCTTGTCGCTCCGGTCGAACGCGCGGATGGACCAGCTCATGAGCGGACGGCCCGCCACGTTAACGAGCTGCTTGCCGCCGGGATTTCCAAAGCGCTGGCCGCTGCCGCCGGCAACGACCACAGCGCATACGGGCGCCATTATGCGTTCCCCTGTTTGGTGCCCTTCATGCGGTACAGCGAGTCCGCAAGAATGGCAGGGTTGTTGACGCCAAAGTCGCCCAAGCGCTCCGGATCCTCGCTGATGTCGTCCATGAGCTCCTGCAGCGAGCCATACTCGTCGACGATCTTCTCGGCCACGCCGTCGCGCACGACGGACACGCGCGAAAGCGTGCGCAGGCCCAGCGGCGTCATGACGGAGTCCTCGTCCAGGTCGTCATAGCCTAGAACTGCCGCCACGTGCTGCGGGTCAGACAGGTCCTTAGGCGTCATGCGGCTCAGCTCGGCGCGGATCTTTTCGGCGTTGGCCTCGGAGGAATCGCTCGCGTAGTCGCGGATCATCAGGTCGTATTCGGTATCCATGCTGGAGCCGGCGAGCTGCTCGAGCTGCATCTGCACGAGCTTGCCCTGGTTGCCCAGCTTGACAATGCAATCCTTAAGCTCGGTCTTTGCCTGCTGCATGATCTCGAAGCTCGAGAAAATACCGGTAATGTCGGCGAGCGTAACGTAGTCGTCGAGCTCGAGGGCCGTCAGGCGCAGCAGGGAGCGATCGAGCGACTGACGGGTAGTCTGGAGCGTGGCGACGAGCTGGTTGACCGAGCTCATGATGGTAGTGACGGGCTGGATCTCGTAGCTCTTGCCGTGAACGTACACGTTGACGACGGCACGACGGGCCGAGACCGAGATCACGATGGCATCGGTGAGCACCGACATGCGAGCGGCGGTGCGGTGACGCATGCCCGTCTCGCTCGTGGCAAGCGAGGGATCGGGATTGAGGTGGAAGTTGGCGCGCAGGATCTGGGTGAGGTCGCCGTCGATGACGATGGCACCGTCCATCTTGGAGAGCTCGAACAGACGGTTCGAGGTGAACGAAATGTTGAGCGGGAAGCCGTCATTACCGGCAGCGAGCACGTTTTCGGTGTCGCCGACGCAGATAAGGGCACCCAGGTGACCGGCGATGATCATGTCGAGGGCGGTGCGGATCGGCTGGCCAGGTGCCGTCAGGCGGATGGCCTGTTCCATACGCTTTTGCAGCTCGTTCTTATCCAAGGCATCGCTCCCGTCGTATACGCTCCATAAACGCTAAATAGTTTCTCACGGTTTGTCCCTGCGTTGCTTGCGAAATCCGATGCTTACAGAATGAGCGAACACAGCTTAGGTAGCTCATTTGGGACGAGGCTCTCTTGACTGCTCATGTGGTAGCATCGGGTCTCATATTAATGAGGGAGTAGTCGCGTAATCGGGCTCGCCCGCAGAGAGGGAGCCAGACTATGGGACTCGCAGAGCTCGTGCTGCTCGCCGTTGGCCTTTCGATGGACGCCTTTGCCGTTTCCATCTGCAAGGGCCTTGGCATGAAGAAAATCAACCTTAAAGTCGCCGTAGTGCTCGGCCTGTTCTTTGGCGGCTTTCAGGCCGGCATGCCCGTAATCGGATGGGCGCTCGGCAGTCAATTCATGGGCATCATCGGACCCATCGACCATTGGATCGCCTTTATCCTTTTGGCCTTTATCGGCGGCAAAATGCTGTGGGAAGCCTTTACCGAGGACGAGGATGAAGGCGACGACAAGGATGCCGAAAAAATCGACCTGGGCGAGTGCCTGATCCTCGCCATCGCCACCTCAATCGACGCCCTAGCCGTGGGCATCTCGTTTGCGGCGCTCTCGGTTGACATCGTTCCCGCTGTATCGCTTATCGGCATCACAACGTTTATCTTCTCCGTCGCCGGCGTAGCGATCGGCCACACCTTTGGCGCGCGCTACGAAAAGCCTGCCACCATCGTGGGTGGCGTCGTGCTCATCCTCATCGGGCTTAAGATCTTGCTTGAGCATCTGGGGATTTTGGCGCTGTAACGCCAAGCACAATCGCTCAAAACTCAACGCCAGCACAAGGCCTTATGCAGAGTTTTGCATGA
The DNA here is from genome assembly GCA_902469055.1 of uncultured Collinsella sp. GTDB lineage: Bacteria > Actinomycetota > Coriobacteriia > Coriobacteriales > Coriobacteriaceae > Collinsella. Next base: position 68,184 of record CABRBC010000006.1, read on the forward strand.
GGCCTTTTCGTGCAGACTTTTGCATGTCATACTAATATGCAAAAGTCTGCACGTTAGGAGATCGCCGTGGACACCCTTCCCATCACCACACCGCGCCAAGCTGGCATCTATGTGCGCCAGGCACGCGAGGCTCAGGGCCTCACCCGTGCCGCCCTCGCTAAAAAAGCCGGTGTTTCGGAGCGCCTGCTCGCATCGCTCGAACTAGGAGACGCCACCGGCATTCGACTCGACAAGCTGCTGACGATTTTCAATGCTCTTGGACTGGCACTCGCCGCTCAAGGGGATATCGGCGAAGCGAAAAACGAGCGACCAGTCGACGCCCCTCATGCCAATCCGCTGCCTCGCAGCATCCCCAGGCGCCATCACACTCAACGTCCTCATCATCGCAACCGTCGTAGTACCCCCATTCCGGCTCTTGCAGATGTCCCCTTTACATCCGCACTCTACGACGAGGTCTTCGCCGATTTCGCCATGTCCAATCTCGGAGTCTCGATTGCCGCAAACGTATCTAACCAAACCAAGCCCGAAGGGAAATAGCCAATGGCCAGAACATCACTTCGGACCATTATTTGCGGCGTACCTGCGGGAACGCTCACGCAAGATGAGAACGGTCTTATCAGCTTTACCTACGATCATGACTATGACGGGCCAGCCCTATCGACCAACATACCCGTATCGAATCGCACATACGGACAACAGGTCATGAATCCGTACCTGTTTGGCCTCCTACCCGACAGCGAGGACCAACGAAAAGCGATTGCCACCGAATTCGACGTTAGGCCCAACAATCCCGTTGCGTTGCTCAGCCATATCGGACTCGACTGTCCGGGCGGAGTGCAGTTTTGTGCCGAAGAAAAGGCCGACGCCGTCCTGCATCGCGCTGGCGAATATCGCCCTATAGACGACCACGAAATTGCTCTCCGCCTCAAGTCGATCAGAGATAACCGCGATGCATCGTGGATGGGCCTAGATGAAAGTTGGTCGCTTGGAGGCAATCAGGGCAAGTTCGCTCTCGCACTCATAGACGGTCGCTGGTGCGAATGCGTGGGCTCCTTGCCCACGACGCATATTTTCAAAAATGGCGTCATCGGATTTAAACTTGAGGCTCTTAATGAGTTTGTCTGCATGAAAAGCGCCCAGCACGCGGGTATCGCAACGGCGAACGTTGAGTATCGCTTATTTGAGGACGAACCCGCCCTCATTGTTGAGCGCTATGACCGTGTGAAAGTCAAAGACGGAACAATCATGCGTCTACACCAAGAAGACCTCTGTCAGGCTCTTGGAGTGATGCCCGCTCAAAAGTACACGGCAGACGGCGGCCCGACCGCACGCGATATTCAGGAACTCCTCGTCAATACGAGCCACCATCAACTTAACCTGTATCTGTTTACGCAGATTCTTTTCTTTAACGCCATCATCGGCGCACCGGACGCGCATGCGAAGAACTATTCCCTGCTTCTTGGAAACGGCGGCACAGCCATGATGGCCCGTATGTATGACGTTGCATCGGGGCTGGCATACGAACGTATGCGGCGAAAAGCGCGCCTTGCCATGAGCGTTGGGGGCGAAAATCGTGTGGGACGCATCGGTCCAGGCGCTATCCGCCGATACCACGGTATGGGCGACCCCGCGCTGGAGGCGGCGCTTACCGATGCCGGGCTATCCGAGAAGTTTTGCTTTGCGGCCATGATGGACCTCGCCTACGAGGTACCCATTTGCATGGAAGAGGTCATGGACGAATATGCCGACCTGCCCGGCATGGCGGACCTGCGCGAGCATATGCTCGGCCCCGTCCGCGAAAACTGCCAGCGCGCCCTCGACCTCATTAAGGCGGATATGGGCTAGACGCCAATCAATTTCCCATTTCTTAAAAAGAGAGGGGGCACCCGTCACAAAAGCTCGGATGCTCCCTCTCATAATGTCATTTGCAATCCACCAGCACGTAACTCGGACTGCTGCTAGTGCAACCTTTACGCAGCGAGGCGCTTGAGGACGTCGATGAGCAGCTCGTAGAAGCGCTCGGCAGAAGCGAGCTCCATGCTCTCGTCCGGGGTGTGGACATCGGAGAGCGTCGGGCCCACGGCGATGGCGTCCAGGCCGTGCAGGGCCTCGGCAAACAGGCCGCACTCAAGGCCGGCGTGAATGGACTCGATTCGTAGCTCGGAGCCAAAGAGCTCGCGATAGCTCTCGACAAAGATGTCGCGGACCGGCGAATGCTCGGCATAGCTCCAGCCGGGATACTCGAACTCAAACTTGGCGTCGAATCCCAGGACATCGGCCAGCGTCTGCAGGCGGTCCTTGAACTCGTTCTGCAGCGAGGTGATCGAGGAGCGCGGGGACAGCATGATCTTGACCTGATCGTCAGAGGTGGCAACCACGCCGATGTTGGAGGAAACCTCGACGGAGCCGTCGGTGGCGACGTTGCGGCGGATCACACCGTTGGGGGCAAGACGCAGAGCGCGAATAAGGGCAAGTGCGGACTTCTCGTCCATGGCCTCGACCTCAGTGTTGTCGGCAATCTCAACCGTGCAGGTAAAGCCGGGGTCGAAGACCTCGAGCTCGGCGGTGACGTCGGCGATGATGCCCCTTGCGATCTCGGCCGCGGCCTCGGCGGCAGCGTGGTCGGCGTAGACCAGAACAGCCTTGCACTCACGGTTGATGGCGTTGTCCTTGGTGCCACCGTTAAAGCTAACGATGGCGGGCTCGCCGGCAACCATCAGGCGGTCGATGATGCGGGCCATGATGAGGTTGCCGTTGCCGCGCTCCAGGTGGATGTCGGCGCCGGAGTGACCACCCAGCAGGCCGGAGATCTCGAGCGTAAGGGTGCTGCCGGTCTTGTGCTCGCGCACGATCGGGCAGGTGTAGGTAACGACGACACCGCCGGCGCAGCTGACGGTGGCCACGCCCTCCTCCTCGGAATCGAGGTTGATCATGGTGCGGGCGCTAATCTGGGACTTGTCGAGCGTCTCGGCGCCAACCAGGCCAGTCTCCTCGTCGGTGGTGAACACGCACTCGAGGGCCGGATGAGCAATCGAATCGTCGTTGAGCACGGTGAGCATCAGAGCGACAGCAATGCCGTTGTCGGCGCCCAGGGTGGTGCCGTTAGCGGTGAGGACGCCGTCCTTGACGACCAGGTCGATACCGTCGGTCGCAAAGTCGTGCTCAACGGAACCCAACTTGTCGCAAACCATATCGATGTGCCCCTGCAGCATCACGGTCGGGGCATTCTCGGCGCCGGCAGATGCGGGCTTGCGAATGATGACGTTGTAGACCTCGTCCTGATACACGTCGAGGCCGCGCTCCTTGGCAAACGCAACCAGGAAATCGCTGATGCCCTTCTCGTTGCCAGACCCACGGGGGATCGCGCTGATCTCCTCAAAGAAATGGAACAGCTGGGCGGGCTCGTAGCCAGTAATCTTGTAGTCCATGGTGCCTCCTTGGCGCAACTGGTTAGACAGTAAGACATGCGACTTGTATATTCCCAGACTTTGCGTGCATAAACCAGTCGAAAACGCCGAGCGCCCTTGCATCATCGGCTAACGGTGGACCGCATAGCGTAACGGTCACAACTTCGCAGCTCTACAAATCGAGGCGCCCTTGCCAGAGCGCCTCGATTGCGCGTATCAAATTGTCGCCACGCCCTACAGCGCGCCGGAGCCGGCTTGCATCATGCCGCCGGGGCCCGAGGTCACGCCGCCGCTCACGGGCGCGGCGTTGCCGGTGTGCGGTGCCGCCGGAGCGGTATCGCCACCGAGTGTGCCCGCCGGACGCGGTGCCGGGATCTCGCCCGTGCCGTGGCTAAAGACAAACTTGCCATCGGCCACGTCGCACAGGACGGTATCGCCCTCGCCCCACTCGCCGGCCAGAAGCTCCTCGGACAGCGGGTCCTCGATGAGCTTTTGAATAGCACGGCGCAGCGGACGCGCACCGTTGGTGAGGTCGGTGCCCTCGGCCACGATCTTGTCATAGGCCGCATCGGTGAGCTTGATGTTCATGCCGTTGGCAATCAAACGCTGACGCAGGTCGTCCACCAGCAGGTGAGCGATCTTGGTGAGATTCTCGCCCGAGAGCTTCTGGAACACCACGATGTCGTCGATACGGTTGAGCAGCTCGGGGCGGAACAGGCGCTTGAGCTCGCCCATCGCGCGGCCGCGGATCTCACTCGACGTGAGACCCTGCTCGCCGGTGGTGCCAAAGCCTACGCTCGCATCCTGCGCAATCTCGCGGGCGCCCACGTTGGACGTCATGATGATCACGGTGTTGCGGAAGTCGACTGTCTTGCCCTGGCTATCGGTGAGACGACCCTCTTCCAACACCTGCAGCAAGATGTTGAAGATATCGGGATGCGCCTTCTCGATCTCATCGAACAGCACGACCGAGTACGGGTGACGACGAACGGCCTTGGTGAGCTGACCTCCCTCGTCGTGACCGACGTAACCAGGAGGGCTACCAATGAGCTTGGAGACCTCGAACTCGCTACCGAACTCGGACATATCGAAGCTGATGAGCGCATCCTTGCTGCCAAAGAGGTACTCGGCGAGCGTCTTGGCGAGCTCGGTCTTACCCGTGCCGGTGGGACCCAGGAAGATAAAGCTGCCGCCGGGGCGACGCGGATCCTTGAGCGGCGAGCGGCTGCGGCGCACGGCCTTGGCAACTGCCTCGACAGCCTCATCCTGACCGATGATGCGCGTCTTGAGCACGCTTTCGGCCTGCAGTAGGCGACGGCTCTCGCTCTCGGTAAGCGAGGACACCGGCACGCCCGAAGTCACGGACACGATGTCGGCAATCTGGCTCACGTCGATGGTGAGCGGGCTGGCGTCGAGCTCGGCCGTCCAGGCAGCCTTGGCCTCGGCGAGTTCAATCTCGGCGGCCTTCTGCTGCTCGGTGATCTCGGCGGCCTTGTTCATGTCGTCGCTCTCGGTGGCCTCCTGCGCGGCGGCCTTAAGCTCCTCCACGCGATGCTCGGCCTCACGCACCGGCTCGGGCGCGCGATTCGCGGCGATGCGAGCGCGGGCACCGGCCTCGTCAATGAGGTCGATAGCCTTATCGGGCAGGAAGCGATCCTGGATGTAGCGGTTGGAAAGGTTCGCGGCGGCCTCGATAGCACCCTGCGTATAGCGCACATGGTGGTGCTCCTCGTAGCGCGGCTTGAGCGCGGTCAGGATCTTGACCGTGTCCTCGACGCTCGGCTCCTCGACATCGATGGTCTGGAAGCGACGCTCGAAGGCCGGGTCCTTGGTGAGATACTTGCGGAATTCCTCGGCCGTGGTGGCGCCGATAATCTGGAAGGCACCGCGCGCGAGCACGGGCTTGAGCATGGAGCTCGCGTCGATGGAGCCCTCGGCAGAACCGGCACCGATGATAGTGTGCATCTCGTCGATAAACAGGATGACGTCGTCGGCTTCGGTGGCCTCCTGGATCACGTTCTTGAGGCGCTCCTCAAACTCGCCGCGATACTTGGCACCCGCAACGAGGCCTGGCAGGTCGAGCGTCCAGATATTCTGGTTCATGAGGTTCTCGGGCACGTTGCCGGCTGCAATCTGCTGAGCCAGGCCCTCGACGATGGCCGTCTTGCCCACGCCGGGGTCGCCCAGAATGAGCGGGTTGTTCTTGGTGCGGCGCGAAAGAATTTCCATCATACGCTGGACTTCCTTTTCGCGACCGATTACAGGGTCGAGCTCGCCGTCGCGCGCCTTCTGCGTGAGGTTGGTCGCGAACTGCTTAAGCGTATCGGTGCCACTCCCCTTTTGCTGAGAGGCATCCGAGCCGCTAAAGAACGGCAGGCCCGCACCGGGACGACCGGCACCGGCGCCGGCGAGCGGACGCTTCTTGTCCTGGTCCTTGGCGGTGAGTTTCTCGATAGCCTTTTTGATGGAGGCGGACGACACACCCAGGCGCATGAGGATGTCCATGGCCATGCCGTTGCCCTCTTCGACGATGCCGATCAGCAAGTGCTCGGTCGACACGTAGGTCTGGTTGTTCTCACGCGCCACGCGGAACGAACGCTCCATCACGCTAATGACGAGCGGCGTAAAGGCGAGCTTGGCCGCCTCGGTCTCCTCACTGGGCTCGGGAACCGTGGTCTGGACCTCTTTGAGAGTATCCATGATGTCATCGTAGGAGATGTCGAGCGAACGCAGCGCCTCGGCGGCAATGCCCTCGTCCTCCTTGGCAAGCGCGAGCAGCAGGTGCTCGGTGCCCACCTTATTTGAATGAAGATCGAGCGCCTCCTGTTTGGCCATCGACATGACCTTGCGCGCTCGATCGGTAAATCTATCTAACATGCTCGTTTCCTTACATGAGTTCATCGAAATCAAAACGCCCGCCCGTCGGCGGCGCTTTTGTCTCTTTACCCACAGGTTGTCTATGTTAACAGCTGGAGGAATATCTATAAACCCGGCTCACATGAATGCAGGTTATGACCGCATCGCGGGACTCACCGCGCGATGCGCGACAGGCGCCCCGCAAGAGAAACCCTAGGCGTCTTTCACCACGTCGGGACTCGTCGCACGCGATGCGCGATAGGCATCGGCCTCCTTGGAGACGCGTTCGAGCAGCTCGGATGTATCGACGCCCTCGACTTGCGCGACCGTTTCCACCGTCTGCATGGCGACCGCCCTCAGGTACGCGCACGCGCTGTCCCCCAGCTGCTCGAGGTCTATCTCCTCGCCGCCCTCCCGGGCAAAGCCGACCGCCATCACAAAGCCCATGATGCCCGAGACCAGAAAGCCCACCGCAAAGCTCGAATCTGCCTTGAGCTCTTCTCCGTCGGGGTGGACGATCTCTCTCACGCGGTCGATGATGATCGTATGGATGCCCTGCACGACCTGCTCGGCGGCACCCGCCCTCATGGTGATGACGATGCGCCGCAGCAGGCAGCGGACGTCGCGCCGGTCGAACGCCGAAAGGTCGCCCTCGCTCGAAAAATGCCAGAGGACATCGGTGATGAGCTCGTTATCCTGCAGCAGCTGGGCTATGGCGATGGCGACGAGTTCATCGAAATCGTGAAAATAGTAGTAAAACGTTCCGCGATTGCACCGGGCGGCGCGGGTCACCTCGCCAACCGACAGCTCGAAGATGCTGTTGTTCTCGATGAGCTCCCAAAACGCCTCGATGATACGGGTGCGTGCATCGGGCGCATCGGCGTCCTTACGCGGTCTCGCCATGCGCCTCACCGCACCCCTGCGCCTTGGCGTTCATGATGAGCATCTGAAGACGGTTCTCCACGTTGGCGAAGCTCACGTCGGGATCGTAGTCGAGCGGCAGGAACTGCGCCGTGGGATACTGCTCCTTGAGCGCATGGATGAGCCCGCGCCCCACGACATGGTTGGGCAGACACCCGAACGGCTGCAGGATCACGAAGTTGCGGCAGCCGCGCTTGGCGTGCTCGAGGATCTCCGCCGGAATCAGCACGCCCTCGCCCGCATCGAACGTATGGTGCAGGATCTTATCGCTCGCGCGCACGAGCTCGGGCATGCGCGTCGGCGGCTCGTAGAGCGGGCTCGCCGCGCCCAGGCGGTCGCAACGGTCGTGCGCGAGCTCGAACAGGTTGTCCGCCGTGGCGTACCAGGCCTTTTCGGGCAGCGACAGGTCGACGTGGAACTCGCGCGACTGCGCATGCTTGTAGAAATAGGTCTTGCGGATCACGTCGGTCATGCGCGCCTCGATGACCTCGAGCCCGTTGTCCTCGAGGTAGCGCTCGATCTCGTGGTTGGCGCCGAGATGGAAATTGAGCAGGTACTCGCCCACGATGAGAACGGTCGGATGCGGGTTCGAGCGGTCGTACGGAACGGCGTCCATGATCGCAAGCGCGCGTTTGAAGCCCGTCGCCTGGCCTCTCAGCCCGGAGCGCTCCATGCCCTCGATAACCTCATCGAGCGCGCGGTCGAACGCAGCGTCCGCCGCGCCCTTCTCGAGCTCGTAGGGACGGATGCGCCTAAGCATGGCCTCGAGGGCATCGATCATGGGAAGACCGTAGGCGATCTGGATGCTCGGGCCAAGGCCGAGCTTGAAGCCCGGATGCGCATTGTGGGCATCGACGTCGTCGTTGGTGAGCACCGGGACATAGTCGTATCCCGCGTCGTCGAGCGCGCGGCGCAGCAGGGGCATGTAGTGCGTCAGGCGGCAGTCGCCGATATACTTGCCAGTCACCACGGCGACGTCGTGCGGGTCGTACTTACCGCTCTCGAGTGCCGCGAGCGCCTCGCCGATCACGATTTGCGCGGGGAAGCAGATGTCGTTGTGCACATAGCGTTTGCCTAGGCGGATGGCATCCTCGCGCCCGATATCAAGGGCCTCGGCGCGCACGCCCTGATTGCGCATCGCCGCGGTCATGAGCCTGCAGAACGCATGGGAGGTGTTGGGGACCAGCGCGATCTTGTCGTGCCGGTCGCGCTTGGTGTACTTGACCTTATACGGGTCGTCGAGCGGATGGACCGCGTGCACCCGGGCGCCCTCGGCACGCTCCTCCGCGCGACGACGGTTGACCGACTCGATAAACGAACGCACGCGAATGCCCATGGGACCGGCGACGTCGCTCTCATCGAGCTTGATCATCATCGGAACCTTGGAGCCCATCTCGCCCATCATGCGCGCGATCTCGTCGGTGAGATACGCATCGTGGCCGCAGCCGAAGCTGCCCATCTGCACGAGCTCGAGCTCGGGCGTCGATGCGACGATGACCGCGCACGACAGCATGCGCGCATGGTAGTTGTTCACGATGTCGATGCGGCTGTTGGAAAGATCGACGTTGCAGACCCCCGGCACCGCATCGGGCGTCAGCACGGGGATGCCGCGCTCAGAGAAGAGCTTGGGCAGCCCGTGGTTGACCAGCGGGTCGTTGTGGTACGGGCGCGAAGCGATCACCACCGCGTAGCCGCCGTCCTCGCGCACGTTCTCGAGCACCTGCCTGCCGCGCAGCTGCAGCTGGTTCTCAAACGTCTGCTGCGCGCGGTCCGCCTGCTCGGTCGCCTTGGCAACCAGGTCGGCATCGATATCGAAGGTCTCCTTGCACCACGCCTTGAGCTGGCGGTTTCGGTCGCCCTCGTCGTACCAGTGGAACAGCGGCGTATCGAACGGAACGCCGAAACGCTCCTCCGGGTTATCGGAATTGCGCATCACGTAGGGGTATCCCTTTACGACGGCGCACATCCACTCGCTGGTAGAGGCGGTGTTTTCGGTGGGCACCGTCGTGATGATGGGCATGAAGATGCGGTCGACGCCGGCGTCGACGAGATTGCGGATGTGCCCGTGGACGAGCTTGGCCGGGAAGCACACGGTGTCGGATGTGACGTGCGCCAGACCGCGCTCGTACATCGCCTTGGTGCTGCGTCCCGAGACGCGCACCTTAAAGCCGAGCGCGCTGAAGAACGTCGACCAGAACGGCATGGTGTCCCAGAACTCGAGCACACGGGGAATGCCGATCGTGACATCGCGCCCCCCGCAGACGGGAACCGTGGGGTACGACTCGAACAGCAGCTTCTCGCGGTCGACAAAGAGATTGGGGGCAGCCGCGGTCCGGTCGCGCCCCGTGCCGGGTGCCTGTGCCTCGCAAGCACCCTGCGGACGCAGCTCCTCCGCCGCGGGAACCTCGCGCACGAGCTCATCCCATGAGATGGCGCCGCCGCGCGGGCAGCGATTGCCCGTGACGTAAAGCGAGCCGTCGCCAAATGCCACGACCGCGCGCTGGCAGCGGTTGTTGCATCGACGGCAGGTAACGCCGCCGAACTCGCGATGCTCGAAGCGCTCCACGGCATCGAGCCCGATAAACGACGTGCCGGCGTCGCCCTTGCGGCATTCCTCGCGCGCGAGCAGGGCGATACCGATAGCGCCCATCAGCCCCGGGTGGGGCGCACGCGTGACGGGTTTGCCCAGATACTGCTCGAATGCGCGCAGCACCGCGTCGTTTCGGAACGTGCCGCCCTGGACGACGACTTTGTCGCCCAGACGGTTGAGATTTGAAACGCGAATGACCTTGGTGAACACGTTCTCGATAATCGAACGGCAGAGACCGGCCATGATGTCGCCCGGACCCTTACCGCGCCGCTGCTCGGAAACGACGCTGCTGTTCATGAACACCGTGCAGCGGCTGCCGAGAACGGCGGGGGCTTTGGACGAAAATGCCTCGGTCGCGATATCCTCAACGGCTATTCCGAGGTTTTTGGCAAAACCCTCGAGGAACGAGCCGCAGCCCGCAGAGCACGCCTCGTTGACGACGATATCGGTCAGCACGCCGTGGTTGAGCCAGATGGCCTTCATATCCTGTCCGCCGATGTCGAGCACGAAGGTCGCATCGGGAACGCATGCGCACGCGGCGCGGGCGTGCGCGACCGTCTCGACCGTATGGTAGTCGGCGTGGAACGCGCGCGCGAAAAGCTCCTCGCCGTATCCCGTGGTGCCCACGGCATCGATCGCAAGCGTGACTCCCGCTGTCTCCCAGCGGTTCTTCAAGCTGACAAGACCCTGTTGGGCGACGTCGAGCGGTCTGCCGTTATTAGACGCGTAGAACGAATCGACAAGCTCACCCGCCTCATCGACCAGGGCGAACTTGGTCGTCGTGCTCCCCGAATCGATACCGAGCGCCACACGCACCGTCTCTCCGGGCGCATACGCATCCGGACCCTTTGCCGGCGTCTCTTTGCCATGGCGTGCCGTAAAATCCGCCTGCTCGGCAGGTGTGGTAAAAAAGGGCTGGGCAAGACGTCCCTCCCCGCTTGCGGGCGCGACCGTCTCGAGCTTATCCAGCCGGACAAAAGCGTCGGGAAGGTCGATCGGTTGGGACGATGCGAACATGTCGGTCAGCGACAGGGCGGCACCGCGCGCGACCATGATCTGCGGATCGCGCGGGACGATAACCTGATCGTCCGATAGATTCAGTTGCTCCCGGAACACGCGGACCAGCGTGGGGTTGTAGGCGAGCGTACCGCCCTCGAAGATTACCGGCGGCTCGATGTCGATACCCTGGGCCAGACCGCCGATCGTTTGGCGGGCGACCGCGTGAAGCGCCGAAAGCGCCAGGTCGGTGGTAGGAATGCCCTCGTTGAGCAGCGGCTGGATATCGGTCTTTGCGTACACGCCGCAGCGGCCCGAGACCTCGTGGACGGTCGTTCCCCGGCTTGCGAGCTGCTCGAACTCGCCCGATTCGGTGCCGACCCCCATGAGCTTTGCCATCTCGTCGATAAATGCACCGGTACCGCCTGCGCACGAGCCGTTCATGCGCATGTCGGCAACCTCGATGTCTCCCTTATCGTTGGTGCGGAAGAAGATCATCTTGGCGTCTTGGCCGCCCAGCTCGATGGCGCAGCGCGTCTGCGGATAGAACCTGCTGATCGCGAGCGCGTTGGCGACCACCTCCTGAACGTACGAGGCGCCCAGCGCGGTCGCGATATCGCGCGCACCCGAGCCGGTCACCGCAACGCACAGCGACTCATGGGGAAAGCGCTCGGCGAGCTCGCCGAGCATGGCGCGCACGCTCGCTGTCTGACACGCCCCGTGGCGGCGATATCCCCACCACGCCTCGGTCATATCCTCGTGCATCGCGTAAACTTTGGTCGTCGTCGACCCTACGTCCAGTCCTACTAGCAACGCCATAATGCTCCGTCTCTCGCATTTTTCCTGCTAGAGATTTACCACTCTACGTAATACAACAGACTGTTGTATTTAAGCTCCGTATAAAAAGCGGCTGCCGAAACGCTTCAGCAGCCGCCGAATGCACCAACAGATTGTTCTGCGCGCTAGCACGTCGGGCAACGGAGCAGCACGGGCCCTCCGGTCATGCGCACCGCTCACGCCCGCGATGTCGCCGAGAGAGCTATCCACGCTTAGGGCTCCAACCAAGCAAGTCGCCCGCGCTCAGCAGATCCCTAAGCGAGCTACTCGCACTCAGGAGCCATAGCCTGCTCCAAGAGCTCGGCATGCTCCTCCTCGAAAACCGTCCCCACAGGGAAGGCGCGACGGAAGACGAAGTGGGAAATCGGACCGGCTACCAAAAGGTTCCACGGCAGCGCCATCACAAAATTATGCGGGATGTTGATCATCCAGATCGCGGGCACGGAATACAGGTTCGCAAGGATGCCGCCGGGCATGTGCGTCAGACCCTCGCAGGCACCGTACAGCGACATGATGATGACCATGGGAACGACCATGCAGGAGCTGACGGCGAGCGTCATGGCAAGTGGCGAGCTCTTGCCCGGCGTGACCAAGTACTTAAAGGCGAAACCCTTGGCGAGCGGGCTGGCGACGAACCAGTCGCAGCACATGGCAAAAATGTAGGCAACGGGGAAGCCGAGCCACGCAGCGGCAACGACCTCGCCGTTGATGGCCCCGTGCTGCAGGGCAACGTTGTAGATGCTCATCCAGAGCACCATGCAAAAGCACATGATAAAGGTGAACAGCAGGCTCTCTCGTTTGTTGATAGGCATAAAGGGCAGATTCCTCTCTGTGTTGTACCGCGGCGCCACGCAACAAAAACGGGCGGGCAAGATGGAGCTGTTGGAACTTCATCTCGCCCGCCCGTGGTACGCGCGTCTGCGACTACTTATGTGGTGGAACCAGCCTAGCACGAAACGCATGCGCTTCGTAAGCGTTGAGTTTATGAAGATGCAGGGCACCGATAATCCCCCCGACCCCATAAGTTGCGGTGGAATACGGACTGTTTTGACCCTTTAAGCAGCAATTCAGTCCCTATTTCACCGCAATTCATTGGGGGTGCAAAGTAACCTGTCCCCCCTTGCACCAATTAGCTGGTGTGGCGCCAGCGAGGGTCGGTGAGCGTACGCGCCACACCCAGGCCAACGGGCAAAAACGCCACGATGAGCACTGCGCGCACAAACCAGCCGAGCATATTGACTGCGTCGAAGGTGCACATGTAATACATCGAGCGATACAGATACAAACCCGGCACCATAATGACAATCGAAGGCACCGTGAGAGCGATACGCGGGTAGGTGAGCTTGACTTCGGCCAAGCTTGCCAGCAGACCCGATACCAGCGCGCCGATAAACGCTGCTGCCTCGGGAGGCATTCCCGTGCTGAGGCCCAGGAAGGGAATCATCGTCGGCGCATCGACAAGGGTCAGACGCAGGGTATTGGAAACGGCGCCGATCAACCCAGCTGCCGCGGCCATCTTTACCGGGCTGTTGAACATCACCGAGAAGCCGAATACGCCAACGAAGCTCATCACCACGCGCAGGAGCGTAAGGGCAAGCGGCGAAAGGCCCAGTGGGGCAAAGTCGTCCGGCGCCAGGCCAACACACTCGGCAACCATCCAACCTACGAGGGTCGCCATCACAATAATCGACACAGCATACGAAAGACGCTCGATTCCACTTCGCATATCGAGCTTAGCGATGTCGAGGCCTGCCGTAATGAGGGGAAAGCCGGGAATCACAAAGAGCATGGCGCCGATATAGCCTTCTTGGTGCGACATTGCCCCCGGTACGACCTGGCCAAGGCCGAGCAATGCCAGCAGATACGAAACGCAAGCGAGCGCAACACCAGTCGTCAGCGCGCTAAACTGGCCAAGACCCTGCTTGAGAATATGGGAGCGGGCAAAGTTACCGACACCAGCGCCTACGAATGCGCAGGCCATCTCGATAGGGCCGCCGCCGAGCAAAAAGACGAAGGCGCCGCAAGCACAGGCTGCCGCAAGGCCCTGTTGCCAGGGAGCGTAATCGGGCTTTGAGCTCTCAACGGTCTTGAGCATCTCGTGGTATTCGTGCACGGTAAACCGGCGCCCATACGTCTCGATTTCCTTTAAGAAGCTCTCCATCATCCAAATGCGATGGGTATTGACTCCCGTTGTGGGCAGGCTGACAACCTCGTTAAAGCAGTGACCATCTTCGATGCAGGTGCACTCAAACGACAGAAGACTCAGGTCGACGTGAATCGTGACGCCGAGTACAGCGGCAACACGATTCATGGTATCGCGCACGCGCCAGGCACCCGTTCCGCTTGCCAGCATAAGCATGCCGGTGCGGCAAATGATGGATGATTTATCGGTGAGCGGCGCATCGACGGCAAGTTCATCGCCTGCCGTCACGATCTGGTGCCAGTCAGTTTTCATATGGAGTGCGCCGGCACGAACGCCATGGTGTAGGGGGGCTCTCGAAAGCAGCGAGTCAAGGCGCGAAGGCTGTGGGGGCTCCGTTGATTCGCCCTCGTCCTCGCCGGGCTCTTCATCGACCAGATCAAATGAGTCAAGCGATGCCGGCTCGCGACGATCGATTAGCTCCTCATCCTCATCGTCAAAGTAATTGAACTGATCGAGCATGTCCTCTTCGATTGCACGCTCGCTCGCGTCGTCCATATAGACGCTCCCTTCCTACCGACTAACCCCCATCCTAGGCAGCAACGGCTAAAGGAAACATAAAAGAGACGGCTGTCATGCATGGAAGGCGCAAACCTCCAATGCGTCGGTAGACCCCCAACGACTAGGACTGCCCCCAAGTGCCGGCACAAAAGGAACGTCCCTAAGTGCCAACCAGGGCAACACCGCAGATAGAGGACGGACAGACACTATGACCCAATCCGAGGGCACTAAAAAGATAGGAGCCCCCGCTCGTGACCGCGGGTCGGGGCTGCGACAATGATGTCGAAG
>CABRBC010000007.1:0-15793 GCA_902469055.1 uncultured Collinsella sp.
CAGCGAGCGGGTCGCATTTGAGACAAGGTGACGTGAAACGAAAGGGCGCTGACCTTCTGGTCGCGCCCTTGAAGTTGAACGTCAGATTGTCCAAATGCGGCCCGCGCAGCGTCAAGCGGTTATGCGGTTTGGTAAAACCGCGTAACTCTAATAGTTGGCCTCGTAGCCGTTGCCGTCGCCGGTGGGCTCTTCGTAGTAGTCCGAATCGCTCGAATCGCTTGAGTCATCGGAATCGTCAGAGCTGACCGATGAGGTTGCGGTACCGTTTGCGTAGTCGTCAGACGTGTTGTTGTTCAGGTCGCCGATCGTAGAACTGGAACCGTCGGAAAGACCCATGGTGTTGGGACCCTTGGGATCCTTGCCGGCATCGACGCGCTCCATCATTTCCTTGAGCTCGTCCTCGTAGACAAAGACGTAGCTCACACCGTCGATCGTGGTGCTGTCGTCGGCGTACGAGGGCAGGTTGGCCGAGTAGATACCGTCGACATCCATACCGCGCATGGCGTTGACCGTAGCCACGATATCCTGAACGCTCATATCGGTTACGAGCATATCGGACAGCGAATTAACCAGGCCAAAAATCTTCGTGGCATCGAAGTTATTGAGAATCTGGTTGGCAAGGGCGCCAAGCACCTGACGCTGGTGGCGCATGCGCGTGTAATCGCCGTCGGCATAGGTGTAGCGGCAGCGGGCATAGGTAAGGGCGGTGGCACCGTCCATATGCTGCTGGCCAGCGGTAATCTTAATATCCAGGTGCTCGGGGTCGTCAACATCATCGGTTGCGTTAATGTCGATACCGCCAACCGAATCAATCAGCGCCTGCATACCGTCGAAGCTGACCTCGGCATAGTGGGAAATCTGAACACCGCACAGCTCGTTGACCGCCTCGACCATGGCCTCGGCGCCGCCAACGGTATGGCAGGCGTTGATCTTCATGGTCTCGCCCTTGTACTCGACCTTGGTGTCGCGCGGAACGGAAATGAGCGTCGCCTGCTTTTGCGTGGGGTCGATGCGTGCCAGGATAATCGAGTCGGCACGATACGTATCCTCGCCCGGACGGCCGTCGGTGCCAAGAAGCAGCACGTAGAACGGATCCTTTGCCTCATCGGTGTCAACCAGAACCCGACGCAGATTATCGGTAATGACATTAGAATCGCCGAGCTTGCCCATAATGGTGGCAAACCACAGGCCGGCAGCGGTAGTGGCACTCAGCAGCACACCAAGCACGACAATGAGCGCGACGTGACGAATCGTGTGGCTACGACGACGTTGACGAGCGCGCTCGGAATAGCGAGCCACGTTATCGCGACTGTAGATCTTGGCCTGCGCACCAGTTGAGGGTCTTCGGGCGGTGGTATCCGCGAGGGGCTTTTTATTAAACATAGGCAACCTGTATTAGTAGATGACGGGATCGGGGACGGTAGCATGCTCGACATGCGCGCCGAGCGCCCGCAGCTTTTCGACAAACTGCTCGTAGCCGCGCTTGATGTGATGAATAGCCGAAACCTCGGTCGTCCCGTCAGCGATCAAGCCCGCTACGACGAGGGCCGCTCCGCCACGCAGATCGGGCGAGGTAACCTGTGCACCCGAGAAGCCCTTGACGCCATGAATCATGGCATGATGGCTCTCGATACGAATGTCGGCACCCATGCGCACCAGCTCAGAGGCAAACATAAAGCGATTCTCGAAGATGTTCTCGGTAATAACGGAACTGCCGTCGGCAAGGGCGGAGAGTACCATAATCTGCGCCTGCATGTCCGTCGGGAAGCCGGGAAACGGAAGCGTTTGGATGTCGACCGGCTTGATACGCTCGACACGGTTCACATGGACGCCATCCTCGACGCGCTCGCAGTCGATACCCATGAGCTCCATCTTCTTGAGCACCATGCCCAAGTGAATGGGGCAAAAGCCCGTGATATCGACACCGCGATCGTCGGCCATCAACGCACCGGCAACGATAAAGGTACCGGCCTCGATGCGGTCGCCCACCACGCGATGGGTAACAGGATGCAGCTCTTCCACGCCCTCGATGGTCACGACAGGCGTACCGGCGCCAACAATCTTGGCGCCCATCTCGTTGAGCATGTTGGCGAGATCGACGATCTCGGGCTCGCGGGCGGCATTGTCGATAACCGTGGTGCCCTGCGCGCGCACGGATGCCATAATGAGGTTCTCGGTCGCACCGACACTGGCGAACTCGAGCGTGACGGTGGTACCGCGCAGACCTTGGGGCGCATTAGCGTTGATGTAACCGTGGGCGGTATCGAACTCAACGCCCAGGGCCTCAAGACCAAGAATGTGCATATCGATCTTGCGAGCACCCAGGTTGCAGCCGCCCGGCATGGCGATCTTGGCGCGATGGAAGCGACCCAGCAGGGGTCCCATCACGGCGGTGGAAGCACGCATCTTGGCAACGAGCTCGTAGGGGGCCTCCCAAGAATCGACCTGAGAGGTATCAATCTCGAGCGTGTGCTCGTCGAGAACATCGATCGTAGCGCCCATGCCCTTGAGCACCTTGCCCATCACGTGAACATCGGAAATATCGGGCACGTTCTGCAGCGTCGTCTTGCCCGGCGCCAGAAGCGTTGCCGCCATGAGTTTGAGCGCGGAGTTCTTGGCACCCGAGACGGGCACGGAGCCTCCGATGGCGTGGCCACCCTCAACGCGGATAATATCCAAGGTCTACCCTTTCAAAAAGCATGCCCGGGGTGGCTGGGCCATCCCGGGCATGATGTGTTCGCAAATGGTCGAACGCTAAATCGTTTGACTATTGGGCAAGCTTGAGCTTACACCATGCGATTTCATTATAGAGGTAGGCGCGGCGTGCATCATCCTCCGACAAATTACCCAGCTTCTCTTCAAAACCTTGAATATCAGCTTTAAGCTTGTCGGCATCGACGGTCGCCAAATCGCAAGCGCGCTCGGCGAGAACGGTCACGACATCGTCCGCAACCTGGGCATAGCCGCCGGCCACGGCAAACGTGTGGTCGACAGTGCCCATGGCCTTATCGGAAACGCGAACGTAACCGCGGTCGATCGTGCAGATCTCGCTGGAGTGAGCAGGCAGAACGCCAAACTCGCCATCCGTGGACGGAATCGACACAAACGCAGCGTCGCCCTCATAGGCGCAGCTCACGGGGCACACGATGCGGATACGCATAACCTACTTCTCCCCCATCTTGCGTGCGCGCTCGCGCACGTCCTCAATCGTGGAAGCATAGCGGAAAGCCTGCTCGGGCAGGTCATCGGCCTTGCCGTCGACAATCTCGGCGAAAGAGCGGACGGTATCCTCGACGCGGACGTAGACACCGGGGTTGCCGGTGAACTTCTCCGCGACGTGGAAGGACTGCGAGAGGAACTGCTGAATCTTACGGGCACGGTTGACCGTAAGGCGCTGCTCCTCGGACAGCTCGTCCATACCCAGAATGGCGATGATGTCCTGAAGGTCGGAGTACTCCTGCAGGAGCTCCTGGACCTTGACGGCGACACGGTAGTGCTCCTCGCCGACGATCGAGGGATCGAGAGCGTCGGAGGAAGATGCGAGCGGGTCGATAGCCGGGAACAGGCCGAGCGACGAAATGCTACGCGAAAGAACCGTGGTGGCGTCGAGGTGCGTAAACGTCGTGGCAGGCGCCGGGTCGGTCAGGTCGTCTGCGGGGACGTAGACAGCCTGGACGGAGGTAATGGAGCCCGTCTTGGTCGAGGTAATGCGCTCCTGGAGGTCGCCCATCTCGGTTGCCAGCGTGGGCTGGTAACCAACGGCGGACGGCATACGACCCAGCAGTGCGGAAACCTCGGAACCTGCCTGGGAGAAGCGGAAGATGTTGTCGATGAACAGCAGAACGTCCTGGCCGCGGTCGCGGAAGTACTCAGCGGTGGTAAGGCCGGCCAGACCGATGCGCAGACGCGCTCCGGGCGGCTCGTTCATCTGGCCATAGACCAAACAGGTCTTGTCGATAACGCCAGACTCGCTCATCTCGAGGAACAGGTCGGTGCCCTCGCGGGTACGCTCGCCGACGCCGGTGAACACCGAGGTGCCGCCGTGCTCCTGGGCGAGGTTGTTGATGAGCTCCTGAATCAGAACGGTCTTGCCGACGCCGGCGCCGCCGAACAGGCCCGTCTTGCCGCCACGGATGTAGGGCTCGAGCAGGTCGACGGCTTTGATGCCGGTCTCGAAGATCTCGGTCTTGGTGGTGAGCTCGTCGAAACGGGGCGCTGCATGGTGGATGGGGTAGAACTCCTCCACCTCGGGCATGGGCTTGCCGTCGACGGGCTTGCCCATGACGTTCCAAATGCGGCCGAGCGTCTTGGGACCAACGGGCATCTTCATGGGCTCACCGGTATCGGTGGCGATGAGGCCGCGCTGCAGGCCGTCGGTCGAGGACATGGCGACCGTGCGGACGACGCCGCCCGGAAGCTGGCTCTCGACCTCGAGGATCGTGCTCAGGTGACCGATCGGGGTCTCGGCCTCGACCGTGAGCGCGTTGTAGATCGGGGGCACCGCGCCGTCAAACTTGACGTCGACGACAGGGCCGATGATTCGCACGATGCGACCATCACCGGCAGTCGTCTTCTTGGTGGCTTCCTCGACCGCAAGCTTTACGGTGTTATTAGCCATTACTGTTCCTCCAATGCTGAGGCTCCGCCGACGATCTCGTTAATCTCGGTCGTGATCGAAGCCTGGCGCACGCGACTATACGTGCGGGTAAGGGTCGAGATGATCGCGGTGGCGTTTTCCGTCGCGGAGTGCATGGCCTTGCGGCGTGCACCCTGCTCGGCAGCCGCCGAATCGATCAGGGCCTGGTAGATGACCGTCAGGATATAAGACGGTACAAGCTTGCCGAGAACATGCTCGGGAGAGGGCACGAACTCGAACGTGGACGAGATGCGCTTAGGGGCGTCGGTCTCGTTCTTACGCGGACCGTGGGCCATAGCGATCATCTCGGGGTCGAGCGGCAACAGATGCTCGACGCGAAGCTCCTGATCCACGCGGTTCTTGGCGTGGTGGTAGACAAGCTCGACACGGTCAAGCTCACCGGCACGATACGCATCGCAGATATGAGAGGAGATCATGCGGGCCTGATTGAAATCGGGCTCAGAGGAGTTGCCCTCAAAGTGCATGACGACGTTTGCGCGGTCACGGAAATACGTGGCCGGCTTACGCCCGCACGCGATGATCTCGCACTCGATGCCGTCGTTCGCCCAAGAAGCGGCGAGCTTTTCGGCCGTGCGCTCCACCGTCGTATTGAAACCGCCGGCAAGGCCGCGGTCCGAGGCAATAACGACAATCAGGCCATGCTTGACACTCTCATGCTTCTGCAGCATGGGATCGGTGCCCGAACAGGAGGCGTCGCCGGCGACCGTCAACATGACGTCGGTCAGCGCCTCCTTATAGGGCTCGGCCTGCTTGGAGCGATCGAGGGCACGACGAATCTTGGCCGTAGAGACCATCTCCATCGTGCGCGTGATCTGCTTGGTCGTGGTAACCGAGGAGATTCGCTTCTTAATGTCGCGAAGGTTGGCCATGGGGCTTAGTTCTCCTCTGATCCAGAAACATCCGAATGGTGCTTGGCCATGAACTGCTGCTTGAAGTCGCCGATGACGCGCAAGAGCTCAGCCTTGGTGTCATCATCGATCTTCTTGGCGCGAACCTTGTCGAGCAGCGAGCCAAAGCCATTGTCCATGTACTCGATGAGCTCGGCACGGAAAGGCAGCACGTCGGCGATCTCCAGGTCATCCAGGAAGCCCTCGTTGCCAGCGAACAGCGTAACAATCTGCTCGCCAACCTCAAACGGCTTGTAACGCGGCTGCTTCAGGAGCTCGGTCATGCGGGCACCATGGGTCAGCTGCTTCTGCGTAGCCTCGTCAAGGTCGGAGCCAAACTGGGTAAAGCCGGCGAGCTCCTGATACGAAGCGAGGTCCAGACGGAGGTTGCCGGCGACCTGCTTCATAGCCTTGGTCTGCGCGTCGCCACCGACGCGGGACACGGAAATGCCCACGTCAACTGCCGGGCGCTGACCCTGGAAGAAGAGCTCGGACTGCAGGTAGATCTGACCATCGGTAATGGAAATGACGTTGGTCGGAATGTAGGCCGAGACGTCGCCGTCCTGGGTCTCGATGATCGGCAGTGCCGTCATGGAGCCGTAACCGTTCTTCTTGGACATCTTGACGGCACGCTCGAGCAGACGAGAGTGCAGGTAGAAGATGTCGCCAGGATAGGCCTCGCGTCCGGGCGGACGATGCAGCGTCAGCGACATCTGACGGTAGGCCACAGCCTGCTTAGACAGGTCGTCGTAGATGACGAGCACGTGGCCGCCGGGGTTGGTCTCGCTGGCGGGCTTGCCGTCCTCGCCGTTGTACATGAAGAACTCGCCGATAGCGGCACCGGCCATAGGCGCGATGTACTGCATAGGGGCGGAATCGGCAGCGGTGGCCGAAACGATGATGGTGTAGTCGAGCGCACCGTGCTGAGCGAGGGTCTCGCGAATGTTGGCAACCGTGGAGGCCTTCTGGCCGATGGCGACATAGATGCAGACCATGCCCTTGCCGCGCTGGTTGAGAATAGCGTCGATGGCGATGGCGGTCTTACCGGTCTTACGGTCGCCGATGATGAGCTCACGCTGACCGCGGCCAATAGGCACCATGGAGTCGATAGCGAGCAGACCGGTCTGAACCGGCTCGCACACCGGGGTACGATCGATGACGCCGGGGGCCTTGAACTCGATGGGGCGACGGTGCGTGGCGACGATGTCGCCCAGGCCGTCGATGGGCTGGCCGAGCGGATTGACGACGCGGCCGAGCATGGCACGGCTCACGGGGATATCCATAATGCGGCCAGTGGTGCGGCACTCGTCGCCTTCCTTGATGGAGTCGACGGCACCAAACAGAACGGCACCGACCTCGTCACGGTCAAGGTTCTGGGCAAGGCCAAAGACGGTCTCACCGGTATCGGAGCTCTTGAACTCCAGAAGCTCGCCTGCCATGGCGCTCTTAAGGCCGGAGACGCGCGCGATGCCGTCGCCTACCTCGTCGACCGTTGAAACCTCATGCGTATCGACCGTCGCGGAGAGGCTCGTAAGCTGCTCCTGCAGTTTCTTGGCGATATCCTGGGCATTGAGGGTTTCGGACATTAGGCTTCACCTCCGTACGAATTAGCAGAGTTTGCGAGGGTCTCCTGCGCGATGCGCAGCTGCGTCTTGACGGAAATGTCACGACGCTCGCCGCGGGCCTCGAGCACAAGGCCGCCCACGATAGACGGGTCGACCTGCTCGATAAGGAATACCTTGCGGCCGAAGTCCTGCTCGCATTTCTTAGTGATGGTTTGACGCAGCTCGTCGTCGAGCGGGATCGCCGTGGTGACGGTCACGCCCACTACATCCTCGTCTTCCTCGGCAACATACTTAAAGGCAGCTGCCACCTTGGGAAGAAGGTCGAGCTGGTCGCGCTTGGACATGGTGTCGAGCACGGCGATGATCTCGGGGCTGGCAGAAGCCAGGCGCTCGATCATCTCGAGGTCCTCGAACACATGGTTCTCGGCCTTGGCGGCTTCCAAAAGGGAACGCGCGTAGGTCTCGAGCACCTTGTCCTGATAGCGGCTAGTCGGCATTCAGGCTACCTGCTTCCTGGATGTAGCGCTCGATGAGCTTCTTCTGCTCGGCATCGTCCTCGAGTGCCTCGCCCACGATCTTGGTGGCGACGGCAACGGACAGGTCGGCGATGGAGCTCGCGGCACCGGCGTAGATGGACTTGCGCTCGTCCTCGACGGTCGTATGGGCCTTGGCGATGATCTCCTCGGCCTCCTTGTGAGCAGCCTCGATGATACGGGCGCGCTCGGACTCGGCGTCCTTACGGGCCTCGAGAACGATGTCGGCAGCCTGACGACGGGCGTCGGTGACGATCGAGTCGGACTCAGCGCGCTTGGCGATGGCCTCCTGCTTGGTCTTCTCGGCCTCGTCGAGGCTCTCCTCGATCTTCTTGCCGCGCTCCTCCATGGTTTTCATGATGCCCGGCAGGGCGACCTTGGCCAGCACGATCCAGATAATCAGGAAGGCGATAAGCGCCGGGATGAACTCCGCCATCTTAGGGATGAGGATGTCCGCACCGGCAGCGCCGTCCTCGGCGAACGCGGAAACCGGCATGAGCAGCGCGGCCGCGGACGCGGAGAGTGCGATCGCGCTCTTCTGGGATGAAAGATTCATACTTGACGCTCCGTGCTATTTAACGATCAGCGCGACAACGAAGCCGATCAGAGCCAGAGCCTCGCCGAAGGCGGAGCCCATGATGAAGACGGTGAACACGCGGCCCTGGACCTCAGGCTGACGGGCCATAGCACCCGTAGCACCCAGAGCAGACAGGCCGATAGCAAGACCAGCGCCGATAACACCGAGACCGTAACCGATAACTCCCACGATTCCTCCTTTGTCGTGCGTGTCTTATTTCACGCAGGATAACCTTTTTATAACTACCGGGCTCCATGGGTACGGGCACCGGCGGTTTAACGAATTGCCTTACCTTTAAGGTGCGAGCGGAAGACTACTCCTCCTCCGCGACCTCCTCTGCCTCGGAGACATACACGGCGGTAAGGACCGTGAAGACGTAAGCCTGGATGGCACCGACCACAAGCTCGATCGCATAGATCAGGATGAGGATGGCAAGCCAGGCCAGCGAAGGCAGGGCGCCGACGGCGTGCGCCGCGGAAACCTGCTGAAGCAGCGGCTGCATGAACATGCTCGCCATGATGGCGAACGAGCCCATGACCACGTGTCCTGCGAACATGTTGCAGAACAGACGGACGGCGAGCGTGATGAGGCGCAGGAAGGTCGAGAAGAGCTCGACGACCCACACGAGCACGTTCATCGGGAAGCTCACGCCCTGCGGGGCGAGACTCTTGATGTAGCCGATCACGCCGTGAGCCTTGCATCCGTAGTAGATGAAGTACACGAAGGCGAAGATGGCGAGCGCGGCGGTGGAGCCGATTGCACCGGTGCCGGGCTTCATTCCCGGGATCAGGCCGATCATGTTATTGATCAGGATGAACAGGAAAAGCGAGCACAGGAACGGGAAGTGCTTCTTCCAGTTCTCACCCACGACGCCCTTGCCGATATCGTTCTCGACGTACTCGATGATGTACTCGAAACCGTTGACGAAGAAGCCCTTGGGAACCAGGGTCTGCTTCTTCTTGAACACGGCCAGGACGATCAGGAGCACGATCGTGGAGACGATCAGCCAAAACGAGTACTGCGTGATGCCGCAGCTCAGATCGCCCACGACAGGGGTGGAGCTGAACTCGCTGACCAGATGATTAATCTCATCAGGCAGCTTTTCAAAAATTTCCACGACTTACCTTTCGACCTCATGAGGATCTCGTAGCGCCTTGGCGACGCGAACCGCGCAGGCGGCCATAAAGGCCACGAAGCCGATCGCCTCGCCCAGGAGGAACATGCGAAATGCCTCTCCGAACAACACAAACACAACCAAGGTAAAGACGAGCAGGGCGATTGCCGAGACCACCAGACTCACCATACCCTTGAGCATGTCCGCATTCTGCTTATCGTCAAGAACCGGCTTGAGCGTAAAGACAAAGGGAAGGAAGGCAATCGCGCCCGCGATGGCACCTGCAACGATAGCGAGCAGATCGGCTATCTGAAACACTGGCGTCCTCACTTTCCTTTTTTATCGCCTCACAGGACAGTTCCCGCCAAACATTGGTGACTATTGTACGAGCCAATCGCTAAAGTACAACCGAAAAAGCATCGGTTAATACGCACCTGTTCGTTTTCTTAAGACCTTCTTTATGCCGCAGGTACGGTAATACGTTTTTCTCGAACCCTGCGGGGCAAAACGTCCGTTAACAGGAGTGCGCGCGGTCGCCTTTTGTTCATCCGCGCGCACCGTTTCTTCGTATTTGCAGCCGCGGCCGTCTTAGCCCAGCGACTAGAGCGTGCCGTAGATGCGGTCACCGGCGTCGCCCAGGCCGGGAACGATGTAGGCCGCCTCGTTGAGATGGTCGTCGATGGCGCAGGTATAGATATGCACATCAGGATCCTTCTCAGTCAGCGACTTGAGGCCCTCGGGGGCCGCGACGATGCACAGCATGCGGATGTCCTTGACACCGCGCTCGCGCAGGTAGCTAATGGCCATCTCGGCCGAACCACCCGTGGCGAGCATGGGGTCGACGACCAGGCAGATGCGCTGGTCGATATCCTTGGGCATCTTGCAGTAATACTCGTGCGGCTCGTGGGTGACCTCGTCGCGCTCCATGCCGATGTGGCCCACGCGAGCGGAGGGCACCAGGTCGAGGATGCCGTCGACCATGCCAAGGCCCGCACGCAGGATGGGCACGATGGCGAGTTTTTTGCCGGCAAGCTGTTTGAACGTGGCGGTAGTGATGGGGGTCTCGACCTCGACGTCTTCCATAGGCAGGTCGCGCATGGCCTCGTAGCCGTCAAAAAGCGCGAGTTCGCGCACGAGCTGGCGGAACTGGTTGGTGCCGGTGTTTTTGTCGCGCAGGATCGACAGCTTGTGCTGGACGAGCGGGTGGTCGACAAGCGTCACACGGGACGCATCGTAGGTGACGGTCATGGATTGATTGCCCCTTTCGTTGCAGCCGCAAAACGGCCTTGCTGACAAGGCGCGCAGCAATGTTGCCGCCGCACGCCATGCATAAGTTTAGCGGTTTGTTGTATCGAACAGCCCATCGCAGCCCTACTGTGCGGTACTGAGCGAGCGCTTGACTGCATCACGCCAGCCCGCAAGGTTTTGCTCGCGACGCTCGGCGGGCATATGGGGAAGGAAGGTCCTAACGATCTGGGCATTTTGCTCCAGCTCTTCAAGGTCTTCCCAATAGCCGACGGCAAGACCCGCCAAGTACGCGGCACCGATTGCCGTGGTCTCCACCGTCTCGCATTGCAGCACGGGGATATCCAGCAGGTCGGCCTGGAATTGCATGATGAACTCGTTGCGTGAGGCGCCGCCATCGACGGACAGGCGCTCAATCGAAAGTCCCACGTCCTGCTCCATGGCGCGCAGCACGTCATAACTCTGGTAGGCCATGGACTCGCAGGCCGCACGCACAATGGTCGCGCGACTCGAGGCACCGGTCAGGCCGCACACGATACCGCGGGCATGCGGGTCCCACCAGGGAGCGCCCAAACCCGCAAAGGCGGGAACGAAGTAGCAGCCCTCGTTGTCGCTAATCGAAGCGGCGAGTTGTGCCGACTCGCTCACGCTCGAGATGATGCCCATGTTGTTGCGAAGCCAGTTCATCGTTGAGCCGGCGGCAAAAATAGAGCCCTCGAGCGCATAGCTGACTTTGCCGTCCGCAGCGATACCGATGGTGGAGACCAGGCCATTCTTGGATTCGACGATCTCGTCGCCGGTGTTCATGAGCATAAAGCAGCCCGTGCCATAGGTGTTTTTGGTCTGGCCGGGATAGAAGCAGCAGTGGCCGAACAGCGATGCCTGCTGGTCGCCCGCCACGCCCATGATGGGCGGCATGTTGGTCATGATGTCGCTCGCGACGCGGCCGTAGTCGCCCGAGCTCCAGCGAACCTCGGGCATCATGGAACGTGGAACGTCAAAGAGCGCCAGCAGGTCGTCGTCCCAATCGAGCGTATGGATATTAAAGAGTGCCGTGCGGCTGGCATTGGTGTAGTCGGTGGCAAAGACCTGGCCGCCGGTGAGGTTGTAGATGAGCCAGGTGTCGATGGTGCCAAACATGAGGTCGCCCGCCGCCGCGCTCTCGCGTGCGCCGTCGACGTTGTCGAGAATCCACTGCACCTTGGAGGCCGAGAAATACGGGTCAAGCGTAAGTCCCGTGCGGGAGCGCACCAGCTCCTCGCAACCCTGTTCAACCAACGCGTCGATCGCCGGCGCGGTACGACGGCACTGCCATACGATGGCGTTATAGATGGGCTGGCCGCTCACGCGGTCCCAGACCACCGTGGTCTCGCGCTGGTTGGAGATGCCGATGGCGGCGATGCGATCGGAATGGATGCCGCTCTTAAACTGAACCTCCATCATCACGCCGATCTGGCTGGCAAGCACCTCCGTGGGATCCTGCTCCACCCAGCCGGGGCGCGGGAAGCTGGTTTTGACGCTACGACGCGCCTGGGCAACGATGCAGCCGTATTCGTCGACAATGGCCGCGAGTACCGAGGTAGTGCCGCAGTCGAGCGCCATGATGTAGGAACCGCCAAAGTTAAACGAGGCATCTTCCATGCCCAGGCTGCCCAGATTCAACGACATCGCTTACACCCTTCTATTGCATCGGGTCGGACAGGACCCGCTCGATCTCTGATGCGGGAAGTGCGCCTTGGCGCAGGATCTGGAGCCCGCCGTGCTGGAACGACACGATGGTCGAGGCGTCGCGACACGGGGTCTCACCGGCGTCGACGGCAACATCGACCCCCTCCAGGATGCGACCCTCGACGGCGGCAAAGCTTGCCGGCGAAGGCGCGCCGTGCGTGTTGGCGCTCGTGCAGGCAAGGGGACTGCCGCAGGCGCGGATGAGCGCTTGGACCACGGGAGAGGCCGAAGCGCGCAGGGCCACGGTGTCGTCGGCAGCGCGCATAAAGGTCGGCACGCAGGGGGCTGCCTTGACCACGATAGTCAGGGCTCCCGGCCAGCATCGTCGCGCGAGTACGCGGGCATCTTCCGGGATATCCACGCCATAGCGGTCGAGTGCTTCGACGCCATCGACCAGCCAAGCGACGGTTTGCGTGAGCTCACGTTGCTTGAGAGTGAAGATACGGCGATAGCCGGTGCCGAGCGCAGGAACTGCGGCGCCATTGACGGCAGCCTGCGGATCGCGCGGCCACGATGGGAATTCGCTTGTATCTTGGGGCACGGCGTCCGAGAAGGCGTTGACTGCCACGGCAACACCGTAGACGGTCTCGGTCGGAATCAAGGCCAGGCCGCCGCGGCCGAGCACCTCGGCCGTGCGCTCGACGGCAAGCCGATGCGGCTCGCGCGTTCCCTCGTATACCCGATAGACCGTCTGCATGTGTATGCCAGCCCCTTACGCTCCGGTGCAAGTTTGTTTACTGTGGGGCATTCTCGCACGAAACATTCAACCTATTTGCCCAGAGCGCATGTTGGTTTGGTGAGCGGCTCTAGTAGTCGGTGAAAGTGAGGGGGTTAATTGAAGATTTTTAGCGCGCAAGCGTAACGGTACGATCGGGAAACTCGATGCTTGCAACCAGTTTTCCGCCGAGGCTCTCTGCGTACCTGCTCAGCGTGTCGAGCCTCATCGAACCCAACTCCCCACGCTCGAGCTCGGATACACGTTTTTGAGAAACGCCCATCGACTGGGCGACCGACGCCTGTGTTAGATCTTTTAACCTGCGAATCTGAGCAAGCTTATAGGCTTCGATACGATCGCGAGTCCTCTCCTGCTCGGCGGTAATGGAGTCGCGTGTTATCCCGCGAGATTCCATATACTCATGCAGTTCCATCTCGATCGAGCCTCCTTACGTGGCGACGGTATATTTGCTCGGCCCTTGGAATGTTGATCGCATACCAACCGTTCCATTTTGCCCTTGACGATCCCGCTCGCGACTTATCACCCGCCAATAGCAATACCGCCTGGCGCTTGGGGTCAAAGGCGAAGAGGATGCGAATCACCTGCCCACCACACGACGTCACTCTCAGCTCCTTTAAATGATGAAGCTTCGAGCCCTTTACGCGGTCAACCAGCGGACGACCAAGGCTGGGACCTTCCTTCTCGAGCACCAAAAGGTCTGCATAAATCTGCTTCAGCGTAGCTTCATCCTGCTCATCAAGCCAAGGTTCAATGTAATCAAGCACGATACGGTACCGATGCAGCTGATTTGACATACCTTTCTCCTTCTATAGTAGAAGTTTTACGGTATATTGCAAGGACAAACTTGCGCAAATGTCTATTTATTCAGCTTAAATACGCTGTTTGGGCTCGGTGACGATGGCTCGGACGATGCGGGGGCGATCGGTGAGGTCGTGGACGATACGCACGTCCGAAAGGCCTGCCTGGCGACAGAGCTCGGCCGCGGCATCGAGGGCACCCTCGTAGAGCTCGCAGGCAAACAGGCCGCCGGCGCGCAACATGTAAGGCGCCGCATTGAGCAGGCGGCGGAAGATATCGAGGCCGTCGGCGCCGCCCTCGAGCGCCAGGTCGGGCTCAAAGTCCTTGACCTCGTGCGGCAGCGAACGCATGACGCCGGTCGGGATGTAAGGTGGGTTGGAGACGAGCACGTCGAAGGTGCCCCACTCTTCGCGGGGAATGGAACTCACCAGGTTGGTGAGGCTAAAGGCAACCTCATCTGCCGTGAGGCCGAGGGCGTCGCGGTTTTTGGTGGCCAGATCGATGGCGCGCGGCTCGATATCGGTGGCGGTGCAGGTAACGTGGCCGCGGCGCTCCCAGGCAAGGGAGAGCGAAATGCAGCCCGTGCCGCAGCCGACCTCGAGAACGCGGGCAGTGCAGGGCTCGGCTAAGGCAGGCGCAGCGGCATCCTGAGCTGAAGCCGTCTCCTGGCCGGCACCCTCGATGGCGATGCCGTATTCGTCGAGCTCGGGCTCGGCGGCTTCCGCGGCGTCGGCTTCTGCTGCCTGCGCGGCGGCTTCCTCGGCCTCGCGGTCGGCCAGCTCCTCGGCATAGGCACGGCTGCCCAGCACGTCGCTGCCTAGTGCCGCCTCATCGGCGGCCGTCAGGTTAGCGGCACGGCGCTCGGCAGTCGCGCGCTCGTCGGCCAGCGCCGCCTCGGCTTTGCGGGCCTCTTCGACCTCATCGTTCCAAGGCAGCTCAACACGCTGACGGGCAGCAGCCTCGGGGCTCAGCACCTCGGCATCCAGATAATTGAGGACTTCCTCGACGAGCATCTCGGTCTCGGGGCGCGGAATGAGCACACCGGGGGCGCACGCGACGTCGATCATGCGAAACTGCGTGCTGCCGGTGATGTATTGCAGCGGCTCGCCCTTAGCGCGGCGGACAACGGCCGCATGCATGGTCTCGAGCTGGGCCGCGTTAAGCGTCTCGTCCATACGCATATATAGGTCAATGCGCGCCAGGCCCGTGGCGGCGCACAGCAGCCACTCGGCAGAAAGACGGGGGTGCTCCTCGCCGCGCTCGGCCAGGTACTCCTTGGTCCACTCGAGACAACGCTTGATGGTCCAGATCTCGTTTGCCATGGGGCCCTCCCCTCTTAAGCGCCGGACGGCGCGCGAATGTCGGAGCAGATTGTACGCGAGGCCAGCGCTTGGCAAGGGACGATTGAAGGCGATTATCGAGAATCAGCCCAGAATTTTGCTTGGAACCTGCCTGAAATGTTCATTCGTCGACGTCTAAATCTGCATTCGTCAAGCTTTTGGCAAGGTTGACCCAAAACTGACCAATATCTAACCAAGAACTTGCCACATTGCTTGACGAACGACCCCTCAAAAACCGTCCCGCGACTTCTCGGACGCTTTTTCGAGCATTATTTTTAAAAATGATAAGTAACTTTAAGCAGGTAAACAACTTAATTGTTATTAAAGAAGATTGAATAAACTCACAAAGCAATGTGCCCAACCTAGTCATTGGGGACGCTCTTATTTGACTAGTCGTTTAAGAACGTCCAACGACTACTAAGCCAGGAGTGTCCCAAACTGCCGGTAGAAAAGGAACGTCCCTAAGTGCCAACTAATCAATTGCCGTCTTCGGCAGCGATGGCAACGCCGCAGGTAGAGGACGGACAGACACTATGACCCAATCCGAGGGCACTAAAAAGATAGGAGCCCCCGCTCGTGACCGCGGGTCGGGGCTGCGACAATGATGTCGAAG
>CABRBC010000008.1:0-112258 GCA_902469055.1 uncultured Collinsella sp.
CGCCGGCAACATCGCCGGCGGGCGCCGTTTTTGAGTGTAGTCATTGGGGTCATTCTTAAGGGGCGTTCTTAAACGACTAGTCATTAAAGAGCGTCCCCAATGACTACTTGCGACCAAGGCAACGCCGGTGTCTTGGCAACGACAGCGAAAACGCCCCTAAGCGAGCAAGGTGACGTGAAAGAGGAGGGCATTGACCTTTTGGTCATGCCCGACGATTGAACGTCAGATTGCCGCTTAGGGGCGTTTGCAGCGTCGAGCCGTTACGCGGTTTGGTAAAACCGCGTAACCCTACAGCTCCGTTACTTCAACGTTGTTGTAGATCTCGTCCCAGCGGTCCATGACCAGGTGACCGGTCTTGGGATCCATAGCGTTGAGCTTGCCGCAGGTATTGGCGGTCTTGAGCACCGTGACGTCGTCGGCACCAGCCGCAATGGCATGCGCAAAGCCGGCGATGGTCGAGTCGCCGGAACCCGTCGCGTTCACAGCCGTAATCGCGGGCGTCTTGGCGCGGAACGCGCGACCCTCATGGAAGCCCACCGAACCGGCAGCGCCCATCGAAACGACAACCCAGGGAATACCGTCAAAGCGGCCATCGCCGGCAAGCGCCTCGCGCAGGGCATCGACATCATCGGTCGTAAAGGACGTACCCAGCAGGCCGTTAATCTCGGTCAGGTTGGGCTTTACGAGCTCAGGCTTAGCGTCAGACTCCAGCGCGGCCTCCAGCGATGCACCCGAGGTGTCGAGCAGCACCTTGGCGCCCGCCTCCTCGGCGATCTTGACGAGCTCGGCATAGTAGCCGGCATCGACACCACGCGGCAGCGAGCCCGAAAGCGTCACAACGTCCGCCTTCGCTGCAAGCTCGGCGAACTTGGCCGTAAAGGCCTCGAGCTCGGCCGGGGTGATCTGCGGGCCGCTCTCCAGCAGCTCGGTCTGATTACCCTCGTGCAGGATATTCAGGCAAATGCGCGTCTCGCCGGCAATGGGCACAAAGTCGTTCTTGACGCCATCGGCATCCATAAGCTCGGCCATATAGGCACCCATGTGGCCGCCGAGCAGACCGGTCGCGAGCACGTCGTCGCCCAGCTGCAGCAGCACACGGCTCACGTTGAGGCCCTTGCCACCAGCGGTCTTTTCGGGCGTCACACGGTTAACATCGTCGATGATCAGCTTGTCGAGCTGATAGCGCGTATCAATCGACGGGTTCATGGTAACGGTCAGAATCATGTTGAACTCCTGTTCCGGGGCGGCATGACCCGCCCCAAACATACGATAACTCGTTAAAGGATCTCGATCTCAAAGCCGCGGGTAACAGTCTCCCCCGGCTTGGCCACCAGGCAGCCACGCTTGTGCTCCAGGATATCGTCCTCGTCGGAGCAGGTGGACAGACCACCCCACGGTTCAACAGCCACAAAGTCGCCCTCTGGCTTGCTCCACACAATCAGGAACGACATATCGGGGAACGTCAGGCGCACGCCCCTGTCCTCGGTTTTCTTGGTCAGCGTAACCACGCGGCTCTCGAGCACGTCGAAGATGGTCTCCGCGAAGTCAAAGAGTTCATGGGTAAGCGGCAGGTTCTGGCCGATCATGGGGTTCTTGCTGCGATGCTCAACATCAATCAGGCCCGTCGAGGGAACGGCAGTACAGAGCTCGGTGGCCTCACGCTGTTCAAAACGAAGCTCGTAGTCGTCATAGGACTCGCCCTCGTCGAGCGGACACTTAAAGCCGGGGTGACCGCCCACAAAGAACGGCATGTCCTCGGTGCCCTCATTGGTCACCTCGTACGACACGGCCACCTTTTCCGAATCAATCGTGTAACGAGCAACGATCTTAAACGGATACGGGTACTGCTCGAGCAACTCGGCATGGTCGGTAGAGCTTAGGCTCAGCGCAACCATGTTGTCGCTCTGTTCCTCGAGCTTCCACTCCTGTTTGCGCGCAAAGCCGTGGCGGGCGAGCTTTACCTCGCGGCCGCCCATGGTCATTGCGCGACCGTCACGAAGACCGCCGCAGATCGGGAAGCAAATAGGTGCCTGGCCCGACCACACCGCCGGATCGCCCTGCCACAGATACTCGCGACCGTCGGCCACAATTGAGGTGAACGAGCCGCCCGCCGTGCTCAGTGCTACGCGGATAGAACCGTTATCAAGAACAAACTCCATAGGAGCCTTCCCTTTCTTACGACAGCCCGCCAAGTCAATAGGGCTGATAGAAAACCGGCCCGCGCCCCCTCACAGAAACGCGAGCCGTCAATTGAAAAGCTGCAGAATGCCGGGTACCGCCAAAACGAAGCACACAAGCTCAGCAAGCAAACGTGTTATCGGAGCAGCTTACCGAACCAGAAAGCTTCGCAACAACAGAGGCGACCCCACAGATCAGCTCAACGTCAGCGAGAAGCCAGCTGGTGAGGCAAGGTGCCGTGAAGCGAGGCGGCATTGACCTTCTGGTCATGCCGTCGAAGCTGAACGGCAGATTGCCCACCAGATGGCTGCGCAGCGTCGACCCGTTACGCGGTTTGGTAAAACCGCGTAACCTCCTTAGTCGTGGTATTCGCCGCGGTCCCACTTCTCGAGGAACTCGTCAAAGAAGTGCGGGTCAGCCTGAGCCTCAGCGTCGGCCTTATTGCAGGCATCGATCTTGGCAATCAGGGCATCGTGCTCGGGGGTCTTCTCGTAGGGCTCCTCCAGGAAGGCAAGCATGATGTCGGCCATCAGGAACTCGCCGGTGATCTTGCCGCCAAAGCCCACGATGTTGGCGTTGAGCTCGCGACGGGCATACAGGGCAGAGGTCATGTCGCGAACCAGGGCGCAACGGGCGCCGGGAACCTTGTTGACGGCGTTGGTGATGCCAATGCCGGTGCCGCACAGGGCCACACCAAAGTCGGCCTTGCCGCTGGCAACAGCCTCGCCCACGGCCTTGCCGTAGATGGGATAGTGCGTACGGGTGTGGCTGTAGGTGCCGCAGTCGAGCACCTTGTAGCCAGCCTGCTCCAGGCGGTCGGCCAGGTAGATCTTCTCGTCCGTAACGATATGGTCGCAACCGATTGCGATGGTCTTCTTCATCAGAACGTCCTTTCGTCTGAATTCACAAGTTGAGATAGAAGTTCGAGTTCTCGGTGGCTCTCGTTAGGCCATCTTGTTGAGCATGTCGACACGGATCTGGTGACGGCCGCCGGCGTACTGGGCGCGCAGGAACTCGCGGGCGATCTTCTTGGCGACCTCGGTGCCCACAACGCCCGGGCCCATGGTGACCATGCGCGAGCCGTTGTGCTCGCGGGTCATGTAGGCGGAACGCTCGTCGGAAATGTTGGCGACGACCATGCCCTTAATCTTGACGGCGGCCATATAGGAGCCGACGCCGTACTTATCGAATGCGAAGCCCTGGGAATCCTTGTGCTCCAGCAGGTCCTTGGCAACGGCGGTCGCGGAATCGACAAAGTCCGCGGCAGGGGTCTCGGAATAGTCGACGACCTCGTGACCGTCGGCGATGAGCATCTCCTTGATGGACTCCTTCATCGACATACCGTCGGCATCGGAAGCGATTACAACCCTCATGACATCCTCCTTGAGAGATACGCAGGTGCGTAGTTTCTGTTTGGAAGTGTTGAATCGCGTTCAGGTCCGGGCATCTGAATGTGCGGTTCTTCACTGTTCATGTTTATTTGAACACATTCGAACATCAACTGCAAGAATTATTTGTTTATCTTTGTTCTTTTTTGAACAAATACCGTTTACGGATGATTGCCGACCGTCTGGACCCGGCGCGGACGTAGCGACCGCGTATTCAACAAACAAAAGGGCGGCCGAGAACGTGTCTCGGCCGCCCTTCTTACAGTTGATCTTCCAAAGAACGCTTTGCCGCCTACTCAGACTGCCTGCCCTTCTTGGCGTGCTTGGACGGAGCACTCAGAAAGCGGCCCGTCAAATAGTTCGCCGGGCCGGAAATATCAATCCCCAGTAGCGTGTGTCCCAGCCATAGAAACGCCGCGAGCACCAGCAGCGGGATAACGCACGAGGTCACGATCATCACAATGACGCCTTCGATGAGATCGGTCACTTGCTGCACAATTTCATCGGTCATCTGCTTGGCGCCGCTGGTCACCGACGTGACGAGGCCCGAGGCACCGTCGGCAAGCTGCTCGAGCACGCTCTTGGACTCTGCGGACTCGGTCTTTTTCTTGCTTGTTTTGGAGCTATCGCTATCTGCCGCACTCGCAGCGTCGGCCGCCTTTTGCTCGGCCGCCTCGATGCTAACGCGATACGTTTCGTCGACCTTCTGCGACACCCAAACGCTTGCAGGCACCAACGCCATGCCAATTATGGCGACCACCAGCACACGCGTTGCCACGCGGCGAATGACCGCGCTCGTGCTCCAGCGTCCGTGAATGCCAAGCGACACCGCGAAGAGTACGAGCGAGAACGGAATCAGGATGCCCAGCCCGACCGACCATAAAATGGTCAGCAGATATTTTTCGAGGTAGAGCACGGCAAGCACGATACCCAAGTTTCCCGAAAGCTGCGCGAGCTGCTCGGCAACTGGCGTTCCCGTATCGCCCGGCAGCGCAGTTATACCCGCAGATAGGGCGACGCACGAGGTCGTGAGCGCCAAAACGTTGCCCTTCTTTTGATCGATGACCTCGATGGTGGAGTCCCAAGTCTTGGTATCGGCGAAATGCGGACGAGCTACAAAGCCCGACAGCAGCGCCAGTACCACGAGCGCAACGATAAAGCCAATCTGCAGCTTTTTGTTTGCGCACACGACATCGGACAGGCTGGGCTGCAGCTCGGTTACCGTCGTATGCTCGGTTATCTGGACAGGACGCCCATGAGCCATCTCGTGCGCATCTGTCTTTTGAATCAATCCGTTGTCCGGCATTTGGACACCTCCTCATTCCGGCCTGCATTGCGGATGGAAGTATACCCACCCATCGAAAAAACGAACGGGAGGGCGTGCAGAAGCTCCAAGACTGCCCCCAACGACTAGTCGTTTAAGAACGTCCGCAATGACTGTCTCGGGATGAGTTGCGGTGGAATAGGGGTTGTTTTGCGCCCGCCGGCCCCTATTCAGTCCCCATTTCACCGCAACTTGGAGGAGGACAGAAAAAGCCCTGCCGCGGGTAGCGGCAGAGCTTTTGGAAGGGGACTTGGTTGTGAGGGCTCGTTAGGCGAGCTTGGCCTCGAGCTCGGCGATGCGCTTGTAGGCATCGATGGTAAAGCGTGTCTGCTTCTCCAGAATCATAGTGGTCATGAGAGTGTCCTGAGCGTGAGCCATGATGAAGGTCATCTCCATCTCGCCACCGCCGGCCTCCTGCGAAAGCAGCTTGGTCTGCGTGTCGTGGGCACCGATGAGCGCATCGCTGGCATCCTTGTGCAGCTGCTCGGCCTTCTCAAAGTCACCCTCGCGAGCAGCATCGAGCG
The DNA here is from genome assembly GCA_902469055.1 of uncultured Collinsella sp. GTDB lineage: Bacteria > Actinomycetota > Coriobacteriia > Coriobacteriales > Coriobacteriaceae > Collinsella. The sequence goes on from CABRBC010000008.1 coordinate 5,415, forward strand.
CTGCAAGCAGATCGGTCTGGGCGTCACCTGCGTATGCGACAATCTCGAATCCAACCATCGAGATTTCTTCTTTGGTTGCCATGTTGCGTTCCTTTCACATATGAACCAATGGAGAGCATCGCGTCCGGGCATACGCGCTGCGTTGTGTATGACAGAAACAATAACATTCAAACAAAAAAGAACAGCTCAAAACGTAATTTCGAACTATGAACGGTCACTTTTCGCCCGTGAACGGTTTTTAAACCAATCTGAACAATATCGAACACAATTAGCGGCAACCCAAACAGGGCCGCACCCTAACGCAAATCGCGCACCGTATCGCCCTCTACAAGCACACCGGGGATCAGCATGTGCTCCACGCCAGACGCACCCCCATCGGCGCCGGCAATCTTGTCGACCGCCCACATGCCGACGCGCTTGTTGTCAAAGCGCACCGTGGTCAGGCGACGGTCGGGCACGATATCGCCCAGGCTGTCATCAACACCCACCACGCTCACGTCCTCGGGCACACGCCTTCCGCACGACTCGAGCCCGCGAATGCAGCCGTATGCCATGGCATCGTTGGAAGCATAAATGGCCGTACAGGTCGGATCTTCCGCCAGAGCCTGACCGGCAGCATATCCGCTCTGTGCCGTCCAATCCCCACGGACGAGTCGCGGCGGCTCAATTCCATGCGCGCGCAATGTCTCGCGCCAGCCTTCCTCGCGCCGCATGCCCGAAAGCGAGCGCTCGGGACACGAGATAAAGTGCACGGTTTTGTGCCCCCGCCCCAGCAAGTACTCGACCACCTGGCGCGAGCAATCGAACTGGTCGTTATCGACCGTTGAACAGAGCGGATGCTCCAGCATCGTAACGAGCACCGTCTGCATGCCGGGCAGCGGCTCGAAGGTGCCAAAGTCCGCCGGCATGCGATTCATGATCACGACCATGCCGTCTACCGGCAGCGCGCTCATGCGCGACGATGCGCTCTCGAGGGTATACGGATGCCCATCTACTTTAGTGAGGGTGATGGCATAGCCATGTTTGTCGGCCGCGGCGGCAAAGCCCTCCATACGGTCGAGGTTGCCGGTACCGGTAATGTTGAACATGGCGACGCCAACGGTCTTAAACTTACCGCGGCGCAGCGATCGACCGGCAAAATTGGGGCGATACCCCAGCTCGCGCATGGCGGCACGCACGCGCTCCTTGGTCTCGGGGCGCACGCTGGGCGAATCGTGCACCGTACGCGAGACTGTCTGCTCCGAGACGCCCGCGAGACGCGCCACATCCTTAACGGAAACCGATTTTTTAACAGCGGCCATAGGTCGATCTTTCTATGTCGACGATGCCATTGGTGGCACCCTACGCAGTCATTTTTAACGCCTTCAAGTATATCCAACGCCTCCCCCACCATACGCTCACCACCCAAAACCTACCGTTCACCGACATTTTTGCTTCCCCAAACGGCTTTTGGCGCCCAAATATTAACGTTGCCATTGTGCAAACACAGAGCCACCGGGCGGCTCAAACGTTTACGCATAAGGAATCGACGGTTCGCAGGCACAGGAACCACCGGTTCGTGTCTTTTTTTGTGTCGCAAAATGGCAACGTCAACATTTTGGCAACTGAACGCCAAAAGCTACCATCGTTGCTAACCCACCGACTCTTAGGAGCATTGCATGGAGCAACTCATCGCCATCATCGAAAAGGGCCAGCCCTTTTTCAACGCGATCGCCCGCAACAAGTATCTCAAGGCGATTCGCGACGGCTTTATCTCCGTCATCCCCATCATCATCTTCTCGTCCATCTTCTGCCTGGTAGCCTCGGTCCCCAACATCTGGGGTTTCTACTGGCCCGATGACATCAACAACGCCCTGTGGAAGTGCTACAACTACTCCATGGGCATCCTGGCCATCGCCTGCGCCGCCACCACGGCCAAGCACTTCGCCGACGCGCAGAACCGCGACCTGCCCAAGAACAACCAGATCAACTTCATCTCGTGCATGTGCGCGGCCATCATCGGCTTCTTGCTCCTTTCGAGCGACACGATCGCCACGGACGCCGCCAGCGGCTTCAACACCACCTACCTTGGTTCCAAAGGCCTGCTGACCGCCTTCATCGCTGCGTTTGTGACCGGCATCATCTACAAGTTCTTCATTAAGCGCAACATCACCGTCAAGATGCCCGAGCAGGTTCCGCCCAACATCTCGCAGACCTTTAAGGACATCATCCCCTTCTCCGTCTGCATCACCGTCTTTTGGGTCTTTGACATCGCCTTCCGCGCTGCCTTTGGCTTCTGCTTTGCCCAGGGCGTAATCCAGGTGTTCCAGCCCCTGTTCACCGCTGCCGACGGCTACATCGGCCTCGCTGTGATCTACGGCGCCATGAGCCTGTTCTGGTTCGTGGGCGTCCACGGCCCCTCGATCGTCGAGCCTGCCATCGCCGCCGCCCTCGTTGCCAACATGACCGACAACCTGGCTGCGTTCCAGGCCGGTCAGCACGCTTCCGCTGTTCTGACCCAGGGTGCCCAGTACTTCGTCGTCTGCATGGGCGGCACCGGCGCCACGCTCGTCCTGGTCTTTATGTTCTGCTTCCTGGCCAAGTCTCAGGAGATGCGCGCTGTCGGTAAGGCCGCCATCGTCCCGGTCTGCTTCGCTGTCAACGAACCGCTGTTGTTCGCCGCACCCATCGTGCTCAACCCCGTCTTCTTTGTCCCGTTTGTCTTTGCCCCGATCGCCAATATCTGGATCCTCAAGATCTTTATCGACTTCTTGGGCATGAACGGCTTTATGTACACCCTGCCCTGGACCGTCCCCGGCCCCATCGGCACCATCATGGGCCTGGGCTTCCAGCCGCTCGCCTTTGTGATGCTCGCCCTTATCCTGGTCGTCGACTTCGTTCTGTACTATCCGTTCTTCCGTGCCTATGACGCCCAGAAGTGCGCCGAGGAGGCCGAGATTTCCCAGGAGGAGCTCGCCGCCAAGAACGCCGAGAAGGCTGCCAAGCTCAACGATGCCTTCCAGGGCAAGGCTGACGCCAAGAGCGTTGCCGCCGGCGCTGCTGCCGATGCCGTGAAGGCCGACGCCGCTGCCGCCGCCACCGAGGCCACGGCCACCAGCGACCTCAACGGCAAGCGCGTGCTCGTGCTCTGCCAGGGCGGCGGAACCTCGGGCCTGCTCGCCAACGCACTGGCCAAGGCCGCCAAAGAGCGCGGCATCAATCTTGAGACCGCTGCCGAGGCATATGGCAACCACGTCGACATGCTCCCCGACTTTGACCTGGTCGTCCTGGCCCCGCAGGCTGCCAGCTACCTGGCCGACCTGCAAAAGGACTGCGAGCGCGTGGGCAACAAGTGCGTCGCCTGCCGCGGCAAGCAGTACATCGAGCTCTCCCAGAACGGCGACAAGTCTCTCGCCTTCGTAAGCGAGCAACTCTCGAAGTAAGTAACGCTCAGGGCCAGCCGACCATCCACAGCCGGCTGGCCCTTCGATTTAGACGATTGGATCATCATGTCCGTTAACCCTGCTAGCGTCACCAACCCGCCTGCGCAGTTTCCCGAGGACTTTGTCTTTGGCGGCGCCACCGCTGCCTACCAGGTAGAGGGCGAGACCCGCACCCACGGTAAGGGCAAGGTTGCCTGGGACGACTTCCTGGAGGCCCAGGGGCGCTTCTCCCCCGATCCCGCTTCGGACTTCTACAACCAGTACCCCGTCGACTTGGAGCTGTGCGAGGAGTTCGGTATCAACGGCATCCGCCTCTCCATCGCCTGGAGCCGCATCTTCCCCAACGGTACCGGCGAAATCAACCCCGAGGGTGTCCAGTTCTACCACGACCTCTTCGCCGAGTGCCACAAGCACCACGTTGAGCCGTTTGTCACGCTGCATCACTTCGATACGCCGCTTCCCCTCTTTGAGAAGGGCGACTTCCTCAACCGCGAGACCATCGACGCCTTTGTGGGCTTTGCCACCTTCTGCTTTAAGGAGTACGCCGACCAGGTGACCTACTGGTTCACCTTTAACGAGATCTGGGCCGACGCCTCCAACACCTACATCGAGGGCACCTTCCCCGGTGGCGTCAAGGCGCATCTGGCCGAGGCTTTCCAGTGCGAGCACAACATGATGCTCGCCCACGCCAAGGCCGTGCTGGCCTTCCACAACGGCGGCTTTAAGGGCAAGATCGGCGTCATCCAGTCGCTGGAGTTTAAGTATCCGCTCAACGAGAACGACCCCGCCGACATCAAAGCCGCCAACAACGAGCACGTGCTGCAGAACCAGTTCTTGCTCGACGCCACCTTCCGCGGCGACTACGCGCCCGACACCCTCGAGTGCGCCAACCGCTTGGCTGCCGTCTCGGGCGGCACCATCGAGATCCTAGACGAGGATCTGGAAATCATGCGCGAGGCCGCGCTCTACAACGACTACCTGGGCGTTAACAACTACCAGTGCCGTTTCTTGAAGGCCTACGATGGCGAGAACGACCTGCACCACAACGGTACGGGCGAGAAGGGCACTGGCCGCTGGCGCGTTAAGGGCATTGGCGAGCATGTGAACAAGCCCGGCGTCCCCACCACCGACTGGGACTGGATCATCTATCCCGAGGGCCTGTTCGATCTGCTCGTCTACATTAAGCAGCGCTACCCCAACTACAAGCAGATTTTCATCACCGAGAACGGCATGGGCTACAAGGACCCCTACAAGGACGGTTTTGTGGACGATCAGCCGCGCATCGACTACATCGAGCAGCACCTGCGCTGGTTGCTCAAGGCCATGGAGGTGGGCGTCAACGTGGGCGGCTACTTCCTGTGGAGCCTGCAGGATCAGTTTTCCTGGACCAATGGCTACAACAAGCGCTATGGCTTCTTCTACGTTGACTTTGAAACCCAGAAGCGCACGCCCAAGGCAAGCGCATACTGGTATAAGCACGTGGCGCAGACCCGTCGTCTGGACTAGCGGCTGGCGGGGTCGCCTGCCCACATAACCTGTCCCCATTTCTCAGCCGGGGGCGGCACGTCACACGGCGCGCCGCCCCCGGCCTTTTTGGGCGGTTCGGGGTCCGTTTGTCTCAATCTGTAACATCTAGCCGAGTTTTTGGGTCCTAGCTGTTACAGATTGAGACGAACAGGATTGCTCTTTCCGAAGAATCTAAATCTGTAACACGTAGCCCGCTTTTGACCGTCTACCTGTTACAAATCGAGACAGACGGAGTAGGACCTAACCCCGTATGTCCCTAACAGTCGAGCGTTCGACCAGCGTGCTCGGCACATGAATCGCCTCGATAGACGAGCTCTCTCCAATCGCCGCCTCAAACGCAAGCTTACCGACACCGCGCAAATCAAATCGCAGCGTCGTCAGCCGATTGTGAGGAACAAGTCCCTCGAGTGCGTCGTCGATACCAACCACGCTCACGTCGTCGGGCACGGACAGGCCCGCGTTCTCGAGCGCGGCGATAACGCCCAGCGCCATCTGGTCATTTGCCGCAAGCACGGCAGTCGGCGTCTGCGACCCGCCGGCAAGCACCTCGGCCGCAATCCGCTCGCCCATGGCGTACCCACTGTCCGCACTCCAATCGCCACGCAGCATCGGAGCGGCATCGACATGAGCACGACCCAGCGTATCGCGCCAACCGGCCTCACGAAAACGCGAGGAAATCGAGTTTTCCGGACCCGCCACAAACCGCATATTCGAGTGACCATGTTCCAGCAGATAATTGGTCAACAGCTCGCACGAACCATACTGGTCGGAGTCGATCGTCGTGCAGCGCGGATGCGCATACATGGACAGGATGACCGTTCGCACTCCCGGCTGGGGAACAAACTCCTCAAAATCGGGAGCCATGCGGTTCATGTTGAGAATCATGCCGTCGACGGGTCGCTCGACCATGCGGCGCGAGGCATCGGCAAGTGCATAGGGCTTGTCGCCGCCCATCTCGATCATAGTGACGGCAAAATCATGCTCGCGCGCCGCTTGCATGATACCCTCGAGCGTCGCCAGGTTACCGACACGTGTGATGTTGTACATGCACAGGCCAATAGAACGATACGACCCGCCGCGCAACGCCGCTCCAGCAAAATTGGGACGAAAGCCCAGCTCTTCCATGGCGGCCAGCACACGCTTGCGCGTCTTTTCCGTCACGTTGGGCATACCGTTGACCACGCGAGACACAGTCTGGCGGCTCACGCCAGCGAGCGCCGCAACCTCTGCCGCGCTCGCCGAACGACCATTCCTTGTCTGCTGATCCATGCCTTCCACGCTAACCTGCTTCCCAACTATTCCCCGCGCCCATGGCGCATCGTACATACATTGATAACGTGCTCATGATACCCGAGCCATATACCACAACATGAAAACTTCTGTCAATCAAAACCGCTTACCGAACAAATACAACCGTTCGCAGCTGTTTGAAGTTGTTTTGTTTCTATACATCCCAGCCGGATGTTAACGTGCTCATTGTCAAATGTTCACGTGCTCATTTTGGTTCTAATCATTTTAAGATAGTGTTTATCGGGCTTTTTCACCGCTGAACGCTAACCAGGGAGCCTCCTGAGCGCAAACGCACAATATCGAACAGCGAGACGAGAGGATGTATGCATATGTCTTTGCTAAACCGCGTACAGCAGCTGCCGAAGGGCTTTGTTTGGGGCGCCGCAACCGCCGCGTACCAAACGGAAGGTTCCACGAAGGTGGCAGGCAAGGGTAAGACCATGTGGGACGATTACCTTGTCGCCCAGGGTCGCTTTTTGCCCGACCCGGCCAGTGATTTCTACAACCGCTACGAGGATGATATCCGCCTTTCTGCCGAGCATGGACTCAACGCCATTCGTGTGTCCATCGCCTGGACCCGCATCTTCCCCAACGGCGACGATGCCGAACCCCTCGCCGAGGGCGTTAAGCACTACCACGAGCTGTTCGCCTGCTGCAAAAAGTATGGCGTCGAGCCCTATGTGTCCCTGCATCACTTTGACTCCCCCGCCGCCCTGTTCAACCAGGGCGACTGGCTCAACCGCAAGACCGTCGACGCCTATGTGCGCTATGCCGAGTTCTGCTTCCGCGAGTTCCGCGAGGTCAAGAATTGGTTCACCATCAACGAGCTCATCAGCCTCTCGCACTCCCAATACATCCAAGGCAACTTCCCGCCCAACCATCACTTTGATGTGACGAGCGGCATCCAGAGCCAGCACAACGAGCTCGTTGCCCACGCCCGCGCCGTCAACCTGTATAAGGATCTTGACGAGACCGAGCACCTGGGCGGACGCATTGGCATGGTCAACGTCCTGACGCCGGCATATCCTGCCACCGACTCGCCCGCCGACCAGCACGCCGCCGACCTGTACAACGCCTTCTACACCGACTTCATCATGGACGGCGCCTTCCTGGGTCACTACTCCGCGCGCACCCTCTCACTCATCAACGAGATTCTGCGTGCCAACAACGCCACGCTTACGGTTGAGGACAGCGACATGGAGGAGCTCGCCAAGGCGGCGCCCCGCAACGATATGTTCGGCCTCAACTACTATCAGTCGGCGTTTATCGCCGCCTACGATGGCGAGTCCACCAACAGCTTTAACGGCACCGGAGACAAGGGCACCTCGTGCTTTAAGTTTAAGGGCGTCGGGCAGCAGGTCGATATGCCGGGTATCCCCACCACCGACTGGGATTGGCTCATCTACCCGCAAGGCCTCTACGACACGCTCAAGCACATCAGCGCCACCTATCCCAACCTCCCCGTCATCTATATCACCGAAAACGGCCTGGGCCACAAGGACCCCGAGCCCGACGCAAACGGCATCGTCGCCGATCCCGAGCGCATCGACTTTGTCGACCAGCACATGGAGAAGGTGCTCCAGGCGCGCGCCGAGGGCGTCGACGTCCAGGGCTACTTTATCTGGAGCCTGCAGGACCAGTTCTCGTGGGCCAACGGCTATAACAAGCGCTACGGCCTGTTCTACATCGACTTCGACACGCAAAAACGCTACATCAAGCAGTCGGCACTCTGGTACAAGGAGCTCGCCGACACTATGGCGGACGCGCAGTAGCGCATCGCCTCGCTTTCCCCCGAGAAGGGAGCGGCCCTATGCGATACAAACCCAGCCGCTCCCCTCTCTCCCCCTGGGACCGACCCCGCCTGCACCCGGGCTTTTAGCAAGCGGGAGACCATATAGGTTTTCAACGTCCATGCCATTAAGATTTCATGCAAAGAGGAGCGTGAACTATGGAATCGATCGTTAAGTTCTTGGAGAAAGGTCAGCCGTACTTCGACAAGGTCTCTAAGAACATCTACCTTCAGGCCATTAAAGACGGCTTTTTGGCAGCAATGCCCATCATCCTGTCTTCTTCTGTCTTCCTGCTTATTTCGACCCTGCCGGGCGTTGTCGCCACGGTCGGCGGCTTTACGCTGCCCGACTGGTGGAACGTCGACGTCGTGAACTTCTGCAACAAGGTTTACAACTTCACGATGGGCGTCGTGGGCATCATGGTCGCCGGCACCACCGCAAGCGCGCTGACCGGCTCCAAGAACCGCCGCATGCCTGCCGGCAAGGCCATCAACGCCACGAGCACCATGGTCGCCGCCATGTGCGCTATGCTCATCTTGGCCGTTACCCAGACGAGTGCCAAGATCGACGGCGCCGATGTCTCGGTGTTCTTTACCGACAACATGGGCACCAAGGGCCTGCTGAGCTCCTTTGTCGCCGCATTTGCCACGGTCAACATCTATGCCTTCTGCATTAAGCGAGACATCACCATCAAGCTGCCCAAAGAAGTCCCCGGCGCCATCGCCCAGAACTTCCGCGACATCTTCGCCTTCAGCTTCTCCATCCTGTTTGTCGCCGTCATCGACGTTATCTGCCGCACCTGCTTGGCCGTCCCGTTTGCCAACGTCATCTCCACGCTGGTGAGCCCGCTGTTCGCCGCTGCCGATTCCTACGCCGGCCTCGCCCTCATCTGGTTCATGATCCCGCTGTTCTGGTTCATGGGCATCCACGGCCCCTCGGTCGTTAAGCCTGCCCTCAACGCCGCGCTGTTTGGCAACATCACCACCAACCTCGCCACGCTGCAGGCCGGCGGTCACCCCGCCCTCGCCCTGACCGAGAACTTCGGTAACTACATCGGCGAACTCGGCGGCACCGGCGCCACGTTCATTGTCCCGATCATCTTCCTGCTCTTTATGCGCTCCAAGCAGCTCAAGGCCGTCGGCAAAGCCTCTGTCGTACCCGTGATGTTCGCCGTCAACGAGCCGCTGCTGTTCGCCGCGCCCATCATCCTCAACCCGTACTTCCTGATCCCGTTCCTGTTTGCCCCCGTGGCCAACGTCCTCATTGGTAAGTTCTTCATCGACTTTTTGGGCATGAACGGCTTTATCTATGCCATGCCGTGGGCACTCCCCGGACCGATCGGCACCTTCATCGACACCAACTTCCAGCCGATCTCTCTGGTCCTGGTTGTCGTCCTGCTGGTCGTTGACTTCTTGATCTACTACCCATTCTGCAAGGCCTACGACAACGTCCTGTGCAAGCAGGAGGCCGAGACCCTGGCCGAAGAAGAGGCCGAGGAGACCAAGGCCGTCAAGACCGCTGCCGCCCCCGCCGTTGAGGCTCCTGTTGTCGAGACCGCTTCTGCCACCGAGGCCTCCGCAGCTCCGTCCGCCCTTAAGGGCAAGGGTCTGAGGGTTCTGGTTCTGTGCGCTGGCGCCGGCACCTCTGCACTGCTCGCCAACGCGCTTAAGGAAGGCGCCGACGAGCTGGGCATCGACATTACCGCCAACGCCGGTGCCTACGGCAGCCACTACGCCATCATGGACCAGTACAACGTCATCGTCCTGGCTCCGCAGGTTCGCACCTATTACAACGAGATGAAGGCCGACACCGACCGCCTGGGCATCACGCTGCTGTCGCCCAAGGGCAAACAGTACATCGACCTCACTAAGGATCCCAAGGGCGCCGTCGCCTGGATCGAGGAAAACCTCGAGGCATAAGACGCTGACACCACCTGCCGCTTGCAGACAATAAATGGCCCGTGCATCGATGTGTGATGCGCGGGCCATTTTGTTTAGACCGCACCCGTCCTCCTGTTCATCTCAATCTGTAACATCTAGCCGAGTTTTTCGGTCCTAGCTGTTACAGATCGAGATGAACGCACAGGCCAAGCCGAAAATCTCAATCTGTAACATGTAGACCACTTTTGACCGCTTAGATGTTACAGATCGAGACAAACGGAATAAGCCGGGCCAAAAATCTCGATCTGTAACATCTAGCCGAGTTTTTGGGTCCTAGCTGTTACAGATTGAGACAAACGGAATAGGCCGAGCACGTCTACGCCCGCAAGTCCTTTACGCTGGAACGCTCGACCAGCACACCCGAGACAAGCGTACGGCTTCTGGAGCTCGGGGCTTCCAGACCTGCGACGACCTCATTAAGCGCACGGACGCCCAGCTCGCGGTGGCGAAACTTCACCGACGTCAGAATCGAGTTGGGAATCGTCTTGTAGAGCTCATCGTCGAAGCCGATCACGGACACGTCGTCGGGCACACTGAGCCCTTTGTCACGTAAAGCCATCATCACGCCGTTTGCCATGCAGTCGTTAGCCGCAAGGACCGCCGTGCAATCGGGTTTATCGGCAAGCACAAGGCCCGCAGCATAGCCACTATCCGCATTCCAATCGCCTTGCAGGGGCGCGGGCGGCTCAATGCCACGCGTCTCGAGTGCCGCACGCCAACCTTTCATACGGCACTGGCTCGACAGCGACTCTTTCTTACCAGAGACGAAGTACACATTCTTGTGTCCGCGATTCAAGAAGTACTCGCATGCCATGCGCGCGCCGCCCTCTTGGTCGTCACTGACGGTAGAGCAGGTAGGATGTTCCATCGACGTGATAATCACCGTCTTGAGGTCTTTCGGCGCCTCAAAGGTATCAAAGTCATCGACCATCTGGCGCAGGTTGAAAATCATGCCGTCGACGGGAAGCTGCGACATCCTACGTGCCGCTTCGGCAAGGGTCATCTTCTCCCCCGCCCGCTTTTTAATCATCGTGAGCGCAAAGCCTCGCTCTGCGGCGGCATCGGCGATACCGTCAATCATGTCCACGTTGCCGCCCGACAAGTGGAACAGCACCACGCCGATGCACCCGTAACGGCCCAACTTGAGTGAACGCGCGGCAAAGTTCGCCCGGAACTCAAGCGCTTCCATGGCAGCATGGACCCTATCGCGTGTCGACTCTCGCACGCTATCGGGCTCGTTGATCACGCGCGACACCGTCTTGAGAGAAACGCCCGCGGCAACTGCCACATCGTTCATTGAGACATTTTTCTTGTCCATCGTTGCCACTGCTTCTCCAGTCGATTCCCTATCGATCGTTCTTTGCGTTCTAGCATACACTACCTGCCCGACTGACAAATCAGCCGTTTATCGGACAATATCGACCGTTCACCCGTAAATCCTTGTTGCTCTTCCAAAAATGTCTTACGTTGTCATTAACGAAATGACAACGTTGTCATTTCGCAATGCCTTCCTTAAGCAGGAAGGTTTCCGGGCAGTCCTGACCATCCATCGACGACCAGTTCCATCCACATGCATCGCGCATCGAGCAGCAAAGGAGCTCTATGGACGCCATCGTAAAGATGCTCGAAAAGCATCAACCGTTCTTTGAGAAGATCTCGAGGAACATCTACCTCCAGGCCATTAAGGACGGATTCCTTGGGTGCATGCCCATCGTCCTCACCTCTTCGATCTTCCTACTGATTGCCACCCTTCCTGGCGTAGTTGGCATCACGCTGCCCCAGCCGCTCATCGACTGGTGCAACAAGCTGTACAACTTCACCATGGGCGTCATGGGCATCATGGTTGCCGGCACCACCGCCAAGAACTTCACGGCATCCATGAACCGTCGCATGCCCGCCGGCAAGGTGCTCAACGACGGCTCCACCATGGTTGCCGCCCAGTGCAGCATGCTGCTGCTCGCAGTCACGCAGTTCACCACCAAGTTCAACGGCTCCGAACTTTCGGTCTTCGATTGCACCAGCATGGGCACGCGCGGTCTGTTCTCGGCCTATATCGCCGCGTTCATTACCGTGTGGGTCTACAAATTCTGCGTCTCGCGCGATCTGACCATTAAGCTGCCCAAGGAGGTCCCGGGCGCCATCGCTCAGAACTTCCGCGACATTATCCCCTTTGGCGGTGCCGTCATCATCTGCGGCATCATCGATGTCATCGTGCGCAACCTCATGGGCGTTCCGTTCTCCGAGCTGCTTATCAAACTGCTCTCCCCGCTCTTCACGGCTGCCGAGACCTACCCGGGACTCATCCTTATTCAGGCAGCCACCGCGTTCTTCTGGTTCATCGGCGTCCACGGCCCCTCGATTGTCCAGCCGGGCATCGACCCCATCCGTCTTGCCAACCAGGCCGAGAACCTGCAGGTTCTGCTGGCCGGTGGTCACCCCGCCCACTCCCTCACCTTTAACATGTCGCTCGTGGGAGAGTTCGGCGGCACCGGCGCCACGTTCATCGTGCCGCTTCTGCTGATTCTCTTTATGAAGTCCAAGCAGCTCAAGGCCGTCGGCAAGGCCTCGATCGTACCGGTCGCCTTCGCCGTCAACGAGCCGCTGCTCTTTGGCGCGCCGATGATCCTTAACCCCTACATGCTCATCCCCTTTGTTGCCGCCGGCTGCGTCAACGTGAGTGTTGCCAAGTTCTTTATCGATAACGTGGGCATGAACGGCTTCTCCTTCGTGGTGCCTTGGGCTACCCCTGCCCCCATCGGCATCTTCATCACCACGAACTTCCAGCTCATCGCCTTGGTGTTTGTCGCGCTCATCATTTTGCTGGACGCCATCATCTACCTGCCGTTCTTAAAGGCATACGATAAGCTGCTCTGCGACCAGGAGGCCGAACGTGCCGCCGAGCTGGGCCTCGAGTCCGATGGCGCCGCCACCGTCGCCGCCAGCACCTCTGCGCCCGCTGTCGAGCAGACCGCCGCTTCCGTCGAGCCGACCGCCGCTGCCGCCGACAGCAAGCCTGTCGCCGATCAGCCCGAGCCCGCCTCCGACGCATCCGCTAAGAAGGATGTCGATGGCCTGAAGGTCCTCGTCCTGTGCGCCGGCGCCGGCACCTCTGCCATGCTCGCCAACGCCATCAAGGAAGGTGCTGCGCAGACCGGAGAGAACATCGCTTCCTCCGCAGGCGCCTATGGCCAGCACACTGCCATCATGGATCAGTACGACGTTATCGTGCTCGCCCCGCAGGTTCGTAGCTACTACAACGACATGAAGGCCGACACCGATCGCCTGGGCATTAAGCTGCTCGCTCCCCGCGGTAAGGAATATATCGACCTTACTCGCGACCCCACTGGCGCCATCAAGTGGCTCCGCGAGAACCTCGACTAGTTCCTCCCTCTGTTGGTGCCCGGATTCCCGGTTCGGGCACCTCTCCCTATTCGTATCCCACAGAAAGGATGACTCATGACCAACCCCATGCAGTTCCCCGACGGCTTTGTGTTTGGCGGCGCCACCGCTGCTTACCAGGTTGAGGGCGAGACCCGTACGCACGGCAAGGGCAAAGTGCCCTGGGACGATTTCCTGGCTGCTCAGGGTCGCTTCTCCCCCGATCCCGCAAGCGATTTCTACAACAAGTACCCGGTCGATATCGACCTGTGCCAGCGCTTCGGCATCAACGGTATCCGTGTCTCCATCGCTTGGAGCCGCATCTTCCCCAGCGGCACTGGTGAGATTAACCCCGAGGGTGTTGCCTTCTATCACGAGCTCTTTGCCACCTGCAATAAAGCCGGCGTTATCCCCTATGTCACGCTCGATCACTTCGATACGCCCGAGGCCTTTTACCAGAACGGCGGCGAGGGCTTCCTGACGCGCACGACGATCGACGCCTTTGTCGAGTACGCCAAGTTCTGCTTTGCCGAGTTCACCGAGGTCAAGCACTGGTTTACCTTTAACGAGATTCCCGCGACCGCCGAGGGCAGCTTTATCGTCGGCAACTGGCCGCACGGCGAGAAGTATCGCCTGGACAAGGCTTTCCAGCTCATGCACAACATGATGGTGGCCCACGCCAAGGCCGTCGTCGCCTTCCATGAGGGCGGCTTTGAGGGCGAGATCGGCATTGTCCAGAACCTGGAGCCCAAGTATCCCCTCGACCCCAACAACGCCGCCGACTGCGAGGCGGCTCGCATGGCCGACGTCATCAACAACCGCTGGGTACTCGACGCCACCTTCCGCGGCCACTATGCAGCCGACACCATGGAAGCCGCAACCAAGCTGGCCCATATCGCCGGCGGCGAGCTCGACGTCCGTGACGAGGACATCGCCGCGCTGACCGCCGCGCTCCCCTACAACGATTGCCTGGGCGTCAACACCTACAAGTGCCAGTTCCTGCGTGCTGCCGAGGGCGAAAACGACATCAACCACAATGGCACCGGCGACAAGGGATCCTCGCGCTGGTTCCTCAAGGGCGTGGGCGAGTCATGCGTGCGCGAAGGCGTACCCACCACCGATTGGGACTGGATTATCTATCCCGAGGGCCTCTACGACCTGCTGCTGCGCATTAAGAACGATTACCCCAACTACAAGAAGATCTACATCACCGAGAACGGCATGGGCTATAAGGACGACTTCGAGGACGGCTTTATCGACGACGCCCCTCGCATCGACTACATGCGTCAACATCTCGCATGGATCCTCAAGGCAATCGACGGCGGCGTAAACGTCGACGGCTACTTCGTGTGGTCGCTGCAGGACCAGTTCTCCTGGACCAACGGCTATAACAAGCGCTATGGCCTGTTCTACATCGACTTTGAGACCCAGAAGCGCTATCCCAAGGCGAGCGCGTACTGGTACAAGAACGTCGCAGAGACCGGCCTGCTCATGGCCTAGTTTCCGCCGCATACCCCCTGTCGGCCGCATACGAGCCCCTCCACGGGTTCGCATGCGGCTTTTTTGGCTCGGACCTGAGCGGGCCGTTTGTCTCAATCTGTAACATCTAGCAGGGATTTTCGGCCCTAGCTGTTATAGATTTAGACGAACGAGCAACCAGGGCTAAAAGATCTCAATCTGTAACACGTAGCCCACTTTCGACCGTCTACCTGTTACAGATCAAGACAATAAGATAGTCAAATCCGAACTTTCCAAGCAGTTATGAAGCATGGTTTCTAGTTTTCGGTATCACGAACATACTTTCGGTATCATTTAATGGTATTATGATATCGAAAGTATGTTCGTGATACCGAAAGGAGCCGCATGCGCCAGTTCGATTACACCACAGTCCCAGCGGAACTCGAAGCAACTCCAATCACCAACCTCCTCCTCTCGATACGCGAGCATAAAGGCCGTCAGCTTGCTCTGAGTCAAGTCAAACCCGAGCTTCTATCGTCCCTAATGGAGGAGGCTAAGATCCAAAGCACCCGATCCTCCAACGGACTTGAAGGAATTGTTACCACCCAAAAAAGACTCAAAGCGATCATGGCGTATTCCGCCAAGCCAAGCTCCCGCGCAGAGGAAGAAATCGCTGGATACCGAGATGTGCTGTCGCTTATTCACGAGCAACACGATTCCATTCCCGTAACGCCATCGGTCATTCTGCAGTTGCATCGTGACCTCATGGCGCACACGGCAATCTCGTATGGAGGCCATTGGAAAGATGGCGATAACGAAATCGTCTCCATTGACGATCAAGGTAATCGATTTGTGCGCTTTAGGCCCCCTTCGGCTCTAGCAACCCCGGGACTTATTAAAGAAGCCTGCCAGTCCCTCAACGATGCTTTATCTCGCCAAGTTTGCGATCCCCTCCTTATATCGCTCCGCTTTATCTTCGATTTTGTTAGCATTCATCCCTTCAACGATGGCAATGGCAGGATGAGCCGGCTCCTTACAACGCTGCTGCTCGAAAAGACTGGATACGACGTTGCGCGTTACATCAGCATCGAACGACTTATTGAAGACAACAAGGCGCTCTACTACAACGCCCTCGCTGCAAGCTCCACTGGATGGAATGAAAATCAAAACACCGAAGCACCTTTTATCCGTTTCATGCTCGGAACAACCCTAGCCGCCTACCGACAGCTCGAGCAGCGTACCTTAATTGAATCAAGCACTCGTCCCATGTCGAAGCAAGCGCGCATCGCTGTTCTATTTCAACAGAGACCCGGCGTCATTAAGAAATCCGACATCCGGTCCAACTGCCCCGATATCAGCGAGGTAACCGTTAAACGAACCCTCGGTCAGCTTGTTAGTTGCAGCGCAATCGAAAAAACAGGAGCGGGCCGTTCGACGGGCTACATACTCAAAGACGTCCATGCTCTAGAACTATTCTTGCAATCCACAATACCCGATGGCGAGGCCGCAATAACAAAAGAGGCTCCAAAGGATAAGCTCCTTGAACGTGTAAACCACGCCGAGGATGAAAGCAAAGAGGGACTCTATGAAGACTATGATTCATTCTCAAGGGACATAAAGACGAAATACGGAGTCTAGTCATATCTCAGAATAGCCTCATCCTTGTTGCTCAAAGTTATTTGCGCGTCATTGTAAAGCGGTACCCCTGCGCCGGCAGGGGGGGCAGAAGTATCGCCTGCCGATCCTGCTGGAGTCGGCAATCAGATAGCGCGCATCGGCCTTGCTAAAGGCGAGCTGCTGGATACGGCCCTCGTCCATGTTGGACGTAGATATGTCACCGTCCAAGATGCCGTTGGCACCGATAAACGCCGCGTCGATGCCCAGCGCACGCAGGGCATCCTCGGCCGTTGGCCCCACAAAAGCGGCAGTGCGGCGACGGTACATACCGCCCACGAGGCACAGGTCGCAGCCCTCGCGCGCCTCGAGCAGGTTAAAGACCGAAAGCGAATTGGTCACATAGATGGAAGGCAGCTTGTCGGTGACTCGGAGAGCGCCAATGCGACCTCACGACGGTTGCGCTCATTGTCTCAATTAGATACTCAACGAAATACGGCCCCGCAGCTCAATAAGCTGCGGGGCCGTACTATACACCGACGAATCAACGACGGAGTGCGTCCACTATTTGGCCAGCTCCTGAACGATCCAGTCAATTGCACCTTCGGGATCGTTGGTAAGGTCGATATACTCCTTGCCCCTTGTGGTGAGCAGTTTAATTCCAAGGCGATCGGTATCGGCCTTCATAGCGTCATAGTACATGCGTGCCTGGGGCGCCAGAACAATCACGTTGTACTGATCCATCGTCTCATAGTGGCTTCCGTACGCACCGGACTGAGAAACCAGATCGATACCCTTAGCAGCGGCACCTTCGCGAAGAGCATTTGCCAAGAGAGTCGAAGTGCCGGCACCCTGGCAAAGCACAAGCACGCGGATCTGCTCCGCCTTGTCCTTTACCGCCTCGAGAGCTTTTGCGACATTTTCCTGTTCGGCAATAGCATCTGCATCCGAGTTTCCTGCAGTCTCCTTTGCAGACTCTTCCAAACAAAGCTGATGGTCATACGCCTTGCAGAACGGATAGTAAATCACAAAGTCAACGACCAACAGCACTGCCATCAATACGAGAGAACGCAGATCGAGACCCGTGGTGAGGAATGCACCGATTGGGCCGGGAAGCGCCCACGGCATGGTATACATGGGGGCGTTCATTCCAATGACGTCAATGAAAAATTTACCGATAATGGCGTTGACCATAGGAGCCACTAGGAAGGGCACGAACATATAGGGATTGAGAACAATCGGCATACCGAAGATAACGGGCTCGTTAACTCCAAAAATCACCGGGATAATCGATGCCTTGCCCATAGCTTTAAGCTGCTTGGAGCGCATAAACATGATCAGGATAATAGGAACGATGAACGTGCAGCCAGAACCGCCCAGGCCGCCGATGAAGCTTGTAAAGTCCTGCGTGAGAGCAATTGACGGGTGTCCACCTGCTTGGAAAACCTCAAGATTGGTAACGGTATTGCCGTAGAGCGCAGCATTGATCGGACTCATGACAACCGAAGCACCGTGGATACCCATAAATTGGAAAAGCGCGACCGCGCCTTCGATAAGCGCCATGCCAGGATAGGTGTCGACCGCGGAGAACAGCGGCGAGATGAGAGCGGATACCAAATTGGCGAACGGCACAGCAAGCAGCTTGCGGCTCGCAAGATCGATAAAAGCGCACGCAAGGATCGAAAACCCAAATGCAAAGATATCGCGAAAACTCTGCGCAATAGAGCCAGGGACCTCTTTGGGAAGCTTGATCGTCACATTATGGCTAATGCACACCTTATAGATATTAACGGTCAAGAATGCGGCTACGAACGCAGCGAGAAAACCCTTGGTTCCCATATAGCCGGTTTCAAAAACAGATGTATCTGCTCCGCCAATCGAGACAACATCGTTCGTCACCGATAGCAAGAGCATGCCGCACATGGCACAAACCATGCACGAGGTGGGGTTGAGAGATTTACCCGAAGGCATGCGACGGTTCATCGACATGGCAAGTGAGCTCGCCGTGGTGCCGGCCACCATAACGCCAAGAAGTCCCATGGTATATGCATAGATTTTATTGAAGAAATCCAGCACCTCAGACGGAAGCGTGATGCCTACATAGGCAGGGAGCGTCGAAAGAAGAAGGAACAGGCTCGAGAACAGCACAATTGGCATATTCGAGAGAAAGCCATCCTTAATCGCCACCAGATAAATGTTCCTCGAGATTTTGTCGAAGAGGGGCTGGTGTTTTTCAAGGAATTTGACGATAGCGTCCATAACACATCCTTTCATGATTCCCGGGCACACAACGATTTATCCGGACTCAACCGTCGTCGTCCCCGTTTGTATCCACTTATGTAAGTGAATACGTTCTTGTGCGAAATGTAATATCATTTGCGCGATTTGTCATAACCAATTCTTTTTCCGCTTTGTCGATATGTCAAGAATTCAAATACTTATTCGGTGAACGGTAGTTGATTAATTTAAGGTTTTCCAAGCTAGGGTCTATTTTTTCCGGGCAGTACAATAAGTTTGCAACCGTTCACCGATTGGATATAACATATTGAATATATTGTTGTAACAATATTAGAGACAATGTCACAAGCCTGTCGTTCTAGTCAAAGGAAGTAACAATGCCCAAACGATTACTGAACATGTCCGCATCCGATTTTGCCGCCACGTCACCCATGGATCTAAAACAGGCAATTCTGGCTTCCGAGGGACGTACCATCATGGCGGAAAACGTACCCTCTTCCCAATTTCTCGGCGGCGTTACTAATGCAGAAATCGAACGTGCCGCAGGTGCCGACCTGCTTCTGTTTAACGCGCTCGATGTGTTCGATCCAGTTATTGCCGGTATTCCAGATGATCTCAATGAAAACCCGGTCACTTGGGTGAAGCGAGCATGCGGAAGGCCCATTGGCGTCAATCTGGAGCCAGTTGATAACGAGGCAGAGATGTCTGAATCCCGAACGGAAATCCCCATGGGTCGTCGCGTCTCTCCCAAGACCTTAGAAAAGGCTAACGAACTCGGATTTGATTTTATCTGCCTGACGGGCAACCCTGGAACCGGCGTCTCCAACGATGCAATCGCCCATTCGATTAAACTCTCCAAAGAACATTTCAATGGCCTGGTCATAGCCGGAAAAATGCATGGAGCGGGCGTTGCAGAACCTGTCATGACGCTCGAAATTGCGCGCAAGTTTGTTGACCTCGGCGTCGATATCCTTCTCGTGCCAGCCCCCTACACCGTCCCTTGCTTCCAAGAAGCAGACCTGCGCGCCATCGTAGACTTTGTACGATCCCACAACGTAGGCAAGTCAATTGAAGAGAAGGTTCTCGTCATGGCGGCGAACGGGACGAGTCAAGACTCCTGCGACAGCGAGACCATTAAGAAAATAGGCCTTGCAGCAAAAGCAGCCGGCGCTGACCTCCAACATATCGGGGACTCCATGAACGGTATTTGCCTGCCCCAGAATATCTTCACGCTCGGACAAGCCCTTCGTGGATACAGGCATCAGATCGTCATGCTGAGCCGCTCTGTGATACGTTAAGGTTACCTTGCCCACGTTACATCCCGACTGAGGCAACCATCAGGTATAACCAACATGCAAACTGAGGCTCTAATGCTCGATACACACGAAAAACGGCCACTCTATTTACAGCTCACCGACGCGCTGCTCAAGCAGATCGTCGATGAATATCAAGCAGACGATAAACTTCCAACAGAAATGGAACTCTGCGACGAATACGCCGTAAGCAGAACAACCGTCCGACTTGCCATGAGTGAGCTGGAGCGTCGTGGAAGTATCTATCGAATCCAAGGTAAGGGATCGTTTGTTGCACCGAAACGCGTTAGCGAGCTCAATTCACTTTTAGACTTTGACTTTACAAGCCATTGCGATGGCGTTGATCCGGATGCCATCACCAAACATTTCGGCGGCCTCACATCAGGTCGTCCAATTTCCGTAATGATGCTCCAACAATTTGGATGTCAAAGTCGCGATGAAATTCAGCGTCTTGAATTGACCTACGAACTTGAAGGCAGCTTCATAGGCGCTGATACGTTCTTCATTTCAAAGTCGCGCGTTCCGAATAACCAGTTAGATTTTCAGGCATTTAGCAGAATCATGGACGACTTGTCCAAGTCTATCCAATCTGTTAGGGAAAGCTATAGAGCACGTCAGCTTAGCGATTCCGAAGCCAGTAATTATGGTGTTGCAAAACTTCCGGTCATCGAACTGACTCATTATGCTTACGACTCCGGAGGCAAACTAATCTCAATTGTCTGCCGCACCGTCTTAACTGGGCGAATCCCTTATCAAAACTTTATTTTCAAGTCCTAATGTTCTTTTTCTTTTGTCTCGATCTGTAACACGTAGCCGAGTTTTTAAGTCCTAACCGTTACAGATCGAGACAAACAAGGTAGGCCCCGCCGAATTGTCTCAATCTGTAACATCTGGTTGGTGGTTTCACCCCTACCTGTTACAGGTTGAGACGATTTGATAGTGGAGTCCTTATTTGCGCGTCATATCGCGTAGCGCTGACACGCTGGTTTCCACAATGACAGGAGGTAAAAGTCCTCCCGCATCACCCGTTGGCAATCCCGTAGCGATAACTAGCAAATAACCTGCGTGTGTTCCTCGATGGCGGCACGATCCTCGGCGGCGATGCCCGGCTCGCACACCACGGCGTCCAAATTGTCCAGGCGGCAGAAGGTGTAGAAGTCGCGCTTGCCGATCTTGCTGGAGTCGGCGATCAGATAGCGCGAGTCGGCCTTGCTAAAGGCGAGCTGCTGGATGCGGCCCTCTTCCATATTGGATGTAGACACGTCGCCGTCCAGAATGCCGTTGGCACCGATAAACGCCGCGTCGATGCCCAGCGCACGCAGGGTATCCTCGGCCATGGGGCCCACAAAAGCGGCGGTGCGGCGACGGTACATGCCGCCCACCAGGCACAGGTCGCAGTCTTCGCGCGCCTCGAGCAGGTTAAACACCGAAAGCGAATTGGTCACAATGCGCAGGCGAAACGCCGGCAGCATCGAGGCCATCTGCTCAACCGTGGTGCCCGTGCCCAAAAAGATGGTCGAGCCTTCCTCGATAAGCTCCACAGAACGGCGCGCAATCTGCAACTTTTCCTCGGCATGCTTCGTGCGCTTTTCGCTGTGCGAATACTCATGGCGCAGCATAGCGTGTGGACGGCCCTGCGCACTGCGGGCTCCGCCGTGCACGCGCTCGATCTCGCCCAGGCTCGCAAGCTCCTCAAGGTCACGGCGGATCGTCATATCCGAGACACCTAACGCATCCGAAATCTCCTTGACCGAGACCGTTCCCTGTTCCTCGAGCAGCTGCCGAACCTTATCCTGTCGCTCCGCTTTAATCACGATGAGTCCTCGCTGTTCCACGCTCACGTCAATTCAAACAATAACGAACAAATTGTATCAGACTCGCGCGCGTCAGAAATGAACGCCCGCACAGCTCCAATCATCACTTTTTTGAGAAAAATACCCCCTGCTTTAGTGGGGTGTAGTGATAATCTCGCCTGTTCGCGCTACAGTTTGTCGGAAATACCTCGATGTTAGGAACCAAATGATCACTTCCGAGCTTTTCGGCACCGCGCCGTGCGGTACCCCCGTTCATCGTTACACCCTCAACGGGCCCGAGATCTGCGTTCGCATTATGGACTATGGCGCCACCGTGCTTGGTGTCGACGTGCCCGACATTCCCGGCAACGTGCGCGATGTGGTGCTGGGCTTCGATAAGCTCGAGGATTACTTTGACAACCCCGCCTGCTTTGGCGCGACCATCGGCCCCGTGGCAAACCGCACCGCGGGCGCCACGATCACCATCGCCGGCACGGACTGGCATATGCCCGCCAACGAGGGCGCCAACAACCTGCACAGCGATCTTGAGCACGGTCTGCATAAACGCGTGTGGGACGTTGAGCTCGACGAGGCCCATAACGCCGTGCGCATGACCACCTCGCTTGAGGATGGCGAACTGGGCCTTCCCGGCAACCGCACCTTTACGGCCGTGTTTACCGTTACACGCACCGGCGTCTTTCGCATCGAGTATGGCTGCGAGAGCGACCGCGCCACCTACGTGTCCATGACCAACCACACGTACTTTAACCTTGCCGGCCATAACGCCGGCATGGACTGCGAGCACTTCTTTGTTGCCAACGCTGCCCACTACCTGCCCATCAACGAGCAGAACATCCCCACCGGCGAGATCGCTCCGGTCGAAGGCACGCCGTTTGACTTCCGTGAGCTGCGCCCCGTCGCTCCTGGCATGGAAGCCGACGACCCGCAGATTAAGCAGGCCCGTGGCTATGACCACTGCCTGTGCATCGATGGCTATCAGTACGGCCGTAATCTGCGCCGCGCGATGCACGTCGAGGAGATGTGGACCGGTCGTGAGTTGGATTACTACACCACCGCCCCGGGCGTGCAGCTCTACACCGGCAACTGGCTGGGCGACGAGCACGCCAAGGACGATGCCAACTATGGCTGGGGCGCTGGCTTTGCCCTCGAGGCAGAGATGTACCCCGACACACCGCACCAGCCGCTGTTCCCGCAGGGCATTGTGGGCCCGGGTCACCCCTACAGCAATGTGATCGAGTACCACTTTATGAGGCACTAAGCCCATAACGCAACATATCGCACAGTAGCGCCCGCCGGCACCTCCGCCGACGGGCGCTGTTCTGCCTAGTCATTGGGGACGTTCTTAAATGACTAGGTAGATGGGTCGGGATTGGAACTGGGGAGGTAGCGGATTTCTAGCTCTATGCCGAGTTCTTGCAGCTCTTTGAAGGCGGCGACGTCTGTGTCGTCTACGGCAACTGTGGGCGTCGCGGGACGCCTGCCCTCCCCTGCTTGCATGTGACCGATACTGATCTTGGTAATGGGCACACCGCCCTTGACCAGCGCGAGCGCATCCGCGGGCGACGCCACCATGATGAGAATCCATTGGCGCGGCGTTGCGGTATGAATGATGTCGATGGTCCTTTGCACCGAGAAAAACCGCGTCCACACGCCCTCGGGCGCCGCGACCCTCATAGGCGCCCACTTGCGCGAATCCGCCGCAATCTCGTCGTTGACGATTAGGACGAGGTTGGAACCCATAGCCTCGTTCCACAGCTCAACGTCTTGCCCGTAAATAAACCGGTCATCGATACGCGTGAGAAGGATCTTGGGTTGAGCCATCGCTGCCCCATTCTCTTTGAGACCCGTAAGAGCAAGACATCACGTCTTCAATATTAGTGCATTTAAAGTGAGAAAAGCCGTCAGAACCCTTGCGCGGATGTGCGATGTCCCGTATCATAGACAGCCGTTGACGCCTCAGTTGTGTCATCACATGGCCGCCAGCGTAGCTCAGTTGGTAGAGCACCGCTCTCGTAAAGCGGGGGTCACCGGTTCGAGCCCGGTCGCTGGCTCCATTGCACAAGATAGCCGCCTTCGGGCGGCTTTTTTGTTGCCGATTTATCGCACAATGCCAATCCAAGCACAACGCCGCCGGCAACTCCCCTACTCAACAACAAGCCCCGCCAGCCGCAATCCCCAAAGGAACCGCGATCAGCGGGGCCTAAGCGCGCTCCTCCAAAGGAAAACGCTCACAACACGAACAGCTCAGCCGAGCAGCTCGTTACTCCTCCCAGTAAGCGTCTGCAAGCAGCTTAAAGCAGATCTTCTTGACCGGCTGTGCGCCATCGCCCGGGAACTCGAGCGTGGGCATGTGAGGCTCGCCGGCAACGAACAGCACGAACTTGTCGTCGGCAAGATCGCCGGCGATCGAAGCGTCGGAATCGACCAGGTCGTAGTCGTCCTTCTCGTCAAACTCCTGGACCAGCGTCAGGCTGCCCGTGGCAACCTTAAAGGCCTCGCGACCCTCGATGTCGATCTGCAGGTCATGATAGCGCTGATGCGTCTCATAGTGAGCCTCGGCCTCGGGACGCGTCGTGGGAGCCATGACGTTCGCAAAGACCTTGTCGCCCAGAATCGGATGGCTGCCGACCTCGAGCTGCGCCGGGTCGTTCTCCTCGAGCCAGTCGATCAACACGTCGAGGCCCTTGAGCATTCCGCGGTACTCCTCGATATCGCCCAATGCACCGTAAATCATCTAAATCCCCTTTCGGATCGTTTTTTTGGCGGCTACTCGGTAAACGCGTTACCGACGCTGTTGCCACCCACATACGTCTCGACCAGGGTAAGGTCGGGATTGAACACGACAGCGTCGGCGTCGCGCCCCGGCATAATGCTACCGCACTTGTCGTCGGCTCTAACTATAAGCAAACAACCGATGCCGGGGCCGTCGCCCAAGCTCTTACAGCTCGGTCACGACAACGCCGTTGTAGACCTCGTCCCAACGGTCCATGACTAGATGGCCAGTCATGGGATCCATGGCATTGAGCTTGCCGCAGGTGTTGGCGGTACGCAGCACCGTCTCGTCGTCTGCGCCAGCAGCAATGGCATGCGCGAAGCCAGCGATAGTGGAGTCACCAGAGCCCGTGGCGTTAACGGCAGGGATATCGGGCGTCTTTGCGCGGAACGCACGGCCGTTGTGGAAGCCAACGGAGCCGGCAGCACCCATGGACACGACGACCCAGGGGATATCGGAGAAGCGGGCATCAGAGGCGAGCGCGGCGCGGAGCTCGTCCACATCGTCGGTGGTAAAGCTCGTGCCCAGA
The DNA here is from genome assembly GCA_902469055.1 of uncultured Collinsella sp. Lineage (GTDB taxonomy): Bacteria > Actinomycetota > Coriobacteriia > Coriobacteriales > Coriobacteriaceae > Collinsella. The sequence goes on from CABRBC010000008.1 coordinate 30,501, forward strand.
AGGCCGTTGATCTCGGTCAGGTTGGGCTTGACCAGCTCGGGCTTAATTTCGGACTTAAGGGCGGCCTCGAGCGAAGCACCCGAGGTATCGAGCAGCACCTTGGCGCCGGCGTTCTCGGCAATGCCCGTGATCTTGGCATAGTAGTCTGCCTCGACACCGCGGGGCAGAGAACCCGAAATGGTGACGACGTCGGCCTTGCCCGCAAGCTCAGTAAACTTGGCGGTAAAGGCATCGAGTTCCTCGGGGGCAATTGTCGGGCCACTCTCGAGCAGCTCGGTCTGGTTGCCGGCGTGGAGGATGTTGAGGCAAATGCGAGTCTCGCCCTTGATGGGCACAAAGTCGTTGTTAATACCGTTGGCGTCCATGAGCTCAGCCATGAAGGCGCCCATGTGGCCGCCGAGCAGACCGGTTGCCACAACGTCGTCGCCCAGCTGACCCAGCACACGGGCCACGTTGAGGCCCTTGCCGCCAGCGGTCTTTTCGGGCTTCACACGGTTGACGTCGTCGATAACGAGCTCATCGAGCTGATAGCGCGTATCGACAGACGGGTTCATCGTAACGGTGAGGATCATTTTTAGCTCCTTATCTCGCAGGCTCCTTGTGCCTCGCGATACGAGTCGAAAAAACGGAATTACAGAGTCTCAATCGTGAACGAGCGAACGATGGTCTCCTTGGGCTTGGCGACAAGGCAGCCGCGCTTATGCTCAAGTACGTCGTCCTCATCGGAGCAGGTCGAGAGGCCGCCCCAGGGTTCAACTGCCACAAAATCGCCCTCGGGCTTACTCCACACAATGAGATACGGGAAGCCCTCAAAGCTCAGGCGAACGCCCTTGTCCTCGCCCTTCTTGGAAAGCGTGACCTGACGACTCTCGAGTACGTCAAAGATGGTCTCCGCAAAATCGAAGAGCTCATGCGACAGGGGCAGAGTCTTTCCCGCCATGGGGTTCTTGGAGCGGTTCGCCACGTCAATCAATCCAGTCGAAGGGACAGCGGTGCAGAGCTCCGCAGCCTCGTCTTTCTCAAAGCGCAGTTCGTAGTCCGTATAGGACTCGCCCTCATCGAGCGGACACCTAAAGCCGGGATGACCGCCGATAAAGAACGGCATGTCCTCGGTTCCCTCGTTGGTCACCTCATAGGAGACGCGCACGGCATCTCCCTCAAGCGTATAGCGGGCGACAAGCTTAAACGGGTACGGATAATCGCTCAGCAGCGCGGCGTTATCCTCGGAAGCCAGGCACATCGCCAGCTCGTTCTCGCCTTGGCTCAGCAGCTTCCACTCCTGTTTGCGCGCAAATCCGTGGCGAGCGAGCTTTACATGATGCCCGGCGAACGTCATGGCGCTGTTATCGCGCAAGCCTCCGCAAATCGGGAAGCAAATCGGTGCCCGGCCGGACCACACGGCGGGATCGCCCTGCCACAGATACTCGCGACCTCCGGCCTCAATCGAGGTAAACGAACCACCAGCCGTGGACACCTTAATAGAAATCGAATCGTTGGAGAGAGCGTATTCCATTGCTCATCCTTTCGAACAACTGCTTTTTGCTCGCAAGAACCCGTCTCGGCCCTGACCAAAGGACAAACCCGCACGTTCATCGATGCGTCCGGTATCCCAGCCATGCAACGGGGTACCATACAGACATTGATGCAATTACAGCTGAAAGGCCTTCTTATGCGAACCATCATCCTTTATGCCTCACGCCACCACGGCAATACGAAAAAGCTCGTGGACGCCATCGTCGAGGCACACCCCGAGATCGATACCCTCGACGTCAAGGCGCTCGGCAAAAACGAGTATCCCAACCTGCACGAATATCATCTGATCGGTGTCGCCACGGGCATCTATTACTCCGAGATCGACAAGGACATGGCACGCGTGCTCACTAACGTGCTGCAGCCGCAGGACAAGGTGTTTGGCCTTATGACCTACGGTGGCAAAAACAAGTGGTACGGCAAGGATATCGATGGCATCTGCCGCATGAGGCAGGCCATCTTTATGGGTGTCTACGGCTGCCCCGGCTTTGATACGTGGGGACCGTTCAAGCTCGCCGGCGGTGTCCAAAAGGGACACCCGACCGCTGAGGAAATTCAGGGCGCCGTCGACTTCTTCGACAAGATCGAAGACGAGTATGGCGACATCATCGTCGAGGAGTACGTCAAGCGTGAGAAGCGCCTAGCATACGAGAAGGAGCATCCTGCAGGAGGTCTGGTGGCCGGCGTTAAGCGCACGGCAAAGAAGATCGCCAACAAACTGTAACTGTGAAGGTGCTTTTGAGCGTTTAACCCATACGGCGGGTCCGAGCAGATTCGGGCCCGCCGTCTTTTTCTATCGTTACTCGGTAAAGGCGTTGCCGACGCTCTGGCCGCCAACATACGTCTCGACGAGGGTGAGATCATGGTCGAACACGACAAAGTCGGCGTCGCGACCCGGCATGATGCTGCCGCACTTACCCTCGATATGCGCGGAGCGTGCCGGCACCTCGGTTGCCATGCGAATGGCGATATCGGCGCTGGCGATGCCCCAGTCGACGATGTTCTTGACGCCCTGGGCAAGCGTGAGCACCGAGCCGGCAATGCTCTTGCCGTCGGCGAGCCAGCACAGGTTGTCCTTCATGATGACGTCCATGCCACCACTGGTGTAGCTGCCCTCGGGCATGCCGCCGCAGCCCAGGCAGTCAGTGATGAGCACCGTGTGTTGCCAGCCCTTTGCCTGCAGCAGCGCCTTGATGGCGGCAGGGTTAACGTGCTTGCCGTCACAGATGATCTCGGCGTAGGTCTCGGGCGTGGACATGGCAGCGCCCACGACACCGGGCTCACGGTGATGCAGCCCGCGCTGACCGTTATAGGTATGCGTAAAGCAGCTGGCACCGGCGTTGATGGCGGCGATGCACTCATCGTAGGTGGCGTCGGAGTGACCGATGCTGGTCACCACACCCTTGGCGTTCAGAGCAGCCGCATAAGCAGCGGCACCGTCGCGCTCGGCCGCCATGGCGCTCTTAACGATGCGACCACCCGCAGCCTCCTGCCACTGGTCGAAGACCTCCTCAGAGGGGTCAATCAAATAAGCGGGGTTCTGCGCGCCCACATGCTTCATGGTAAAAAAGGGGCCCTCCAGGTAGATGCCCTGAATGCGTGCACCGCAGAAGTCGGGGCCGCGGCCCTCGTCCGCCTGAGCGATAGCGGCGCAGGCGTCCTTGATCTGCTCGACGCCATCGGTGAACGTCGTGGGCAGCCAGCTGGTGGTACCGCGACGGGCGAGCTCAGTCGAGCTGATATCGATGCCCTCGGGATCGTTATCGGTAGTTGAGTGGTTGTAGAAGCCGTGGATGTGAGTATCGACCATACCCGGCGCAATCCACGATCCTGTGTAGTCCTTAATCTCGCAAGAGGGCTCGTCGGCCTGCCAGGCGCCAAAGACGCCATCCTCGACCATAAGATAGCCGCCCAGTTGCGGGCCTGCCGGCAAGAAGAACTTGTCAGCCTTAATTGCGTACGTGCTCATATGCACTCCTTGCTTCTAAAGCAGTTGACTGTGGTGATGCTTATACCCAGCACACGTAAAACAAAAAGCGCCCGCCCGCCGTTATGAGCGGACGGGCGCCCTTACAGGGGGACGCGATTAAGCGGTGAAGGGGTGAATCGTCACGCCCTTAACCACGCGGTTGACCGTGCCGGTGGGGCTCGGCGTATCGGGCGTGTTGCCCACGCGGACGGAGTTGAGCAGGCTGATAGCCTGGGCAAACATCACGAACGGCAGAGCAAGGTAGCCCTCGGGAAGTGCCTCGTAGCCCTTAAAGGTGAAGGACTCACCCTCATAGACGGTGGCACCTTCCTGCTGAACGGCGACGGCGTGCTGAGCGATCTTGTCGCCACCGATCTCGTTGAGGATGTCGATGTCGTACTGACGGGTGTAGGCGTCGTTGTTGACGAACACGAAGACGAGCGTCTTATCGTCGACGAAGGACTTGGGTCCGTGACGATAGCCCATGGAAGTGTCGTAAGAAGTGGCAACCAGGCCGTGAGCAAGCTCGAGAATCTTAAGCTGGCTCTCCTGAGCAAGGCCGCCAAAGGAACCGGAGCCCAGGTAGGTCACGCGGTTGAAGTCGCCAGCGAGGTAATCGGCGACCTCGGACTCGCGAGCGATAACCTCCTCGCCCATCTTGGCGATGGTCTCGACCCACTCGGCCTTCTGCTCGTCAGAGGCAGTGTCGAAAATAAGGGTGGAGAGCAGGGTCATGCAGGAATAAGAACCGGTCATGGCGAAGCCCTTGTCGTTGGCACGCGGAATGAGCAGCGTCAGCGCATTGGGATCATCGGCAGACTCGACGGCGAGCTTGCCCTCGGGAGCGCAGGTGATGTTGAGGAACTTGACGTTGTGGACGAGCTCCTTGGCAACGGCAACGGCGGCAAGGCTCTCGGGGCTGTTGCCAGAGCGAGCAAAGGAAACCACGAGCGTGGGATCCTCGGCGCGCAGGAAATCGCGCGGAGCGCTCACGATGTCGGTCGTGGCGATGGGCTTAAAGTCGTAGAGATCAGTGTTGCCAGCGTGACGCAGGTACGGGGCGCAGGTATCGCCAACGTAGTCGGACGTACCGGCACCGGTGAAGACAACGGACAGACGGCCCTCGCCCATAGCGCGAGCCTCGGCCAGGAAGGCCTCGATGGCCTCCTTGTTCTCGCGATAGATGTTGAGCGTATCACGCCAAAGCTCGGGCTGCTGAGCAATCTCGGCCGTGGTGATCTGGGCGCCGAGCTCGGTGAGCTCCTCGACACTCTTCTCGAACATTTCTAATACCTCTCTCTAGAAGTAATCCTCTGACGTGCAATTATACACTTCGGTTGGTTATCTGGTAGTAACCAGTTAAATGCAAAGAATCATCATATGGAAACGATGCGGACACTAATCGCTACGCTGGTGGTAAACCTTGTATTTAAACTGATCGGCACGAGCAACCGAGAGTGTGTACTCCACAACCTCGTTTGACTCGTTATACGTAGTCCTGACCAAATCGAGCACAGGCGAGCCCTCGACAATTCCCAAAAGGTGGGCGTCGGTGGGACGGGCTATGCTCGCATAGAACTCCTCTTCGGCCACGCGTATCTTTTGCTGAAAGTCTTGCTCAATCACATCGTAAAGCGGCTTACGCTCCAGCAGCGGTCGCTTTAGGGACAAAAATTGACGAACTGGTAGATAGCTGCGTTCGACCATCATGGGCATGTTGTCGGCAGAACGAAGGCGCTTAAGCTTAAAAATGCGATCACCTATACGCAATCCCATATGCTCGGCCAGATTTTTATCGGCCTCCATCTCGCAAAACTCGAGAATCGTGGTCTCGGGGTCGCGACCCATCGCGCGCATCTGCTCGGTAAAGCTGTAGGACTGCATAAGATTGGTTGCCTTTGCCGAACGGTCGGTCACAAAGGTACCGCGACCGTGCTGCCGAACCACCAGTCCTAAACGCTCCAGTTCCTGCAGAGCCAGGCGTACCGTAGTACGCGAGAGACCATAGCGCTCCGAAAGTTCGCGCTCGGAAGGAATCATGTCACCGGCGCGATATTCATGGTCGATCTTTTCGGTCAGAATATCGACCAGCTGATCGTACAGCGGTTGCTTACGCGCTCCGATCGCCATCCTATCCTCCCTTTTGCTCGAATTCGGCTAGCTACCTAGGGTGTTTAGCATTATCAGTCTGCCACACCCGAATCATCAAGAAAACAAAAGCCGCGCGCTCTTTCGAGCACGCGGCTTTTAACATACACATGGCTTAAGGGGTCGGGGTGTGAGCCGCGTAGGGACACACCCCTCAAGCTAGAGCCTTACCAGATGCTCGGCCAGAGACCAAGCGGGCCAGCGCCCAGGATGCCAAGGACGAAGAGCAGGAGAATGCCCTTGGTCGGGGTCCAGCTGTGCTTAGCGAACATGTAGTAAAGCAGCAGCGTAAGCATAAGCGGGACGAGCTTCGGGACGATGGTGTTGAGGGTGTCGGCAACAGAGAAGTTGACCGGATCCTCGGTAACGGTGCCGTAGGTCACGGACTCCATGCCGTTGCCCAGATCGGTGACGCCGCACTCGACAGCGTTGCCGTCGGCATCGGAAGCGGTAAGGGCGTTGCCGTCCTTATCGGTCATGGCGATGGTACCGGCCTCAGCGGTCTCGGTATCGATGCCCTCCATACCGGTGAAGTTCTCGGCCTCCTTCTCGGAGACGATCACGGTATTGGCGGAGAGGCCACGGGTGGTGCCGTTGGGGATCTGGAGGTTGATCTGGGTGCCACCCATGGTGACGACCAGGCAACCGACGACGAAGACGCCCATGATGGAAGCGGCACGCGTGAAGGCCTGCATGTTGGCGGTCAGAGCGTCAATAGCGCTGGTGCCAAGCTTGTAGGACCAGTTCATGAGCCAGAAGCGCAGAGCGAACTGGACGGCGTTGAAGATCACCAGGAAGATGATCGGCGCAGCGGCGTTGCCGTTGATGGCCATGTTGGAGGTGATGCCGGCCGTGATAGGCACGAGCGTCAGCCAGAACAGGGCGTCACCGATACCACCGAGCGGGCCCATTGCGGCGACGCGGACGGCGCGAATCGTGGGGATGTCAACCTTGTTCTGCTCGAGCGAAAGCACGATGCCCATAACAAAGGTGACGAGGAACGGGTGGGTGTTGAAGAACTCCAGGTTGTGGCTCATGGAAGCCGCGAGGTCGTTCTTGTTGGTGTGGATCTTCTCCAGACCGGGGATGATGGAGTAGAGCCAGCCAGCGGCCTGCATACGCTCGTAGTTGAACGAGGCCTGCAGGAAGCAGGAGCGCCAAGCCATCTTGTTGAGGGTCTTCTGGTCGAGCTGCGGAGCAGGAGTGAGATCCTCGTAGTGCTCCGGGATCACATACTCATTAGATGCCATCTTCGAAGTCACCTCCGTCAGAAACAGCTGCACCCTTCAGCTCGGTCTGCTGCTGGAAGTCCCAGAAGGCGATGCCGAAGCCGATGAGAGCGAGGATGAGCAGAGCAGGGGTTGCCAGCGAATCGTTGGCAACGGTGATGAGCGCGAGGCCAAAGCCCATGAGGAAGAAGCCCCACATATCGCGGTTCATCATAACCTTGAGCAGGACGGCGAAGCCGACGAAGCGCATCATGCCGCCTGCAGCGGAGAGACCGGTCTGCAGCCAAGTCGGGATGGCGGAAGCGATGGTCTGACCGATGGTAGCGCCAGCGATGAAGAACAGGGTGACGACGACAGCGAAGATCAGGCCGAGCAGAGCCATGGCGAAGTAGTTCAGACGCTCGATACCCTTGGTGTCAGCGTTGTGAGCCATGTTGTCCGCGGAGGACATGAGCGGCGACATAAGCGTGAAGACCAGGGTAACGCCGAGCTGACCAAGCAGAGCGAACGGAATGGCAAGGCCGACTGCCGCGTTGGGCTCGAGGCCCGTAGCGATAGCGAGAATGGCTGCCATGATGCCGCCGATGACGGCGTTAGGCGGCTGAGCGCCTCCGATCGGCATGTTGCCGATCGTCATGAGCTGATAGGTACCACCCACGAGAAGACCGGTGTTGAGGTCGCCAAGGATAAGACCGATGACGGCGCCGGTGACGATGGGCTGATAGAGAGACTCGAGGAAGTTGAACTGGTCGATTGCCGCGATGAACGTGACGACGAAGACCAGAGCGACCTGGATGATCGAGTATTCCATCTTGCTCCTCCTTTCAAAATGTATGTACGCACTTTGGATAACACGTACTAAATGTCAGGGTTTCACTCCTGACAACGTGGATCATGAGGATTACGAGAAGAGCTTGCTCGTGTCCTCAACAGGCGTGCTCGGAACGCGCCTGATCTCCAACTCCACCCCCAATTCCTGCAGCTCTTTAAACGCAGCGACATCCTCGTCGTTAACTGCGACGGAGGTGGCGACTTGGCGCTTTCCTTCCGACATGTGCATGTTGCCGATGTTTACCTTCTTTATAGGCACACCGCCCTTGACGAGCGTAAGCACGTCTTCCGGTGTTTCGGCCACGATGAAGATCTTCTGGCGCGGGCTCGCCTTGCCAATGACGTCGATGGTCTTCTGCAGGGAGAAGAAACGCGTAGCAACGCCGGCGGGAGCGGCCATCTTCATGAGGTTCTGGCGCATGGTGTTGGTCGCCACGTCGTCGTTGGCGACGAGGATGAGGTTGGAGCCCAGAGTGGAGTTCCACTGGGTGGCAACCTGACCATGGACCAGTCGGTTATCGATGCGGGTAAGAAGAATGTTGGGTTCTGCCATGTTGATCAGCTTCCTTTCGTAATTTGCTGACGACAGTTACTTGATCTCCTGAATCGCGTAACGCGAAACATCTACGACGGCACCGGATCGGACTTTAATCTGGACCTTCTCGCCTTCGATGCCTTTGACGGTTCCGTAGATACCGCCGGCGAAAAGAACCTCCTGACCCGGCTTGAGCTCGGTGTGCAGCTCTTTGAAGTACTTCTGCTTCTTCTTCATGTTGATTTGCGACCAGATGGTGTAAATCAAGCCCATGATGACAAGCAGGCCTAAAAGGGCGACCGAGGAGCTCAGGACGTTGGCTCCGAAATCGGCCATTAGATGCCGTCCTCGTCGCCGAAGATATCCTCTTCGTCGGAGCCGGCAACGGATGCGACCGTCTGGGCGGTGATGCCCGTCTGGCCAACGGTCACGGCCTGCTCGCCAAGCTCGGCGAGCGTGGCATTGCCGCGGAGGAACAGAAGCTCAATAACCATGGGAAGGTTGGTGCCAGTCAGAACCTCGACGTTGTCGACATCCTGGGCAATCATCATCGACTGGTTGAACGGGGTGCCGCCAAGCAGGTCGGTAAAGACGAGCACGCCATCGCACTCCTCGCGCATGGCGGTAATAGCGGCGCGGAGATCCTCACCGTAGGAAGCAGCCTGGTCGCCCTCAAAAGGAACGACGGTAAAAGCAGGCTGGTCGCCGGCAACCATAGCGATAGCGCTTGCAAGGCCGGGTGCGAACTGTCCATGACCGGTAAGAATAAAGCCAACCATTCAAATTTCCCTTCCGAAGGTGTGTACGATCTGTGTCCGATGATTTTCGGAAGCCAGCGGGCGCTCGCCCTTAAAGCTTCTTAGAAAGCGTTCTTTGAAGACCAGTGGTTTCTAAACTGGTAGTAACCACGTGACGTGTTGTTGTCACTATATCACCCCAGAAGAGGTCGCTTTCGTTGATTCATACGGTAAAACGTTTTTGCACCGCTCACGGTGATATTTCGACCGTTTACCGGTCGTTAACACTTCTACCTGCGGTTTTGAAACCGTTTCGAAATGCTTTGGCAAAAGATCGGATCTTTTCCTGTGTCTAAACAACGCAGGGCGGCTAAAAATAGCGTGTAGAAAAATTGCAGGTCATTGTGAAGATATGTGAATTGGTCTTTTTGACTTAATACCAGTTAGAACCAGTTTTGAGATTATCGGTGAACGGTAGTTTTCGACCGTTTACCGGTTACTTGCAATCGTTTGCAGCTGTTTTCCCAGATGAATCAGGGAAACCCGATGAAGCATTTGCGCGGGCGCGAGGCCTACCCTAGTGGTTTCGGTAACAAAAAGCCCGCTAGAACGTTGTCGTCCTAGCGGGCTTGACCAGGTAAATCGGTTAGCGCGCAGTAGTGCAGGCAAACCTTACGCAAACAGGCCGTAGATGCTGATGTTGGCCTTGGCGTAGAGGCCGTTAGCATACTCGGTCCACTTGGAGCTGGCGCTCGAAGCCTGCGAGGAATACTGCTGGTAGGCGGTGTAATAGGCGGTCATGGCCTGCTTGTAGGTGGCGCTATCGGCCGTAAAGGCATCATCGGCAAAGGCCTTGGCATAGGTGCTGTCGGCATCCTTCCAGGTGCCCTTTGAGCTATCCCACTCGTCGCCGGCAAGGTTGATGATGTAGTCGGCGTAGTCCTTGCTCGCGGTCTCCTCGTTGCCGTCAGCAGGCTCGGTCGGGGCGGTCGGCATGCTTGCGGAGCTATCGCCCACCTTCTTCTTGTAGAGCTTCTGCAGCGTCGCGGACTGGCGGACGATCTGCTTGGCCTGGTCCTTGGACACGCCGTACTGCGTGGCCATGGTCTTGTAGTCGGAGGTGCCGATGGAATCCTCGGCATACTGCTTCATTTCCTTGGAAGAGACGGTAATGCCCTCGTCCTCGGCGGCGTCCAGCAGAATCTGGTTGCGCACGTAGGACAGGATAACGTCGGCAGACGGAGCGGTGTAGTTGCCGTCGTCGTCCTTGACGGTGTCGAGGCTGTACTGGCTCTCGATAGCCTCACGCGCGGTGATGTCGCTCTTCTTGCCGTTGTAGCTGTAGCTTGCCACGGTCGAATCGAGCTGGTCCTCGGTCAGGGTCGCCGAGCCGACGCCCTTGCCGCCAAAACCACCGTTGCCGATAAAGAAGCCGACCACGGCAGCGATCACGATGGCGACCACAAAGGCGACAATCATCGTCTTCTTGTGCTTACAAGCGTGGTCGTCCACGTCGGAGTCGTCGTCGTCCTGCTCCTGGGGCATGAGGTTCTCGTCGGCGGCGTCCGCGGCGATCTTTGCCTCCAGGCGAGCGTCTTCCTCCTCGGCGGTCGTGCCGGCGGCAATATGTTCGGCAGACGTGCCGGCGACCAGGTCGATCTTCTCGTCCTCATCACCGTCGGGGCCTTCGCCGCGCTCGATGATCTGGATGCCGTCGATCTCGTCCTTCTCGTCCTTCTTTTGAATCAGACCCATATCAGTTACTCCTTGTTAGGAAACATAGTCCCCAATAGAATACGCCCGGCAGAGCACCGGGCGTATTGATTCTTAGGTTATACGCAAACACTTAAGTACTATTTAGGCGTTTGCAGCGTGCATACCTTAGACCAGGTGCGCGATAACGGCATCGGCAAAGGCCTGCGTGCCCACAGCGCCCTCAACGGAGCCGGTCTGGGCACGACGCACGTCACCGGTAACCTGCTCGCCCTCGTCGAGCGTGGCAGATACGGCGGCGCGAATGCGATTGGCGGCATCGTTCTCGCCCAGGTGATCGAGCATCATCGCAGCAGAGAGGATCTCGGCCGTGGGGTTGGCGATATCCTTGCCCGCGATATCGGGTGCGGAGCCGTGCGTAGCCTCAAAGATGGCGCAGTCGGCACCGATGTTGGAGCCGGGGGCCATACCCAAGCCGCCCACCAGGCCGGCGCACAGGTCACTCACGATGTCACCGTACAGGTTGGGCAGCACCAGGACATCGAAGTCGTTGGGGTTCTGGACCAGGCCCATGCAGGTGGCGTCGACAATCTTGTCGTTGAACTCGATATCGGGATAGTTGGCGGCCACCTCGCGCGCCACGCGCAGGAACAGGCCGTCGGTCGCCTTCATGATGTTGGCCTTGTGCACGGCCGTCACCTTTTTACGGCCGCAGCGGCGGGCATACTCAAAGGCATACTCCACAATGCGGCGGCTCTTGGCGATAGAGATCGGCTTGATCGAGATCGCGGAATCGGCGGCGAAGGTCTTTTGACCCGAGCTCTCGACGAGCTGCGAGAGCTCCTCGACCTCGGCAGCGCCCTCATCGAACTCGATGCCGGCGTAGAGGTCCTCGGTGTTCTCGCGCACGATGACCAGGTCGACGTCGCGGAAGCGCGAGCCGTCGCCCGGCTGCGACAGGCAGGGGCGCACGCAGGCATACAGGTCGAAGTGCTTGCGCAGGGCCACGTTGACGCTGCGGAAACCCGTACCGACCGGCGTGGTGATGGGGCCCTTGATGGCAACCTTGGTCTCGGCGACCGCATCGAGCACGTGCTGGGGCAGTGGCGTGCCAAACTCGTCCATGACGCCGGCACCGGCCTCCTGGACGTTCCAGTTGATCTTGACACCGGTGGCCTCGACCACGCGGCGCATGGCCTGCGTAATCTCGGGACCGATACCGTCACCGGGGATCAGGACTACATCGTGCGCCATAATCTGTTACTCCTCGTCTTCGGCGTCGTCAGATTTTTTAACGCTAGCACGCTTCTTCTTTTTGGAGAGATCCAGGCCAAAACGTTTAACAAGCATTTCGCAAATCTCGCTCGAACGGGCCTTGAGATAGCTGCCCTTACCGTTCTCGGCATCGAACTTAAGGCGCAGCGCAAGCTTCTCGGCAACCTCAGCGTCGATCTCGCCCTGGCAAAACTCGTACAGGCAACCGAGCATGTCGCGATACTCAAGGTCGCCGTGGTAGCACTGGATGGCCTCGTCCAGGATGGGCCAAGCCTCGCGCGAACGCTCGACGCTCGTGGCACCCCACACGCACAGCAGGCGGAAGGCGGCATAGCGCAGCGTGGAGGAGATCTCGTCGAACAGTGCAGTCTCGGCGCCCTCAAAGGCATCGCCCAGCTGCTCGGGGCAGGTGGTGGCGAGCGCCGTCAGGGCATCGAGGGCCTCCCAGCGGGTCTGCGCCTCGGGGCGGTCGAGCGCCTCGATCAGCGCGGGCACGCAGGGCACGACGCGCTGCGGATCGCGCTCGGCAAGCAGGTGAAGCACGCGGGCGGCAAACTGGCGGATGCGGCGCGTGGGGCAGCCGAGCTCCTTGACCAGACGGTCGACGGCGTTCTCGTTCTCCTCTGCCAGCTGAAGCTGTGCCAGCTCCTCGTCGGTGAGCTGTTCGTCTTTGTTTTCTGCCATAGTTACCTCTTCTTACTATTTCTTAGCGTGCTTGCCAGCACCCTTGCTGTCATCGGTGACCGAGATGAGCTGTCGGTCGGCCGCGCCATTGCGACGCGCACGGCGGCGTTCCTCGGCGTCGCCCGCGTCGGCGGCGGCGCGATGAGCCTTGTTGACGTTAAAAACCTCGTCGTGCTTGCGCCATGGACCAACGGACTCGCCAAAGCTCATCTTAAGACCGGCGATAAAGCCGCCGAGCCAGCCGATCGGCGCAAACTGCACCAACGGAAACAGCGAAAACACCCAGGTCAGCAGGACGACTGCCGCCGCTCCTGCAAAGTTGGCGATCCAGTAGTCGCGCTTGGTGATCACGCGCTTTTCGCACGCCCACTGGCCGCACAAAAAGCCAATGTAGATCGCAAAGAGAAAGAGCACCAGCGCTAGCACCACGAACGTCCAGCTCATGGGCGCTACTCCCCGTGATGGTGGCCGCAGCAGCACTCATGGCCGTCGTCATGGCCGTGGCCGCCGCAGCACTCGTGGTCCTCGCCGTGATGGTGACCGCAACCGCACTCATGGTCGTCGCCGTGCTCGCCGCAACCGCAGCCGTCCTCGTGAGCGCCATGCTCCTCGGGACGATACTGCGACCAGTCCAGACCGGCGGCGATAGCGTCGGCCTCCTCCTTGTAGAGGACCGTGATGGCCTGGGTGCCCAGCTTGGCGCCACCGATGGCGTCGAGCATGTCGTAGAGTGTAAAGGCCACGTCGGCGCCGGGCAGCGCAAGCTCGCGGTCGTCGGCATAGGCGAGTGCCAGGCGCAGGTCCTTGATGAAGTGCTCAACCATAAAGCCGGGCTTGTAGTCGCCGTCGAGCGCCTTGGGAGCCAGGCTCTCCATGGCGCCGGACTTACCGGTGCCGCCCAGGATCATCTGGCGGGTCTTCTCCAGGTCAAGGCCGCTCAGCTCGGCAAATGCCATGGCGTCTGCCATGCCGACCATGCAGGCGCCCAGCGACACCTGGTTGGCGAGCTTGGCAGCCTGGCCCTTGCCGGCGCCGTCGAAGCAGCAGATGGTTGCCGCAAAGGTAGAAAGGATGTCGCGGACCGACGCGATGTCGTTCTCGGTAGCGCCCACGATAGCCGTAAGCGTGCCGGCGATAGCACCCGACTCGCCGCCGGTAACGGGGCAGTCAAACGCCATGCGACCGGAAACCTGGGCGGCCTCGGCAATGTCGCGCGCCAGCTCGGGCGAGCTCGTGGTGAGGTCGATCAAGACCGCGCCCGGCTTGGTGCACGCGAGCAGGCCGTCGCCCGCCAGGTAGAGCTCCTCGACCTCGGAGGGATAGCCCACCATGGTAAAGACAACATCGGCGTTAGCCACGGCATTGGCCGGCGTATCGGCCCAAGCGGCACCGCGCTCGATAAGCGCGGCAGCCTTGGACTTGGTGCGGTTGTTGACCGTGACGGGATAGCCGGCATCCAGGATGTGGCCGGCGATGGGGGCACCCATGATTCCGGTGCCGATAAATGCGACGGAGAGCTTGTTTGCCATGAAACCTTTCCTTTTGGGTTGGGTGTTGTTACCAGGTTAAACACTCGGTGCCAGCGTTTGGGCAGTGAGCTGGGATCGATTACGGCCGCGTTACTTGCCTACTGACCGCGCACGCGACGGGCGATGCGGTCGGAAAGCGACGCCTTGTCGGCGCGGTTCTTACCCCAAAACGCGCAGGCCACCATGCCGGGGCCCACGTGCGAGCCAATGGTGGGACCCACGGAGCTGCGAATGATCGTAACGTCGGCGCAGCCCTCCTCCTTGCGGATGGCGGCTTCGAGCCAGTCGCCGTCCTTTTCGGCATCGGCCGTCATGATGGCGATGGGCATGGTGCGGTCGGGCACGTAGTTCTCGCGGAACGACTTGAGGATGGACTTGAGTGCCTTCTTGCGGCCGCGGTTGACGCCGATCAGCGACAGCGAGCCGGCCAGGTCGTAGGAGAGCTCAGGCTTGACATCGAGCTTTGCCGTGAGCTGCGCTGCCGCGGGCGGAATGCGGCCGCCGGCAGCCAGTGCGTCGAAGCTCTCGAGCGTAAAGTAGCCGTGGACGTAGGTCTTTGCCTCGTTTGCCCAATCGACCAGCTGCTTGGCGGTCAGTCCCGCCGAACGCTGGCGCACGGCCTCGAGCGCCAAGAGCGCGCCGGTCGCACAGGGCAGAGCGTTGTCGACCACGTAAAGCTCAAAATCGGGATACTCGGCGCGCACGGCATCTGCCGCCTGGCACGCGGAGTTGTAGCTCGACGACAGCGCCGAGGTAAAGCACAGGTAGACCGTGGGCGTGCCCTCTTTGGCGCACTCGGTAAAGAACTCGATATAGCGACCGAGCGACACAGCCGAGGTGGACACGCGGGCACCGGCGCGCATCCGGTCGTAGAACTCCTTAGGGCTCATGCTCGACCAGATGTCGTCCGTGCGCTCTTCGCCATCGATAATGAAGGGGAAACCCAGGATATCGACATCGAGGTTCGCGGCGACCTCGGGGCTAAAGTCGCAGCAGGTATCGACGACGATGCGGCAACGGTCCGAATGACCGGCGGATGCGGCCTTGTCCATCAAAGCGACTCCTTACGTAAAAAGGCGGCCACCCGCATGGGATGGCCGCCAACCGTTAACTCATGCAAGTTAACGTATTTTACTCGTCAAGTGTTTCGATGCGGGGCTTGATGATGCCATATCCACCATTCTTACGGTGATACACCACATTGATGAGGCCAGTCGTCGCGTTCTCGAACACGTAGAAGTCATGACCAAGCAGATCGGTCTGCACCAGCGCCTGCTCCTCGGTCATCGGGGTGACATCGATGACCTTCTCGCGGACGAGCAGGTCGTCCTCCTCCTCGGGCAGCAGCAGGTCGGCCAGATCCTCGACGCGCTCGACCGGTGCGACATCCGCTGCACTGGCACCGCCCTGGCGGTTGTCCACGACCTTGGTCTTGAACTTGCGCAGCTGGCGGGTGACCTTATCGGCGGAGAGGTCGATGGCGGCGTACATATCTGCACCGTGCTCGGCAACGCGAATCACCGAACCGCGGGCACGAACCGTGACCTCGACGATTGCCGGGTTGGGGTTCGAGGGGTTCTTCTCATAGCGAAGTACAACGTCGACCGTCATGGGCTCGATATCGAAAACCTTGAGCGCCTCGCCGATCTTCTCATCCACATGCGCACGCAGAGCATCGGTTACCGTCGTCTTGCGTCCAGAAACCTTGATATCCATACGTGGCTCCAATCTGCCTCGGGGACTTACTGTACTGGCTATGTACCCATTGCCGTGCATTTAATCACGCGGATTCCTAAAGACCCGAATAACGATTGCTTGATACCGCATACCGAAGTCTCGCACTTTTCTGTGGCAAAGTGCGCTATAGGAGGGGCCGGCGGCTTTGTATTTGGTCCCGAAAATTAGCTTTGACCTGCTGGTTTTATTGGGATGAAAAAGCCGGGTTCCCCTATTGGGGAAGCCCGGCAGTGCGTGTTGAAACCGTGAAGAGGCGTCTCTCTTAGCGCATAGGAGACACCACCCCTAGCAATAACTAGCTATTGAGCTTGTTAATGTCGTCGTCGGTGATGGTGCCTTCCTGACTGGACGATTTGCTCTCGGAGGATGCGGTCTCATTGTTGGAATCGGAGGATTCATCGCCGGAGGACATGGTCTCACCGGACTCAGAGTCGCCCGACTGCACGTTAACGCCCGAAACCGTCTTAGTGGCGAGGTCGTAGGGCATTGTGCCATACCAGACAGAGTGGACCGCCTCGAGCGTGCCGTCGGCCGTAATACCGTCGAGGGCATCGCTCACGGCACGGCACAGTTCGTCATTGGACGAGAGGCCCGCAACACCAAGCGTCGAGGGCGCCTCGAGCGCACCGACATAGGAGACCTCGCTCATCAGGCGTGCAAGGTAGCCGCCGGCCGTGGAGTCGCAGATCACATAGTCGACCTCGCCGGACTCGAGCGCCTCAAAGCACTCGTTGATGTTGGAGTAGGTCTTTTGGTTGGCGGTAATGCTCTGCTTGGCAAGCGCCTCCTGCGAGGCCGAGGACATCTGGACACCCAGGGTAGACGTGTTAAGGGTATCGGTGGAAACGCTTAGCGACCCACCATCGCTGGTTTTACCGAACACAGAAGCGGCATCGTACAGGCAGGTGCCGAGCGAGCTAACGTCCCCGTCTGTGGAGCTGATCTCGCCGATAAAGATATCAGCCTTTTTGTCGCCGAGCGCGGAACCTGCCGAGGACGCATCGACAAAGGCGACCTTAAGGCCCATGCGGATTGCGAGGGCGCGGGCGGCGTCAACCGCATATCCCGTGAGCTCGCCGTCGGCGCCTTGCATGGCCTGCGGCGCATCGGAAGTATCGAGGGCGACCGTCAGGGTTCCGGGAGTGACCAGGGCATCGTCCGACACCGCCGGCGTGACGGTCTCGTACTCGATCTGTTCGATCGTGGGAGTCGTGAACGTAGACAGCGGGTTGAACGCGCATCCGCTCAGGCCCAAAACGGCAATGACCGCTGCGGTCCCAGCACCTAACCGAGCCGCGTGCATCAAGCTGCCCCTCACCATGTCCACTACCCTGCCTTCTGTGTCGTATACGATCCGTGCGTTGCGCGGAATATCAGATTGTTCCCACCAGCTGACCTGGTATTTGACCCCACACTTGCGCACCGGGGTGTTTGCTCGGGAGGCCGCAGCCACCTTCACGACTGACCCGCTCGCCCGCGAGGCGGTATTGCCCCAAAGAAAGTAGAACGGACGGTGCGGCTTACATCTAGGACGCGCCATGATCGCGCCGCGCGCACGCGGTCGCTTACGTGGATCCCTTTGACCGCGTCTGTCTTGGACTAGGACGGGCATTTCGTCCGTCCGCAACCACAGCCTGGTAGGAACGAAGCGCATTATAGCTAAGTTCAAGCTAAAGTTTAAGGTTAGGGGCGTCATTCGCATCGCGAGTACAGATTTCGCAGGTCGGAGCGGGCTATTCGTGCCCCCATGAAGCCCGGAGCTCCCCCACGGGGAGCTCCGGGGCACCCGTCTCAGGGTGCCGTGTGCAAAAAACGGCAAATATGAGTACTGTCACCAATTTAGTAGCAGCGTATTACCGCCTCACGAGCCCTTTTTGAGTTCCGCACAGCCTGCTTGGCGCCAAGATATTCCACATTCGTTTATTATCTCTTCGCTGAATCCAGATTTTCGGCCCAAGTTTCTTTGTTTTTGCTGTCACTAATCTAGTAACAGTACTCATATTTGCCGTTTTTTGCACAGAGCATATAACAGACCCCCTATAAAGCCATAGTTTTACGCTGGCTTGAGCCCAAAGCACGCTCGGAGCGTATTCAGCAGAGCATCTTGCCTCTTTCGACGAGCCTCTACGCGATTCTGATATCGCTTACCCATACGCTGGTGGATGCGCCATGCGAGCGCTTCCATCGCTTCCATGTCGCGGAGCATTTCGTTGTTGACCGTCGCGACCTCGATTCCCATAGTAATCAAGCCCGTGTTGCGTTTTTCATCATGGATACGTCCCCTCCGGGAGGAATGACCCAGCTCACCGTTGTATTCCAGGTCAAACCGGGCTGCCTCCTGATACGCATCGCAAACTGCATGCGGCATCCCCGAGATTGCCTGCGCGCGGTCATCGAACTCAATCTTGTAGTCGGTCTTAAAGGGACCGCAGGCAAATCCACCATAGGAAAACGGAAGCGAAAACAGAGCGAGCATGATGCACTCCATGGGCGAGCGCAGGTTTTCTGACAAGTAGGGACACAGACGCTGCAGTTGTTTGGCCGCATTCCCCTTGCATACCGCGAGGTAATCTGCCAGACGATCGGGCGTCAGCACCGGCTCAACCTCAAAGTAGCCCACGTCTGCTGGCTGGTCCTTGTCCTTTGCAAGCTTATTCGTAACGGGCGAGGTGTAGGGAGGCAGATACTTCCCGCGATCACTCAGCGAAATCTTAGAGCACAGCTCCTGGGCCAGGGCAAATGCCTGGATACAGCCGACCTCGCGGGCGACGACAACACAAAGGGCCTCGGGAGATAGACTGCACACCCCCGGTTCCACCTCTAGAATCGAGCCGGCGGGCAACCCGGAGCATACGGACCAGCCCACGCCAGGCATGCGGCGGCGCTGCGCCGCAGATCCCACCAGCAAGCAAAGATCTTCTTGCACCTCGCCGCTTGCGGCCCCAATCCGCACCAAGTCGGGAAGATAGATGTCCTCGGTCGAGGGCGACGACGTGCGCAGCACACGGCGCTCTTCATCGGGATCGAGGTCCCTCCAGCTTATGTAACCCATTTGTCGGCGCTCGGCGCGCATCATGCGTAGCGCCGAGGCGCCTGTTAGGATTACGGAAGCCGCTAGCTGTTCGTCTGTCGGCTCGTCACACCGCGCCATCTTCACTGCCACAAAATCACCCCTACCAAACGCGTGCGATAGCGAGACCATCGACTGCCGCAGCACCGGCGCGCTTGAGTTCCGCCGAAGCCGCGGCCATCGTCGCGCCCGTGGTGATAACGTCGTCGATAAGCAGCAAGCGGCGGCCGTGCACGTCCTCAACCGTCTCGTACATGCCTTGGGCACGCTCGCGGCGCTCCTCACGACCGAGTTCGCGCTGGTCGCCATGCCCGTACTTGACGAGCGCATCGAGCAGGGGAACACCCGACAGCTCGCAAAATGGGCACGCAATAGCCTCCATATGATCAAAACCACGCCGCCGAAACGCTGCCGCCGTCGCAGGCACAAACACCACCGCATCCGCACCGGACAGCACACCTCCGTAGCGATCGGGCGCTACGACCTGGGCATGCAGGGCGGTGTCGTAGAGCAGCTCCGCCAGATACGGAGCCAGACGTCGCTCGCCCGCATCCTTGTACGCTTTAATGATGCGCGGCAGCGGATGCGCATAGACGGCGCACGCCAGGCAGCGGTCGAGCGCCTCCACCATTGCCGAGGACGTGCCCTCGACCGAACACTCAGTGCACAGCAAATCCCCAAACGGGGCGCCGCATCGGGTGCAGCTATGACGTGGGTCGATGAGCGTGAGCGCAGCCAGGCAGTCTTGGCAAATAAGCGCACCGGCGCGCTCGCAGCCGGCACATCGTGTTGGCGACAATGCCTCGAGCGCCTCGCGTGCCACCCACTCGGCAAACGGTAGCAATTCGTCCGCAAACGGTAGGGCACCGGCACCCTGCAAACAGCTCAATATGTTCAGATGGCTCTTCAAGACACAACCCTCCCTACGTTCGGCCGCAGGGAGGGTTGTTGATTCGGTGCTATGATACCCCGATGCGCTCGGGGCAAGGCGGGTTAAATCCGCTCGCGGGCGTTATTCGCCGGCGGGCGGTTGTGGTGCGGACGAAGACGGGGTCGAGCCCTCGCCACCATCCTGGCGCGGCTTGCGGGAACGGCGACGGCGACGGCGCTTTTGACCCTGGTCGGCCGAGCCCTCGCCACCGCGATCCTCGCGCGGCTCGCGCTCGTCGCGAGCGGCGCCACGCGAAGCCTTGGCAGCCGCTCCCCCGCCATCTCCGGGACGACGGCGCGTGACCTTGACCTCGCCATCCGAGACCTGATCGGCCACGGAGGGCACTGAGGGCTTCTGCTGCGCGCCCGAGGAATGGCGACGGCGCGGGCGCGGCACGCGCTCGTCATCGTTGCGTTGCTTGCCGCCCTTGTCGGCAGGCGTATCGGAACCCGAACCACCCTTGGGGGCGGCACCAGCCTCGCGAGCAGCTGCGGCGCGGAAGGCGTCCTCGCGCTCCTCGCTCGACAGATGACGACGGCGACGACGTGTGGGGTTCATGCCACCGCCGCGATTCTGCTGCTGGGGCTGCTGAACCTCGCGCTCGCGAGAGGCGTTCTTGCCCGTGGCTGCAGCCTCGCCGGCATCGCCCGAACCCGAGCGTTTGCGACGACGACGGCCACCGGCGGCCTCCTCGGCCTCGGGTGTCTCAACCTTACCACGGCCCTTCCCGCGGCCACGGCCCTCGCCCTGCCCCTGACCGGCGCGAGCATCGGATTCGGCATCGCGACGACGGCGCTTGGGCATCGACGTGCCGGCCAGACGGTCGGCACTCGACAGACCATCGCCCACGTCGACGCCGTTCTCGCGATCGAGTTCCATGAGCGCCAGGCGCATCTCGGGCGACTCGATGCGCTCGAGCACGTCGCGCGTTACGCAATCGGGGCGGCAGTTGCAGCCCTGCTCGGCGGCCTTCTTTTTGCAGCCCTCCGAGCACGTCATATCGGCCAGGTTGACCTTAAAGACTTTGCCGTTCTCCAGGCGCAGCACCAGCTGCTCACGCGGCGTGTCATATTCCTGAATACGCGCCTTGCCAAGCGGCGTATCGATGAGCGTCTTCTTTTTGGGCGCACGGCTCTTAAAGTCCTTGTACGCCTCGAACTCATAACGCAGGCAGCACATCAGGCGGCCGCACACGCCGCTGATCTTGGACGAGTTGAGCGGCAGGTCCTGCTCTTTTGCCATGCGGATCGAGACGGGCTCAAACTGTCCGCCAAAGCGCGTGCAGCAGAGCTCCTGTCCGCACTGGGCATAGCCGCCCACCAGGCGGGTCTCGTCGCGCACGCCGATCTGGCGCATGTCGACGCGAATGTGCAGCGTCGAGGACAGATCCTTGACGAGCTGACGAAAATCGACGCGCTCCTCGGCCGCAAAGTAGAACACGGCCTTCTCGCCGCCAAACAGGTACTCGACGCCGACCGGCTTCATCTCGAGGTCGAGCTCCTTGACCAGGCGACGAAAATCGACCATGGCCTCGTCGCCTTGGATGGCCAGATCATCGGCAAGCTGCAGGTCGATGTCGCTCGCCACGCGCAGCACGGGCTTGAGCGGCTGACCGATCTCGTCCTGCGGCACCTCGAAGGGATCGGCCGTAACCAGGCCGATCTCGGTTCCGCGCTCGGTGGAGCAGATAGCGTAGTCTGCCTCGAGGATATCCAGATCCTGCGGGTCGAACCACAGGTCGCGCGAGGCGTAGGTAAACTTAACGGGTACGACTAACGGCATTTCAGTGCCTTCCTGATATCGAACAGCATGACCTCGATGGCCAGCTGGGGAGTAACGTTTCTGGCGATGTTGCGCTCGGCGGTCGCGACTGCCTCGAGCGCCCGCGTGGCACCCGCAACATTGGTCGCGGCGGCAAGCCGACCGATCGCGTCGCGCACGTCTTCGTTCACCACGTCGGCTGCCTCGTCCTGAAGCGTCAGCAGCACGTCGCGCATGAGCGTCCGCGCGCTCGCCAGCGCTTCCATGATACCCGAACGCTCGCGCGCGTTGAGTTCGCGCTTGTTGCGGTCCTCAAGCTGCTTCAATGCTCCACGCGACAGGTAGTCGGCGTTTTGCTCGAGCACCTTTTCCTGTGTGGACTTGACCTCGGCGAGCGGCGCCTTAACGGCGACGATGAGTGACTTGGCGCGGCTGAGCACGTCGGCCTCGTCGGCGGCGATAAGCGAATCGATGGCGCGAACCATCTGACGGCGGGCGTCCTGGCGCTCGGCGCTCTTGAGGAACTCGATGCCACGCGTGGGGCTTCCCGCCACGGCGACGGCCATGCGGCAACGCGCAGGGTCCTGACCGGTGGCGCGGCTCACGGCCTGCGCGGCGACGGCGGGCGATACCAGCCGAAACGGCACGCACTGGCAGCGGCTCACGATGGTGGGCAACATCACGTCTGCCGAGGTGCCCAGCAGGATGAACATAACGCCCTCGGGCGGCTCCTCGAGTGTCTTGAGCAGCGCGTTGGCGGTGTTGGCGCGCAGTTGCTCGGCACGGTCGATGATGTAGACCTTGGCCTTGGCACGGATGGGCGCCAGAGGCACGTCATCGAGCAGCTCGCGGGTCTGGGCGATGAGGTAGCCCGTGGCGCTCTCGGGCGTGTAATAGTGCACGTCGGGGTGCGTATGGCGGGCGACGCGCACGCAGCTATCGCATGAGCCGCAGCCATCCTGCTCGCACAGGAAGGCTTGGGCGAGCGCCCACGCGGCGTCGAGCTTGCCCGCGCCGGGCGCGCCCAAAAACAGGTAGGCGTGCGATGCGCGACCGCTGGCGACGGCATTGGTCAAAAAGTCGCGCACGCGCTCTTGGGTGTCAAGCTTGGCCAGCAGGCTTGTCTGAGCGGGGGCCATGTTACTCGGCCCCCTGGGCAAGCGCGGCGGTGACGGCGTCCTGGGAAATGTCGAGGCCGTAGACGCGAACCTGCTCGACCGTCCGCGCGAAGACGTCCTCGATGGACGCGGTCGCGTCGATGAGCTTTACGCGGTTTGGTTCCTCGGCGGCGATGGCGCAAAATCCCTGGTAGACACGCTCTTGGAAGGCCATGCCCTTAGCCTCCATGCGATCTGCCGCGCCACGGGCTGCCATGCGCAGCGCCGCCTGCTCGGGCGTGATGTGATAGACGAGCGTAAGCGCCGGGTGCGTACCCGCGACGGCCAGGTTGTTGGCATCGCGCACCATCTGACGATCGAGGCCGTCGGCAAACGCCTGATAGCAGGTCGTGGAATCGTAGAAGCGGTCGCACAGGACCACCTTGCCGGCCGCGAGGGCGGGCGCGATAACCTCATGCACTAGCTGGGCACGGGCGGCCTCATACAGCAGCAGCTCGCAAGTGTCGCCCATCGCCGTATTGGCGGGGTCGAGCAGCAGAGCACGGATCTTTTCGCTGATGGCGGTACCGCCCGGCTCGCGCAGGCTCACAACCTGGTAGCCAGCGAGCTCGAGCGCACGGGCAAGCAGGCGCGCCTGCGTAGATTTACCGGCGCCATCGACACCCTCGAGCGTAATGAAGCTATGTTGAGCGGGCACAAAAGCCATGGGCGCAGCCCCTTCCTACAAGGCGCGTAAATGCAGATATATCAACCAAGCCATGATACCCCAGTGCTCGGTGCGTCCCCAATGGCTAAAGGTGCCTTTCCAAAGTTGCGGTGAAATAGGGACTGATTGAAGCTCTGAGACCGCCAAACAGTCCCTATTTCACCGCAACTTATGATGGGGAATTTTGGACGCTGGGTATAATCGTCGTATTGCATTGAAATGTGGCGAAAGGAGTGGCAATGTCTCGGTATTGCGCCTCGTGCGGCAAGCTTCTTGCAGATAATGCCAAGTTCTGCACCTCGTGCGGTGCACCCGTTGAGCAAACAACCGCGAGCGATAGCCAGCCCGCTTTTGAGCAGACCGGCTCCCTTGATACGCCGCAAGCCAAGGCGGACGACCCCCTCGCCTATCGCCCCGACCCCGCCGCAAGCCCTGCGGCCGTCGAGACCACGCAGCGCATACCTGTCGCGAGCGGCTCGCCCCAACAGGAGCCGGCTCCCGCATACACGCCCGCTTCGCCACAGACCCCCGCTCCCAAAAAGAGCGGCACCGGGCCGCTTATCGCCGTTATTGTTGTGCTGGTGGCGATCATCATCGCCCTGGTCGTTTTCTTTGTGATCAAGCCTTTCGACAACGCCGCCACGCAGACGACTGCCGAGGTAGCTAAGCTGCACCATGACGTCGACGACGATGACCTAAAGCCTCTCGGCGATCCCAACAGCCTGTACGACGATGATGACGATGACGACGAGGATGGCGGCGAAGCAACGCTCTCCGAGCAGAATCTCTACCGCCGACTGAGCGAATACTACGACTTGCTCGAAGACCTCGACAACTACGTCCGTGGCTGCGCGCAGAACTTCAACGGCAGCTATCTGGAAGAGGATCGAACCACCCGTCAAAATCTCGCCGACGACGCCGAGCGCACGGAGGACACCATCGAGCAGTATTACGACATCGTCGAGGACCTAGACGTTCCGACGAGCTCCAAGAACTACAGCTCCTGGAAGGACATCATCGCCCTGTACGACGACCTGGATCACCGCATTGACGCAATCTGTGATGCCTGGGAGATCAGCCTGAAATACGCCAAGCCTGCGGACCACAAGAATGAGATCGTGGCGCCGCTGTCGCGCGACAACGTGGCGGGAACCAATGACAATAAGTACCGCCTAGACTTTGAGGAGCGCTATCCCGGCGCCAAGCCTGTCGAGGTGAACTAGTCGCATGCGACGTTCTTAAACGACTAGTCATTCAAGAACGCCCCCAATGACTACGCAAAAAACGAGCGAGGATCATGGGACCCTCGCTCGTTTTTGTTTTGGTCAATGTTTCGACTGCGCTGTTACTTGTCGGCGGCTGCTTTCTTGGCAGTCGACTTCTTGGCCGTCGTCTTTTTGGCGGTCGTCTTCTTGGCAGCAGTCTTCTTGGCCGCCGTCGTCTTCTTCGCCGTGCTCGCCTTGGTCGTAGTCTTGCGGCCGCGGGCGGGCTTCTTCTCCTTGGTCGGGCAGTCCATGTTCACGCAGATGCGCCACGGGCCGCGCGCCGTGTTGACCACCACGATGGGGGCGCCGCACTCGGGGCAGGTCTCACCCGTCGCCTCGAGCTTACCGCGCGCCGGCAGAGGATAGCTCACGCCGCAGTCATCGTAGTTGGTGCAGCGGATAAAGCGCTTGCCGCTCTTCTCGCTCTTGTGCGCGATCAGGTCGCCATGGCGTCCGGCCTCGGCGCACACCTTGCACTCGCCCACCTTAAGGTCAGGCTCGTAGTTGGTGGGGCACGTGGGGTTCACGCAAATCTCGAAGGCCTTCTGGCGGAACGGCTGGCACTTAATGCGCGGCGCGCCGCACTCGGGGCACACGGCCGCCTCGCCCTCGAGCGGGCTCACCTTGACGCCGCTCGGCACTGGATAGGTCACATCGCAGTCGGGCCAGCCCATGCAGCCAATGAAGCTGCCACGGGTCTTGGCGCTCGTCTTCATAACCAGGTCCTTGCCGCACTTGGGGCAAGCTCCCACGCGCGCATCGGCCGTGACGGCGTCGCTGATGGCGTCGCCCAGCTCCTGCGTATGCTTGAGCAGCTCGTCGAGCACACCGGCCAGCAGCGCGCGCGAGTGCGTCACGACATGCTCTTCGGTGTCCTCGCCGCGCTCCACGCGGGTCATGTCGCCGTCGAGCTCACTGGTCATATCGGGGCTCGTGATGCGCGGGGCAAACTGCGACAGTGCATCGATAATGGCGATGCCCAGCTGGCTCGGCTCAACGGGATCATTTTTGAGGTAGCGCACGGCGTACAGGCGCTCGATGATGCTCGCGCGCGTGGACTTGGTACCCAGGCCGCGCTTTTCCATCTCCTGCACGAGCTTGCCCTGGCTGTAGCGCGCGGGTGGCTCGGTCTGCTTGGCCTCGAGCTTAATGTCGAACACGTCGACCGTATCGCCCTGCTCCAGCGGCGGCATCTGCTCATCGCGCTTAAGGCCGTACGGATAGGCCTCGCGGAAGCCAGGGGTTACGAGCACGTCACCCGAAGCCACGAACGGCTCGCCGTTCACATCGAGCTCGAGCTTGGTGTTCTCGATGGTCGCAGGACCCATAAGCGTCGCCAGGAAGCGGCGGGCGATGAGGTCGTAGAGCTTGCGCTGACCGCCATCGAGCGTGGACGGATCGCCCTCGCCCGTGGGATAGATAGGCGGGTGGTCGGTGGTCTCGACTTTGCCGCGCGTAGGCTTCATGGGGCCGGCGAGCACCTTTTTGCACACGGGCGCCAGCGCCGGGTTGATCTTTGCCAGGTCGCTCACCACGGCGCCCAGATCGAGCGTCGCGGGGTACACGGTGTTGTCGACACGCGGGTAGCTGATGAGGCCCGCCATGTAGAGGGACTCGGCGATGCGCATGGTACGCGCAGGCGAGATGCCCTCGGCTGCGGCGGCAGCCTGCAGCGAGGTGGTCGCAAACGGCGTGGGCGGCTGCTGCTTGCGCGAGCGCTTGGTCACCGCGGCGACGGTTGCCGTCGCGACGCCGTCGACATGGCCGTATGCCGTCTCGGCAGCATCCTTGTCGGTAAAGCGTGCCGTCTTGTGTGCAATCTTAAAGCGGTCGTCCTCGGCAGCACCCTGCGCGGCACCCATGCCGCGGATCTGCCAATAGTCCTCGGGCACAAACGCCATGCGCTCGCGCTCGCGCTCGACCACCAGGGCAAGCGTCGGTGTCTGCACGCGGCCGGCAGAGCGCACGTTACCAAAGCCGCCAAACTTGGCGAGCGTCAGATAGCGCGTGAGCACCGCGCCCCAAATGAGGTCGATGTGCTGACGGCTCTCGCCGGCGTCGGCCAGATTCTGGTCGAGCGTGACGAGATTATCGAAGGCGTGCGTGATCTCGGCCTTGGTAAACGAAGAGTACTGGGCGCGGGCAACCGGCAAGTCCGGCGCAACCTCACGCACCTTGTTGAGAGCGTCCGAGCCGATCAGCTCGCCCTCGCGATCGAAGTCCGTAGCGATGATGACGCTGTCGGACTTTTTGGCAAGGTTCTTAAGCGAGCGGATGAGTTCCTTCTCGGCCGGCAGCTTAATGACGGGTGCCCAGGTGAGATACGGCAGACTCTCGAGCTTCCAGCCCTTGATGGAGATGCCGTCGGCAAGAAACGGCTTGCGCTTGGTGTCGTAGGGCGGGCGTGCCAGGCCATCGGGCATGTCGGCCGGTAGCATCTCGCCGTCCTCGGTAACCGAATACCAGCCCAGCTTTTTATCGAACAGCACGCTGTCGCAAAAATCGGGCGCAAGGATGTGACCGGCCAGGCCGATGGTCACGCACTCCTCGCCCTTCCACTCAAAACGGTAGATGGCGGTGTTGTACACCTTGTCCTTTTTGGGTTTACCCGTGGACAGACGCTCGGCGATCTGACGCGCAGCGTCGTTTTTCTCGGCGATGATGAGCTTCAAAAGAGGCTCCTATCTCGTGTCTCTGCGGCTACGCCCGCCCGTATGGCGGCCGATTTACGCCCTTGCTTGCTCGATCTGCCCGATGAGCCAATCGCACCAGGCATCCATGCCCTCGCCCTTGCGCGCGCTCACGGCAAACCGCGGCGCCTGCGGATTGAGGTCATCGAGTGTCTTAGTATACCTATCCATGTCAAAATCGAAAGCCGGGGCCACGTCGACCT
This sequence comes from uncultured Collinsella sp., assembly GCA_902469055.1. Lineage (GTDB taxonomy): Bacteria > Actinomycetota > Coriobacteriia > Coriobacteriales > Coriobacteriaceae > Collinsella. The sequence goes on from CABRBC010000008.1 coordinate 58,162, forward strand.
TATTGAGCAGCTGCGCGCCGGCGTGCTGGAAGATGCCCGGGTACTTGATGGGCTTGTCGTCGCCCTCGGGCACCGAGAGAATCATGATGGACAGGTTCTCACCCAGGTCAAAGTCGACCGGGCAGACCAAGTTGCCCACATTTTCGATAAAGATGACGTCGATGTTCTCCAGACCGACGGCCTGGTCGAACGCGTCAACGGCCTCCATGATCATGTTGCCCTCGAGGTGGCACAGGCCGCCCGTGTTGATCTGGATGGCGGGCATGCCGGCTTCCTTCATGGTGATGGCATCGACATCCGAGGCGATATCGCCCTCGATGACGGCACAGCGCAGGCCAGCCTTGTCGCGCAGGCGCTCGTTAGTGCCCAGGATCGTGGTGGTCTTGCCCGAACCGGGGCTCGACAAGACGTTGATCACATAGGTGTTTGTCTCATTAAATCGCTGACGCAGCTGATCTGCCAGGCGCTCGTTGCGCGACAGAATCGGCGATGCGATATCAATCGTTTTCTCGGCCATACTTAGCGCTCCTTACTTTTGCCCCTTTATACCCCGTCCCCAGGTGGCTGATGGGCTAATCGTCGGGGGTTTCGATTTCGATACTTGCGATGTCGAGTTCGCGGCCGTGCAGCAGGCGCACGTTGGCGCCGCCACATTGGGGACAGCGGCAATGGAAGCGATCGTGCTCAAAGACCTCCCCGCAGTCCAGACACTCGCTTTGTGGATGGACTTCCTCCACGGCAAGCTCGCAGCCTCGCGTGAGCGGGTCCTCATCGCGAAATGTCTCCCACGCAAAGTCGAGCGCCTCGCGCACAACTTCGGTCATATCCCCGATACGCAGCGTTACCAAAACGGCGCGCGAGGCCCCCGCCCCACGCGCCGCGCGAATCACTGTATCGAGTATGCCGTTGACAATGCCAACCTCGTGCATACCGATTTACTCCTCGTCGTCCTCATCGTCCGAGAACAGGTCCAGACGGCTCACAAACAAGCCCTCCTTGCCCTCGCGCGCGGTAATGACCACGCGGGCAATGGCGAGCGAAATCTCGTAGAGCGAGAGCAGGGCACCATACATGAGGCCCAGCGTAACGGGCGAGCCGTCGGGCGTAATCACAGCCGAGCCCACAAGCAGGCCCACGTACACGTAGCGCCAGGCGCCGCGGAAGGCCGCGTAGGACACGATGTGGAAGACGGACAGGTAGAAGATGATAAGCGGCAGCTCAAACGCCACGCCAAAGCCGATCATAAAGAGCAGCTCCATGTTGACGTAGTTCTCCAGGTCGGGCAGCGCCGTGGCGACGGCCGAGGTCTCGCCGATAAGCCACTCAAAGCCCGCCGGGATGATGATGAAATAGCAGAAGATGGCGCCCAGGAAGAACAGCACCGTCGAGGCGAGCACCGTGGGCACGACCCATTTGCGCTCGTTGGGACGCAGCGCCGGCAGGAAAAATGCTAGAATCTGCCAGATGATCATGGGCGTGCACATGACCACGGCCATCTTGATGGCCAGCGAGAAGCGCAGGCCAAAGCCGCCGAGCGTGGTGGTGATGTAGAACTTACCGTCCGGCACAAAGGAGCGGATGGGGTCTTCCAGGATGTCGAGCACCACGGGCGTGGCGAAATACAGCACGATGGCGGCGGCAAACACCGACACGACCACGATAGTCAGGCGGCGACGGAGCTCTCCCAGGTGATCGAAGAGCGGCATGCGCGCAGGTCCGATAGGCATTACTCATCGCCTCCCTTCGAGGCGTCGGCGGCAGCGGCGTCGTCCTCGGCCTCGAGCTCGCGGGCGAGCTGGTCGACGACGGCCTTGCGCTTGCGGGGACGACGGGCGTAGAGGTCGGCCGTCGTGGGCTCTACCGGCTCGGGCTCGGGCTCCGGTTCTGCAGCAGGCTCGGGCTCGACGACAGGCTCGGCGGCAGCGGCAGGCTCGGCACCCTCGGCCTCCTCAGCAGCACCCTCGCCCTCGGCGGCAGCCTCGCTCGCGGCCTTCTCGGCAGCAAGGCGGGCACGGCGCTCGGCAAAGGTCTCCTTCTTGGCGGGCGCTGCCGTCTCGGCGGCATCCTTGTCCGCATCGGAATCGTCATCGACGGCAGTCTTCTTGGGCTTGACCGGTGCCGAAGCGGCCTCGCTTACCGGATCGATAATCTCAGACTGAACAACGGCCGTCATCTTTTCCTGCGTCTCGCGGAACTGACGGATGGCACGGCCGATCGTGCGGCCCATCTGCGGGAGCTTATCCGGGCCAAACAGCAAAAAGCCGAAGACCACGATGATCGCGAGCTCACCCTCTCCAATACCAAACACACATACCTCCAAGGCTCGATGTGAGTCGAGCCCGCACCGCGCCATTCGGCCGGAACTCGTCTATTCATTCGGTCAAGTATAGCGCCCGGACGCCAAAACGTCCGAGCGCATCACAAACATATGCCAAACGGCACGCCCTTTTGGGGGCAAAGATTATGCAGCGGTGATCGAAATCTCCTGGTCGACACCCAACAGCTGAACCACGCGCATCACCGGAGGCTGCACATTGGTGCAGCTAAAGCGCTTGCCGTGGTCGACCGCGTGGTGCGCGGCGCCCACGAGCACGCCAATGCCCGTCGAATCGATGTAGCTCACCTGGGCAAAATCGAGCTCAACGGCCTCAGTGGGCTGCTCGAGCGCCAGGTCGATGGCATTGCGCAGGCTATCGGCGTTAGAGATATCGATCTCGCCGGCCACCTTAATGGTGTAGAGCTCTGGCGTGGGGTTGGTGGAAATACCCAAATCCATGTATACGCTCCTTTACGTATCGAAAGTGCGGATAGTACTGGGCGCGGACTTGCGGGGCCCTACGCGTTAGGCGCGCTCGGCACGCGCAAGCTCGGCAGCGACGAGCTTGACGGCCAGCACCAGCACATCGAGCGCGGCCTCCAGGTCCTCGACCGTGGGATAGCTCGGCGCGATGCGGATGTTGGTATCGCGCGGATCCTTGCCATAAGGCCAGGTGGCACCAGCCGGCGTGAGCTTGACGCCCAGGTCGGCGCAGAGCGCGGCGACCTTCTGGGCAGAGCCCTCGGGACCATCAAAGCTCACAAAGTAGCCGCCGCGGGGGTGAGTCCAGGTGGCGCAGCCCGTGTCGCCCAAGCCCTCGGTGAGCTTGCGCTCGACGGCCTCAAAGCGCGGACGCAGGAACTCGGCATGCTTTTTCATGTGCTCCTTGACCGCCTCGATGGTGGGAAGGAAACGCACGTGACGCAGCTGGTTGAGCTTGTCGGCGCTGATGAGGCCGGCCTTCAGGCGCTTGGAGAACTCGGCGATGACCGCGGGGCTCGCACCGATAAAGCCGATGCCGGCGCCCGGGAAGGTGATCTTGGACGTCGAGGCAAAGGCCACCACGCGGTCCTCGGTGCCCGCCGCGCGAGCGAGGTCAAAGATGTTGGCGAGCTCGTCGGTCTCGTCGTACAGGTCGTGCACGCAGTAGGCGTTGTCCCAGAAGATGCGGAAATCGGGCGCGGCCGTGTGCATCTCGACCAGGCGGCGCACGGTGTCCTCGCTAAAGGTGATACCCGTGGGGTTGGAATACTTGGGCACGCACCAGATGCCCTTGATGGAATCGTCGGCGGCGACGAGGCGCTCGACCTCGTCCATGTCGGGGCCGTTGTCGGTCATCGCGACGGGGACGTTCTCGATACCCAGATCGGCGGTGATGCCAAAGTGGCGGTCGTAGCCGGGAACCGGGCACAGGAACTTGACCTTCTTGCCGTCGTGCGCGGCCTCGTAAGCCTCCCAAGGGTCGCTACCACATGAGCCGCAACGCCAGAACATACCGGCGATATCGTGCTCGATCAGCAAGCTCGACGAACCCAGCACGAGCGTCTGCTCGGCGGGACAGCCCAGGAACTCCCCTGCCAACTTGCGTGCCGAGGGAATGCCCTCAAAACAGCCGTAATTGGAGCAGTCGACGTTGCCGTCGTGCAAATCGGCGTCGGCATTGAGGATATCGAGCATGGGTCGAGAGATGTCCACCTGGGAGGGCGACGGCTTGCCGCGGGCCATGTCGAGCGCCAGGCCCTTGGCCTTGACCTCGGCGACCTCGGCTTTGAGTGCCTCGATGGCGGCATCGAGTTCGGTGGTTTCCATCTTCTGGTAGATCGTCTGCATGTGTGCGACCTTTCGCGAAGCGGGACGTTGCAGTTCGTCTAAGTATAGACCGCCACCGCCGCAAGGGTATGAAGCCGTGATAGATTAAGTCCATCGCAATGAATTACGAATCGCCGCGCATGCCGGCGTGGGGCGCCCAAGGAGGCACTATGGAGTACGGATCGTTCCAGGCCGAGGAATTCGGCGACCTGCAGCGCCTGGTCGACGGGCTGTTTTACGACCGCCACGCCATCGACCGCCTGGATCTGATCGTACAGGCCGAAATCTTGGACCTGGCGCCCGATCTCATGGAAATCGTGAACCTGCTACCGCCCGGCTATTACGACCGCCAGTCACTTTGCGACCAGCTCAACTCCGCCTTGGCCGCCCACGGCTGGGGCGCCATCTACGGCACCGTGGAATAAACCTAGTCATTGGGGCCTGTGGTCAAAAAATAGCAAATATGAGTACTGTTACTTTTTTAGTAACAGCGATTTTGAATTAAAAGGGCCAGTCTTGGCCTTTTGTGTCCGGTTTTGGAAGGATGCATCGGCATTTTTCGTCCAGCCACGCAATCGTTAATGCACAGACAGAATAGATTTGTACATTATTTTTCGCGCCTAAAATGAAACGCCGTTTGTGACAGTACTCACAAACGGCGTTTTTTGGCCACTGGGGTGTCCGGCAGGTGGCAAGTACCACTCAAAACCGCGTTTTACACGCGCTCGAGCAGGCTCTGGCGTCTGTTTCTACGCGCCTACTCGTTCTTGGGCGCGGGGTGCTTGCAGATCACACTCATGTAGATCATGCCAAGTACGGCCGCGGTGACAGAGCCGGCGAGAATAGCGGCCTTGGCAGCCAGAACCTCAAACTGGGCCGTCGGGAAGGCGAGGCCGCTGATGAGAATCGACATGGTAAAGCCGATACCGCCCAGAATGCCCACGCCGGCAATCATATGCCAGTTGACATTGTGCGGCAGCTCGCAGGCCTTGAGCTTGACCAAGGCGAACGTCATGCCAAAGATGCCGATCGGCTTGCCCAGCAGCATGCCAAAGTACACGCCGAGCGTCACCGGGTCGGTGAGCAGCGTGCTCATGTCCACGCCCACTAGGCGAACCTGTGCGTTGACGAACGCAAAGATCGGCAGGATCACAAAGTTGACCGGCGTGGAAATCAGACGCTCCATGCGGATGAGCGGCGGGGTCACGCGGTGCATGACGCGCTCGACCTTGGTGGTCGAGACGGTAAAGTCATGCTGGCCCAGGATGTGTGCCTCGTCGTCGTAGCGGTCATCGAGCAGCGGCAGGCACTCGCCCAGCCAATCGGTGAGGCTGTCGAGCTTGACGCCGCACTTGGCCGGAATGGTAAAGGCCAAGATGACGCCAGCAAGCGTGGCATGTACGCCGCTCTTGAACATGCAGAACCACAACAGCAGACCCAGTACCGAATACGGGGCAAGGCGGTAATGCTGCGTCTTGTTGAGCCACACGAGCGCGCAGGTCACAAGCGCGGCGGCGCCCAACCAAAACGGATTGGGGCTCTGACCGTAGAAGATGGCGATGGCGGCGATGGAGATGAGGTCGTCGGCGATGGCGAGCGTCGAGAAGAACACGCGCACGCCGTTGGGCACACGGTTGCCCAAAAGCGACAGCACGCCCAGTGCAAAGGCAATATCGGTTGCCATGGGAATGGCCCAGCCGTTGTGCGCGCCGGCATGGTTAAAGATCAGATAGATGCAGGCGGGAACGACGACGCCGCCCACGGCCGCCAGCATGGGAAGCATGGCCTGGCGCGGGTTTTTGAGCTCGCCGACCGTCATCTCGTACTTGAGCTCAATGCCCACCAACAAAAAGAAAATCGCCATGAGGAAGTCGTTGACGAATAGCTCAACGGTGAGACCGGCCGTAAGGTTGCCCAGACCCACATACAGCGGGGTCTCCAAAAAGTGATGGATGGCCTCATAGGCATCGGTATTGGCGCAAATGACGGCGGCGATGGCGGCGAAGACCATGACGGCGGCGGAAATCGTGCCGTTCTCGGCGATGCGCTCCCAGATGTCGTGACGCTCAAAGCGCTTGCGCTCACGAACGTTGAACAGCTGCTCAGTTGCTGCCATGGGCGGCTCCTTTCACGGGAAAGCTCCCGTCTTAAAAAAGCACGGCCCGCCCAAGTGGCGGCGCCGCGCTCTAACGTATTACGCTTGCATCTAGCCTACCCTGCACGACAAGCACGCAGGCATGGTCGAAAAGCGGAACCACAGGTTGAACATTATTTGTTCAACGGCGCGGGCTCGCCTGTCCAAGAGACGACGCGGCGCCGTGCACAAAAAACGACCGGAGCGCGGGGCGTCCGCGATCCGGTCGTGGCGTTTGGTCAACTAAACCTAGCAGGCGGCCATGATGGGGGCTGCGACCTGCTTCTTACGGGAGAGGACACCCGGCATCCAGACGCCGTCGTGCTCGTCGGCAATGCCCAGGCCCTTCTGAGCAGCCTCGGTCTCGCCCTCGAGCAGGACCTGCGAGCCCTCCTCCATGATGTCAGTGATGCACAGGACGATGCCGTCGGCACCCTTCTCGGCGGCGTAGGCGCGCATGGCCTCGCGGATCTCGTCGATCATGCCGAGTGCGCGGGTCTTGTCGACGGTCTCGTACTGGCCGATGAGCAGCTTCTTGCCGGCAGGCTCGAACATCTTGATGTCGTTGCCGACCATCTCGGCTGCGGTGAAGGAGCCGGACGGACGGGTGAGGAAGACCTCCATGCCAAACTTGACCGGGTCGACGCCCACCTGCTCGCCGAGCTTGGCGGCGACGGCGCGGTCGACATCGGTGGTGGTGGGGCTCTTGAGCATGAGCGTGTCGGTCATCATGGCCGAGAGCAGCAGCTTGGCCTGAACGTCGGAAAGCTCAACACCGAGCACGCCGGCGAGCTTGGTGACGATGGTGCAGCTGGAGCCCCAGGGCAGGCAGATGTAGTGCAGCGGGCCGGCGGTCTCGAAGTCGCCGATGCGGTGATGATCGACAACGCCAAAGACTGTGGCGTCCTTAAGGCCGGCGACGGACTGGGCAGACTCGTTGTGGTCGGTGAGGACGACGAGCTGGCCGGCCTCGACGGACTCGATCACGCGGGGCTCGGCGATGCCGGCGTCGGCGAGCAGCTTGGCAGACTCTGCCGGAAGCTGACCAAGGGCGCAGGCCTCGTAGGTGTTGCCGGCATACTCAACCTGGTTGAGCAGCTGGGACAGGACGACGGCGCTCATGATGGCGTCGTTATCGGGGTTCTGGTGACCAAAGACAAGAACGTTTGCCATGGGTATCCTCCACTTGATATGTGTACTTAGACGTAGCTATGGTAGCACGCCGATGCCGAGCCTTCGCAGACGGAAGGTCTACGGCATATTTTGGGGCAGGCACGGGGCCAAGGTTGTCCCTTTTGCACCATATTGGTGCAAAGTAACCTGTCCCCCTTGCACCAGCTATTTACCGGCGGCGCGCAGGGCTACGTAGGCGGCACCGATGATGCCGGCGTCGTTTCCGAGCGAAGCGACCTTAATGGGCGTCTCGCGCGAGGCGGAAAGCGCGTACTGCTTAAAGTGCTCGCGAACCTTGTCGAGGTAGACATCGGCCGAGGCAGAGGCGCCGCCGCCGATGAGGAACATCTCGGGATCAACCACGTTGGCAATAAGCGCCAGTGCGCGACCGAGATAGTCGGCCATGGTATCGGCCGCGGCCAGCGCAAGCTTGTCGCCCTCGCGGCAGGCCTGGAACACGTCCCTGGAATCGGAGGGACCGGTGAGCTCGATGGGCTCGACGCCCGCTTTCTCGCACTCGGCAAGGTAGTTGCTCACCACGCCGGTGGCGCTGGAATACTGCTCCAGGTGGCCATGGCCGCCGCAGCCGCAGGTGCGCTCCTCAGCCGGGTTCAGGCACATGTGGCCAATCTCGCCGCCAGCACCCACAACGCCCGATACCACGTCACCGTTGACGATAACGCCGCCGCCCACGCCGGTACCGATGGTGACCATCACCACATTCTGCACGCCCCTGGCAGAACCGAGCCAGGCCTCGCCCATGGCAGCGGCGTTGGCATCGTTCTCGTACTTAACGACCGCGTCGGGACAATGCTCCTGAATGGCGATCCTCAGCTTGGGCAGGTTAATGGCAATGTTGGCCTTGACCTTGGCATCGCCCGATGCCGGGATGGGGCACGGAACGGCCAGGCCAATGCCCGCCACAAAGGCACGCGGAATCCGTGCCTTGGCGACCACCTGGTCGATAGCCTCGGTCACCGCGGCAAAGCCCGCAGCGTCAACGATGGGAGGCGTAGGCACGCTGGCCTTGGCCAGCAGGTTGCCGTCCTCGTCGAACAGACCCTCCTTAACCGAAGTGCCGCCGACGTCAATGCCGATGTAGTACTGCTTAGGTTCCATGGGAGCCCACCTTTCTCGTTTAAACATTGCCTGTATGGTACCGCTCCCAAGGCAAAAACCTACCAAAAAGGGACAGGTTTGTTTTGGCAGGTTTTATCTGGGGAAACGCAAATGGCTGCTCAACAGGCCGCGCAAGACCATCCCCAAAAATAAAGGCACCGGGAGGCGGAGACTCCCGGCACCCGTCAAAGGGACTATGTTGTCTGTCGGGCCGCATGGTCCTTCGCGGCGATAACGCCGACTAGGCCTTAAGTGCCTGCAGCTGCTTGTGGATTTCGATGAGCTCCGTCGCCATGACGCGCATGGTCTCGGTACCGGCCATCTGGTCCTCGGCATGCAGCAGAATCAACGGGGCCTCGCCGTTACGCTCGCCGTTGGCCTCCTTCTTCAGAAGCCCCATGTGAACATCGTGGCCACCGTTATAGGCCTCGTCGCCCTGCTTGATAAGCTCCTCGGCGGCGTCAAAATCGCCCTCCTTGGCCTTTTGCACGGCATTGATGTACATGCTCTTGGCGGTACCGACGTAGCTGATGATCTCAAAGCAGGTCATCTGCAGTTCGTTCATATCCTCCATGCGGAGCACCTATCCCATCACGCTGACGCAGTGGTCGATGATGCCGGCAGCGTTCATGCGGCCGTAGTCGACCATGTTGATGACCTCGACCGGAAAACGACCGGCGGCCTCCTTCTCAAAATCGCCCTTGGTGTAGCCGATCTGCGGGCCAAGCAGCAACATGTCGCACTCGTCCAGGTGATCGTGGGCCTCGTTCATGGGACGAGCCTCGATCTCGATATCCAGACCACGGTTTGCAACCTCGGCCTGCATCTTCTGGACCAGCAGGCTCGTGGACATACCGGCATTGCAGCAGAGCATGATCTTCTTCATGGTTTCCTCCTTATAACTGCGCGGCGCGCAGACGACAACTGGTTTTATTCCTTGCGGCTATTGTGCCCACCCCCCTGCATCTTTACACAAGGGAGAGAGCCGCGGGCACCGGCACCGCGTACCGGCGCCCGCAAAGGTGAAAGGGACGAACGTTAGGCGTTCTACTCGGCGAGAGCCTCCTGCTTGGCGATTGCCTTCTCGGAAATCTTCATAAAGGGCAGGTAGACGGCCATGCCAATGACAATCTCGAGAGCCTGCCACACGCCGGCGCGCCAGTCAAAGCCCGTAGCGAGCAGGGCATTGATGACGGGAGGCATGGTCCAGGGCACCTGGGCGATGCAGGGGCTGATGATGCCTGCGCAGGTAAGGCCATAGGTGATGCCGATGAACAGGTCGGGAAGAAGGACAAACGGGATCATAAGCGGCAGGTTGTACACGATGGGGTAACCGTAGATAACCGGCTCGTTGATGTTGAACAGACCAGGCAGGATAGCCATCTTAGAAACGGTCTCGGAAGCCTTGTTCTTGGAGAACAGGAGCGTGTCGAGCAGAAGCATGAGGGTGCAGCCCGAGCCGCCGATGAGGGCAAAGCTGTTAACGATCTGCATGTTCATGTAGTGATCGGGCTGGATGGTGCCACCGGCGGCAAAGGTAGCCATGTTGTCGACGATGAGCATGGTCAGGATCGGCTCGACGGTAGCGCCAGAGATGGTGGACTGGTGAATACCGACGCAGAACAGCAGGTTGGCAAGGGTGTAGATGAGGATAACAGCCCACGGACCGGCGTTCATGATGTTCTTGAGCGGGTTGGAGATGCACGTGGAGATGATGGCGCACAGATCGGTGCCGGCGCACACGGCGAGCAGGGCTGCGGCAAGAGCGAAGATTGCGAGGTTGAGCAGCATCGGGATCATGACGTTGAAGGAGTTGGAGACCGCGGGAGGCACGCCCTCGCCCAGCTTAACCTTGAGCTTCTCGACGCCAGAAATCTTGATGAAGAGCGAGACGGAGAGCAGAGCGATGATAATGGCCGAGAACAGACCGTTAGTGCCGGTGTTGGCAGTCGAAAGGGCGCCCGTGACCTCGGCGGAGGTGATCTTGTCGGTGAGCAGTGGGCTCGTGGCGGCAAGCGAGGCGGTGATCTGCTGCGGCATCATGATGACGAAGGCAGAGATGGCGACGACCACGCAAGCGAGCGGGTTATCGAAACGCTTGTTCTTGGCGAGGCTGTAGCCAATCAATCCGGCCAAGATAATGGCAGAGACGTTGAGGGTGCCCAGCGTAATTGCCGAGCCCCACGTCTGAAGGTTGGCAAGGCCCGCCGCATCGAGCGGGAACAGAGGGAACACGACGTTGTTAATAAGAACCGCGATACCCGCAAGGATATAGAGCGGCGTGATGGTCGCGAAGGCGTCACGCAGGGAACGCAGGTGAACCTGGTTTCCCACCTTCGCAGAGACCTCGGCAAACTTGTCGAGGAAGCTCTTTCCGTTGTCACTGGCCATGATTGCTCCTAACTTTCAAATCCGGCCTTTTCCTATGCGCACGGTGGTCTGTCGCCCTCTGCCACCAGATGTGCCATGTGTTGCGCGCGGCGGCGCGCGGTCTGGGCGTTCGCCCGGTCGCTAATCAACCACGTGGGTCGTGGCGACCTGTTTGAGCCAGGCCGCCGACTTCTTAAGGCGGCGCTTGTAGCCGTCCATGAGATCGACCTCGACAAAGCCGTAACGATTCTTAAAGGCATTGGCCCAAGACCAGTTATCGATGACGGCCCAGTAGTGATAGCCCCGGCACTTGGCGCCCTCGTCGATGGCCTTGGCCACCCACTCCAGGTGCTGACGTACAAAGTCGACGCGGTAGTCATCCTGGATGGTTCCTTCGGCGTCACGGTTCTTGTATTCGTCCATGATGCCGATGCCGTTCTCGGAAACGAACCACTCAAGATCGGGGTAGTTCTTAGCGCAGTCCATGCCAAAGTCGTAGAGGCCCTGCGGGTAGATCTCCCAGCCGCGGCTCTCGTTCATAACGGCGTCGGGCCATACGTACTCGTCGGCAAAGTGCGGCAGGCCGTACTGGTCGACCTTGCTCGCCGGCGCCTGAACACGCGTGGGGTGGTAGTAGTTGCAGCCGAGCCAGTCGACAACACCCTGCTTGAGGATCTCTTGGTCGCCGGCGCGGAACGGGAGCTTAACGCCGCCCTCGGCCAGGCTGTCGAGCACGTCGGCAGGAAGCTCGCCCTTGGTGATGAGGTCGAGCCACCAGCGGTTGTTGATGCCGCTGGTCATGCGCACGGCCTCGAGGTCCGCCTCGCTGGGGTTCTCCTTGGTGTAGACCGGGGTAAAGCAGTTGATCATGCCGATCTTGGCATCGGCGCGAATAGCGCCCTCGTCATAGGCGCGACGATAGTTGGCCACGGCCAGCGCGTGCGCCAGCGAAATGTGATACTGCACGGTGCGGGCGCGGCTAAAGTCGTGGAGCTGCGGGAACCACACGCCCTCCTGATAGCGCTGTTCGGGCTCGACGATGGGCTCGTTAAAGGTGAACCAGTACTTAATCTCCTGGCCAAACTCGTGGAAGGCGACGTCGGCGTAATGTGCGTAAGCCTCGACAACCTCACGGCTCTCCCAGCCGCCACGGTTAAAGAGGTAGGTGGGCATGTCAAAGTGGTACAAGTTGACAAACGGCTCCAAGCCGGCTTCGCGAGAGGCGCGGAACAACTCGTGATACCACGCGGCACCTTCCTCGTTGAGGTTGCCGTCGGCATCGAGCAGACGGCTCCACTGGATGGAAGTGCGATAGGTATCCAGACCCAAGTCCTTCAAAATGCGAAGGTCTTCCTGGTACTTGGCCATAAAGTCATTGCCGGCGTAAGAGCCAACGCGGTTGTAGAACGAACCCAGATCCTGGATGGACCAGGTGTCCCACAGGTTCTCGAGCTTGCCGCCCTGGTTCCACTGACCCTCAGTCTGCGGGCCGGACATAGCAGCGCCAAAGAAGAAGTCGTTGGGCAGCTGATACTGTGCCATCAAAGTCCTCGCTTTCGTGTTCTAGAGCTTCCGGTTGGAGACGGGTTTGCTTTGGCAGGTTATCCGGCGCGGGCGCGCACCGGCCATACCGATATCCAACCCGCCAAAACAAAACCGTCCCCAAACGGTCGATCCTGTTGTGCGGAAGGATTCCGTTCGTTGCTTAAACTATAGCGCTCTAATTTTAAAAGTAAAGCGTCTTTTTCTTTTTTCTTTCTCGAACTTCTTAGATAAAAGTAATATGGATGCCCTGTTGAGGGTTATACTTACTTTTTGTATTCATATATGTCGGAAAGGAGGTTCCATGATTCCCAAATACGAGGCGATAGCTGCAGATATTCGTCGAAGTATCGAGGATGGCGCTCTTAAACCGGGCGACAAGCTTCCCACCGTCGTTGAGTTCTGTGAGCTCTATAGCGTTTCCAAAATCACCGTCAAACGAGCTATCGAGCAAATCACCGAGGAAGGTCTTATTACCAGCCGGCGCGGATCGGGTACCTACGTTAAGGACACGGCGGGACTTCCCGGCCAGGCGTTTTTCCAGGGCAAAAACGACCGTGCCCAGGGCTTTTCGTATGAGCACCGCGGGGAAAAGGTGACCTCGGTGGTCTACGATTTCTCGATTGTTAATCCACCAGCGGACATCGCAGCCCAGCTGGGAATTGCCGAGGATGACTTTGCCTATCACGTCGTGCGCGTGCGTCAGGCCGATGGGAAGCCCATCGTTATCGAGTACACCTACATGCCCCTCGAGCTGATTCCAGGCCTTAAAAAGAAGGACCTGTACGGATCGGTCTACCATTTCATCCGCGAGCAATGCGGGCTGAAAATTTCGAGCTTCCACCGTACCATTCGCGCCGTGGCAGCAACCGAGGAAGAAGCCAATCGCCTGGACACCAAACCTGGCTCTCCCCTGCTCGAGCTCACCCAGATTGGCTTTTTGGACAGCGGCGCCGCCTTTGAGTATTCGGTCTCGCGCAACGTTGGCGACCGCTTTGAGTTGCACAACGTAACGTTGGCATAGGTTTTTGTAGTCATCCGGGCGCTCGCTTTGAGCTGTTTTGTGCAGCGCCCGCACAACACAATGGGGGTATAAACATGTCCGATTTGATTAAGCTGACGCCGATCTTTCACGAGAAGATCTGGGGCGGCCGCCAGCTCGAAACCGTATTTGGTTACGACATTCCCGATGGTCCCATCGGTGAGTGCTGGGCCATCTCGGCCCACCCCAACGGCGACTGCCAGATCGCTGAGGGCCCGTACGCCGGCCACACGCTGTCGTGGCTGTGGGCCGAGCACCGCGAGCTCTTTGGCAACTGTGAAGGCAAGGAGTTCCCGCTGCTCATCAAGATTCTGGACGCCAAGGACGACCTTTCGATCCAGATTCACCCCAACGACGAGTACGCCGCCAAGCACGAGAACGGCAGCTTGGGCAAAACCGAGTGCTGGTATGTGCTGGACTGCGAGCCCGGTGCCACGATCATTGTCGGCCAGCGCGCCAAGGACCGCGTCGAGGCCGCACAGATGATCGAGGAAGGCCGTTGGGACGACATGCTCAACGTGCTGCCGATCCACAAGGGCGACTTTTTCCAGATTGATTCCGGTACCGTGCATGCCATCAAGACCGGCACGCTCATTTTGGAGACGCAGCAGTCGAGCGACGTGACGTATCGTCTGTACGACTACGACCGCCCCGGCACCGACGGCAAGCTGCGCCCACTGCACATTGAGCAGAGCCTCGATTGCATCGACTTTGATGCTCAGGCTCCGACCGACGGCACGGTAACCGCACCCGAGGTCGATGGCGAGACTGAGCTCGAGTCTAACTCCTGCTACACCGTCGATCGCGTGCGTGTCGACGGCAGCAAGACCCTCGACCAGCGCTGGCCCTTCATGTGTCTGTCGGTCATCGACGGCGAAGGCACCATCTGCGGCGACCCCGTCCACAAGGGAAGCCACCTGCTGGCTCCGAGCACCGTCAGCTCCATTGACCTCAAAGGCAAGATGGAACTGATCGTCTCGCATCTGTAGATCGCACCAACAACCCAAACGCAACAAGGGGCTCCCCCGTCCACCAACGGGGGAGCCCCTTGTCCATATATATCAGCCCACCCGGCTCTCCAGACCAAAAAGCGAACGAGCAGAGCGACGTTCGCAAGCTGCAGGCCAAAACGCCACAAGGAAGAGGGCGCACCGGGGGCTTTGGTCGATCGCGAGTTCCGCACGAGCCGGAGAGCACTTAATGTGCTCTCCGTGCGAGCAGGACTGTCCGAGCAGGCGACCAAAGCCCCCGGCGCGCCCGGTCAACCTCGCAGTTAGGCATTCAGCTTGACGATCGGTGCAAAGCCCTTCATTAGCTTTTTGGTCTGGCCGGTCTTTTCGAATTGAACCTCGATCATGTCTCCGACGACCGAGAGCACGGTACCCGTGCCAAAAGTCTTGTGGCTCACGGTATCGCCCGCGGCAAAGTCCTGCGATGCGCTGGCGCGATCGACCTTGCGCTCCACCGTCGGGGACACCTTGGACGACGGCTTTTTGGCTCGCGGCGCGCCCGAGCCAAAGGTCGAGGCAACACGGCCGGCGTCGGGCGAGACCCCACGATGGCGCTCGGTCCCGTAGCTGCTGCCGCCAAAGAAATCGTCAAAGCTCGATCCACCGCGCGAACCGGAACCGCCGGTCGAGCGCGTATGCGAGCCAAACACCTTGCCGCCATACATATCCGAACCCATGCCCGAGCCAAAGGTGCCGTGACGGTCGCCGCGCTTCTCCCAGCCCGTGCCTTCAAAACCGGCAGAACCGATACCGCTAAACTCGATATCCTCAAACGGAATCTCATTGAGAAAGCGCGAGCGTGGGTTGGCAGAGGTCGAGCCGTAGGTGCGACGCGTGGCCGCATAGGTCAGGAACAGGCGCTTGCGGGCGCGCGTGATGGCAACGTAGGCCAGGCGACGCTCCTCCTCGAGCTTGCCCGGGTCATCGCTGCCGCCAAAGTCGTGCACGTGCGGGAAGATGCCCTCCTCCATGCCGGCTACGAACACCGCCGGGAACTCCAGGCCCTTGGCGGAGTGGATGGTCATCATGGTGATGGCATGCGTCTCGCCGGCCAGAGAATCCAAGTCGGAGCGCAGGGCCAGCCACTCCATGAGTGCCGGCAGCGCCTTACAGGTGAGCGGACCGTAGGTGCGCTCGATCTCGTCGGCATGCACGGCACCCGCCGGCATCTCCGTCGGCGCGGCATACGCGTTGCCCGCGATGGCAGCGGCCAGGGCATCCTGCGGAGACAGCGCCGGAGAGGCCAAGCTATCAAGCGGATTAGAGCCCGCGGCGTCACGGGCGCCGACGAGCGCCTCAAACGAGGATGCCGGGGCGGACGGCCCCGGTTCGGGCGCGGGCGCGCTCACCACGACGGGCTCGGGCTCGGCGCCGGCAGGCACGTCGGCAACACCGGCTGCGCGCAGCTCTTCCAAACTCTCGAGCGTACCCTCGATATCCTCGTGCGTCTCTTCAAATTCGGCGGCGACGCCCAGGAATTCCTGGATGTTCTCGGCACGGCTCTCGGATTCCATGGTTCCCTCGGCACGAAACGCCTGCAGCAGACCCGTCTTATCGACGATCATCTCGACGACGTCCTTGAGCTCGCCGTCCATGCGGCGGCCCTCGCGCACCAGCGACACAAAGCTTGACAGGCCATTGCGGACCTTGGCGCTAAACATGCCGGTTTCGGCGCACGCGATCTCGCAAGCCTGGAAGAACGAGCAACGGTTGTCGCGCGCCAGCTGCTCGATTTTTTGGATCGAGGTGGAGCCGATGCCACGGCGCGGTGTGTTGATGACGCGCTTGACGCTCATCTCGTCGGCCGGGTTCACGATCATCTTGAGGTAGGCCATGACATCACGGATCTCGGCACGGTCGAAGAATCGCGTGCCGCCCACGATCTTGTAGGGCACGCCCGCGCGCAGAAACATATCTTCGAGGATACGCGACTGGGCGTTGGTGCGGTAGAACACGGCGATGTCGTCGTAACTCGTGCCCTTGGAGTGCAGCTTCTCGATCTCGCCGGCAATCCAGCGGCCCTCGTCGCGCTCATCGCTTGCCTGGAAGGCCTGGATCTTCTCGCCATCGCCCTCGGCCGTAAACAGGCGCTTGTCCTTGCGCTGCGAGTTGTGGCGCACCACGGCGTTGGCGGCGCTCAGGATGTGACCCGTGGAGCGGTAGTTCTGCTCCAGCTTAACGGTCTTGCAGTCTTTAAAGTCCTTCTCAAAGTCCAGGATATTGGTGATGTCGGCGCCACGCCAGCTATAAATGGACTGATCGTCATCGCCCACGACCATGAGGTTTTGGTACTTGGCGGCCAGCAGGTTGGCGATCTCGTACTGGACGTGGTTGGTGTCCTGATACTCGTCGACGCTAATGTAGCGGAAGCGCTCCTGGTACTTGTCGAGCACCTCGGGGCGGGTGCGCAGCAGCTCGAGCGTGCGCACGAGCAGGTCGTCGAAGTCCATCGCGTTGGCGGCGCGCAGGCGGCGTTCCAGCTCCAGGTAGACCTGCGCGGCCTTTTTGTCGTTGGGGCTGTCGGCGGATTTGAGCATGTCCTCGGGGCCGATCATGGCGTTTTTGGCCGAACTGATCTTGCTGCGGATCATATTGATGGGGAATTGCTTTTGCTCGATACCGAGCGCCTGCATAATATCGCGCACCATGCGCTTGGAATCGTCATCATCGTAGATGGTGAACTGACCGGTGTAGCCCAGCAGGTCAGCGTCCTCGCGCAGCATGCGCACGCACATGGCATGGAAGGTGCACACCCACATGCCGCGGGTACCGCTGGGGATGAGTGCCGCCAGACGCTCGCGCATCTCGGCCGCGGCCTTGTTGGTAAACGTGATGGCAAGGATCTGCCAGGGCTTAACGCCCAGGTCGCCGAGCATATGGGCGATGCGGAAGGTCAAGACGCGGGTCTTGCCCGAGCCGGCGCCGGCAAGCACCAGCAACGGACCCTCGGTGGTCAGGACCGCCTCGCGCTGGGCGGGATTCAGACTATCGATATCGACGAGCGGCTTGGCGGGCTTGGGCGCCGGAGCCGGGGCGTCGTAGATGTCGAGCGGAACGAGCTCGGGTTCCGGCGCGGCGGGGGCGGTGTACGCATCGAGCGGCACGGGTTCCGGCGCGGGCGGCACGGGTACCGCAGTGTTCTTTTCCCAGGGCAGGGGCTGGGTCATGGGCGACTCCTCATCTGACGGACGGCGCGCCTGCGGGCAGCGCCATAGTTTGAGCCGTACCAGTATACCGAGCCGCGCGGACACCGACGCAAATCACACCACGACTCCGTGCGCCACCGTCAGGCCCGCCCCAGCGGATTTGGCGCAATGGGGTCAGGTTACTTTGCACCAATCTATTGACAATCACGAAACCGCCGACGTCATGACAGCAGCAGCGAGCGGCGGCCAGGGCGAACAAATTGGCATGAAAAAGGGGGCAGCATAGACCTTTTGGTCATGCCACCCCCTTTGAATGACAAGTTGTCGCCCCGGCCGCCGCGCAGCGTCGACTAAGTTAGAGGCCGAGTATCGGCTCCAGAACGAAGAAATATGCGAGCACTACGATGCCCAGGATGATGCGGTAGACACCGAAGCACTTGAAGTCGTGACGGCGGACGAAGCCCATGAGCCACTTGATGGCGATGAGCGAAACCACAAAGGCCACAACGCAGCCCACGCCCAGGATAGCGACCTCGTTGGCACCGAACGTGCCGCCCTTGATGAAGTACTTGACCAGCTTGAGCGCACTCGCGCCAAACATGACGGGAATGGCCAAGAAGAACGTAAACTTGGACGCCACCGAACGCGTGCAGCCCAAAAGCAGGCCGCCGATGATGGTAGAACCGGAGCGAGACGTACCAGGCACCAGCGAAAGCACCTGGAAGCAGCCGATACCCAGCGCAGTCTTCCAGCTCAGGTCCTCGAGTGTGGCGATGGAGCCAAAGTCCAGATTCTCGTCATCGTCCTCATCCTCAGCGGTAGCCGCGGCAGGCGCCGCAAAGTGCGCACCGGCGGGACGTCCGCCCGACACCACAGCACGCGAACCAAACGAACCGGCAACGGCCATTTCCTCGCGCTTGTTCGCGCGCCAGTTCTCGATCACGATAAACAGCACGCCGTACACAATGAGCGCCAGCGCCACGACGGGAGCATTGTAGAAATGCTCCTCCATCCAGTCGTTGAGCGGCAGGCCGATCGCCGCGGCGGGAATGCAGCCGAGCACAATCTTGCCCCACAGCACCCAGGTGTCGCGACGGCCCTCCTTGCCCTTGCTGGGCGAGAACGGATTGAGCTCATGGAAGAACAGCACACAGACGGCCAGAATGGCGCCGAGCTGAATCACGACCAGGAACATATTCCAGAACGTCTCGCTCACGTTCATCTTGACGAACTCGTCCACCAAGATCATGTGACCGGTCGACGAAACAGGCAGCCATTCGGTGATGCCCTCGACCAGGCCCATGAAGGCAGATTTTAGAAGCTCGATGATATCCAAAGGGACCCCCTCGTTAGACACCCGCCGATATTGTTCTGCGGACGGTGCGGGCGATGTCCCATTATCAACCGTTCGGGCGCGTCTGCGCCCACCCTTACCAAAAAACTCGTCCGTTCACAGAATTGCGAGCGGTCAAACCCAAATCCTTGGGTATAACTGCAACAAGATAAAGTGTTCGGCGGCCAACGCGCCCGCGCCCGCCCGATGCACGAGCCCCGCGCCCGTGCGATAGACCAAGGAGGAAACCATGAACGAGGGCTACACCAAGGTATTTGTTTCACTCGATGGTACTGAGCAGCAGGATTTTGTGCTCGCACGCGCCATCAAGGTCGCCGCGAACAACGGCGCCAAGCTAATCATCGGCCACGTTATCGATTCCACGGCGCTCGAGAGCGCCGGTTCCTATCCGGTCGATCTGGTCAACGGCCTAGAGGAGGCATTTAAGAACTCCATCGCCAAGCAGCTCGAAGAGGCCAAGGCCAATCCCGATATTCCCGAGGTCGAGGTCATGATTCGCGCCGGCCGTATTCGCGAGACGCTCAAGGACGAGATGCTCGACGTGGTTAAGCCCGACCTGGTGCTCTGCGGCGCCCGCGGCCTGTCCTCGATCAAGTATGCGCTGCTGGGTTCGATTTCGACGTTCCTGCTGCGCAACACGGACTGCGACATTTTGGTCGTGAAATAGCAAACGTACGCCTAACGCATCGCGGAGCGCAAGCCCGCGTGCCCAAGTCTTCCAAGAGCGGGGCCACAATTACGGTGGCCCCGCTTTGCTTTAGACTGAGAATTGCTCCAGAACCCTCATTCTCTCAACGGAGTCCGTCTGAATTTTCAGAGCGATCCTACCCAAATCTCCGGTTGCAGAGGCAAGTTCTGCAAGCTGGGCAGACACCCCTTCAGCCACTTCCGCCGCGATGTTCTTAATCATCTTGAGTGGTAGATGCAAATCTTGAGACATGAATTCGAAATCTTCAGGAGTCACCCCATCGATCACCCGGTGATCCCCAATATCAATCCCAAGATTATGGTCGTATCCCATTATCGTCGTGCAGACAATATCGTATGCAGGGGCCATCCTCTTTTCCCGCCAACTCGGACTATAGAGAAACGAATGGTTCTTGAGATGCGAGTCGCAATTCCCCAACGCATAATCGACCATTACCTGACGAGCGAACATTTGAGTATCAGCAATTACGTTAGACGATTGCTCTCTTATCAATCGGCCGCAAAGAACCATATAGCAGCTATCGGGACGTGTCTCGTATTTCATATACGAAGGCCAGCCAACCGCTTGGCAAAAATCCTCCTGATGCAGCCTCAGAGGCACATCGAATCCGCTCATCGACGGCGGCTCATTGCTCCAGATTCTGTCATAACGCTCGGAAAAGAACGCACCAGGAATCGTATCCGAAGCTTCTGAACGGGCAATTTCAAGCCCAGCAGCAGACGCTGCCGTCATGCAAATTAATTCGTTGAACGGCAAATCCGGATGTTTAGTTGAAGCAATCTTGACTATGTGAGTCGAGGGGGCAGAGCCGAGCGGTAGCATCCAATCCCCCGACCCGGCCTTTTTTGCATCTTTACCGCGCGGTAAAAACCAACCGGTTTTAGACTGAGCGCCCGCCAACGACAGCCTCGAATCCTGCATATCATTTGCAATCTCAAACACTTCCGCCTTAGAAAGTGCCTCAAAATCCTCGTCTTGCAGAGGACGATAGCCCGGATCGTAGCTCGATTTCTCATCGCCGAGAAACCTCAAGGCACCAACGCACTCATCGCCCAAACGCTCGAGCATCGATAAATAGTCTGACTGGGGGATTTGAAAACGCATCGACAGCTCATGCCGAACCGGGCCCTCGGGAAGCATGCCCGAAAAGAAGGCCGAAAACTCATTGCTGGTATATGGGTCATGTCGCAAGGGAAGAGAAGCTGAGAGTGCGGCAGCATCGTCGCGTTCAAGATATCCCTCATCATATGCAAACGTCTCGTTTACGGGGTCGGCCCTCTCAAATTCTCCGACCAGTTCAAACGTTCCCCGATACTCACGATAAACCTTTAATGCCATGAACCGTCGCCCCTCTCCCTCAGGATCAAATCGACCCCCAAGCTGTTAGCGATTTGAAGGGTTTGGCGAAGATTGGCACCCGCCTTTCCACGCTCAAGCTCGCTCACAAAGCGCAAACTGCACTGGTTGAAATCAGCCACATCGCGTTGGGTATAACCGAGCTTCTTCCGGCGCTCACGCAAATATGCACCGAGTTCAGCTGGGTCAAAAATCGTTCGCTCATTCCAGTCTTGCATGCTAATCCCCTATGATTATCCCAAACGGGATAATCATAGCACATCATGATGGAATTATCCCGTTTGGGATAAATGTCTTAACGTGAATGACGCTCCGGGACGTTACACCGCGACGACTACTCAAAGTATTGGAACTTGTTGGTCGAGAAGGCAAACGTGACGACAAAGCCTTCGCCGGCGTCGGATGCCGCGGTGACGTCGATGCCCATCTTGGAGCACAGGCGCGCCACCAGGTAGAGGCCAATACCCGTTGCGCGCTTGGTGGTGCGGCCGTTATCGCCGGTAAAGCCCTTCTCGAACACGCGCGGCAGGTCGGCCGCGCTCACGCCGCAGCCGTTGTCCGCGACGGTGAGCTCGATGCGTTCGCTCGCCAGGCCCTCGTCCAGCAACGCGCCCGAAAACACGATCTTCGCGCCGTCCTCGCGCGCATATTTAATACTGTTCTGAATAAGCTGGCCCAGAATAAACTCGAGCCACTTCTCGTCGGTAAAGACCTCGAAGTCGAGGTTCTCGCACACCGGGGCCACGTGCGCCGCGATGAGCTCGCGCGCGTTGGCTTTAATCGCGCCCGTCACCAAGGTCTTGAGATCCCAGCGGCGAATCAGGTAGTCCCGCTCCACGACTTCCGAGCGCGCGTAGTACAGCGCCTGGTCGATATAGCGCTCCACGCGAGCCAGCTCACGGCCCAGGTCATCCACACGCGACAGGTCGTCTTCGCTGCCATCCAGGTTTTCCAAAATCAGGTGAGCTGCCGCCAGGGGCAGCTTGGCCTCGTGGACCCAGCTCTCGATATAGTCGCGATAGTCATCGGTCTGACGCCGGCCTTCGGCAACCTCGTCGCAAGCGGCTTTGCCCACCCGGCGCAAGACCTCGTACTCGAGCTCGCCCTCGGCATAGGTCGGGCATTGCACCATCTCCTGCACCCATGCGGGACTCTCGAGCTCCTCTGCCGCACGCTCCAGCTGGCGCAGAAAACGACGACGGCGCGCGTATTCGATCACGATGCCGAGCATACCAAAGATAAAGGACACGCCGACCGCCACGACCACGATAGAAACGGGTGCTCCGGCGACCGTCAGTACAAAGCAGCTCAGCAGCACGCCGCAGGTCCACACGGCGACGGGAAGCAGCGCATCTTTAAAGAACTTGCCAAACGACATAGCCGGCCCCTAGACCGAATAGCCTTGGCCGCGATGCGTAGTCAAATACCCCTTGATGCCGATTTTTTCGAGCGTGGTGCGCAGGCGGTTGATGTTGACGGTGAGCGTGTTGTCGTCCACGAAGGCGTCGGAGTCCCACAGGTCCTGCATGATGGCCGAGCGCGAAACGATCTTGCCCGCGCGGCTCAGAAGCAGCGAGAGGATACGCAGCTCGTTTTTGGTGAGCTCGGTGCTGGTTCCCGTTTGCGTGTTGGTGACCATGGAGCGTGCGAGGTCGAGCTCCAGTCCCTTGTGGACGAGCGTGCTGCGCTCGCCCGCCGACGCGGTGCGACGCAGCAAGGCATTGATGCGCGCCACGAGCACACGGGCGCTGTAGGGCTTGGGAACAAAGTCGTCCGCGCCGAGCGTCATGGCCATGACCTCGTCGATCTCGGTCGTGCGCGACGTGAGAACGATGATGGGAACCTCGGATTCGCGGCGAACTTCATGGCAGATGTGCTGGCCGTCTTTGACAGGGAGCGTGAGGTCGAGCAGCACCAGGTCGGGCGAGGCAGCGAGAATATCGCGCGAGACGTGCTCGAACGATTCACAGGCCTCGACCCCAAAACCGGCACGGGCAAGGATATCGACAAGCTCGCGACGAATGGGCTCGTCGTCCTCAACGATATAGATCAGCGCCATGGATTCCGCTCCCCTCTTGGTTGTCTTGCCCCATTATGACCGCGGAGCCGCAGGTACGCGCCTCGCGCGGCACCAAGGTGACAGAACTGTTCGCGAGCGGCAGGGGCTTGCCCCTCGCTCGCGACGAGCACGGGGATTAAATGAGTTTTTAATCCCCGTCCCAGAAAAATCATTTAGCGACGGGCGCGGAGCTTTTCGTAGCCGTCGGCGAAGAAGGTGACCATAGCAGCGTCCGCCTCGGCGGCATCGGTATCGTCGGCGGGAACCACGCCGTGCTCGTCGCTCACCAGGAACAGCGCGCCCTTGAGCTGTGCGGGAATATCTACGCGCGTGACCGAGATGCCCTTGGTCTGGGCCAGCTGCTCGATGAGCGTCGCCGTGCCGCACAGGCACTCGTCCGCTGGCGCCACAAAGGCAAGCTCGCCGTTATCGACGGCAGCGAGCAGCTCGGGCGCCACGCCGGTTTCGTCGGCCTCGGAGCGGGCCTCGGCGGAGCGGGCACGTAGCGCCTTGGCCGACGTATCGGTTAGCGGCTCGTACTCCCCCACCGTCATGGCGGCGTTGCCGTTGACGTCGATCACCAGCATGAGCACGCCGTCGCGTGCGGTGTAATCGCCCTCGGCAAGCGACCACTCAACGTGCTGTTTGACCCAGCTGAGCATGTTATGGGTAAGCGGCTCGCCCTGCACCAAGCGCTCGGACAGTGCGCGAATGTGGCGGTTGAGCATGGGTACCTTTTTGTTGGACATGCGCCAACGGCAGACAAGCGCGGGTTTGTCGAGCGTAAACTTCTCGACCGCCTCCTGATTGGCGCAAAAGTCCTCGTACGCACGCTGATCCTCGGCATTGCCAAACAGCTCGGCATCATCAATCTGGGGCATGGTCATACCTTTCGTGTTAGTCATTCCGTCCTCTTATACCAAAAAGACGGCCCTCCAAACGGAGCGACCGTCTTTTGCGGAGATTATTTTGTTCCGGGGCGAAACTTAGTGACGGAAATGCCTGGCGCCCGTAAACACCATCGCAATACCATGCTCGTTGCAGGCCTGGATGCTCTCGTCGTCGCGCTTGGAGCCGCCGGGCTGGATGATGCAGGTCACGCCGTGCGCGGCAAGCACGTCGACGTTGTCGCGGAACGGGAAGAACGCGTCGCTTGCACAGGCAAAGCCGCCCTTCTCCACGCCCTCGCGCTCGCAGAAGTCCTCGGCGCGCTCGCAGGCAAGCAGCGCAGAGTCAACGCGGTTGGGCTGACCCGGGCCCATGCCAATACCGGCCTTGCCCTTGGAGACCAGAATGGCGTTGGACTTAACGCCCTTGCAGACCTTCCAGGCAAACTCGAGCTCGGCCATCTCGGCGTCGGTGGGCTTGCGGTCGGTGGGGAACGTAAAGGTCGCGGGGTCCTCGGTCACGTGGTCGACTTCCTGCACCAGCATGCCGCCGTCGACGGAGCGCAGCTCCACCTGGGCGCCGTGGTCCACGCCGCCGGTAGCCAACACGCGCAGGTTGGGGCGCTTGGCCATGCGCTCGAGCGCCTCGTCGGTGTAGCTCGGGGCGATGATGACCTCGACGAACTGCTTGTTCTGATCGGCAAAGTGCTCAACCAGCTCAAAGGGAACCTCGCGGTTGCAGGCGATGATGCCGCCAAAGGCGCTCTTGGGATCGCAGGCGAAGGCGCGATCGTAGGCGGCCGTGATGTCCTCGGCAACGGCGGAACCGCAGGGGTTCTGGTGCTTGAGGATCACGCAGGCCGGCTCGTCGAACTCGCGGACCAGGTTCCAGGCGGCGTCGGCATCCAGATAGTTGTTGTAGCTGAGCGGCTTGCCCTGGATCTGCTCGGAGCCCACGAGCGGGAACTGCGAGCTCGCGGTGTTCTCGCAGCCCTCGGCAAAGCGATAGACCGTGGCCTTCTGCTGCGGGTTCTCGCCATAGCGCAGGTCGTCGACCTTCTCCAGCGAAATCTCGAGCTTGGCAGAGGTGTCCGCCACGTCGCTTGCCTGGGCGGCAAGCCAACGGGAGATAGCCGTGTCGTAGGCGGCGGTGGTCTGGTAGACCTTCACCTGCAGGCGACGACGGGTGGAAAGCGTGGTGCAGCCACCGGTCTCGCGCATCTCGGCCAGGACGGCGTCGTAGTCGGCCGGGTCGGAAATGACGGTAACGCTCGTGGCGTTCTTGGCGGCAGAGCGCAGCATGGAGGGGCCACCGATGTCGATGTGCTCGATGGCGTCCGCGAAGGTGACCTCGGGGTTGGCGACGGTCTTCTCGAACTCGTACAGGTTGACGACGACCAGGTCGATCAGCTTAATGCCGTGCTGAGCGGCCTCCTGCATGTGCTGCTCGGAATCGCGGCGGGCCAGCAGCGCGCCGTGAACCTTGGGGTGCAGGGTCTTAACGCGGCCGTCCATCATCTCGGGATAGCCCGTGAACTCCTCGATGGGGGTTACGGGAACGCCCGCGTCCTCGATGGCACGAGCCGTGCCGCCCGTAGAGATGATCTCGACGCCAAAGTCATCGACCAGCGTCCGTGCGAAATCGACGACGCCCGTCTTATCGGTAACCGAGATCAACGCGCGTGCGATCTTCACATCAGATCCCATGCAGTCCTCCTGTCTGGTACGCCGCCGTGCTCTGTGAGTCGGTGATACGTCGATCTGCAGCGCTCGCGCAGCGGCATTGAAAATACTGATTCAATGTAGCGCATCGAGCGCATCGATGCACCCCGCAACGGGCGCATGTGCAGAAAAAGTTTGCGAGCAGAGGGGATGGGCACGGTGAGTTCATGGAACACAGGGGCACCATAATTTGATGCCAATGGCGTGGTAGAACTGTGCTCGATATGCATCCGCAAAAGAAAGAGGCACCATGGTCTCGCGGGTTCTCTACCGACCGTTTGATACCGAAGACTTCGACGCCATCGCGCTGATTCTGCAGCAACTTTGGCATAACAATTCGGATAACGATGAGTACAACCGCCTTGAAGCCGCATGCGACCTCGCCTATTGCCTTTCGTCATCGACGTTTTCGCAGGTTGCGGTGATTGACGGCGAGGCGCGCGGCATTGCACTTGCACGCGCAGGACAGAACTCCCACGTCACTATCAACGAGCATTGGATGGATACCGAACGCGCACTGCTATCGCAGATGCGTGAGCTGGAGCCTGATGCCTGCGCCGAGTATCTCTCGTTTGTGCGCGCAACCATCCGAACCAACAACCGCCTGCTCGAGAGCAGCCCGTTGCCGCACGACAACGAGGTCACGCTGCTTGCCGTGGATCGCGATGTCCATGGCCTGGGCGTTGGCACGGTTCTGCTCGATGCCGCGGTCTCGCACCTGTCCTCGCTTGGAGCGACGAGGGCGCACCTGTACACCGACTCCAACTGCTCGTGGAAGTTCTACGAGATGCACGGCTTTAAGCGCACGGCCACGCACCGCGCCAACCGCGAAGAGCGCCGTCACGACATGCCGCGCGAAAGCTTCCTCTACGAACTCGACCTAACAGCCTAAACCCGGCAGCCATACCTAGTCATTTAGGAACGTCCCCAGTGACTAGTCGTTGGGGACAGTCTTCGTAGGTAGCGCATAAAAATGGGATGGATCCGTCGGCAGTCGCCGGAGAAGATCCATCCCAAAAATCAGAACTCGCTAGAACGTTCCGCCGCCGCCTCCGCCGACGCCGCCGCCTCCGCCGCCCGAGAAGCCACCGCCTCCGCCGCCGCTCGAGCTGTCGGAGCTCGACGCCAGCTCACGGATGCTCTCGTGATACACGTCATCGAACGAATCGAGCGGAGACTCGTTGCCGTAGTGATGGTAATACCACCAGTAGCAGGGGTAGTTGTCGTAGAAATCGTCGCTGTTGCGCAGGTCCGCAGGCACGGCCTCGGCCAGCTGTCGCAGCACTTCTTTCGAAACGCCTAGGGCAACGCCCATCACCAGCAGCTTGTTCCACAGCACCAGATCGCCGGGGACGGCTTCCTTTAGACGCGTGAAGTCCTCGAGCCAATGCTTAAGTGCCTTGCAGCGCGACGCCACCTCGGCGCCCTCCGGCGTAAAGCGGCGGAACGTAAGGCCCACGCCGATACCCACCAGCACAATCGGCACCGAGATAACCGCGGCGGTAATGTTCGCCTGCGCGCCATCGGTAAAGAAGATGGATCCCACGGGAACAAAGGCAATCAGGATACCAAGAACCAGGCAAAACACCATTGCAACAATGCCGTCCGAGGCAACGTACTCGCTATCGGCCAGCTTGCCCTTAACGGTATTCTGATAGTCCTCGAGCTTATCACCCACGGGTGTAGCGTGCTGCTTGACGTAGTGCTGCAGCTCGTCGAACGTGCGCGAGCGATCGCCGTTCTCGTCAGGCTTAGCACCGGCAAAGAAGACCTTGAGCACCATGTGGTCAATGCCCTTGGCCGACTTCCAGCCCGCATCACTCACCGTCACGCGATACGTCTGCTCTTCTTTTTCACGCCCCAGCAGACCCTTCTTGGCCTTGGTTACGGTCGCCTGCTCCAGCTTGATCACACGGTCGTCAGTGAGCTTCATGAGCGTGGCGATATATGCCTGATCGGGCACCTCGTTCCAGCTCATGAGGGCCGAAAGCACGGCGGGATGGTCGGCCGAAGGCACATCGCGGAAATATTCGTCCTGGAAAAGCGGCTTGGGCTTGCGCTTGCGCAGCTTGAGCATAACGATTGTGCCGGTAAAGGCCACCGCCGCAACAACACTTAGCACGGCAAGTGCATTGGCAATCATGCGAGCGTGAGCGCGGCGGGCGTTAGCTTCGTCGGCCCATTCCTTCTCTTCGCTCAGGATCGTTGACATGCGTTCTTCGCCCGAGACGGTAAGCTGCGGCACCCAGTCGCTGGGGAAGGCGATGCGTGCCTCGGCAAATTCGCCCTGATGCACGCAGGGAATGGTATAGGTAACCATGGGTTCGTCCGCATCGAGCGACACATCGCCCGTCAGCGGGCCGTGGCCCCATGCGCGGAAGTTATCGCCCTTGACGGCCGCCGTCCCGGCAGCGGCATTTGCGAAGCGCACTTCCATCTCGACGTCATCGGAATCCGCAGACCAGCCGTCACCCACGAACTTCCAGTAGAGCTCGGCGGTATCGGCCCAGTTCATGACCGCACCGGTCATGGTATAGCTCACGTAATAGGTCGCGCTGTCGCCGCTCTCGTGAGGGCTGAATACCTTAATCTTTACGCCATCACCGGTCTGCTCGACCGTGTAGACGCCAGAGTCGCCCTTGTTCGCGCTATCGACTTTGTTAAACGCGGCGTCCTCTTCCTCGACACTCAGCACGTCGACGCCCGCCGAGCCACCCTGCTGGTTGGAGCCCGTATTGATCTCCCAAAACACGCCGTTGATGTCGTCGTCGAAATCAAACTGGCGTCCCTCGACAACGGTCAGCGATCCATCGGCCTCGACCGTGGCGCCGATGTAGGTTTGGGTCATAGAATACCCGTCGGCACGTGCAACGGCGGGCAACAGCAGCAGCGCAAGCGCGACGAGCACGCAGACGGAAGCGAATCGCGCAAACAGGTGGCGCTGCCGGCTGACTTTGGCGGCGAGGGTGTTCATAGGCACATCCTTTGTCTGTAAAACCAACAGCGCCATTGTCCCACGTTTGCGGGTACGCATGACGAACATCTAGGCGACCGGAGCGCCAAACGGGATGAAAGTCACGCCCGCGGCCGGCACCTGGGGACATTCCTTATCTGCCGGCAATCTGGAACACTCCTTGGCATAGCCCGCTCCGGCAATAGATACCACTTCATAGCTCCGTCACAGGTGTAGCGGCTTTGTGTTGCCGCGGCGTAAGCCGATTAAGCCGGCGAGTGAGGGGCATAAAGCAGTTGAGCGAAAACGGTTTGCCCCTTTGCCGTTCGCTTGAGGATCATGTCCCCCTTTTCCGCGGAAACCCTGGCAGTTGCGAAGAGCTGCCGGGGTTTCTGTCGTTTGAGGGGTTGAAGGGGCTGAGCTTGGGGCGGCAATCGAGGTGTTGAGTCGGTGCCCGCCGCGCACAACACGCAGCCTCGGCAACTCGCGAGCATCGACGACGCCCCCCACCTCACCCCGCGCTATACTCGTCCGCATGGATATCAACGCATGCAACATAGCAACACACGCCGTGGCCACGTCGACGGCGTCCAACAGCAAGCTCGCCCCCGCCCTCGCGCCCGTCGTGGGCCGCTTCGCCCCGTCGCCCTCGGGCCGCATGCACCTGGGCAACGTGTTCAGTTGCCTGTGCGCGTGGCTTTCGGCCCGCAGCCAGGGCGGCCGCATCGTGCTGCGCATCGAGGACCTGGACGATCGCTGCAAGCGCCCGGAACTTGCCGCCCAATTGATTGACGACCTAGCCTGGCTGGGGCTTGAGTGGGACGAAGGCCCCTACTACCAGCACGATCGCCTGGACTTGTACGAGGACGCCCTACACCAGCTGCAAGACGCCGGCCTCACCTATCCCTGCTTTTGCACGCGCGCCGAGCTCCACACCGCAAGCGCGCCACACGCCAGCGACGGCACGCCCATCTACCGCGGCGCCTGCCGAGGCCTTTCTGCCGAGGAGGTTGCCCGCCGCAGCGCCCTGCGTGCTCCGGCCACGCGCCTGCGCGTGCCCACCGTCGACGACCTCGCCAGCGACTTGATCGAATTCGTGGACCGCACGTACGGAGCCCAATGCGAGGCGCTCGCCACCGAGTGCGGCGACTTTTTGGTGCGCCGCAGCGACGGCGTTTTTGCCTACCAGCTAGCCGTGGTGGTCGACGACGCTGCCATGGGCGTCACCGAGGTCGTGCGCGGATGTGACCTGCTTGGTTCCACGCCCCGCCAAATCTACCTGCAGCATCTGCTAGGACTTCCCACGCCGCACTACGCGCACATCCCGCTGCTCATGTCACCGGACGGCCGCCGCCTATCCAAGCGAGACCGCGATCTGGACCTGGGCGAGCTACGCGCGCTCTTTGGCACGCCCGAGGCGCTGCTGGGATGGCTCGCCGGACAAACGGGCATCACGCCGGACACCACGCCGCGCTCTACCGAGCAGCTGGCCGAGCACTTTAGCTGGGATGTCATCCGCGCGCATCGCGAGAACATCACTGTAACGGTCGAGTAGCCAGTCTCCCCGCCTCTACGCAATATCCCAGGATTGGAGTTCGTCGCCCAGGCGAACGATGCAGTCGTAGAGCACGGTATGGCGCTCGGCCGGGTTGACATCCCGATGAAAATGCCCGTAGTACCAGCGCTTGTAGTCCAGACGGTCCTCCAGCTCGTCAAAAAACGTGGTGAGTCGATCGACATCGGGATAATTCCAGCCGGGCGCCGGATAGAGCGTGGGCGACAACATGCGCGTGGAGCAGGTGTGGGTGATCACGTAGTCGACCTTCCAGCCCACGCTGTCGAGCTTTGTCCGCGCCTCCTCAAAGTTGCGCTCGTCCGGCAGCTCCTGCGGCCACCAGCTGGAATACGGAATGCGGTATTCCTTATCCACGCTCGTGGCGCCGCCCATGGTAAAGATCGTTGAGCCGTCGAGCTCAAAAACCTCGCCGCGCGTCAGGCGCCGTATGGGAGAGGTGTCCGACAGGCGCTGCGTCAGCCCACCGTGCCACAGTTCCATGGGACGCTCCGCCCAGTGATCGAAACGTTCGTGGTTGCCGTCGACGAACAGCAACGTATAGGGGCGCGACTCCAGCCAAGCGATATCGGCGCATTCCTCGGCAGAGAAATCCCACGGAAAGCCAAAGTCGCCCGCGACAATCAGATAGTCGTCGCTCGTCAGGCTATCCCCAAGCTCCCAGTCGCGCAGCTTTTGCATGTCGACGCCGCCGTGAATATCGCCCGTCACATAGACTGTCATCGGATCACCACTTCCCTGTAAGTCGCTAGCCCACATTCTGCACAATCACTAAGCCAATCGTTCCAGCCCTTCCATCCCTTAGGGCTTACCCCTCGTTCTTCCATCCAAACGGGTCAAGCACCCAAAAAACCAGATCGAGCACGCCGCCGGTCATCATGGCACCGGCAAGGGCAATGCAAACGTGCAAAGAGCTGGCACTTCGGAGCACGTCGAATGGCCCCAGAACAGCCAGCAGCGCGACCGCTGCGCCGGCAAGGCACAGCGCGAGGCACGGCCCCGCGTCCTTAACGCATTTCTTTGCGAGATGCTTGGTGTTGTCACTCATTACTATCGAACTCCTTAGAGGGTCGTTGTTCAGCTTCATGCCGCCGCGGCAGAGCAGGGCAGCAGAGTAAGTGTCCCATGTCGTGCGGACATCCATGGGGAAACCGCCTGCTCGACCAACCCTTGACGCCGTTTTGCACCGGCACCACATCCCCCGCTATCCAGAAAGGCATCTCTCCCTTCCCCACCGCCACCCAAAAACTCATCCAACATTAATCTTGGCTCAAGAATCGCTTAATCTATAACCTGCACTATAGAGTTCGACCAAGGGCGGGGCGGCGTCACGCAGGCCGCCGAACGCAACGCTCGCGCCCGGGCAGATCGCCCGGCGTCGCGCCCATCGAACGAAAGGAACAGGTCATGGACGACCTCGAAAAAGTTGAAACCATCCGCACCAAGTGCAACGTGAGCTACACCGATGCCAAGGCCGCGCTCGACGCCGCCGACGGCAACGTCTTGGATGCCATCATTTGGCTCGAGTCGCAGGACAAGACCCAGACTACGTCGGCGCACGCCGCCACCGAGTCCGCGCCAGTCGATGAGCCCTCAGCCGAGATGGTCGCCGCGCAGGCCGCCTACGAGAAGTCGAGCGAAAAGACCGACTTCTCCAAGAAGATGGACAGCGTGTGGGAGTACCTCAAAAAGCTCTTCCGCCTGAGCCTGGACACCAAGTTTATCGCCACGCGCCGCGACGCGATCATCCTCAACATTCCCATCCTGATCCCCATCGTCGCGCTGTTTGCCTGGGGCGCCACGATATGGCTGATGCTGATTGGCCTGTTCTTTGGCATGCGTTACCGCATCGATAGCGACGGCGACGTACCCGGCAGCATCAACAACCTTATGAATCACGCTGCCGATGCCGCGGACGACATCAAGCAAAATCTCAACGACGACAAGTAATCGCAGACGGGGGCACGCATGGCACGGATCCTGATCGTAGAGGACGAGGAGAAAATCGCCCGCTTTGTGACGCTCGAGCTGGAGCACGAGGGCTACCAGGTGGAGCACGCCGCCGACGGCCGCACCGCCGTGGACCTGGCGCTGGAGCGCAACTACGATCTGATTCTGCTCGATGTGCTGTTGCCGCAGCTCAACGGCATGGAGGTGCTGCGACGCGTCCGCAAGCACAAGGATGTGCCGGTGATCATGGTCACCGCGCGCGATGCCGTGATGGACAAGGTGGCCGGGCTCGATGCCGGCGCCGACGATTACCTGACCAAGCCGTTTGCGATTGAGGAGCTGTTCGCACGGATCCGCGTGGCGTTGAAGCGCTCGGAGGCCGTGCGGGCGGCTTCGGGCGTTGGCGGCATCGGGACGGGCGCGGCAGGCGGCACGGGTGTCGGCGCCACTGCGATGCCCCCGGTCAGCGACTCGACCCAGGTTTCCGCCTCGCTCTCCCCCGCCACGCTCGCCGTGGGCTCGGTTGCGCTCGACCCCGACCGCCGCGAAGTCACGGTCGGCGGCTCGCCCATTGCGCTCACGGCCCGCGAGTTCGATGTCCTCGCCCTGCTTATGGCGCATGCCGAGACCGTGCTCACGCGCGAACGCATCGCGCACGAAGCGCTGGGCTACGAATACATGGGCGACACCAACAACGTCGACGTGCACATCGCGCATCTACGCGCCAAGATCGAGGACGCCGGCGGCGCCCGCATCATCCAGACCGTGCGCGGGGTGGGCTATGTCTGCCGCGCGTAACGCCGAGGCCAAGCGCGTCACCTCCATCGCCCGCGCCATCAACTGGAGCTATATGTGGCGCCGCCTGATGAGCTACGTTTGGCTCGACCTGCTGCTAGTAGTGATTGTGGCGGCGATCCTCGTCTATGGATACAACCAGACGCTGCCCAACGGCGCGTTTACCGCAGGATGGATCCCCAGCGCCACCGTTCGCGGCATGACGCTGACGCCCGCGCGCGGCTGGGACCTGACAACGCTCACCTATACCGTCGAGCTCGCGCGTACCACCAAGACTTTCCCCCTCGCGCAGGACCTCGTCACGCTATGGCCTCTCTACCTTGTCGTTGTGGGTTGGCAGGTCATCAGCGTGCTCAACATGCTCGGCGGTGCCCGCCGTGTGCGCCGTACCATGGCACCGCTCAACGACTTGGCACTGCGCGTGGACGAACTCGGCCGCATGCAACTCGCCGGCGGCAAAATGGAGACACTGGAGCAGGCCATCGAGCGCGCAAGCGTCGACTCGCCGAGCGTCACCACCGGCGACGCCGACCTGGCAAGCATCGAGGTCGCGCTCAACCGCCTGCTGCGCCAGATGCAAGAGGCAAAGCTGCAGCAGATGCGCTTTGTCAACGATGCAAGCCACGAGCTACGCACGCCCATCGCGGTGATTCAGGGCTACGTGAACATGCTCGACCGCTGGGGTAAGGACGACCCGGACGTGCTGGCGGAATCCATCGCGTCCCTTAAAGCCGAAAGCGAGCACATGCAAGAGCTTGTGGAGCAGCTGCTGTTTTTGGCGCGCGGCGATGCCGGGCGCACGGTCCTGCGGCGCGCGCATACCAACTTGGCTGCACTGGTCAGCGAGGTATGCGAAGAATCGCAGATGATCGATGCCGCGCACACGTATCGGCTGGCCTTTGACGCTGCGCTTGTCAGCGACCCGCGCTGCGCCGCGCCCGTCGACGTGGTGCTCGTGAAGCAGGCTCTTCGCGTGATCGTGCAAAACGCCGCCAAGTATTCGGACGCGGGCACGCCCATCTCGTTTGGCGTAGCGCCAGATGCGGGCGCGGGCACGATCGACATAAGCGTTGAGGACGAAGGCATCGGCATGAACCAGGAATCCGCAGCTCACGCGTTCGAGCGGTTCTACCGTGCCGACAACGCGCGCGATGCCGGCGCGCAGGGTTCGGGCCTGGGGCTCGCTATCGCCAAGTGGATCGTCGACAGCCACGGCGGCGTCATCGGCGTGACCTCGGTCGAGGGCGTCGGCAGCCGCTTTACGATTCGCCTGCCGCGGTAGGAAGCCCCTCGACATAAATAAAGGGATAGGGCCACGCGGCCCTATCCCTTTTTGCCAGCTATGGCAGCTTGTGCGCTACTCGCGGCACAGGTGCACGGCGAAACCGGCGAACTCGCGCTTAAAGTACACGAGCTTGGTACCACCGTCGGGCAGCAGTGCGCGCGACTCTTCGTTGACCTCGAGCCCGCGCTCGGCAAACCACTTCTCAGCTGCATCGATGTCGTTAACGGCAAAGCCGATGTGGCCTTTGGTGCCACGACCGTTCTGCTTCATGATCTCGACCAGCGAATCGTTGAAGTACGAAACCGGGGTCTCGATGACGGGCAGGCCCATCATCGTCGAGAACAGCTCCGCGATCTCCAGGGCGTCTGCCGGGTCGGTGGCGTTAATGCCTACATGGGCAACGCGCATGCCAAAGAGCTCGACCGGATTGGCGTTCTGCTCATTCATACAGTCAGCGCCTACTGAGCCATGACGTCGAGAACGGCCTTCTCGGCAGCGACGCGGTTCATGCCAGTCATGAAGGGCACGCCGCTCACGTACGGGCAGGTGAGGCCCTCGGGGGCAACGGTGGTGGCGATCAGCAGGTCGGCGCCCTCGTCGCAGTAATCCTTGGCCTCGGAGATGGCGCACTGCACGATCTCGTACTTGTCGGCATAACCGTTGGCGTCGAGCAGAGTAGCGACCTTCTGGGCAACGAGCGTGGAAGTAGCAGCGCCAGCACCGCAAGCCAAAACGATCTTCTTCATAGGTAATGTCTCCCTTCATGGTTTACTTTAGGTAAGTGTACCGCAGCGAGCGATGGCACTCGGCCTCGATGAGCTTTTATGCCAGTTTGCTTGCGCGCTGCGTATAATACATCTAGTACGTGTTGTCATACCGCTCGCTTTATGAGCGACTAAGGACCCTAATATGCCCGATTCCCGCACCCTCTGGACCGCCGTCGTTATCATCTGCATCGCCGTGTCGGTGTTCTTTAGCGTCAAAAAACGCACCACGTTTAAGCGCCTGCAGCAGCTTATGGCTGCCAAGCAGTGGGACGAGTTCGATCGTTTGCTCAACGGCAAACTCACCAGCATGCTGTACCCGCGCTACAACCGCGACTACCTGCGTCTGAACTCCTATCTGCTGCGCGAGGACCACGAGCGCGCCAGCGAGATGTTCGACCTACTGCTGGGACTCAACCTCCCCAAGATGCAGCGCGTCGACTTGGTGATTAAGGCCTTTAACTACTATGTTGGCCAGGAGGACCGCAAAAAGTCCAAAGAGCTGTTGCACGAGATCAAGGGCTTTGAGGGCGGTCAGGCCGAGGCAGTTGCGCACGAGTGTCAGCTGATGTACGACACGATGATCCTCAAGCGCCACAACGACATTCCCGAGCTGGAGCGCATGCTCGAGGATGTCGGCGACGACCCGGTCAAGCGCTGCCGCTTGGAGTACCTGCTAGCCCTGCAGTACCAGAACAAGGGCGACGAAGCCAAGTTCCAGGAGTTCCTGGAGAAGTCGGGCCAACACTCGATGGCCGTCAACGCGTAACGGACGGCTTGTGCTAGACTTCTAGTCTCACGGGGGCGTGGCGGAATTGGCATACGCAGGAGACTTAAAATCTCTCGCCGCAAGGATTGTGGGTTCGAGTCCCACCGCCCCTACCATGTGATTGCTTGCGAGCCCGTGTTCCCCAGGGATGCGGGCTCGCTTCTTTTAGATGCCGGTGAGACTCGAACCCGCGAGGGGGCGAGCGTTAAGCGGACGCGCAGCGTCCGTAGCGAGCCGGCGAGGGCGCCGACAGGCGGCCGAAGCCGGTGCGTATTTGCGCAGCAAATGCGCGGACGTCCCACCGCCCCTACCATATGGAGCTTTCGAGCCCGTGTCCCCAAGGGATGCGGGCTCGTTTCTTTTGCACGCCGGTGGGGCTCTAAGTTGCGGTGGAATAGTTCCTGTTTTGGCAGTTTACCAGCCCATTTAGGAACTATTCCACCGCAACTTAGGTTGGTGTTCCCACATTTTCCAATGGAAAAACGTGGTTGCCTCACACATTTTCCGATGGAAAAACGTGGTTGTCTCGCACATTTTCCGATGGAAATACCCAAATGGCCTTATACTAACCGAGAGGGTTGGGAGGCAATATGCAGCGACAGCTTATGAGCGAACTTATCGCTTGGAAATCAAGGACGAATCGCAAACCTCTCTTGCTTAAGGGAGCCCGCCAGACAGGAAAGACTTGGCTTCTTAACGAATTCGCAAGCCAGCAGTATCGAAACGTCATTCGTTTTGACTTTATGCTCGAGCCGAGCACACGCTCGCTGTTCGATGGGGACCTCGACCCCAAGCGCATCATCTCCCAGATAGAACTCCTACGTGGCCAAACTGTAACGCCAGCAGACACGCTCATCATCTTCGACGAGATCCAAGAGGCCCCGCGCGGGATCACCTCGCTCAAGTACTTCAACGAGCTTGCACCCGAATACCACATCGTAGCAGCCGGTTCCTATATGGGCCTCGCGCTCCGACGCGAAAACGAGTCATTTCCCGTCGGCAAAATCGACCAGCTCACCATGCGTCCCATGGGGTTCGCCGAGTTCGTT
Source organism: uncultured Collinsella sp. (assembly GCA_902469055.1). GTDB lineage: Bacteria > Actinomycetota > Coriobacteriia > Coriobacteriales > Coriobacteriaceae > Collinsella. Next base: position 95,049 of record CABRBC010000008.1, read on the forward strand.
CGTGCCGTCGACGGCGACCCGCTCGCCGACGCCATCCTTGCCGCAGACATGAACCTTCTAGCAAACGTTACCGAAAAGCTCGAACACTTGCTCAAGGAATACCTTGTTGTCGGCGGTATGCCCGAAGTTGTCTCCGCTTTCGCCGAGACACGCGACTTCATCGAAGCCCGAAGGCTTCAGCAGCAAATCATCGAGGCTTACGAATCCGATTTTGGCAAGCATGCACCCGCCCGCATCATCGAGCGCATGAGGTTGGTTTGGAAATCCCTTCCCGGCCAGCTTGCCAAAGAGAACAAGAAGTTTGTCTATGGCGCCCTTCGTCCCGGGGCGCGCGCACGCGATTTCGAGGAAAGCCTCCAGTGGCTCACGGACTACGGAATCGTTCATAAGGTGCCACGTGTTTCCGCTCTAAAGGCGCCGCTCTCGAGCTACGAAGACCTCTCGGGCTTCAAACTGTTCTGCATCGACACCGGCATCCTCGGAGCGCTCTCCGGTCTCTCTCCGGCCATTGTTCTGAACGGGCCCGCTGTTTTTACGGAGTTCAAAGGCTCGCTGACCGAGCAATACGTCGCACAGGAGCTTTTGCTCCAAGGCAATACTCCCGCGTATTGGTCATCCTCCTCCGGCAATGCAGAGACTGACTTTGCCGTCGACCATGCGGGGACCGTGCTTCCGCTCGAGGTCAAAGCGGCAGAGAATCTCAAAGCAAAGAGCCTGAGGATTGCCTGCGAGAAGTTCAAGCTCGAGCGCTGCGTGAGAACATCGTTAGCGGCATATAGAGACGAGGGCATGCTCATCAATATTCCGCTTTGGGAGATTGGGCAGATCGACAAGCTGGCATAGGCGCTGTGGGGACGCCCCGCAAGGACTGTCCCCAGGTGCCGGCTGTTGAGTTGCGGTGGAATAGGGACTGTTTGGTGCCCGAAAGGGCGATTTTAGTCCGTATTTCACCGCAACTTATTTAAAGGGCGCTGAGGCTGGGGGTCCAGCCGATGGTGGGGGTTGTGCCGTCGAGAACCTCGTTGATGGTGGCGACCATACCGGCGAGTAGGCTGTTCTCGCTTACGGTGAGCGTCTTGTAACCGCCGGCTCGCATGAGCTCGCGAATCACCACGGCACCTGCCAGGATCACGCCCGCGCGCTTGGGTTGCACGCCTGGCAACGCGGCAATGCTCTCCACGTCCAGCGTGAACATGCGCTCGATAGCGGCAGAAATCTGTTCCATCGAAAGCTCGCGCAGGTGCACAAAGCTCGAGTCGTACGGCTCCAGCTCGTGGACCAGCGCCACGAGTGTGGTGACGGTACCGCCCACCGCGACCAAGCGCTCGGCGCGCTCAAAATCGCTCGGCAGGCTCTCAAAGTAAGCCTCGAACTGCTCGCCCGCCCAGTCGGCAGCGGCAGCAAGCTCGCCGTCCGAAGGCGGCAACGCCGAGAAGAAACGCTCCGTCACACGACGGCAACCAATGTCCAGCGAACGCGTTCCCTCCAGCGCGAAGACCCCGCGCTCCGGCGCGTATACGCCCGTCGCGAGCTCCGTGGAGCCGCCGCCCGAATCGGCAACAATGATGCGCTCGCCGGCAAAGTCGTGCGCCACGCCAAAAAACGTCAGGCGCGCCTCGACCTCTCCTGGAATCACCTGCGGTTCGAGACCCAGCTCGCGCAGGCCGTCCAGCAGCAGCACGGCGTTGGACGCATCGCGCGCGGCACTCGTGCACGTGGTACAGATGCACACGGCCCCAAAGGCACGCGCCTCGTCCACAAACATGCGGCATGCGGCGAGCACGCGCTCGACCGCCGCCTCGCAAAAGCGGCCCGTCGCGTCAACGCCCTCGCCCAGATCGGTAATCTCGGTATGCTTGGACGATTCCACGATCGCCCCGGCCTCGACCTGCGCCAGCACCAGTCGCGACGACACCGTTCCCAGGTCGATCGCCGCCACCTTATATCGTTTGCAATCTGCCATTGCGGGCTCCCCTCCGGGCGCTACTCGCCTACTCGCCGCTGGACGCGACCGTCTGACCCTCGACGCCGTTAAATCCAAACAGCATGTCGAGCGCCTGGATGTACCACGGCGCGTCCTTGCCGACTTCTTCGATTTCCTTGGCAACTTCGCTGGCCTTCTTGGCGTTCGACGACTTCTGGCTCGACGAGGCATCCGAATCGCCGTCCAGGCCCTGCACTTCAATCCTCTTCTCGCCGGGCATCACCAAGCCCAGGTCCTCGGATGCCGCATCCTTGATACCCTCCTCCGAGAGCAGCTTGTCGACGCTTTTTTGCAGCCCATCATTGTATTGCTGGCGAATCTCGACCTGCTTGGTCAAGATATCGCTCGAACGCTTTGCCACGTACAGGTCGCGCACGGGGAAATACAGGCTCACGAGCACCAGGGCAACGACGATGCCGATGAATAGCCCTCGCTGAGGACCGTGGGTAAAGTCGTAGATCGCCTTGACCACCGCGTTGTCGTTGGCGTAGTGCATAAAGTCCGAGCCCGAAAAACGGTTCGAGGGCCTGCTCGACCTATCGTGCGTTTGAGCCGACGAGCGCTGAGCATGCGACGAACGTGCCGGGCGCACTGGTCCATCTGTCGAAGTATTCACTTGAGCATTGGGGCGCGAGGTACTTGTCGGGCGCTGCATGGAGCGGTCGGCGCCGGCGTAGGCGGACCCACCGAGCTGCACCGTGCGCGCACGGCGAGGCGACGGCTCACGCGAACCGGCGGAATAGTACCTGTTGTCGTAAATCTGATCCATGTGCGCCTTGTGCGGTTGAGGTTTGTTTGCGCTAAGTATTCTAGTTATAGCACGAGCGCCCGCACCGCCTTCGCCAGCCTTTGCTCGACATAAAAAAGGCGCTGAGTCATATGGCCCAGCGCCCAATGGCGCTCAACAGCGCCCGGCTGAAGCAAGGCAAATCCGAGTCTTCCCCGCCCCCGCGACCTCCGCGTGCCTAGCGAATGTTGTAGAACGCGGCCTTGCCGGCGTAGCGCGCACTGCCCTCAAGCTCGTCCTCGATGCGGATGAGCTGGTTGTACTTGGCGATGCGGTCGCTGCGGCACGGGGCGCCCGACTTGATCTGGCCGGCGTTGACGCCCACGACCAGGTCGGCGATCGTGGAGTCCTCGGTCTCGCCGGAACGGTGGCTCACGATGCAAGCGTAGCCGGCCTCCTTGGCGGTCTCGATGGCCTCGAGCGACTCGGTGAGCGTGCCGATCTGGTTGACCTTGACCAGGATCGCGTTGGCGGCACCCAGCTCGATGCCCTTCTTGAGGCGCTCGGTGTTGGTGACGAACAGGTCGTCGCCTACGAGCTGCACCTTGTTGCCAATGCGGCGGGTAAGCTCGACCCAGCCGTCCCAGTCCTCCTCGGCCATGCCGTCCTCGATGGAGATGATGGGATAGGTGTCGACGAGCTTCTCCCAGTAATCAACCATCTGGGCGCTCGTGTACTCCACGCCCTCGCCCTTGAGCTCGTACATACCGGTCTCGGCGTTGTAGAACTCGGTCGAGGCCGGGTCCATGGCGTACATGAAGTCGACGCCGGGCTTAAAGCCGGCCTTCTCCACGGCCTTGGTGATGTACTCGAACGGTTCGGCATTGGTCTTGAGGTTGGGTGCGAAGCCGCCCTCGTCGCCCACGCCGCCGCCCAGGCCGGCCTCGTGCAGCACGCCCTTGAGGGTGTGGTAGACCTCGGCGCACCAACGCAGGCCCTCGGCAAAGCTCGGGGCGCCCACCGGCATGATCATGAACTCCTGGAAGTCAACGTTATTGTCGGCATGCACGCCGCCGTTGAGGATATTCATCATAGGTGTGGGCAGCAGATGGGCGTTGACGCCGCCCAGGTACTGGTACAGCGACAGGCCCGCCGACTCGGCAGCGGCGCGGGCAACGGCCAGCGACACGCCCAGGATGGCGTTGGCACCGAGCTTGTTCTTGTTGGGGGTACCGTCCGCGGCAATCAGCGCGGCATCGACGGCGCGCTGGTCGAAGGCATCGAGGCCCACGACGGCGTTAGCGCACTCGTTGTTGACATGCTCGACGGCCTGCGAAACGCCCTTGCCCAGGTAGCGGCTCTTGTCGCCATCGCGCAGCTCGCAGGCCTCAAAGGCGCCGGTCGAAGCACCCGAAGGCACCATTGCGCGGCCAAAGCTGCCGTCCTCGAGCACGACCTCGACCTCGACGGTGGGGTTGCCGCGGCTGTCGAGCACCTCGCGACCGTAGACGTCCAAAATATCGCTCATGTTGTCTCCCTCTCACTTGGAAACGTAGTGGATGCAAGCGACCGGCTGACCGTGCACCATCGGTGCGTCTCCGTAAGTTAGCCATGTCGCACTTTTTGCATTATGCCCTAAGCTAGCCGAGGGATACACTTGATTTTCGAAAAATTTAGCGGAAACGATGAGGCGTGTCAGCCCGTCGTTCCCGCAGTCTTACTCCCCTGCCTTTGCTGCGTCCCACAGGTCGTTGAGGCCGTGGGTCGAAAGCTCGGCAAGATCCACGTGAGCATCGGCCGCCATCTGCTCCATCGCGGCCCAGCGACGGCGGAACTTTGCCGTGCTGGCACGAAGGGCGCTCTCGGCGTCAATCCCCTCTTTGCGCGCAACGTTGACCAGGGCAAAGAGCAGATCGCCAAACTCCATCTCGCGCTCGGGCGAGCCAGGGGCCTCGGCCTCAAACTCGGCACGTTCCTCGGCGACCTCGTCCCACACGTCCTGGACCGTCTCCCACTCAAAGCCCACGGCAGCTGCCTTGCGCGACACCTTCTGCGCCTGCATCAGCGCCGGCAGATGCGTGGGCACACCATCGAGCAGACCCTCGGGCGCGGCCTCGCCTGCCGTCACGGCCTTGTCCTTGGCGGCCTTCTCGGCAAGCTTGACCTCGTCCCAAATCTTGAGCACCTCGTCGGAACTGTCAGCATCTACATCGCCAAACACGTGCGGATGACGGCGGATGAGCTTGGCATCGATATCACGCGCCACGTCGGCCAGTGTAAACTCGCCGGCGTCAGCAGCAATCTGCGCATGCAGCACGACCTGCATGAGCACGTCGCCCAGCTCCTCGCGTAGGTGAACCGCGTCGTCCGCCTCGATGCAGTCGAGTGCCTCGTAGGCCTCCTCGATCATGTTCTTGCCGATGCTGTGGTGCGTCTGCTCACGGTCCCACGGGCAGCCATCGGGCTGACGCAGGCGCCAGATGGTCTGCACCAGATGCTGCAGCTCGGCCGACGCGTCGACCAGCGTGGACAGGTCGCGCGAGCCCTCGGCATTTTGCTGAGCCATATGCTGCGCCATGGCTACTCCTCCTCCATGACCACGTGGCGGAACGCACCGCCCTCGTAGATGCCGTAGCTGTGCGTGCCGTCCTTGGGAATGCTCACGCTGCCGGGGTTGAAAAGCCACAGGCCCGGGTGCGCGGCGCTCTCCTCGTTGATCTTGATGTGCGTGTGACCGTAGACGAGCGCGGAGCCCTCGGGCAGCGCGGGCGCGTGGTCGACGCTGTTGTGCATGCCGACGCCAAAGACATGGCCGTGCGTCAAGAACAGCTCACGGCCGGTTTCGTCAAACAGCGTGGCGTAGTCAGCCATGACGGGGAAGTCGAGGACCATCTGGTCGACCTCGGCGTCGCAGTTGCCGCGCACCGCGATGATGCGGTCGGCTAGGGCGTTGAGCAGCGGAATCACGCGCTTGGGAGCATAGTCGCGCGGCAGGTCGTTACGCGGACCGTGGTAGAGCAGGTCGCCCAGCAGCACGATGCGGTCGGGCTGCTGGGATTCGATGGCGGCGACCAGGCGCTCGGCCCAGTATGCCGAGCCGTGGATGTCGGAGGCGATGAGGTATTTCATGGGGAGATCCTTTCGAATGGGGTTGATGGGGCGGGTGTGGCGCGTCGCCGACCGTGTCACTCAAATTGCAGAGCCGCGGCTTGTGCTGTCTGCATCACGCGCTGGAGCGGCACATTATGCTCGCGAGCGAGACGGGCGCAGTCCTCGTACTCGGGCGCTGCACGCTCGCTGCCATCGGGCAGGGTCGCCACCTTAACGGATACCTCGCCCCATGGCGTCGTTACGCGCTCAAAGCGGCGTGGCAGGCAAACGCGTTCCATCACCTGGCGACGAATGGCGTTGGTCGTGGTCTCCAAAAAGATGATCGTCTGCAGGCGCTCGATATCCTCATGCGAGCAGATCACCTGCAGCTGCCAGCCGGGACGGCCTTTCTTGCAATAGACGGGCAGCCAGTGCACTTCGCGGGCGCCCGCCTCGCGCAAGCGGTCGGCGGCATAGGCGAGTACCTCAGGCGACGCGTCGTCGATGTCGCATTCCAGCTTGACGATGGTTTCGGGCGCATCGGTCTCGCGGGACAGCGGAGATGTACTTTCACGTTGCATACGGTCCGGTTCCTTTCCGCGCGGGCTCGTTTTGTTCACTCAAACGCTAGCACATCGCGGGCGGCGTGGGGGCGGCGTCATGGGATGGGCGGGACTTTTGCCCGTCGCGGACGTCGGCATGCGCCGGGATCGTCCTCGCCCCTATCCAAACGTGTACGTCAGCCTCCAAACATGTCATTATTTGTCGGTTTTGGAGGCTGACGTACACGTTTTGAGAGCAAGCGAGGCCGCACCACGCGCCGCGCAACCTTTCCAATCGATTTCGATCCCCGGCGTGCCCGGCGTGTTGAGAGCCGCGCCATTACAATGAAGCGGATTCGCTTGACGCAAAGGAGCCGCTATGCCCATGTGCCCGCTGGTCGATTGCCATACCCACACCTCGTTTTCGGACGGACATGCCTCGTTTGAGGACAACGTTCGCGCCGCTGCTGCGGCCGGCTGCCGCGTCATGGTCTCGACCGACCATCTCACACTGCCCGCCAGCATGGATGCCAACTGCGAAGTGCAGGTTACTGAGGGCGACCTGCCGGCACATCGTCTGGCTTTTGAGGATGCTCGCGAGCTTGCCGCGCAGATCGCGCCGGAGCTCGAGCTTATCTATGGCTTCGAATGCGATTGGTACGAGGGCTGCGAGCCTTTGGTTGAGCGCTGGTCCCAGGGCGCCGTCGTACGCCTGGGTAGCGTGCATTGGATTGGCAACCCAGGCGATATTATGGCCGGCGCTGCGGGCACGGCAGGGACAGAGGGTGTCGCACGCCCCGATACGCCCGATTCACGCTGCGGCTGGATCGATGACGACACTAACCTGCATGTTTGGGAAAACTTGGGCGTGCGCGGTGTATGGGAACGCTATGTCGATGACTGGTGCCGCGCCTGCGAGAGCCCGCTCAACTTTGATGTGATGGCTCACCCCGACCTGGTCATGCGCTTTTCGAAGGAAGATTTTGCGCCCGACTTTGACCCCGCACCGTTTTGGCAGCAGATGGCCGAGTGCGCCCACGACACAGGCCGCCGCGTTGAGGTCTCGACGGCCGCACCGCGTAAGGGCTTGGACGACTACTACCCCGCAACCGGTCTTTTGCGCTGCTTTGCCCATGCCGAGGTGCCGATCACTTTTGGCTCGGACGCGCACCGCGCCTGTGATATCTGCTGGATCATCCGCGAGGCCCAGGCCCACGCCTACGACTGCGGTTATCGAACCTTCGACATCCCCCACCTCACCGGAGAATGGGAGTCCACGCCCCTCGCCTAACTAGTCGTTTAAGAACGTCCCCAATGACTAGTGGCGGCGGGCGTTGAGTTCGCCGGCCAGTTCGTCGAGGGTGATGCCGTAGCGCTCGAGCGTCACGAGCAGGTGGTAGACCAGGTCGCCGGCCTCGTAGCGAATATGATCGTGATCGTTATCCTTGCAGGCCATGATCACCTCGCTCGCCTCCTCGGCAAGCTTCTTGAGCAGCTCATCCTCCACGTCGGTCAGCAGACGCGCGGTATAGCTCTCCTGCGGCGATGCATCACGACGGCCGTGAATCACCTCGGCGAGCCCCGCCAGCGTCTCACCGATATTTCCATCCTGAACGTTTGCGGTGCGCACACCCATAGTTCAATCCTTTCTGATTGGCCAAGCGCCTGGTCGAGCGCCCGCCCTACGCGAGTTTCCTAAAGAAGCAGGTACGGTTGCCGGTATGGCAGGCCGGACCCGGCGAGTCGACCTTGACCAGCAGCGTATCGCTATCGCAGTCGGCCCAAAGCTCCTTGACCTCCTGCATGTTGCCGCTCGTCGCACCCTTGTTCCAGAGCTCCTGGCGGCTGCGGCTCCAAAACCACGTGGTACCGGTCTTGAGCGTCAGCCCCACCGATTCCTCGTTCATCCAAGCAACCATAAGCACCTCGCCGGTGTCATACTGCTGAACCACACAAGGAATCAGCCCGCGGGCGTCGTACGTAAGATCCGCCGCTTCTACTACCTCAGTCATCATTTCTCCCAAGTCATAAACGAAACCCCACAGGTCGGCGAGGGTTGTCCAGGTGCCCGAGATTCCGAGCGACAAGCCCGACGACGCGTACTTAAGTACGCGAGGAGGGTTGGAGCCGGAAGGTCGGGTGCCTGGGCAAGCCGCAGCATTAGAAGTCCAACCTCACAGGAATACCTTGAGAGGCCATATACTCTTTGACTTCGCGGATGCTGAAGGTTCCAAAGTGAAAGACGCTGGCCGCCAGCACGGCGTCGGCCTCGCCCTCGATCACGCCCTCGGCAAAATGCTCGAGCGTGCCCACACCGCCGCTCGCGATCACCGGAATCGGCACCGCGCGCGCCACGGCGCGGGTGAGCGCCAGGTCAAATCCGGCCTTGGTGCCGTCGCGGTCCATGCTGGTGAGCAAGATCTCGCCGGCGCCGCGACGAGCCGCCTCCTCGGCCCACGTCACCGCGTCGATACCCGTGGCGTTGCGACCTCCTGCGGTAAAAACCTCCCACTTGTCGGCACCGGATGCGCCAGGCAAGCCGACGCGCTTGGCATCGATCGCCACGACCACGGCCTGGCTACCAAACGCTGCGGCAGCCTGGCTGATCAGTGACGGGTCGCGCACGGCGGCAGAGTTAAGCGACACCTTGTCGGCACCGGCTGCAACCATGGTGCGCATGCCCGCCAGGTCGCGAAAGCCGCCGCCCACGGTATAGGGAATGGCGAGCTCCTCGGCAGCATGCGCCGCCATCTCGATGGTCGTCGCGCGGTTATCGCTCGTGGCGGTAATGTCCAAAAATACGACCTCGTCCGCACCTTCGCGGTCGTAGGCGCGGGCCAGCTCCACCGGGTCGCCCGCATCGCGCAGGCTCACAAAGTTGACGCCCTTGACCACGCGGCCGTCCTTGACGTCCAAGCAGGGAACCACGCGCTTGGTAAGCATGGGCTACTCCTCCCCTCGGGCGGCGGCCAGCGCCTGTACCAGCGTAAAGTTGCCCTCGTAGAGCGCGCGACCGGTAATAGCGCCTTCGATCGCGCCCTCACCCACGGCGGCAAGCGCGCGGATGTCGTCGAGCGTCGAGATGCCGCCCGATGCCACGACGGGAAAGCCCGCGACATCGGCCACATGGCGATACGCCGCCACATCGATGCCCGTCTGCATGCCATCGCGCGCAATGTCGGTATACACCAGATGCTTAAAACCCAGCTCGGAAAGCTGTGCCACGGCATCGTCGAGCGCCACACCAGCGCCATCACGCCAGCCGTTCACCTTGACCTGGCCTTCGCGCGCAGCGATGTCTGCCACCAGCAACTCGCCAAAGCCTTTGGCCGCCACCTCGGCAAAACCCGGCTCGGTCACCAGCACGGTGCCCAGTGCGATGCGGCGTGCGCCGTAGCCTGCCAGCTCGTCGATGCGCGCGAGCGAACGAACGCCGCCGCCCACGTCCACGGACAGACCGTCGACGCCGCAGATGGCCTTGATCGCCGCCGAGTTAGCAGCGCATGCGTCCTCGTCCTCGCCAAAGGCAGCGGACAGGTCGACGACGTGCACCCAACTCGCACCCTGCTCGGCAAACGAGCGGGCGACTGCCACAGGGTCGTCGGAATATACCCTGCAGCGGCTCCGGTCGCCGCGCTCCAGGCGCACGACCTTGCCGCCGATCAGATCGATTGCGGGAAACAGAATCATCGGCCGGCCTCCTCGACGATGTTGACGAAGTTCTTAAGGATGCGCTGCCCCAGCGCCGAGGACTTCTCGGGATGGAACTGGCAACCCCACACGTTGCCATGGCGCACGATGCACGGGAAACTCCGCGTATAGTGCGTGCACGCCAGCACATCGGCGGCATCGGCATCGTCTGCTACCGCGTAGCTGTGGGTGAAGTACATGTTGACACCCTCGGCAAAACCGGCAAGCAGTGGATCGGCCGCGCCGGCAGGCGTCATGTGCACCTGATCCCAGCCCACGTGCGGGACCTTCAGACGGCTAGACTCCAGACGCGTGCACGAGCCGCGCATGATGCCCAGGCCATCGACCCAGGGGCCGCCATCCTGCTCGGGGGCGCTGCCATCCGCGGCCTCACCCGTAGGAACGCCCTCATTACCGCGCTCAAAAAACAGTTGAAGACCCAGGCAGACGCCGAGCAGCGGAGTTCCGGCGGCGACGGCATCGAGCACCGCGTCCGCCTCGCCGCTCTGGCGCATAAAGGCAATCGCGTCATAGAACGCGCCCACGCCCGGAATGACCAGGCCGTCGGCGTTGCGGATCTGCTCCGGATCGTCCGACGTGCAGGCGGCGGCACCGGCGCGTGCAAGCCCGCGCACGACGCTCGACAAGTTGCCCTTGTGGTAGTCGACCACCACGATCTTCGGTTCGCCCACGCGACCCTCCACTTCTCATCATCCAAAACCACCACAAAGGGGACAGGCACCTTCGTGGTGGTTTTACTCTTGTGACGGTTACAGTGAGCCCTTGGTACTGGGGATGCCCTGCACGCGGGGATCAAGCTCGCAGGCGCGGCGCATCGTGCGGCCCACGGCCTTAAAGGCGGCCTCGATAATGTGATGCGAGTTGCCGCCCACCAGCTCGCGCACGTGCAGCGTGAGCTTGGCATCGCGCGCAAAGGCGTAGAAGAACTCGACGGCCAGCTCGGTATCGAAGCTGCCCACGCGCTCGGTCGGCACGGGCAGCTCGCAATAGGCCTGCCCGCGGCCCGAGATATCCACGGCGGCCATCACGAGCGTCTCGTCCATGGCAATCGCCGCGTCGGCAAAGCGCGTAATGCCCGCCTTGTCGCCCAGCGCTTGGCAAAACGCCTCGCCCAGCACGATACCCGTATCCTCGACGGTGTGATGCGCATCGACCTCAACATCGCCCACCGCGTGTACCGTCAAATCGAACAGGCCATGGCGGCCAAAGGCGTTGAGCATGTGGTCGAAAAACGGCACGCCGGTCGAGATATCGCACACGCCGCTCCCGTCCAGGTCGAGCTTGACGACAATGTCGGTCTCGCCCGTCTTGCGGGTCACCTCGGCATAGCGGTCCATCTACATCTCCTCCTTCACCAGCGCGGCAAACGCGGCCAACACCTCGTCGTTTTCCTGCGGGGTACCCACGGTAATGCGTAGGCAGTCCGCGAGCCCCGGCGCGTAGCTAAAGTCGCGCACCAAAATCGAATACTCGTCGCGCAGACGCTCGCGCACGCGCGTGGCATGCGGCGTGCGCACGAGCACAAAGTTCGCCGCGCTCGGCCACGCCTCCACGGGCAGACCCTCGGCAGCCATTGCGCGTAGGGCGCACAGCTCGCGCTCGCGCTCGGATGCGACCTGCGCCACCACAGGTGCGTAGGCATCACGGGCACGCACGCAGGCAAGCGCGGCGGCCTGGCTCAGCACGTTAACCGAGTAGATCTGGCGAATCGCCGCAAACACATCGATGACCTCGGGCGCCGCGATCACATAGCCCAGACGCGTGCCGGCGGCGCCGAACGCCTTGGACAGCGTATGCAGAATCGCCAGGTTGGGATGCTCGGCGATAAGTCCCTGCGCCGTGGTGGTCGCGCCAAACGAATCGTCGGCAAACTCAACGTATGCCTCGTCGACCATGACCATGCCGGGGCACGCATCGCACAGCGCTGCGACAAATTCGAGCGGAGCCACGTCGCCCGTTGGATTGTTGGGCGAGGTCACGATTGCCAGGTTGCACTCGGGCGCGGCCGCGAGCACAGCAGCTTGGTCGAGCTCAAAGCTCGCCGGATCACGCCACACGTCGCGCACCTCGGTCTGACAGAGCGACGCAAAGAACGCGTACTCGCTAAAGCACGGCGGGCAGTTGAGCAGGGTCCGCCCCGCACCGCCAAACGCCAGCAGATAGTTATAGAGCAGCTCGTCGCCGCCGTTTCCCACGCAGATGTTCTCGCGCGTCACGCCATGCCAGGCAGCAAGCTCGTCGCGCAGGTCGTTGGACATGGGATCGGGATAGCGGTTGAGCGGTGTAGCAGCCAGAGCGGCGTCGACCACTTCGCGCACGCCGGCCGGCACGGGATAAGTGTTCTCGTTGGCCGAAAGGTTGATGCGCGTGGGCGTAAAGTTAGGATCGTAGGGCTCAATACCGGCCAAGTAGGGCTGGACGAGCTCCTTCATGCGGGGCGTCAGCTCGGCCATATTAGGCCTCCTCGACAACCGCGCCGGCGGCACCGCCCGCAGCCGCCAGGTCAACGCCCTCGGCAACCGTCGCCACGGCGTCACCCGGCCAGGCAACCTTAGTCAGGTCGGCCACGGCCAGCGACGCGGCGCTCACGGCATCCTCGCCCTGCTCCAGCACGCGGCGACGCAGAGCGGCGGAAAGCGCGTGCGCCCACAGGCCCTCGGCCTCGGCCAGGCGCTGCGTAGCGGGAGCGTCGGAGAGCAGGCCCTCGGGTGTATAGCAAATGACACTCGAGCGCTTGACGAACTCTTCGACCGAAAGCGGGTTGGAGAACATAGCCGTGCCGCCGGTCGGCAGCGTGTGGTTGGGTCCGGCAACATAATCGCCGAGCGGCTCGGAGCTCCAAGCGCCCACAAAGATGGCACCGGCGTTGCGGATACCACCAAGCAGGCCCATCGCATCCTTGCAGTGCAGCTCCAGGTGCTCGGGCGCCACGGTGTTCACCGCCTCGACGGCAGCGGCCATGTCGGCGGCCACTACGATGGTGCCCTCGTTATCGAGCGAGGCGCGCGTGATCTCGGCACGCGGCGACTGCGCCACCAGGATGTCGATGCCCACCTCGACCTCACGCGCAAACTGCTCGTCGCAGGTCACCAGATAGCAGGCTGCCAGCGGATCGTGCTCGGCCTGGGCCATCAGGTCGGCAGCGACCACCATAGGCTTGGCCGTGGCATCGGCCAGCACGCAGACCTCGGACGGGCCGGCAACCATGTCGATACCCACGTCGCCCGAGACAATCTGCTTGGCAGCGGCAACAAAGGCGTTGCCCGGGCCGGTGATCTTGTCGACGCGCGGAATGGTCTCAGTACCGTACGCCAGCGCGGCCACGGCCTGAGCGCCGCCCACCATGTAGATCTCGTCCACGCCGCCGAGCTTGGCTGCCGCGAGCGTATACGGGCTGATCAGGCCATCTTTTTGCGGCGGGGTCACCATGACCACGCGCTTGACGCCGGCAACCTTGGCGGGAATGGCGTTCATGAGCACGGTGGAGGGATACTGCGCGCGGCCGCCCGGCACATAGATGCCGGCCGCAGCAAGCGGGGTCACCTTAACGCCGAGCATCGTGCCGTCCGGGCGCGTGGTAAACCAGCTCTGCTCGACCTCGCGCTGGTGGAACTCGCGAATCTGACGTGCGGCCTTCTCGAGCGCGGCGACAAAAGCCGGGTCCAGGCCCTCGAGCGCGGCATCGATCTGCTCTTGCGGCAAGCGGAAGCTCTGCAGCTCAACGCCATCAAAACGCTGGCAATAATCGCGCACCGCGGCATCGCCGTTGGCGCGCACGTTGGCCACGATATCGCGGGCGGCGTCGACGATGTTTTGCGGCAGCACGCCCTTGCGGTTGAGTTGGTTGGTAACGAGGCGCTCACCGGGAGCAAGCTTGATGGTCTTCATATCGGTATCCCCTATCGGTCGAGGTTGTGTTCGAAAAACGAAAGGCCGGGCGGCGGCGCCAATCGGCCCGCAGCCCGGAGGCTGGGGTGCCCGTGCGTGCTCGCGCTATTGTGCCGAGCCCGCGACGGGCTCAAAATGCTTGTCCTTCACGGCAGCGGCCAGGCGATCTGCCAGATTGCGTACGCGCGGATCCAGGCGCGCGGCACCCGGGTTGACAAAGAAGCGGGCCGTGCAGTCCATAATGCGACCGGTGATGACCAGGTCGTTGTCGCGCAGCGTGGCGCCCGTGGCGGTAATATCCACGATGCGATCGGTCATGCCGACGATGGGGCCCAACTCGATGTTGCCGTGCAGCGAAACGATGTCCGCGTTCACGCCTCGCTCGGCATACCAGGCACTCGCGATGCGCGGATACTTGGTGGCCACGCGAAGCGACCCGCGGCGAGCATAGTTGCGCTCGGCCTGACCGGCGCGCCGTGCGGGCTCCGCCTCGATAAAGGTGCACAGGCCATAGCCCAGGTCGACCAGCTGCAGCAGGTTGAGGTCTGCCTCGATGAGCGAGTCCCAGCCGCAGATGCCGCAATCGGCACCGCCGCAACCCACAAAGGCAGGCGCATCGCTGGGACGCACGATGACAAACTCGATATCGCCGACCGCGCCCTCGCCGGCACGCGTGTCGCGGCCGCGCACGATCAGGTGACGGCCGGGGTCACGCAGCTCGGAGACGTCCAGGCCCGCGGTCTCAAGCACGTCGAGCGTGTCGGCCTTAAGCGAGCCCTTGGGCACGGCGATACGCAGCGGCCCCTCGGCGCCACGGCCCACGGCGTGGTCGCCATCGGAAGCGGCGTCCTCGGCCGAGGTGCGCACGGCCTCCAGACGCTCGAGCGAAAAGGCGAAGCCCGCCGCCGGCACCTCGATACCGTCGCCAAACGCACCGGTAAAGATGGAGTCGTAGCGTCCGCCCGAACCGACCGGATCGGGCAGGCCGCCGGCATAGGCCTTAAAGACCAGACCCGTGTAGTAATCAAAAGAATTCATGATGGAGAAGTCGAAGGACAGCACCTGGGCGTCCTCGGGAGCCAGGCCCTCGACCAGAGCACGCAGCTCGCGCGTCAGCGGCGCGACGATGCCGGCAGCCTCCAGCAGCGCATCCACGCGGTCGAGCACCTCGGCACCACCGTGCAGGCGCGGCAGCTCGCTAATGGCGGCCTTGACGGCATCGGACTCGACGCTTGCCGCCACGCGGGCATCGAGGCCCACAAAGTCGTTGGCGTGCACGCAGCACAGGGCCTCGGCGGCCAGCTCGCGATCCTCGCACGCCGCGAGCAGTTCCTTAAACGGACGCACACTGCCCGCGATAATGCGTGCATCGGGCAGCGCCAGCTTGCGCACGGCCTCGGCCACGAGCGAGACGATCTCGACATCGCCCGCGGTATCGCCCGCACCGATAAGCTCAAAGCCCAGCTGTGTAAACTGACGCGAGCCACCGGCATTGCGCTGGCACTCGCGAACCACCGGCGCCTCGTAGCGAAGGCGCAGGGGCAGGTCGGCCGCGCGCATGCGGGTCGAAACCAGACGCACGATCGGCAATGTGTTGTCGGGACGGACCACCAGCAGGCGGCCATCATCGTCAAAGAGCTTAAACGGCGTGTCCGCAATGCGGCCGCCCTCCTCGAGCGAACCCTTGTCCTCGAGCAGCGGCGTTTCGACCGGCAGGTAATGATGCTCCCTAAAGCAGCCCTTCACCGTCAGCGCAATCTCCTCGCGCGCCTGAGCCTCCTCGGGCAATATGTCCCGGAATCCCCACGGTGTGGCCGTCATCTGGTGAGCCTCCTCATGCTGTGTTTCATATAGAGCAGAAGACCGGCATAGCTCCGCCGGTCTTCTGGGTACTTTAGCATACTAGAGTGTTTGCGGGGAGAATCGTCCTCCTCGGCTCACACCGTATTCATTTGGAAACATAGGGGAAAGCGCGTCCCGCCCGCCAGCCAAAAACTGGGATGCGGTTTCCGGTTGAGGTCCTCAGCGGAAAGTGTGTCCCATTCTGAGCGCCTGTTCTGGGACGTGCTTTCCGCCAGAAGCCTCAAGCGGAAAGCACGTCCCGTTTCTCAAAAAGCGTCAAACGCCAACTCGGCGCCCTGTCCCACTTAGGCGCCAATCGCGCGTCGGTACTCCGCCATAACCTGAGCGTCGGCTGCCGCGGGATTGGCAAAATAGCGCCAGTCATAGGTCTCGGCCGAAACAACTCCGCGATAGCCGCGCGCCACCAGCCTATCTAGGTCGGCGCGCATATCGCGGTCGCCGTCACCCCAAGCAAGATGCGTCGTGCCGTCTGCCGCAACATCGACAAAATGCACGTGGGCGACATCATCGCCAAGCAGATCGAAATAATCGTCGATGGTATCCCCTGCCACCGCCATAGCGCCCAAATCCAGACACGCCTTAAGTGCCGGATGATCAACTGCCTCGATCATGCGCTTCGTGTCGGCCGCCGAGTTCACGATCATCGACTCAACCGGCTGTAGGGCCTCGAGCACCAGTCGCACGCCGCGCTCTCCCGCATGCTCGGCAATCGCACGCAGCATCGAGGCGCTGCGACCCCACGCGTCCTCGATCGGCTCGTTCAAAAATGCCCAGCCGCTCGAGACCATGACCTGCTCGGCTCCAAGTTCCGCCGCGATATCCACAACGTTCTTAAAGTACGCGAGCGTGCGGGCACGCGCCTCATTCCCGCGCGCCGCGATATTCCACGGCTTGGGGTTGTTCTGCTCGGGACAAAGCCCCACAATCCGAACCCCATACCGGTGTGACAGCTCCCGCACCTGCTCGAGCGAATCGTATCCATGGCAATCGACATACAGATGCATCGCCCCGGTCCAAAGCTCGCAACACGTGTAGCCCGAAGCCGACGCCGAAGAAAAGAACTCCTCAAGGTCAAAATAACGATGGCTGATATTCATAACGGCAAGCTGGGGGTAGCTCATAATTACTCTCCAACCCAAACGGGGCCCCGTTCCATATAGGAGCGGGGCCCAATTACACAAACGATATTTGCTCTTAGTAATCGAACTGGTGATAGTAACGACGATAGTTCAGGTTGTGCTTGGTGACCGTCTCGTAGTAAGCGGCAAGGCGATCGGTGATCAGCGAGGAGAGGATCCACGGGGAGACGATGACGCGGAACTCGTCGTCAAGGCCGGGGATCGCGAACTCGGCGGTGTCGATGATGTTGATGTCGGTGTCGCCGGTCACGCCGCGGGTCAGGAAC
>CABRBC010000009.1:0-100336 GCA_902469055.1 uncultured Collinsella sp.
GCGCGCGGTCCACGAGCGCCTCGTCGACAAGCCCCTTCGAAAGCGCGTCGAGCGCCTCGTCGAGCACGAGCAGCCCCTCCTGCGCGCCCTCGAGCTCGGCGAGCGCGGAAGCGAGGTTCCCATCGTGCAACTCGCGCGTCGCGGCAAGTTCTTCCGACGTCATGGACCAGGTAAACTTGTCCGACGCCTTCCCCGCGAACACGGGCACGCCGAAATGCTCGGCGAGCAGGCGCGCCTCCCCGCTTTCGCCGTCTTTCAGGAACTGCACAACGACGACGCGGCGGCCTGCGGCGAGCATGCGAAGGGCGAGCCCCATCGCCGCCGTGGTCTTGCCTTTGCCGTCGCCATGATACACGTGGATCATACGCCCTCCTCGATAATGCGGTAGACATACTCCATGTCGAGCGCCCCGCGCACGGAGTCGGCCAGGCGGTCGAACTCGCGCGCACGGTGATCGGCCGCGGACACCGCGCCCTCAGCACCCACGACGCTCTCGGGCAGGCCGCGCATGCGCGCGAGCGAGCGCGCGAGGGCGAGTGCCACCCCCGGTTCGTCGAACAGGCCGTGGAGATAGGTTCCGAACACGTTTCCGCAGGCCGCGCCTTCTGGTTTGCCGCCAATCGTGCCCGCAGGGGCGCAGGAGACGGTCGTATCGCCGTCGTGAATCTCGTACCCGCGCGCCGTCATGCCGTTCCACACCGAGAACGCGCCTTGGGCACCCGTGATGCGCAGCTCCGACTGGGCGAGGCGCTTTTCCTCCTTGAACACCGTATTTGCAGGGATGAGCCCGAGCCCGCGCGCGGTGCCAGCGCCTTCCCTGCCGTGCGGGTCGGAAAGCTCGTCTCCCAAAAGCTGGTAGCCTCCGCATATGCCGAGCACCGGCGTGCCCGCGCCCGAAAGCGCGCGTACACAGGCTCCGATGCCGCTAGCCGCAAGCCAGCGCGCGTCGTCGACCGTGGACTTCGAGCCGGGAAGCACCACCAGGTCGGGTCGGCCCAGATCGGTCGTCGAGGAAACGTAGCGCACGCCCATGCCGGGCACGCGCGAAAGCGGGTCGAAGTCGGTGAAGTTCGACAGATGCGGAAGGCGCACGACGGCGACGTCGATGACGCCGCGCGCCTCGCGGGCAGATAGGCGCGGCGCGAGCGAGTCCTCGTCGTCCAGGTCGAGCGTAAGATACGGCACGACCCCCACGACGGGAACCCCGCACATCTTCTCGAGCGGGGCCAAACCCGGGCGCAGGATTTCCACATCGCCGCGGAACTTGTTCACCACAAGCCCCCGCAAAAGAGCGCGATCCTCGGGCGCAAAGAGCGCGACCGTGCCGTAGAGCTGGGCAAACACCCCGCCTGGGTCGATGTCGCCCGCGAGCAGCACGGGGGAGGACACGGCGCGCGCGAGCCCCATGTTGACGATGTCGTTTTCGGCAAGGTTGATTTCGACGGGGCTGCCGGCGCCCTCGATGACGATGACGTCGTTTTCCTCCGCGAGCGAATCGAACGCCTCCAAAATCTGCGGCATGAACGCCTTCTTTCGCGCGAAGTAGTCCCTCGCAGCGAAGGCTCCCTGCGCCTTGCCGGCCACGATGAGCTGGCTTCGGTGGTCGCTTTCGGGCTTGAGCAGGATGGGGTTCATGCGCACGTCGGGCGCGATGCCGCACGCCTCGGCCTGCATGATCTGGGCGCGCCCCATCTCGAGCCCATCGGCCGTGACACCGCTGTTGAGCGCCATGTTCTGGCTCTTGAAGGGAGCCACGCGCAGGCCGTCCTGCGAAAGCACACAGCACAGCCCCGCCGCAAGCAGGCTCTTCCCCGCGTTCGACATGGTGCCCTGGATCATGATGGGCTTCGCCCTACCCACGGGTATCGACCTCCTTCGCCGAGCCTCGGCCATCCGCGCCCGCCATAGCGTCGCTGCAAGAAGCGCCGCCCCGTTCGTCGGGTTCGCCTTCGCCCGATGCGCCTTCCGCCCGAAGCGCGCGGCTGAACGCCATCGCAAGCCGGGCGTTCTCCTTGCGCGTGCGCACCGCGACGCGGCACCAGAAACGGGACAGTACCGAAAACGAGTCGCACGTGCGGACCAAAACCCCCTGTTTATACAGGCGCTCGGGGATGTCTTTCGCCGGCATGCGGACTAAAAGGAAGTTCGCATCCGACGGCACGACGGAAAGCCCGAGCGAGGAGAGCTCGTGGGAAAGCCACGCTCGCTCGCCCGCCAGTACATCGCGCGTGCGCGAGACGTATTCGACGTCTTCCAGGGCGGCGATGCCTGCGGCCTCGGCGACCGAGGAGACGGGCCACGCCTGTCCCGCCCGGCGAAT
This sequence comes from uncultured Collinsella sp., assembly GCA_902469055.1. Taxonomy (GTDB): domain Bacteria; phylum Actinomycetota; class Coriobacteriia; order Coriobacteriales; family Coriobacteriaceae; genus Collinsella. The sequence goes on from CABRBC010000009.1 coordinate 2,321, forward strand.
CCCCTCGATGAGTTGGGTGTTTCCGGTGATCAGATATCCCAACCGCAACCCCGCCATTCCGTAGAGCTTGGTGAACGCGGAGAGCACGGCCACATGGCGCGAACACGCGGCGCGTGCGGCCACGCTCCTTTCGCGGGCGTCGGGTGCAAATCCGAGGAAGCACTCGTCCACGACGAACAGCGCGCCCACCTGCTCGCAGCGGCAAGCCGCGGCATCGATCACGCGGTGGTCGACGAGGCGCCCCGTCGGGTTGTTCGGATTGCAGAGGTACGCCACGTCTCCCGGCCCCTCGATCGCGCGGGCGAAGGAGGCGGGCACGTCGAAGTCGTCCGCTTCGGAAAGCGGGAACTCCTGCACGCATGCGCCGTAGTACGATGCCGCCTCCGCATATTCAGAGAACGTCGGCGCGCACACGACGATGCGTTTCGGGCGCACCGCCGCAGCGAGCCGCCAGATGATGTCGGACGCGCCCGCGCCGCACACGATAGTATCTTCGGGAATGCCCTGGGCGCGCGCTAGGGCGCGAACGAGGGCGCGGCTTTCCCTATCGGGGTAGGCGTCGATTCGAGAAAGCGCCTTGCAAGCTGCGGCGACGGCGAGCGGCGAGGGGCCTGCCGGATTCACGTTCACCGAGAAGTCGATGAGGTCGGAGGCGCCCCCTTCGCAACCGATGCCGAGCGATTGCGCGCTGCCCCCATGCGTACGGGCGCGCAGGATTCCCCCGGCAGCCCGGGACGCGGCGTGGTCTTCCCTCATACAATCGCCCCCACGGCGAGCACGACCGCCGCGCGCGCGGCGCCGAAGACGACGAGCGCGCATACGGACGCGGCGAGCATGAGCCTTGTCGCCCGGGCGATGTCGCCCCACTCGATTTCGCGGGACGCGTCGCCTATCGTCGGTTTCTCAACGAGCTTGCCGAAATACACCGCGGGTCCTGCCAGGCGCAGCCCGAGCGCGCCCGCGCACGCTGACTCGGTCTGCGCCGAGTTGGGGCTCGCATGGCGACGCCTGTCGCGGCGCCAGATGCGCGCCGCCCCACGCGCGTCAAGCCCAACGATCGGGCACACGGCGATCATGAGCAGGGCCGATAAGCGCGAGGGAATCCAGTTCACCGCATCGTCGAGGTGCGCCGAGGCGCAGCCGAAGTCGATGTAGCGCTCGTTTTTGTAGCCCACCATGCTGTCGAGCGTGTTCACTGCCTTGTACGCCATGCCCAAGGGCGCACCCCCGATCATAAGATAAAAAAGCGGCGCAATGACGCCGTCGCTCGCGTTCTCCGCCACCGTTTCCACGGCGGCGCGCGCAACGCCCTGCTCGTCGAGAACAGACGTGTCGCGTCCCACGATGAGCCCGACGGCTTCGCGCGCCGCGACAAGGCCGCCCTTCGAGAACGCGCGGGCCACGGCCAGGCTCTGGCGGCGCAGCTCGCATGCCGCAAGAATCTGATAGCTCGCCCATGCCTCGGCCACGAAGCGCAAGCCGGGGTGAACCATGCCGCAAAGCTGCAGGATTCCCCAGGTCAAAAGCCCACACGCAAGCGGAAGCGCCACGGCGAGCACAAGCCCTGCGGCGCGCGTGCCCGCGGACGTTTGCGGGAATGCGCCCCGCAGGCGGCCTTCGGCCCACGTGATCGCGCGCCCCATGGCGACGACGGGATGGGGAAGCCAGCGCGGGTCGCCGAAGGCAAGGTCGGCCGCGAACCCGGCGGCGACGGCAAGAATCGTCATCACCGGGCATCGCCCCCCGAAGCGGGGCGAACGCCGCGAAGGCAGCGCCCATCCCAGGTGGCGGCCCATGCGCCGCACGGCTCGGTATGCACGTCGAAGTATCCCATTTTCGGGACAGCTAGCTCGGAGAGCAGCGCTTTCACGGTACCCGCGTGAACGACGAAGACGGCGCGCCCACTCCCCTGGGCGCGCTCCAATTCGCACGCCTCCCGAAACGCGGCGACGACGCGGCGGGTGAAATCGCTCTTGCCCTCGCCATGCGGGCAGCGCGTCTCGCACCAGGAGTCCACCCAGGCGCGGTAGCGCGCATCCTCTTTAAGCTCGGCGGCGCTTCGCCCCTCGAAGTCGCCGAAATCCATCTCGCGCAGACCGGGGCACGACATAAGCCCCGCGTTCGGGAAGAGGATGCGCGCCGTCTGGTCGGTGCGGGCCATGCCGCTCGTGATAACACGGTACACGTCACGATCGCACGCGAGGTTGCGCAAAGCGCGCTCGCCCGCGCTCGACAGGGGCTCGTCAGTGCCCGCCCCGCTGTAGCGATGGTCTTCCGTGCCCGCTGTGGCACCATGGCGCACGAAGACGACTTCCAAAGGCGCGACCGCGCCCTGCGTCCCTCGAGGCGCATCGGCAAGGTTTCCTTTGATGACCTGGGGAATCCCGCACGTCATGCGCACGACGACGTCGGCGCGCGCAGCGAGCGCGCATCCCAGGCGCCCCGCACGCTCGCGCCATTGGGCGTCTTCCGCACGCATGGGGACGACCCCCGAGCCGACCAAGGACAGAATCACTGCGTCGAAGCCGATCAGCCGCTCGAGCGCCCGGTCAGCGTCGAGCGCGCGTACGAGTTCCTCAGCACGGTACGCGACGCGGCCGGCAAAAGCCGCGGGCACGACGCCCTCCGCAAGCTGCGCCGCGTCGACGAAATCGTCCGCCGCGAACCCGAGCCTTTCGCGCACGAAGGTCCTCTTCCCCGAATGCGAACCACCTACCACGAGCATCATAGGAGCATGCCCCCCGCCACCAGCATGGCAAGCATCGCGAGCTCGGCCCATTGCAGAAACCATCCGGCCAAATCCCCCGTCACCCCGCCGAAGCGGGACAGGGCAACATGGCGGTACCACGCGAGCGCCAAAAGCCCCGCCACCGCCATAAGGGCGCCGACGGCCTGAGCGCACGCGACCATCCCTGCAGCCGAAGCCACAGCGAAAGCGCAAAGCGGCACGACGATCGCCGCGCGTTTCTTCGAAGGCGAGAGCCCCGCGGCCATGCCGTCCGCCCGCGCGGCAGGCCAGCATTCAACGGCAAGCCCCGAAAGCGCGCGGGAGAAGACGAGCGAGCACAGAAGCGCAAGGAACGCCCCCGCCGTAAGCGGCAGCGCGGTGAACAGGGAAAACTGCAGAATAAGGTACACAACAACACCGATGACCCCGAAGGCGCCCGCCCGCGGGTCGTGCATGATCTCGAGCTTTCGCTCGCGCGGGGCCCAACTTGCAAGCGCATCGGAGGTGTCGCAGAGCCCGTCTAGGTGGATGCCTCCCGTCACCGCCACAGGCAACGCCACGAGCACGGCCGCGACGATGGTCGCGGGCACGCCGAGCAGGTTCGCCACGTGCCCCCACGCCGTCATGAGGAAGCCTTCCGCAACGCCCACCAGGGGAAACGCGGCAAGCGCATGGGTTGATCCGAAATCGGTCCAGGCCGATTTCGGGACGGGGATGCGCGAGAACGTTCCGAACGCCGCGCCAATTGCCTCTGCTATCTTCACCTTGTAGGTCCTTCGCCTTTCATCCACACGGGAATCCCACATACCACTTCGACTGCGCGGTCGGCCAGCGCCGCCACGCCCGCGTTCACGCGCGCGAGCGCGCGCCTCCATGCCTCGGTCCCCTCATCGTAGCGCATCCCATCGGCGAACACGTCGACGGAGACCACCACCGTATACGCAGCGGCCTGAGTGAGTCGTTCGATGCCTCCGAGCACCTCGCGCGCCACAGCGTCGGGGTCACGTGGGGACAAGCCGCCTTCCGCGAAGAGCTCGTTCGCAACCAGGTTGCCCACGTCCTCCAAAAGAAGCGTGCAGCCGCGCGGAAGCCCGGGCACTGCGGCGCCCACGTCACGCGTGCGCTCGAGGGTGGAAAACCCCTTGCCCTCGCGCATCGCCCGATGGCGCGCGATACGGCGGGTGCCCTCTTCCCCGAAGGGCTCCATCGTTGCCAGGTACACGCGGGGGCCGTCGTGCCCGAGACACAGGGACTCGGCATAGGCGCTCTTGCCGCTCGCGGCGGCGCCGATAACGAACGTCACCGTCATTTCCCGGCCTCGAAATGCTCGTAAGCAGCCATGCCAGTCGCCGTGAACGTCTTCCCATCCCGGTACACGCGCAGCGCCGAATCCAGAAGGGGCAGATACGCCATGGCGCCCGCGCCCTCGCCCAAGTGCATGCCTGCGTCGAGGGGTGCCTTTATGCCGAGCTCGCGAAGGAGCTCCTGGCTTGCGGGTTCGCTAGATGCGTGGGTGCCCACGAGGTAGCCCAAGGCGTTGGGGCACAGGCGCACCGCGCACAGGGCCGCCGTGCAGGATATGACCCCGTCGAGGAGCGCCGGCGCCTTCGAGGCCGCGGCCCCCAGGTAGAAGCCACACATCGCCGCGATGTCGAAGCCGCCCACCTTCGAGAGCACGTCGATCGGGTCGGCGGGATCGGGCGAGTTCGCGTCGATAGCGCGCTCGACCACGTCGCGCTTGCGCGCGAGCGAGGTGTCCGAGAGCCCCGCGCCGCGCCCGACGAGGCTCCGCGCGTCCGCTCGGATGAGCACTGCGGCCACCGCCGCCGAGGTGGTCGTGTTGCCGATGCCCATCTCGCCCGCGGCGAGAAGGCGCACGCCGGCGCGGGCAAGCCCGCACGCGACGGCGATTCCGACCTCGATCGCGCGCACGGCCCCATCGCGAGACATGGCGGAGCCGTGCGCGATGTTGCCGCTCCCCCGCCGCACGTTCGCGCGCACCATGCGAGCGTCTTCTATGCCCCGGGCCATACCCACGTCGACGGGCACGACCTCGGCACCCGCGAACGCCGCCATGCGGCAGGCGCTCGTGGCCCCCTCGCACATGTTGCGCGCGACGGCTCGCGTCACGTCTTGCCCGCTTTGCGACACGCCCTCGGCAACGACCCCGTTGTCGGAGAAGAATACCGCGAGCGCACGGGGAAACTCGGCCACCTCGGCGCTCCCCTGAGCTGCGGCGATACGCGCGACGGCGTCTTCAAAGTCGCCCAATCCCCCCAAAGGATGCGCGATGGAATCCCACGCGGCGTACGCGGCGGCGCGGGCACACTCATCTGCGGGCGCGATCCGGGAGAGCGCGGCTTCGAGCACGGCGCCCGGCGCCGACGAAAACGCGCGCTCGACTTCCTCGCGGATGCAGGCAAGCGCGGTTTCGGTTGCTTCAGCCATGCCGTCTCCTCTCTGCGAACGACGCTGTGGCAGACGCGAACGCGCGCGCAACGTCGGGGTTCGCAGGATAGTACACATGCGGGAAGCCCGCAACCAGGGCCGGGGTGGTCGTCATGCACGGCCAGCCCTTGTCGCGCCGGGGCTTCTGCGCCCAGAAGTCGCCGCCCGGGCAGGTGGACTGCCAGTAGTGAAACTCGTGCGCGCGGATGCGTGTGCCGCGCGGCCCGTAGAGCCCGTAGCGTTGGGAAGTGAGGTCCACGTACCCGAAATGGGACAGCCTTCCCCCGTTCTCGCTTGCGCCCTCAAGGGCGCCCGCAACAGGCCAGCGCCGTCCCTCGCTATCGGAGATTTCGCGCTGCAGGTACAGAAACCCACCGCATTCGGCAACCGTCGGCATGCCGGATTCCACCGCACGCCGCACCGCCTCGCGCATCGGCGCGTTCTCGGAGAGCTGCCGCGCATGGAGCTCCGGGTAGCCGCCTCCCAGATAGAGGGCGCTTGTCCCCCGGGGCAACTCGCTATCACACAGGGGGCTGAAAAAGGCCAGCTCGCAACCCAGGTCCTCGAGCGCGCGCAGGTTCTCCTCGTAGTAGAACGAGAACGCCTCGTCACGTGCGACGGCGACGATGGGCCGCGCTCCCGCGATCGGCTCCAACCGGTAAGGTTCCTCGCGGATATCGGGTGCCGTCGCCGCTATTTCGAGCAAGCGGTCGACGTCGACGCTCTTTTCCACCAGCTCGGCCATCTTGTCGATGCGCGCGGAGAGCTGCTCGACCTCGTCGGCGGTCACAAGCCCCAAATGCCGGCTTTCGAGCGAGAACGCATCGTCGGCGGGGATATTCCCCAAAACCGCGACACCCGTGTGCTTCTCGATCGCAGGCTTCGCGTAGGCGCAGGCAGCGGCGCTCGTCTTGTTCAGCACGACGCCGCGCACGTTCGCACAAGGCAGGAACTCGGCGATGCCGCGGATTACGGCGGCGAGCGATAAAGACGCCCCGCGCCCGTTCACCACTAAAACGACCGGCGTTTCCGTGTCGCACGCAAGCTGGTAGCTGCTCGCATCGGCCACGCCGGGCGCCATGCCGTCGTAGAAGCCCATGGCCCCCTCGAGCACCGCGACATCCGCGCCCGCAGCGCCGCGTGCGAGCAGGGCGCGCAGCGTCGGGGCGTCGGTGAAGAAGCCGTCTAAGTTGCCCGAGCGCGCACCCACGACGCGGCGATGAAAGAGCGGGTCAATGTAGTCGGGGCCGCATTTGAAGGCCGCGCATGCGAGGCCGCGGCGCGCAAGCGCGCGCAGGAGCGCGCACGTAACGACCGTCTTGCCGCTCCCGCTCGAGGGCGCAGCGACCATGAAGCGAGGGATGGTCGTGCTCACCGGGCGCCGCCTTCCCCACCTGCACCACGCGCGCTGACGAGGAACACGGGGTTTTGCGCCTTCATAAGATGGTGCGAGCCTACAGCCTCGGCGCGGGCGGCCGACACCTGGCACGCCTCGAACCCCTTAAAGCGCGAACCCGAGAGGAGCGCGCACGCCTCGGTGAGCGTCTCAACGGTGACGCATGGCACGCACAGGCGAACCTGCGAGTTCTTCTCGAGCGCCGCCTCCACGATGGAGGGAAGCTCGCCCGCGCTCCCGCCGACGAACACGGCGTCGGGGACGGGCAGTTTCGCGAGCGCTTCGGGGGCGACACCGGGGATCGCATGCACGTTGCCGCACCCGAATGCATCCGCGTTCTCTCGGATGAGCCGCACGCCGGCCGCGTTGCGCTCGACCGCCCATACCGACCCCGTTCGCGCGACGAGCGCCGCCTCAATCGACACGCTCCCCGTGCCGGCGCCGACGTCCCACACGGTGTCGGTCGCGGTAAGGCGCAGCTTCGCGAGCGCGACGGCGCGCACCTCCTGCTTGGTCATGGGAACGTCGCCGCGGATGAAAAGCTCGTCGGGAATGCCCGAGGAAGCGTACGGCCAGCGGGAGCTCGCGGCGCGGGATGCGCCCGCAAAGTCCGCCGCGGAAGAAGCCGCCGCGGGCGCGGACGCGCCGGCCGGCGCCTCGGAGGCTGCGCTAGAGCCCACAGGCGACCCGGCGCCGCCTGCGAACTCGATAAGCATCACGTTCAAGTCGTCGAACGTCTGACCTGCGATTTCACTTGCGGTCGCGCAGGTGATGCGCTCGTTGGGGTACGACAGGCGCTCGGCCACCGTCACGCGCGCGTCCCCGAAGCCCGCCTGCACAAGCTCGCCCGAAAGCCGCGAGGGGTCGTCCCCGCCCGACGTGGCGAGGAAGAGCTCGCCTGAGCGCTCGGCCTCGGCCACGATGTCGCACGCCACGCCGTGAGCGCTCGCGAAGCGCCAATCCTGCCATGGACGCGCGAGGCGCGCGGCGAGATACGACGCTGAGCTTATGCCGGGAATGATGCGCACGTCCACCTGCGCGTCGCCGGAGAGCGCCTCCACCAGGCGGCGCGCGCCGCTGAACAGCCCCACATCGCCCGTCATCACGACCACGGCGCGCTGCCACGACGCCGCATCGGTGAGCGCGGCGACGATGTCCGCCGTCTTCACGAGCTCGCATCTCACCACGTCGGGCGGCACGTCGATGCCGGCAAGCGCGCGATGAGCGCCGATGACCACGTCGGCGATGTCGATCGCGTCGAGCGCCGCGCGCGAGAGCAAGTCGGGGTTTCCGGGCCCCGCCCCGATGATCGTTACCTTTCGCATGGAATCTCCCGATACCCGCGCGGCGTGACCATACGGCCGCCTACGAGCTTCGTGTCCGCGTTGCCGACGAACACGGTGGTGAACATGTCGGCGTCGATCTCCCCCAGCTCGGAGAGCCTGCACATGCCCGACTGCTGCCCCTCGCGCCCGATGTTACGTACCCAGCCGCAGAGCGTGTCGGGGGCCTTCCATTCGAGCATAATCTTCGCCGCGCGTGAGAGCCTGTCGGCGCGCTTTCTGCTGCGCGGGTTGTACAAACAGATGCAGAAGTCGGCGCTCGCCACGGCGGCGAGCCTGCGCTCGATGACCTCCCATGGCGTGAGCAGGTCGGAGAGCGACACGACCGCGAAGTCGTGGGCAAGCGGGGCGCCGAGCACCGCCGACCCGCTCTGAGCCGCGGTGGCCCCGGCGATAACTTCCACGTCTACATCGGGGTAGTCCTCCGCAAGCTCCAGCACGGGGCTCGCCATGCCGTACACGCCCGCGTCGCCGCTGCACACGAGCGCCACGGCTTCTCCACTCTGCGCGCGCGAAAGCGCAAGGCGGCACCGTTCGACCTCGTGCATCATCGGCGTCGCGAGATGCGCCGCGTCGGGCACGGCGGCGAGCGCGAGCTCCACGTATTTCGTGTAACCCACAACGACGTCGGACGCCTCGAGCGCACGCCGGGCCGCAATCGTCATGCCGTCGGGGCCGCCCGGGCCGATTCCCACCACGAAGAGCTTTCCCATCACCGCTCCTTAAACGAAAGTTTAATAGTTACCTTGGAAAACGCGACGGTCACGCCGCCGTGAGCGAGCTTCGGGAAGATAAGTTTGCCCCCGTCCGCGAGCGCCGCGCGCTCGCACACGTTGTCGACCCCCACCGTCGCGCGCACGAAATCAGATGGCGAAACGCTGCCATCGACTTGCGACAACTCATCTGCGGAATACGTCGCAAGCGGGATATTGCGCGCGCGGCAGAAGGCGAGCAGACCCTCCTCGTGCGCCTTCACGTCGATCGTCGCCGCCATGCGCACGGCCGAAGGCGAGATGCCCGCCTGCCCGCACGCGAGAAGAAACGCCTCCCCGATCGCTTCGGAGCACGCACCGCGACGACACCCTATGCCCGCAACGATGCAGGGCACGACAAGGCGAAGCGGCTCGGGCGCAGGCGCCTGCGCCCTCACGCCCGCCGGCTTCCCCGTCTCACCGGCGGGCACGACCACGCCCGTTGTCTCCGCCGCGCGAACGGACGCACCTGCATTCGCGCCAGCAAACGGCGACACGACGATATCGGCCCGCGCGCGGTCTGACGCAATGTCAACCCCCTCAGGCGGCTGTCCCGAAATCGGCATGTCGGAATAGAGCGCCACGCGCCCGCCCGAAAGCAGCCGCGCCGACACTCGCTTGATGGCCTCGGGATTCGAAACGGCGAGCCCCGCACGGCGCGCCCACGTATCCACCGCCCACATGCCGCGGACGTCAGTCGCCGTGGTGATGACGGGGATGGCCCCTGCCGCGCGTGCCACAGTTTGCGCAAGCTCGTTCGCACCGCCCAAATGCCCCGACAAAAGCGGAACGGCAAAGCGCCCCGCCTCGTCGATCGCCACAACCGCGGGATCGTTTGCCTTCGAGGCGACATGCGGCGCGATCGCCCGCACGGCGATGCCCGCCGCACCCACGAACAGAAGCGCGTCCGACGCTTCCCACGCGAGCGCCGTCCATGCGCGCAGATCGGCCTTCCCATCGCCGAACCCGCGCGAAACGGAAACGTCCCAGCCAGGGTCATCTTCACCTGTCTGCGCGCAATCGGAAAGCGCGCGTGCGGTGCGCTCCGCCAACGCATACCCCCTCTCAGTGAACGCTATGCAGGAAACCCTCATCTAGCGCACCACCATCGTCGAGAAGTAGCTGCCCCAATCGGGCACATCGTCGAGCGAGCGGTACACACGCTCGCCCGGAAGCCCACAGTCCTCTACAAGCTCGGCACCGTCGAAGGCACTCTCCTCGCAAAGGAAGCACTTCGTGTCCACAAGCGAGCGGCGCGCCTTCATGACCACCTTCGTCCCCGGCCAGCCGATTGCACGGCGCACCCCGTACAGAACGCCTTTACTCATACGTCGCCCCCAATTTCCCGATAACTGCATCGGCGCCCGACGTGCGGAAAAGCTCGCGGCGCTCGGCGTCGAACACGACCGCGGCGATGTCGCATGCGCCCGCCGCGCGGCGGCGCAACCTGTCCTCAATTGCCGCAGCGAGCGAGGCGCGCGCAGCGTCCCCAACGCCGGCGGCCTCGATTACCTCGAGCGCCGCCGTGGTCGTGACGGACGACATGATCTCGCGCACGGTCTTCGCGCCCGCGCCGGCCATGGCCGCGTGGGCGGCCAGAATCTCCGCGCGGCAGTCGGCGGTACGCGAATGGGTGTCCATGATGCCGCCCGCGACCTTCACCAACTTGCCGATGTGTCCCACAAGAAGGACATTGGTGAATCCCTCGCGAACGCAGCAATCAATCGCATCGCCCACAAAGTTGGAGATGAAGACCACCGGCGCACCGTTTAGGTGGAAATGCCCCGAGATGAACTGCCCGCCGTAGTTGCCGGGCGTGAGCACGACTCCGCGCCGCCCCATAGCCGCATGCTGCCGAATCTCGAGCTCGATGCTGTCACGCAAGGCAGCGAGGCTGCGCGGCTCGACGATGCCCGTCGTTCCCAGGATGGAGATGCCGTCCTCTATCCCCAGGTGCGGGTTGAAGGTCTTTTCGGCAAGGGCCACACCCTCGGGTACCGAAATCGTCACAGCAATGTTTCCAGAAAAGCCGTGCGCGGCGCACACCTCACGCACCGCCGAAGTAATCATCGCGCGCGGCGTCGCGTTGATGGCGGCCGCCCCCACCGGCTGCTCGAGCCCGGGCAATGTCACGCGCCCCACGCCCACGCCGCCATCGACGGAAACTTCCGATTCGCGCGCGGGCACGTCCTTGCTGCCCGCAGCACCCGTGCCCGACCCCGCATGTTCCACGTGCGCGTACACGAGTACGCCGTCAGTCACATCGGCATCGTCGCCTGCGTCCTTTCGCACGGCGCACTGGGCGCACCCCTCGCCGATGCATGCGTCGACCACGTTCGCCTCGACGGGCAGCCCGCCGGGGGTGACGATCGACACGAGGCCGACGGGCTTTCGTGACAAGAGCATCTCGCAGGCCGCCTTCGCCGCGAGCGCGGCGCAGCTCCCCGTGGTGTAGCCGCAGCGCAGGCGGGTCGTCCCGGTATATATGTAGTGCTCGAAGGCCACGCTAGCTGCTCGCCTTCCGATACCCCGTGGAAAACGAAGGGTCGTAAAGCTTGCTGCGCTCGTACGACTCCGCTTGCGCGCCGTTGTGTGCAAGCCTGCCGCGAGCTCCGAGCACGCGGCCCACCACCACGAGCGCCGTGCGGTCGATGCCCTCTCGCGCGCCCGCATCGGCGAGCGTGCCCACTGTGCATCGCACCACGCGCTCCTCAGGCCAGGTCGCCTTGTACACGAGCGCCGCCGGCTCGTCGGAGCTGCGGCCCGCAGCCAAAAGCTCGGCGGAAAGCTCGGCGAGCATACCCGAGCTCAGGAAGATGACCATAGTCGAGCCGCTTTCCGCCATGGTGCGCATGCCCTCGCCCGCGGGCATGGGGGTGCGCCCGGAAAGCCGCGTGATCACGACCGACTGGCTGATTCCCGGCAGCGTGTATTCCTGGCGAAGCGCCGCCGCGGCACCGCAAAAGCTCGACACGCCGGGCACCACCTCGTAGTCCACGCCGCGCGCGTCGAGTGCGTCCATCTGCTCCTGGATGGCGCCGTACAGGCACGGGTCGCCCGTGTGCAGGCGCACCACTTCCTCGCCCCGCGCATCCGCCGCGCACATCACGTCGAGCACTTCCTCCAAGGTCATGTGCGCGCTGTCGTAGACGACGCAGGATTCCTTGCACTCGGCGAGCAGCTCGGGGTTCACAAGGCTCCCCGCCCAAACGACCACGTCGGCCGCGCGCAGAAGACGCGCCCCGCGAAGCGTGATAAGGTCGGCGGAGCCCGAACCTGCGCCAACGATATGAATCATCCGAGCCTTCCCTTCCCGTTTCTCATCGCAACCGTTTACGCCGCCATTCGCGCAGCAGGCAAAACACGGCGCCTGCGGCGACAATCGGCGCAAATACGCAGGCAGAAGGCGCAATGCCGCCCGCCCTGGCTTTGACACGTTCACAAGTGCCCACTATCATAGTAAAAGATTCGGCAACGAGCATATGACAATCGGATAAAAGGAAATGACCGGCGCGGCGCCCGCACAGCCCGCGCTGGCTTGCGGAGGGAACCAGGTGGGAATCCTGGGCAAGGGACATTACTGTATAGGACGCGCGGGCGAACCGCCTCACGCCCCAAGCCAGACTGCTTCGCCTTTTCCTCACGGCATCGCCGTGGCGTTAGCTCCTTGTGAACCCCGAGGGGTGCGCTTTTCTTTCGCTTGTGCCGACAAGCAACTGTCGCCGGGGGACCGGCAAACCGAGGAAAGGAAAAACCATGTCCGAACAGATGTCACGCCGCGGCTTCATGAGCGCCGCGGCAACCGGAGCCGTCGCGCTCGCCGGAGTCGCGCTCGCGGGCTGCTCCAACACCTCCGCGAGTTCCGAGAAATCGAGCGAAAAGGAGAAGGCCGTGAAGCCGGTCATCCTCGTCACGAGCTTCGGCACGAGCTACAACGACTCGCGCCACATCACCATCGGCGCCATCGAAGACGCTATCCGTGAGAAGTACTGGCAGGACTACGACATCCGCCGCGCCTTCACCGCGCAGATCATCATCGACAAGCTGAAGAAGCGCGACGGCATCACGATCGACAACATGACCGAGGCGCTCGACCGCTGCGTGGAAGACGGCGTGAAGGAAATCGTCGTGCAGCCGACGCATCTCATGGCTGGCCTGGAATACGCCGACGTGAAAGACGAGCTCGACAAGTACGCTGACAAGTTCGACAAGATCTCGCTCGGCGACCCGCTGCTCACCTCCGACGACGACTACAAGAAGGTGGCCGCAGCCATTAAGGAGAACATGGCGTCCTTCGACGACGGCAAGACGGCGCTGTGCCTCATGGGCCACGGCACCGAAGCCGATTCCAACGCCGACTATGCCAAGATGCAGGAAGTGTTTAAGAACGAGGGCTTGACGCAGTTCTTCGTCGGCACCGTCGAGGCTGAACCGACCTGCGAGGATGTTATCGCCGCCGCGAGCGCCGCAGGCTACAAGAAGGCCGTGCTCGCGCCGTTCATGGTGGTCGCGGGCGACCACGCGAACAACGACATGGCAGACGAGACCGACCCCGACAGCTGGGCTGCGAAGTTCGTGGCTGCCGGCTTCGAAGTGACGTGCCTGCTCCAGGGTCTGGGACAGAACGTCGCGGTCGACGACATCTACGTCGCGCACGTGGACGACGCCATCGCCAAGCTGTAAACTCGCCGCGCACGGGGGCGCCGGTCGCGTCCCCGTGCAACGGGCATGCGCCTTCCCCGACTGACGGCGCATGCCCGTTGCATTCGCATCCCGCCCGCCCACCGCACGGCGCGGGCGGTCGAAGCGATTGAAAGGAACCCCCTCCATGTTGAAGAAAACCCTCGCCTTCGCCCTGTCGGCGGCGCTTTTCGCGTTCTCGCTCGCCGGCTGCGGCGGAAATTCAATCGACAGCGCAAAGGCAAGCGATGCCGATTCCCAGGAAAAGACCGAACAGGCGGCCGATGCGCCCGAGGGCGCAAGCGCTGCCCCCATCACCGCCGACAAGGTGGCCGACGGCACCTATCCGATCACCGTAGATTCCAGCTCGAACATGTTCAGGATTGTGGATGCCCAGCTCATCGTGGAAAACGGCTCCATGCACTGCGTGATGACACTTTCCGGCACGGGCTACGGCAAGCTCTTCATGGGCACGGGCGACGAGGCTGCCGCCGCGAGCGAGGCCGACTTCATCCCCTATGTGGAAAACGCGGAAGGCAAGTACACCTACGACGTGCCCGTTGATGCGCTCGACGAGGACACCGCCTGCGCCGCGTGGAGCATTAAAAGGGAGCGGTGGTACGACCGCACGCTCGTATTCGAATCCGCCGGCGTCGATCTGCGCGCCGACGCACTGAAGTAACGCCATGCGGTCGATTCTTCCCAAGGGGGAAAACAGGAAGCGCCGCAGCATCGCGGCGCGCGCGATCGCCTGCGTTCTCGTCGCCCTGCTCGCGCTTCCCTTCGCGGGGTGCAGTGCGAGCCCGAACGTGACCGGTGCCACGGCGGGCTCTCAGGAATACACTGTGAGCGTCTCGCTTTCCGGCGGGTCAGGGCGCGCAAGCATCGCCTCGCCCACCACAATTGTGAAGGATGGCGACACCTACACCGCGACCATCACCTGGTCGAGTTCGAACTACGACAAGATGACCGTCGACGGCGTGGACTACGCGCCCGTAAACGACGGCGGCAACTCCACGTTCGAGATACCCGTCACGCTCGACGAGGACATCGCCGTGTCGGCCGAGACCGTCGCCATGTCGACGCCGCACACCATCGACTACACGCTCCACTTCGACTCATCCACCATGAAGGAGAAATCGGGCGACGATGCAAGCGGCGGCTCCCCTGCGGGAACGGCTTCAAGCGCCGCGGCCGACTTCCACAACGCTGATTTGGGCTGCGGCTGGGAGCCGACGGGGGCGCTTCAGCTTGAATACGCCAAGCACTTCACTGTCGACGAGTTCGAAGGCGGCTTGCGGCTTATCTGCGTTTCGAACGGGGAGCGCTTCCTCGTGGTGCCGCAAGATGCGAAGGTACCTGACGGGTTGAGCTCCGACATCGCGGTCATAAGACGCCCCGCCGACAAGGTGTACCTCGTGTCGTCGGCGACGATGTGTCTGGTCGACGCGCTCGATGCGAACGACAATATCTTAATGTCGGGCACGAAGGCCGACGATTGCTCGGTCGCGGGCTTCAAAAGCGCGCTCGAAAGTGGGGCGATCGCCTACGGCGGCAAGTACAGCGCGCCCGACTACGAGCGAATATCGGCCTCGGGCTGCACGCTCGCCATCGAGAACACCATGATCAACCACACGCCCGATGTGAAGGAAAAGCTGCAGAAGCTCGGGCTCGTCGTGCTCACCGAACAGTCGTCGAGCGAGCCCGAAGCACTCGGACGCGTCGAGTGGATTAAGCTTTTCGGCGTCCTGTTCGACAAGGAAGAGGAGGCCGCGCACCTGTTCAACGAGCAGAAGGCCCGCGTCGAGCAAACGTCGGGGCTCGCGTCGTCAGGTAAAACCGTGGCGTATTTCTACATTAACTCGAACGGGGCCGCCGTCACGCGGCGGAGGGGCGACTACGTGGCGCAGATGATCGAGCTCGCAGGCGGCAGCTACGCGCTCGATGACGCACAGACGGCGTCGACGTCAGGTTCGTCAGTAACGCTCGAAATGGAGCGCTTCTATGCGACGGCGAAGGATGCCGACATCATCGTCTACAACGGCACCATCGACGAATCGGTTGCCACCTTGAGCGACTTCGTAAGCAAAAACGCGCTATTGTCGCAGTTCAAAGCCGTGAAGAACGGCAACGTCTGGGTCACAAGCGCCGACATGTACCAGCAGATGACTTCTACCGCCGACATTATCGACGAACTGCACGGGGCGTTCACCGGCGATGATGCGAGCGACTTCCATTATCTGAGGAAGCTCGGCTAGCACCATGAGAAGCCGGCTTTCCATGGCATACGACGAATCGGGACGCGCCGCGCGGTGTCGCGTCGTGACGGCGCTACTCGCTGTTGCCCTCATCGTGCTCGTCGGGGCCAACCTGTGCATCGGGAGTGTGCTCGTGCCCGCAGACCACATCCCCGGCATCCTTTCGGGCGGCGCGGCCAATTCCATGGAAAGCCAGATCATCTGGGAGATTCGCCTGCCGCGCGTGCTTTCAGCCGTGCTTCTCGGCGGGGCACTTTCGCTCTCCGGATTCCTGCTGCAGACGTTTTTCAACAACCCCATCGCCGACCCGTTCATCTTGGGCGTCTCCTCGGGCGCAAAGTTCGTCGTCGCGCTTACGATGATCGTACTTCTGGGCGCGAACCAGGCCATGTCCTCGCCGGCCATGGTGGCCGCAGCGTTTCTGGGCTCGCTTATCACCATCGGCTTCGTGCTCCTCATCGCACGGCGCATAAGTTCCATGGCCATGCTGATCGTGGCGGGCGTCATGGTAGGATACATCTGCTCGGCGGCGACGAACTTCCTCATCGCCTTCGCCGACGACCAGTCCATCGTGAACCTGCACAACTGGTCTTTGGGTAGTTTCTCCGGTTCGAGCTGGGACGACGTCGCGGTCATCGCGGTCGTGGTGATCGCCATGAGCGCATGCGTATTCGCGATATCGAAGCCCCTTTCCGCCTTCCAGCTGGGAGAAGCCTACGCGAAAAGCGTCGGCGTGAACGTCGCACACTTCCGCGTGGTGCTCGTCCTTCTAGCGAGCATGCTCTCCGCCTGCGTGACCGCGTTCGCTGGTCCGGTGTCGTTCGTAGGCATCGCGGTTCCGCATCTCGTGAAGTCGGCTCTGAGGTCGTCGAAGCCCATCCGCGTGATTCCCGCGTGCTTCTTAGGAGGCGCCATCTTCTGCGCGGGCTGCGATTTGATCGCGCGCACGCTGTTCTCCCCCGTCGAGCTTTCCATCAGCGCCGTCACCGCCATCTTCGGCGCGCCGGTGGTTATCGCGCTCATGTTGAAGAAGCGGGTGAGGTAGATGGGGAAATTTGTGCCGCGGCCCAAAACGCTCCGAGCGGAGTCGAACCTCGAAACCCCGGTCGAAACGCAGGCTGACGGAGCGCCGCTTTTCCGCATAAGCGACCTGTCGGCGGGCTACGACAAGAAGGTCGTAGTCGAAGGCGTCGATCTGGAGGTTCGCGCGGGCGACGTCGTGGCACTCATCGGGCCGAACGGCTCGGGCAAGTCGACCATCTTGAAAACCATCACACGCCATCTGGCACCGCTTGCCGGCGCGGTCGAGCTCGACGGGCGGGAGATTTCCCGATGGAAGACGGCGGAGTTCGCAAGGAGCCTTGCCGTTATGCTGACAGATCGCCCCCGGACCGAGCTCCTCACCTGCCGCGATATCGTAGAGGCGGGAAGGCATCCCTACACCGGGCGAATGGGCACACTCTCGCCCGACGACCATAGTCGGGTCGACGAGGCCATGAAAACCGCACATGTGGAAGAGCTCGCCGAGCGCGACTTCATGCAGATAAGCGACGGGCAACGCCAGCGCGTCATGCTCGCACGCGCCATCGCGCAGGATCCGCGTGTGCTCGTGCTCGATGAGCCCACGTCGTATCTCGATATCCGCTACCAGATCGACCTGCTGCGAATACTTCGCCACCTTGCGAAATCGCGGAATGTTGCTGTCATCATGTCCATCCACGAACTCGAGCTCGCGCAGAAAAGCGCCGACAAGGTGATTTGCGTGAAGGACGGCCGGGTCTTCCGCGCCGGCGCACCCGAGGACATATTCACGCGCGAGACGATTGGCGAGCTCTACGGCCTTAAACATGGCACCTTCAACGAGCGCTTCGGCAGCGTGGAAATTGGGCGCCCACACGGCGATGCGCACACGTTCGTCATCGCTGGCGCAGGTACGGGGTCGGCTGTGTTTCGCCAGCTCATCCGACAGGGCAAGGCGTTCTACGCGGGCGTTCTGCACGAAGGGGACATCGACTGCGAGCTCGCGCGCGACCTGGCGACGGAATGCGTGGCCGAGCGCGCCTTCGAGCCGATCGGGGATAAAACCATAGCCCGCGCCAAAGAGCTCCTCGTCCACTGCGCGCGCCTTATCGTGTGCCCCGCCGCCTTCGGCACCATAAACGCCCGCAACGCAGAGCTCGTCGAGTTTGCACGCTCGCATGGTATCGAGGTCATGCGAGCGTGCGAAGGCGCATCGGAGGATTCCCATTTGGAGTGGGAAGAATAAACTGGACTTTCTTTTAAGGATCCTCAGGCTACAGCTCCTACGCCGGCGAGGTCTACAAGGCACCGGAGAACCTCGTGAACAGGAATTTCCACGCCGACGAGCCCAACTAGGCCTAATCCAAGCGAGATTCCAGACTCGACAGACCATTGAGAGTCAGATCGTTGGCGACCTCAGAGACGCGCTCGATGGGAACCGAACCGTCAGACAGCGCCCACGTGCGATAGATACCGATAATACCCGACAGCAAAAACGCCAGATAGTAGTCGAACATCTCGTCCTTGAGACCTTGAGGCAGCAGATCGCGCTCGGCAATCTCGTGCTCGAGCGGCGCACGAAGACGAGCCATGAAATCATCGAGCGGAATATTCTCGATCAGCTGACGATTGAGCACTAAGTTGTTGCACAGTGCCTCATTAACGGTTTTAAAGAAGGTCGCCGCCGCGCCAAGAGCGCGCTCGCTGGTGTCACCGTCCATAGAAGCAAGCGTTTTCTCGACCGAGTCGACAATCATCTCCACCACATCGACGGCAATGGCATCGAGCAGGCCGTCAACCGTACCAAAGTGAACGTAAAAGGTCTTGCGGTCGACATTGGCCTCGCGCGCGATGGCACTCACCGTAATGTCTGCCAGCGGCTTTTCCATGAGCAGGCGCTCGAAAGCCGAAAGGATGGCATTACGGCTGCGAATGATGCGACGATCAAGACGCGGTTTGCTGGTTGCCATGGGCGTGTCCCTTCGATATGCAAGCATTCATCAACAGATGAGAGATAATCTACGTAAGAGGATTATCCCCCATACAGCACAAATATGCCCTGCATCATGAAGAACGCACGACTGCCCTACTGCGACTTGGGATGCTTCTTCTTATTGAGTGCCGACGGAGATACGCGAATACCATCGCCTGTCTGGCGCACATAGGCTTTATGAGCCGGCTTAGCGGTCCCAGAAGCCTTCTGAGCGCGCTTCTTGGGATCAACGGTAACAGCATTCGTGGGGTGCGGCATAGTGGGCGCAGAGGGCGTCTGAGGCGTGCGGCCGAGCTTGCGCATCACACGATCCCAGCGCGCATGGATGCTCTCGTTGTGGGCGCTCTTAAGTCCCAGCAGGGGCGCAGCCAAAATGGTCGGCGCAATAAACGTAATGAGGCGCCACAGCAGATAGCCGGCGGTCGAAGCCGACCCAAAGAAATGACCCAAGAACAATGCAAAGCCGCCCTCAGCGCCACCAGTTCCACCGGGCAGGGGGACCGCAGAGCTCAGCAGCTGGACAAAGGCGCTCGCGGCCATGACCGAGAAAAAGTCGACCTCGTGGTGGCCAAAGGCAAGCATCAGGAAATACGGCACGAGGTAGAAAAACGCGAGTTGCAGCATGGTGATGACCACCGTGAGCAGCATGGAAGAAAAATGTCCGGCCGAAAGCTTGAACTTCTCGGAGAAGGAGTAGATCTCGCCATCGACAAACGTGCGCCATCCCTCGATCTTAGTGGCCGAGACACCAATGCGCTCAAGCCAATTGATGATGCAATGGGCGACGCGCGTGACGGTCTTAGGCATGAGCGCGACGGCGAAGATGCCCAGCAAGATGCAGCAGTGTCCACCAAAGCTAAAGACGCACAGCAGCGTCATGTCGCCATAGCGCTCGGCAAAAAACGGCATGCGAGCAAGCAGTAGGATAGCGCCCCAGGCAACGAGGCCAAACTGGTACACGATAAAACGCGTGAATTGCGTGGCGCCGGCCTCGCCCACGTTTTGGCCGGCCTTGGTCAGGCGATAGATTTGAGCCGGGGTGGAGCCCATCATCATGGGCGTCAGGTTACCAAAGAAGATGCCACTCGCCTCGACCGAGATCAGGTCGCGGATGCCGACGGGCGAATTGGGATCGAGCCAGACGGCGATCGCATAGGCCACAATGCCAAAGAACAGGTACATGAACATGCAAAGACACGCGACAACGAGCCATGACGCCTGGACGCTCGACATAGCGGCCCAGAACTGCCCCATCTGCCCGGTTACCACCAGATAGACGATATAACCTACCAGCACGACGCCGATAAAGATGGCGCCGCGGCGTGCGCTCTTATTGTCATCTCCGCCCGAGGCCTCAACCTCGACCTGGGGCTTAGACGTATGCTGAGAGGACTCCGTCATGAGACTCCTTCTAACAGTCAAAATATCTTGGATATTGTACCCGTAAGGGCCATAGGCAGAACGCAAAGCTCTGGTTCAAACGGGAATTGCAGACGGTTGTTTGAAAATAAAAAAACCCGGCCTTCCATAGGAAGTCCGGGTATCAGATGCGTGGTAGCCCGTACCAGATTCGAACTGGTGATCTCCGCCTTGAGAGGGCGGCGTCCTAAACCGCTAGACGAACGGGCCATAAGCCTCAGCAGAAAAGAAGTGGTAGCCCGTACCAGATTCGAACTGGTGATCTCCGCCTTGAGAGGGCGGCGTCCTAAACCGCTAGACGAACGGGCCACATGACATCTGCACTGCCGTGCTGCGAGGAAATATATTACGGGACAAAAAACGTCAGCGCAAGAAGAAATTCCAAATTGCCGAAAAATTGTCGGCAGGTTATGGAATACGCAGGTAAACTTGGTAGCTAATTCAAGTTGAGATGAACCAAAAGAGCTTCGCGCTCGTTGGGAATATCGTCTTCGATCACGGCGTCGAGGGCGGAGTTGAGAAGCTGCCCCAGTTCCGGCCCGGGCTTGACTCCAGCACGGATCAAGTCGCCGCCGTTGATGGCGAGCATCTTGAGCGTATAGGGCTCCCCCGCCCTCAGCAGCTCGTGCGCCATCGCGCGCATCTCCTCAATCGTCTCAACGTAATAGAAGCACGACGGGGCCTTGCCAAGTGTGTCGGCACGCTTAAGGTCCATGAGCTCGTCAATCAGGCGGGCCGTGTCGACGCCCTCACCCGAAAGCGCGCGCATCATATTGAGCAGACAGGAGCGCTCGGGGCGCAGCGGCTTGTCATGGTATTTGATGAGCAGGCACACGTCGCGCACCAAGTCGTGCGAGAGCGCCAGGCGATCCATAATGACGCGCGCCTTCTTGGCGCCGAGCTCGGGATGACCGTAGAAGTGTCCGCTACCGGCATGGTCGACCGTGAAGCACTCGGGCTTGGACACATCGTGCAAAAACGCCGCCCACATAAGGCTCGACGAGAGCGCGACGCCGTCACACAGCGCGAGCTCCCCCGCCACCGTCAGCACACGGGCGATATGCACGTAGACGTTAAAAGCATGATAGACACTGCGCTGATCAAACCCGCGACCCGCTGCCAACTCGGGCACAGCGGCACAGATGAGCTCGGGATAGCGAAGCATCGCGTCTCCCCCATGACCGGTCGAAAGAATGCCCTCGAGCTCAATACCCACACGCTCACGCGCCACGGCATTGAGCAGCGGCGCGCACTCGGCAAGCGCACGCTTGGTCTCGGGCTCAATCATAAAGTCCAGACGGCAGGCAAAGCGCACCGCACGCAGCATGCGCAGGGCGTCCTCGTTAAAGCGACGCTTGGGATCGCCGACAGCGCGAATCAGCTTGCGCTCCAAGTCACCCTGGCCGTCGTAGCGGTCGACAAGCCCGCGCTCGGGATGCCAGGCCATGGCATTGACGGTAAAGTCGCGGCGCGCCAGATCGTCCTCGAGCGAGGCAGCACGCTCCACACTCTGGGGATGACGACCATCGGTGTAAAAGCCATCCAGACGGTACGTGGTGACCTCGATACGCTCGCCATCGGAAATAGCCGTGATTCCGCCAAATTTAATGCCCGACTCCACAACCGCGATGCCGGCGGCCTCGAGCGCCGCTTTGGACTCCTGCCACAGGCCGCTACAGCACATATCAACATCGTGGCTGGGGTACCCCATCAGGGCGTCGCGCACCCAACCGCCCACGTACCAAGCCTCAAGACCAGCCGCCTCAAGCGCGCGCAGGACGCGCAGGGACGCATCGGACGGTTGAGTACCGTTGAGCGAAACATTGCACATGCCTATGGCCTCCTGCGACTATCAAATTGGCTATCGATTGCGTCTGCAAGAAGTCTAGCAAGAAACAGCCTCCACTGCACACGCAAGTCCGATAAACAAAAACGCATCCGTCCTAGTCTAAGACGGATGCGAAATAATCAAACTATTCAGACAAGGTGCCGGAACTAGCAGACCTGGCGAACCTCGATGTGCTTCTTATATTCGTCCACCTTGGCAAAATCACCCAGACCGGGGCACTCGACCACGTTGGCGCCAGTGGCCATCGAAAGGCGCAGGGCGTCCTCGACGCGCTCGGGGGCGTCGTGCCACACGGACAGGAAGGCAGCGAGCGAGGAATCGCCGGCGCACACAGTCGACAGCAGCTTGACGTCGAAGGTGCGGTTGGCAAACCAGATATGCTCGCCGTTGGAGAAGTACGCACCGGCGCCACCAAGGGTCAGCAGCACGTTCTTGGCGCCCTTGGCGTGCAGCTCGGCCATAGCGCCCTTGACGGACTCGTCGTCGCCACCGCTCACCTTGATGCCAAAGATGTCAAGCAGCTCGTCGTCATTGGGCTTGATCAGCAGTGGCTCCAGAGCAATGAGGTCTGCCAGCTGATGGCTCGAGATGTCGAGGACGAACTCGGCCCCCTTGGCCTTGACACGGCGCAGGACCTCGGCCAAGAAGCCCTCGGAAGTGTTGGGAGGCAGCGAGCCGCTGATGACCAGGCAGGTCATGTCATCGAGCGAATCGATAAGTTCAAACATCTCCTGCTCGTTGGCCTCATTGATGGCGGCACCGGCATTGACCATGTTGTACTCGGTGTCGGGACCGGCGTTGAGGAACACATTGACGCGCGTAATACCGTCGGTCCACACGGGCTTGACGGGCACGCCCAGGGCCTCGGCGCCCTTAACGATAAACTCACCCGAGAAGCCGGCGAAGAAACCCAGGATCGTGGTGTCGACACCATAGTGGTCAAGCGTAAACGAGACGTTGAGGCCCTTGCCGTTGGGCGTGTAGACGGCATTGCGGGTACGCGTGACGGTATTGGCAGTAAGGCCGTCGCAGGCGATGTTGTAGTCAATGGCGGGATTTGCAGTGAGCGTGTAAATCATGAATGTTCCTTTCACGAAGCAACGTGTTAATGAAAGTATATTCCACGCATCGGTAAAAGGCTAGGACAACTCGGCGAACGGTGTGGAAGCGATGAAGTACGGCGGGACCCCTCTCCCCCGCGGCGGAACAAAAAGGCGCCCCAGCCGAAACCGGGGCGCCACATGCGAACGAATATGTCGCGTTTCGATTACTGACGATCGAGCTTGCGGACAGCAACGCGCTTGCTGTACTCGTCGACGTGACCGAAGTCGCCGATGCCGACGGACTCGGCAACGTTGGCGCCGGTGGCCATAGCGAGCTTCATGGCCTCCTCGACGTTGTCGCGATCCCTGTACCACTTGTGCAGGAACGCAGCGAGGGTGCAGTCGCCGGCGCAGACAGAAGAAACCAGCTTGATGTTGAACTCACGCTTGGCGTACCAGATGTCCTCGCCGTTGGAGAAGTAAGCGTCGCCGCGGCTACCACGGGTGAGCAGCACGTTCTGAACGCCAGCGTCGTGAGCCATCTTCATGGCAACGCGGACCTCGTCGTCGGTGTCGACCGGCACGCCGAAGATGGCCTTCATCTCGTGATGGTTCGGCTTGATGAGCAGAGGCTTCTTGTGAGCGAGCTCCTTGAGCTTGTCGGAGGACAGGTCCAGGACGACGTCGGCGCCACGAGCCTGAGCGTGCTCCATGACCTTAGCCAGGAAGTCAGGCGTAGCTTTGGGAGGAACGGAGCCGGAAACGATCAGGCACTCGAGATCGCCCGCGGTGTCCAGGATGTTGTAGAGCTCCTCCTGGTGCTGCGGCGTGATCGGAGCACCCGGGTTCAGGATGCCGTACTCGTGCTGGCCATCGTTGACGTAGGTGTTAATGCGCGTGATACCGTCGGTCCAGACCGGGCGGCAGAGGCAACCCAGGTTCATGACCTCCTCGACGATGAACTTGCCCGTGAAGCCGGCGAAGAAGCCGAGCGCGACGGTGTCGACGCCCATCTTCTTAAAGGCGAAGGACACGTCGAGGCCCTTGCCGTTAGCCGTGTAGCTGGCCGAGCCGGTGCGGACGTTCTCGTCGGGCTCGAGCGGAGAGCTCGAAACCGTCATGTCGACAGCCGGGTTAGCGGTTAGCGTGTAGAACATTTACAGTACCCCCTGTATATGTGAGGGCCGCGTGGCCGGCCCATTCCAACCACGCGGTTACCTCTGATACCAAATTAGCGAGCTGCGGACTCGAGCAGTGCCTTGACCTCGGCGGCGGTGTTGCAGGCGAGCGCCTTCTCGGCGAGCTCGTCGCACTCGGCCTTGGTCCACTGGCTGATGGTCTTGCGGGCGCGCAGGATCGACGGAGCGCTCATCGAGAACTCCTCCAGGCCCCAGCTGATCAGCAGCGGCTCGAGCAGCGGATCGGCAGCGGCCTCGCCGCACATACCGACCATGATGCCGGCCTTCACGCCGCTCTCGATGATGTTCTTGAGCGAGCGGAGCACGGCGGGATAGTACACCTGGTACAGGTTGGAGATAGTGTCGTTGCCACGGTCGGCGCACATGGTGTAGCCGATCAGGTCGTTGGTGCCGATGGAGAAGAAGTCGGCAACCTCGGCAAGACGGTCTGCGAGCAGAGAAGCGGCAGGCGTCTCGACCATGATGCCGACCTCGATGTTCTCGTTGAACTTGCGACCCTCTTCGGTCAGCTCGGCCTTGCACTGCTCGACGAGCTCCTTGACAGCCAAGACCTCCTCGACGCAGGTGACGAGCGGGATCATAATCTTGACGTCACCGAAGGCGCTAGCGCGCAGCAGAGCGCGGAGCTGGACCTTGTACTGGTCGGGATTGGCCAGGCAGTAACGCACGGCGCGGAAGCCCATGAAGGGGTTGTCTTCCTTGACCATATGCAGATACGGAATCTCCTTGTCGCCACCCACATCGAGCGTACGGATGATGACCGGAGCACCCTTGAGCGCGCTGGCGACCTTACGGTAGGCGTTGAACTGCTCCTCCTCGGAAGGAAGCTCGGCAGAGTCCATGAACAGGAACTCGGAGCGGAACAGACCGATGGCCTCGGCGTCGTGATCGAGCGCGTTGGGCACGTCATCGGGGTTACCGATGTTGCAGGCGATGATCTTTTTGATGCCATCGGCAGTCACGGACGGCTTGCCACGGAAGGCCTCGAGGGCTGCCTTCTCGGCAGCGAAGGCCTCGGCCTTGGCGGTGTAGGCAGCGAGCGTCTCCTCGTCGGGATCGGCCTCGACGATACCCTTGCCACCGTCGACGACGACGGTCATACCGTTGCGCAGCGCGGTGCAGCTGTTGGAAACCGAAAGGACAGCCGGGATCTCGAGGGCACGCGCAATGATCGCGGAGTGCGACGTGCGGCCACCGGTCTCGGTGACGATACCGGCAACGTGGGCCTTATCGATCGTGGCGGTCATGGACGGCGTGAGGTCGTGCACGACAACGACGGTGTTCTCGGGCAGGACGGAGAGGTCGACGACCTCCTTGCCCAGCAGCTCGGCCAGAATACCGGTGCGGATGTCGGCGATGTCGGCCGCGCGCAGACGGAACATCTCGTCGTCCATGGACAGGAACATGTTCTCGAACATGGTCGAGGTGTCCATGAGCGCCTGCTCGGCGCAGGTACCGCCGTCAATGGCGGCGTTGATGGCGTCGGTCATGCCCGGGTCCTGAGCCAGGACAATGTGTCCGCTCATGATCTCGGCCTCGGCCTCGCCCACCGTCTCCTTCATGTGGTCGGCCTGAGCCTGGGTCTTCTCGCAGAAGACCGAAAGAGCGGACTGATAGCGCTCCTTCTCTGCTGCCGAATCAGCAACCTCGTGCGGCTCAAACGTCAAGTCGGGATCGACGGCGACCATGACGGTGCCGATACCGATGCCCTCGGAAGCGTTGACTCCCTGATACATTCCCATTCCTCTCTCCGTGTCATGTGATAAAGCGTTTTGCCATATCCATGACAAAAGAGCGCAGTTACCTTACAACAGGTCACTGCGCCCCCAAATATGAACTTAGTTGTTCAGCATGCGACCCGTTTGAGTTCTACTCGCCAAGACCGCTCTTGATGAGCTCGATGGCAGCAGCCAGAGCCTCGGCCTCGTCGGCGCCGTCGCACTTGACCTCGACCTCGGTACCGCAGGGGATACCAGCAGCCATGAGGGCCATCGGGGACTTGCCGTTGACCTCCTTCTCGGGGGTGACGACCGTCACGTCACAGGCGTACTTGCCCATGGTGGAGGCGAACAGACCAGCCGGACGCATGTGCAGACCCTGAGGATTAACGAGGGTAGCCTTCTCAGAAACCATAGTTGACTCCTTTTTTGTGTTTAACCCCTGTCATGTATGTGGCAGGAGTCAGATTCACGACGTTGTTTATATTAACTCACATCAAACGGTTTTTCATTATGTTTCGGACGAATTGTTGGACAGATGTGTTTGTCGTCCGCTTGCTCGCCCACAGGGGGCCGGGCGCGGCCAGTGAGATTTCCTGCTCTACAGTCCTGCTCGCACGAAGAGCACATTAAGTGCTCTTCGGCTCGTGCGGAACTCGCGATAAATCTCACTGGCCGCGCCCGGCCCCCTGTGGGCGAGCAAGCTGCAGAAACTCGGTCGGTCCAGAGCAATATCGTGCGAACGGAATTCTGGCTAATGATCTGTTCGCGACAAAGACTCGATAGGTAGCCCCCTCTATGCCCTTTTGTAAGTTGCGGTGAAATAGGGACTGAATTTGGGGTTGAATCGTTTAAACAGTCCCTATTTCACCGCAACTTATGGGAGGGATAGAAAAAGGCGGAGGCCCTGGAGAGAGACTCCGCCTTATATACAGTGGGCGATGTTATTCGCGTACCGTGGAATTAGACCAGACGAGCGTTGATCGTCTTGGCGATCTCGGCGGCGTCGGTGGAACCCTTGACGGTGGCACGGAAGTCCTCGTCCATGAGCGCCTCGGCGACCTTGGACAGGATCTTGAGGTGCGTGGTACCGGCCTGGGCACCGGGGATGAGCAGGGCGATAGCCACGTTGACGGGAGCGCCGTCCATGGTGTCCCAACCGGTCACGCCGGACTCGTCCTTGACGACGATGACGGCAGCCTCGGTAATGGCATCGGACTTGGCATGCGGGATGGCGAAGCCCTCCATCATGCCCGTGGTGCCCTCGGCCTCGCGGGCCAGGAAGGCGTTCATCACGGCGTCGGCGTCGCTGGCGATACCGGCCTTGACAGCCTGGTTGGAAACGAAGCTCAGAGCCTCGTCACGAGAAGCGAAGTCCTCGGCGACAAAGACATTCTCGACCTTCACGAAGTCGGCAGCCTCGGCCTTGGGGGCCTCGACGGCAGCGGCCTTGGGGGCCTCAACGGACTTGGCTACAGGAGCGGCCTTCTGATTCTTCTCGAAGTCGTACTTCTTGAAGGCCACGAACAGGATACCACCGACCACAGCGCCGATGAGGATCGCGAGGACCCACAGCGGACCGTTCTCGACAACGGGCAGGACCAGGAAGCCGCCGTGAGGCGCCGGATCGTGAACGTTGAAGAAGATGGTCAAGATGGAAGCGATGGAAGAACCGAGCATCATGATGGGCATGACGGGCCAGATGTTCTTGGTCATGAACGGAATGGCGCCCTCGGTGATGTGGGTGCAACCAAGGATGAGGTTGACGATACCGGCGTCATGATCCTCCTGGCTGAAGTACTTCTTGCCGACAACGACGGCGAAGGTGGTGATCAGCGGCGGAACGATGCAAGCGGCGGAGACGGCAGCCATGAAGTTGGTGCCGAAGTTGTAGGTCTCGGTGCCGACGCCAGCTTCGAGAGCGGTACCGAGCAGGAAGGTACCAGTAGCGTAAGCAGCCTTGTTGACCGGGCCGCCCATATCAAAGGCGCACATGCAGCCGATGGCCAGGCCAAGGATCACCGGACCGGAGTTACCGAGGCTCTGCAGGAAATCCATCATACCCTGGTTAATGGCAGCCATGGGGCCGGAAATACCGAGCATGACCAGGCCGACGATGGCGGTAGAGCACAGCGGATACAGGAAGATTGCCTTCAGGCCATTAAGGCTCGCGGGAATTTTAGAGAAAACCTTCTCGAGCAGCAGGATGACATAGCCGGCGAGGAAGCCGCCGACGATGCCGCCCAGGAAGCCGAAGCCCACGCCGGCGCCACCGGCGTCGATCATGCCGGTCTCGGCGTTAACAGGCAGGCCCTGGATGGCAATCATACCGGCAACGAAACCGGGGACGAGCGCCGGGCGCTTGCCGATGGATTCGGCGATGTAGGCGGAAAGCACCGGAACCATAAGGTTCATGGCGATGCCGCCGATGATCTTGAGCATCGCAGCAAAGCTGTTGTAGTCGGCAGCCGTCGAATCAAAGGACGTGATGCCCCACAGGAACGAAATGGCGGTCAGAACACCACCGGCAACGACGAAGACCAGCATGTGGCTGACGCCGTTCATGAGGTGCTTGTAGATGACGTGGCCGATGGACTCCTTCTCCTCGACCTCGTCCTCGACATCGGCGGCAGCGGCAACCGTGTCGTCGCCCTTGGCGGCGAGCGCGCGGTCGATCAGCTTACCAGCAGCCTCGACAGACAGGGCCTTGGAAACACCAACGGAAACCATGGGCTTACCGGCGAAACGCTCAGCCTGGACATCCTTATCGGCTGCGACGACGACGGCCTTGGCACCGGCGATCTCGCTCTTGGTGAGCTCGTTCTCGACACCGACCTGGCCATGAGTCTCGACCTTAATGGTCAGACCGCGCTCGGCAGCTGCCTTCTCCAGCGCCTCCTTCGCCATGAAGGTGTGCGCAATGCCGGTCGGGCAACCGGTCGCGGCGATGATGTCAAACTTAGCCATGTGTCCCTCCTTCTTGAGTACAGCGCCCTCGGGCGCTCCCCTACACGCGCTTCGATGCGCGTTTTTCCACAACTGAAAGATACCAACCTACCGTCCGCGTGAGAAGAGACAAGGCGCAATTCTCCGGTGAAAGGTTCTTTCATAACCGTAAACGGCAAGTGAAAGTTTACCATCAACACTTGAAACGGCAAGGTGTATCTTGTAATTGAAAATGCCCGTATACTATGGCATTGCAAATCAAGTTAGATTTTCAGGCCAACCAGGAGCCATCCATGACCGATAGTAGCAAAAGCGCACTTTCCCTCATTAGTACCCACCAGGGATACAGCGAGTCCGAGCAGCGCATTGTCGACTATATATTGGAGCACCAGTCCGAGGCGCCACGCCTCACGGCGGCTCAGCTCTCGCGCGCTGCCGCCACGTCCGAGGCGACCGTTTCGCGTTTCTGCCGCAAGCTGGGCTTTGGCAGCTTCCGCAGCTTTCAGTTTTCGTTGGCGCGCGACTTAGAGAGTCAGCGCAACGAGGGCCTGACCGACGAGGTCTCGCTCGACAACATGGAGCAGAGCCTTAAAAATATCCTCGCCGCCAAGGTGAGTGAGCTTAATGCGACCATCGACGGCATTGATCACGACACGTTGGCCGCAGTTGTACACGCGCTTAAGAACGCCGGCGTTATTGAGTTTGCGGCCGTAGGCAACACCAACGCCGTCGCGCTCGACGCGACGTTCAAGTTCTCGCAGCTGGGCCTGCGCTGCATGGCGAGCACCATTAGCGAGACATCAATCGGCTTTGCGCTCACGTTACGCCCGGGTGACGTCATCGTGCTAATCTCAAACTCTGGCAAATCGCGCCGACTGAATCGCATGGCAAAAGCGGCTCGCAACTGCGGCGCAACCGTAGTCGTCATCAGCAGCGATAGCAAGTCTCCACTTGCGCGCCTCGCCGACTACACCTTTAATACCGTCAATCACGAAGCGCTGCTGACAACGGGTGACTTCGCATTCTCCAAGATGAGCGCCACGATGATCATAGAGGTCATCTACAACTTCCTGCTGCCCGAAATCGAGGACGCCCGAGAGCATATCAGCTACTACGAAGAGCTCATCCAACCGGATAAGGTCGTGGAGTAAAACGCGAAGTGGGACAAAAAATTCAGTCTATTTTGTCCCACCAACACCGCTGATACGACCTAACCTCGAGCTTCTTCAAGCATCTGCTTGGCATGCGCCAAGCTCGCCTCCGATTGATCGCCGCTCAACATGCGGGCGATCTCGGCGGTACGCGCTTCGCCGGTTACCTCGTCCAAATGCGTCTGGGGAACATCGCCCGGTTCCTTACTGACAACATAATGTTTGTCGGCCATGACCGCAACCTGCGCAAGGTGCGTTACGACGATGACCTGATGAGTAGCGGCAAGATCGGCCAGCACACCAGCAAGAGCACGAGCCGTAGAGCCGCCGACACCGGCATCGACCTCGTCAAACACCAGCGTAACGACACCGTCCGCGTTACCGAGGACAACCTTACTTGCCAACATGACGCGGCTGAGCTCGCCGCCCGACGCAATGCGGCGCAGGGGACGTGGAGTCAAACCGGCACCGCTGCGGTATAGCAGCTCGTAGCTCGAAGGACCAACGGGCGTCCACTCAGCACGGGGAAGATCACGCGACTCCCAGACGAGCTCGGCGCCGCCCATCTCCAGGCGAGCCATCTGGCGGCAAACCTCGTGGCAGAAGCGCGGGGCCGCCATATTGCGAGCGCGCTTAAGTGCCTTGGCAGCAGCAAACAACTCGTGCTCGGCGCTCCCGAGTGCCTCACGCGCCTTTCTGATCTGTTCATCGCCATCATCGACCAGGGACAGCAGCTCTTGCGAGCGATCGCGCATGGCAAAAACATCGTCCATGGTAGGACCCCACTGACGCAGCAGGCCCTTGAGGTCGGAATACCGCTCACGCATGCGAGCGAGCTCGCGCGGATCGAAGGCGACGCCATCGCGATAGGCACGAAGTTCGTTCGCGCAATCCTCAAGGGAGATACAGGCATCCGAAAGCAAATCGGCAATGTCGCCAAGTTTGCGATCGACGGAAGCCATACGGGAAAGTTCTGCCACGGCGCTGTTCACGGCATCGAGCGCTCCCCCTTCAGAGGCAAGCGATGCATGGGCATCATTAGCTGTGGCAACCAGTACCTCGGCATGTTCGGAGCGCGGCAGCAGTTCCTCGAGTTCCTCATACTCGCCCGGTTTGGGGTCGACCTCGCCGATGCGCTCGAGCGCAAAGCGCGCTTCCTCGACGCGGCTCCCCTGCGCACGCGAGGTCTCTTCGACACGTCGAACCTCCTTAGCGGCAGCACGCGAAGCCTTAAAGCAGGCGCGGTAGTGCTCGAGCGCCTCGAGTGCAGGGCGCCCTGCCCAGGCATCGACCATCGCAACATGATGCGCCGGATCGAGCAAGCGCTGGTGCTCGTGTTGGCCGCACAGATCCATCATCACGCCAACGCGCTCCGAAAGCTCGCGCACACTGGCGATGCGGCCGTCAATCTTCACGCGGCTGCGGCCCTCGGCGGAAAGGCTGCGCTGTACGGTGAACCCTTCCGTGTCGTGCGGCCCGTCGAAGAGTCGTGCCTCGACGCTCGCGAGCGCCTCGCCCTCGCGCACCGTCGACGAATCCGCGCGCTCGCCCAAAATAAGTTTGAGGGCCGAGAGCAGCGCGGTCTTGCCGGCACCGGTCTCGCCGGTCAGGACAGTCAGGCCGGCACTCGGCAGCAGCGTCGCCTCGCGAATGAGCGCAATGTTAGAAACCTGCAGCTCATCGATCATGACGGACTCCGTAGAATACGCGGCTCACCGAGTTATAGAAGCTCTCGGGGCCGTAATCCAGCAGCAACACATCTCCGGGCCCGCGGCGCACCGCCACGCTCTCAACGGTGCCATCGCAGGTAATAAACTGTCCATCGATAGCAATCGCCGGAACGCTCGGACGATCATCAGACATAAAGATTTCGACGACATCACTCGGCGAAGTCAAGAAGGCACGGGCCTGAATGGTGTGCGGCGCAATGGGTACGCAGACCATGCCCGTATAGTCGGGGCTCACGATGGGGCCACCGGCACTGAGCGCGTAACCCGTAGAACCAGTCGCTGTGGACACGACCACGCCGTCGCCACGCAGGCGATCGATATGGTGGCCGGACACCGTGATGTCAAACTCGACCATATCGGACAGGGGGCCGCGCGTGAGCGCCATGTCGTTGAGGGCGAACGTGCGCACGACATCCTTCGTGCCATCGTCACGCACGGACACGATATCCGCGGCGATGGTAGCGCGACGGCTCACATGCAGCTCGCCGGACAGGGCGTCGCTCACAACCTGCAAAATGTCGCGCTCCTCGGGACTCGCGGCCGTCAAAAAGCCCAGGTGACCATAGGAAAGACCGAGGATAGGAATCTCGCGATGGTTGAGGATGCGGGCAGCGCGCAACAACGTACCGTCGCCGCCGAGCGTAATGACCAGATCGGAGCCGTCAATATCAGGCGTGCTCTGAATCTTGGATCGCTGGTCGGCAGCCCATGCGACCTCATAGCCCTGGCGCGTCAGCCAAAGCTCGAGCATCAGGCCGCTCTCGACCGCCTCTTGCTTGTAGTAATTGGGAACCAGAAAGACCTTCATAGCGTTGCAGCTTTCTCGCTCAAAACCGATACCTGGGATTGCAGCTCATCGTCGGTACGTCCGCCGGGGGCAAATCTCGTGCCGTACAGGAAAAACTCAACGTTTCCCTTGGCACCATGAATGGGCGACATGCACACATCGACCGGGAACAGCCCCTTGGCAGCAAAGAGTTCAACTGCCGCAACGAGTGTATCGCGGCGCACGGCGGGATCGGTCACAATGCCGCCCTCACCCACCAGCGCCGCCGGAGCCTCAAACTGCGGCTTTACGAGCGTGCAGAATGCACCCGTAGGCGCCAGGCACACCAGCACCGCATCGATAATGTTCGCGATGCTGGTAAACGAGACATCACACACAGCCAGGTCGATGGCGCCGGAATAGCCAAGCTCAGGCAGCTGCGTCACGTTTGTGCGCTCATGCAGCGTCACGCGATCGTCCTGGCGCAACGACCAATCGAACTGGGCGCGACCCACGTCCACCGAGACAACGGTCGCAGCTCCGCGCTTGAGCAGACAATCGGTAAAGCCGCCGGTAGAGCAGCCCACATCCAGACAGGCAAGGCCCGTCGGATTGATGCCAAAAGCATCAAGCGCACCTTCGAGCTTAAGACCGCCGCGGCCAACATAGGGAATGCACCCCTTCACGTGCAGCGGCAGGCCTGGGATCACCTTAAGGCCCGGCGAAGTCAAGCGCTCGCCGCCACTCGAGACCAAGCCGGCCATAAGAGTGCGAAGGGCATCCGCGCGATCGGCGCAGATGCCCTGTGAAATCAGTTCGTCATCAAGACGCACGCGTTTCATGAATGCCATCAACCATTCGTATCCGGAGATGCGGCCTAGCTATCCTGAGATTCGTTTGCCGCATCCTCATCGTATTCCTGCTCGAGCTTGTCGGCCTCTCGCGGCGTCAGCTCAAACTTGTCGACCATATCGACCGCGCGGGAGCCCAGCTCAATCGCTTCGTCAAACAGATCGAGTGAACGCTCCAAGGACGTATCCTTGGAGCGAACGGTAGCGATGATCTGGTCCAGACGGTCCGAGATCTCGTCGAAGTTGCGGACGGAACCCTCTGGCATGGCTACTCCTCGACGGAGTCGGCCTCGACGGCCTCAGCAGCGTCCGCATCCTCGGCCAACACACCAGCCTCAGCCTGGGCAACCGCAACCTTAGCGGCAGCCTCGGCAGCCTGTGCCTCCTCGCGAGCGCGATCCTCGGCCAGCAGCTCCTGGTATAGGTCCTCGCCCGGCAGCTCCTCGCTGCGAGCGATCTTGCCCAGCACGCCGTTGACGAACGACGCGGACTGGTCGGTGCCATAGGCCTTGGCAAGCTCGACGGCCTCGTTGATCACGATGGCGTCCGAGACCTCCTCGTCGGTGAGGAAACGCATCTCGTAAACGGCGATACGCAGCAGATTGCGGTCGGCACCGGGCATGCGCATAAGATCCCAGTTCTTGGCAACGGAGCGCAGAGCGCAGTCGATGCGGTCGATATGCTCGTAGGCACCGCGGCACAGCTCCAGCGCATAGGGGTCGAGGGGACCCTTCGAGATCAGGAAATCACCCTCGAGGACGCGCTCGAGCGGGCTGTCCGTGGCCTCGGCCTGGAACAGCAGCTGCAGCGCCTGACTGCGGGCAAGCGTACGCCCGCGATAAACCTTAAGGCTCAAAGGTTACTCCTTGGGGAAAACGAGGCCGTCGATGCAAACGTCAACACGCTCAACCTCAACGCCAACCTGGGCATCGATGGCAGCGACCACGGCAGCGCGAACGGCCTCGGCGAGTTTCTTGAACGGATAGCCAAAGAACACCACGACACGCACGGTGAGTGCGAGCTTGTCGCCAACGACCTCGGCCTCGACAGCCGGCTCGGAAGCCGGGACCTTGGACGAGAGCATCATGGAGACAAGATTAGTGGCAAGGTCCTTGACGCCAACGGAGGCGATGCCCTCGACATCGGACACGGCGCGCGAGACGATGGCGGTCAGAACATCGGGCGAAATGCCGATGCCGTCAATCTTGATTTCCTGGGGCATGAGTCCTCCTAGAAGAGTTGGTTGCTAAACGCGGGAGACGAACTTGCCGTCGCGGGTGTCAACCTTGATGACCTCGCCCTCGTTGAGGTACATGGGGACCTGGATGACAGCGCCGGTGTCGATCGTGGCCGGCTTGGTGGAACCCTGGACGGTATCGCCCTTAAAGCCCGGGTCGGTCTGGACGATGGTGGTCTCGATGAACATCGGCGGGGTCACGCCCATGAGCTCATCGTCGGCGAAGAGCAGCTGGCAGATGTCATTCTCGCGCAGCCATTTGGAGTTCTCGCCCACCATGTCCTCGGGAACGGGAACCTGCTCATAGGACTCATTGTCCATGAAGATGTAGTCGGTACCATCGTTGTAGAGGTACTGGAACTCACGGGTGGTGAGCATGACGCTCTCGAACTTGGTGCCGGCGTTGCAGGTGTTCTCGACGACGCGGCCGCTCTTGATGTCGCGGGTCTTGTAGCGCACAAACGCGCCGCCCTTGCCCGGCTTGACATGCTGGAACTCGACGATGGTGTAGACCTTGTCCTTAATGCGGAGACCGAGGCCGTTCTTGAAGTCGGCGGTAGAAATGGTAGGCATAGCGACCTTTCTTGTTATGGGCAGAACGCACAAGCGTCCAAATTACATACGACCGAAATTATACACTTGCAGACGGCGCCTGCAGCGAGCGCATAAAAAGAGAACGCGGGGCGCCCGAATCATTTCGGACGCCCCGCCCCAAAAATCTATCGAAATGGGCTAGCAATCGATGACGTGCAGGTCGTGCGGGGTCTTGGTGAAGGGCTCATATCCGTTCTCGGTGACGACGCCGTAGTCCTCCAGGCGCACGCCGCCCACACCGGGCAGGTACACGCCGGGCTCCATGGTGACAACCGAGCCGATCTCGATGGTGTTCTTGCTGCGGTTGAAGTTGGGCAGCTCGTGGATGTCGATACCGACGCCGTGGCCCAGGCCATGATTGTAGTAATCGCCATAGCCGGCATCGCCGATGATCTTCTTGGAAAGCTTGAAGATGTCGTTACCCTCAACGCCCGGATGGATGGCGGCGACGCACTCCTCGTGCGTGCGGCGCACGAGCGCGTACAGGTCGAGCTGCTCCTGCGTGGGCTCGCCCATCACGACGGTGCGCGTCATGTCGGAGCGGTAATCGCAGTAGCCCGCGCCGTAATCCATGAGAACGAAATCGCCCTTCTCGATCACGCGATCGCTCGGCACGGCATGCGGGTTGGCGGTGTTGGGACCGCTCGCCACGATGGAGCCGAAGGCAAGGCTGTCGGCGCCGTTGGCGAACATAAAGTTCTCGAGCTCGTTGCGAACCTGCTTCTCGGTCATACCGGGCTTAATAAAGCCGAGCATATGCTGGAAAGCGGCATCGGTGATCGACTGCGCATGGCGCATAAGCTCGATCTCCTCGGCATCCTTGATGGCGCGCGTCTTGCGAATGTCGTCGTGCATCAGCGGCAGCATGCAGGCAACGGAGCGATCCTCCAGGCCGCGCTGAATACCCTGGTAGAAGTTAATCTGCATATCGTCCTCGACAGCGCAGACGCGGCACTTGTTGGCCGCGATTTTGCCGGCGACCCAACCGGGGATGGTGCCCTCGTCCATGTCGTAGACCCAGGGGCTGCCGGCGGGCGTGTTCTCCTCAAAGCTGTTGAGGTAGCGCGAGTCGGTATGGAACAGGCACTGGTCGGCCGTAATAAACGCCGCGTGCGGGAACTCGAAGGTGTAGTCGAAGACGCCCTTCACGCCCGTAAGCCAACGAAGGTTGGCCTCGTCGCGCACCACGATGGCGTCGTAGCCACGCTCGGCCATCAGGGCACGGACACGCTCGATACGACCGGCAGGACCGGCAGCAAACTCAGACATGCAGTTTCCTTTCTTGTTGTCTCTATATAGACGGGACGGGTCTCAACCGAACGACGGAATCGCATGCGATCCGCAACCGATTGAAAACCCGCCCCTCAACATGATACGAAAGACAATGGATGTCAATAAATCTTAGAGAAGTTCTTTGCGTGAAGCCAAGTAGGCGTGAGTATGGCGCTCAAGAACCTCGTCCTCAACGCTCGTTAGACGAATGGCGCCGAGTGCCGCGGGCAGCGGCAACATGCTGCGGTTCGAGCGAGCGAACTGCTGCTTGCGGAACTCCTCGATATATACGGCAGGCTCCAGATCGAAGGCAAGTTCCTCGATACCAAAGTCCTCCAGGCAGTCATCGACCTCAAAGACGTAATCGATATCGAAGTCGCAGGCATCATGTGCTAGGCGCGCCTCAAAGCGCATGCCCTCGGATAACAGCTGATAGGCAGGAACCTGCGAAGCAGCATCGCCCAAGCAAGCGCGCAGAGTACGCTCCCCCGTCTTGCCAAAATCGAGCGCATGGCGGGCGCTCGGGTTCGTGGCCATCAGTACGTCCTTACGGGCAGTCTGAGACCATTGAACTGCATTGACGAGCGCGACCTCCTCGCCCGCGAGAATCTCAGGAACGGTCTCAGTAAACTGATTCCAGCGGGACTTGCTGCTCGAAAGCATGGTACCAACAAGTACCACATAGCCGAGCTTGAGGTACTCGGGGTCCGCCTCGCGAACAAGGTCGAGGTCACACACGACCAAGCCCGGCTCAGGACGGAACGCGATAGCGGGAAGCGCATTCGACGACGAGGCGACGAGCGGCTTCATGGTCGTCGCGACCGTGAGCATGGCGTCGAAGGTCGTCGGCAGCAACGCGCACTCGGTGCGGCCGCACCACTGATTGGCACACCAGCTAACAACCGAGCAGGTTGCGGCATCGCCAACGGCGACAACCAGATCGTCACAGGTAATGCCATTGGCAGTCAGGGCGCCAAAGATAGCATCGGCATCAGCAAGCGTGGCACCAGCAGGCGAAACCTCGAGGGGAAGCTGTGACATGACAAAACCGGCGTCGACCAGCGCATGTTCGACGACCTCACCAAAACGCTCGGATGTGGCGTCGTTCCAAACGACCATCGCGCGCTTAGGCTTGCCCACAGCCGAGGCAAACATGCGCGACAACTCATCGAACGCGCCCAATCCGACACGGACATCGACGCTGCGGTTTTGGAAATTGATCAGTTGACGGCGAATCATAGCAGCCCACGCTCCAAAAGCATCTCGGCACAAAGGTAGGAAACGTCCTCGAAGGACTTGTTGCGAATATCAAGGGTAAGGTCGGCGGCCTGGCGATACAGCGGACGGCGATGCTCAAACAGGCGCGCAGCATGCTCGGGCGAACGGAAATCGGGGCGCGTGTCGGACCGACGAATCTGTCGAATCGAATCCTTGAAGTCGCCCTCGAGGTACACGCACGTACCCATTTCGTGCATCAGTTCAATATTCACCGGCGTTTCGACGATACCGCCCCCGCACGAAACCAACAGGCTGCGCTCGCTTTGGAGCGAACGGAGCGCCGAGGTCTCAAGCTCGCGAAAACGATCCTCGCCCTCGGTCTCAAAAATCTCGGTAACCGACTTGCCGCAACGGCGCACGACCAGACGGTCGGTATCGATAAAACGCCGCTTGAACATGGTGCCCACGTTGCGCGCAAGCGTCGACTTGCCCGCGCCCAAAAAGCCGATAAAGAAGATATGGTCGCAGCCGTGTTTGATGTGCTGGGACATGACGAGACCTATTCCTCGCAGGGAAGGTCGCGCAGGGCCCGGCGCTCAAAGATACGGAAGATCTGCGTATACCACAGGTCCTGCGTCGCCTGCGGCTTTACCAGGATGGTATCGACGCCGGCGAAGTTGCCGCTCCACACGTCCGTGTAGAGCTGATCACCGATCAGCACCGCCTCGCCGGCTGTGGCGCCGAGGCGCTTAATGCCCGCCTTGAGGGCAAACGGCGCCGGCTTCATGGCGTGGCTGATGGCCTCGAGTCCCAGCTCGCGTGCAGAGCTCATGACCTGGTCGCGATGCCAGTTGTTGGACACCATGCACAGCTTAAAACCCTTGGCGCGGGCGGCGTCGAGCCAAGCGGAAACCGCGGTGGGAACCTGCTCGGTGTCGCGCGGCACGAGGGTGTTATCGCGATCGAGCAGAATGGCGCGTTTACCGTCGGCCCACAGGGTATCAAGGTCGATGCGATCGACCGAGGCAACGTATCGTTTGGGGCTAAAAATCCTCATGATCAATTCCAAGACTGTTGATGCTCTTCGTAGGTTTGCGAGAAGTACTCCTCGTCCTGCGTAATGTAGAAATACAGGTCCTCGGAGTCGGTCGGCTCAAGCGTGGCCTTGAGTGCCTCGAGCGACGGAGAGCAGATGGGCGTGGGCGGCAGACCCTCGTGTTTATAGGTGTTATACAGACTATCGCTCTGCAGGTCGTCGGCGGTAACCTCGCCACCGGTGACATACATCATGGTCGCATCGCTGTTGAGATAGCGCAGACCGTCGAGCTTGCCGGCAAGGCGGTTGTAGAAGACCGAGGCCACGTGCGCACGTTGATCGGCGTTGAGGCCCTCGCGCTCAACGATAGAGGCCAAGTTGACGATGTCGTAGTCGGACATCTCCACGCCGTAGCGTTCCTTGATCTTGGCTTCGCAGCTCGCAAAGTCAAGCGACTTGTACTCGGTCTTAAACTGATCGAGCATGGCGCGAATCACGTCATCGGCCGTCGGCGAATCGCCCAGCGAATAGGTCTTGGGGAACAAGAAACCCTCGAGCGAATCGTTGGCGGCGCCCTTAAGGAAGCTATAGTCGTCAACGTAGTTGGAGGCCTTGGCCTGGTTGAGGAAGTCTTCCTTAGAGATGCTGTCGTAGGCCTGGGCCACACGGTCGGCGACTTGATCGACCGTTAGGCCCTCAGGGATAGTCAGCGCATTGGAGCCCGCGTTGGGGCCTTCCATGAGCTGCTGAACAACCTTGGTCGCATCCATGAGTGTGGTGAACGAATAATCACCAGGCTTGAGAGACATATCGGCGTTGAGCTTTTTCACCGCCGCATAATAATCCTTGGGATTTTCGACGATATGATTCTCGGAGAGAATCGAAGCGATGCTGTCACCCGAGGCACCATCGGGAATCGTGATAGTAACCTGCTGGCCTGCAACGACTTTCGCACCCTCACCGCCAAAGAAGCCCTTGACGGCTGGCACGACAAAGAAAACGATCGCGACAAGCGCAAGCACGGCGACGACGCCACCGATAATCATAGGCACCGGGGAGCTTTTCTTTTGAGCACCGCGACGAGCATGCGTGTTGTAGCTCGAGCGGGTCGCCGGAGCAACGCCGTGGGAACCGAGAGCGTGATGCGAATGCGACTGGGGGGCCTGCACTCGCTGGGTAGATGCCTGCTGCTTAAAGCGGGTGCCGCCTGCAGGCTGGGCCGTACGAGCAGTGGGCTGCTGAACCGCGTGAGAAGCCGAATGCTGAACCGAACGAGCAGAAGGCTGCTGACCCGTCCGTTGAACAGGTTGGGCCGAACGAGAGAAGGACTGCGCCGGGCGCGCGGCAGGCTGAGCTGCGCGCTGCGTCGGCTGTGCCGGACGCTGGCCAGGCTGGGCAGGGCGCGACGCCGGCTGCTGTGTACGATTCGGCTGGCGCGGATCGGAAGCACTAGGCATGCGAAACCTCCTCGTTTTTACGATCGAGCCACGTCTGCAAAAACAGGCTGGCGGCAATCATGTCGATCTTGCCCCTCATCTGCTTTTCGTTGAGTCCCTGCTCGCGCAGGATACGCTTGGCCTCTTGCGAGGACAGACGCTCGTCCTCAAACTCCAACGGAAGATCGAGCTCGTCGGCAATCTTTTGCGCCACAGCGGCAACGCGCTCGGCCTGAGGGCCGGGCTCACCGGCCATGGTCAGGGGACGTCCGCTTACCAGGATGTCGGGCTCATAGTCCTCAACCAGGTAGCGGAACGTCTTGGCCATACCGGTGACCTCGGCAGCCGGAAGCACCTTGACAGGCATCGCCATCTTGCCATCACGGCTCGAGACGGCGATGCCAATCCTGGTCTCCCCTATGTCCAGCGCGAGCGCAACCACAGTGACTTCTTAGATTCTTAGGCGCCGAGCGCGGTCTTAGCGGCCGCGAGGGCATCGGCGATGCCGGCAGCATTCTTGCCACCGGCCTGGGCCATGTTGGGACGACCGCCACCGCGACCGTCGACCAGACCCGCGATCTGCTTGATCACGTTACCGGCGTGGAAACCGGCCTTGACGGCGTCATCAGAGCCGGCAGCGAGCAGGGCCGGAGTGCCCTTCTCAGTCACGCTGGCGACGACACAAGCGACAGGGCCGGCGACCTTCTGATGCACGGTATCCCATACGTTGCGCAGGTCGGCAGCCTCAAGGCCCTGGAGCTCAGCGACAACGAGCTTATAGCCGTCGAGCTCGACGGCGCCCTCGATGGCGCTGGAGATGGCGTCGGAGGAGCCACCGGTCAGAGCCTTTTTGAGCTTATTGGACGTCTCGCGCAGCTCGGCCTGCAGGTTCTCCACACGAGCGGGAACCTCATCCACGCGGCACTTGAGCGCAGCGGCGGCGGCGTCAACGAGTGCCAGGCGGTCGGCCATATAGTCGAGGGCACCCTTAGAGGTCACGGCCTCGATACGGCGGACATTGGAGCCCGTGGAGGACTCGGAAATGATCTTGAACAGGCCGATCTCGGCGGTGTTGGCAGCGTGTGTGCCACCGCAGAGTTCGCGGGAGAACGGCTGGTCCTCAGCGCCCACGGAGACAACGCGGACGACGTCGCCGTACTTCTCTCCAAACAGAGCGACAGCGCCGGCAGCCTTAGCCTCGTCGATGCCCATGACACGGGTCACGACCGGCTTGGAAGCGAAGATCTGCTGGTTGACCAGGTCCTCGACAGCCTTGAGCTGCTCGGAGGACAGGGCCTCGAAGTGCGTAAAGTCAAAGCGCAGGTGCTCGGGCGTCACCAGCGAGCCGGCCTGGGAGACGTGCTCGCCCAGGACCTGCTTAAGGGCGGCGTCGAGCAGGTGCGTGGCGGTGTGGTTGCGGCGCAGGAAGCCACGGCGCTCGGCGTCGAGCGCGGCGGTCACGGTAGCACCGACGGCCAGCGTGCCCTCGGCAATGTGGGCGACGTGAGCATACAGGCCGTTGTGGTTCTTGGTATCGGAAACGGTCAGCGAAACGCCCTCGGCGGAAAGCTCGCCGGCATCGCCCTGCTGGCCACCCATCTCGGCATAGAACGGAGTGCGGTCGAGAACGACCTCGACGTCCTCGCCGGCGGCAGCGGACTCGACGGACTCGCCGTTGCGCACGATGGCAACAACCTTGGCGCCCTCGATCGCATCGTTGTCATAGCCGTCGAACTCAGTCGCGGCGACCTTGTCGGAAAGCTCGACCCAAACGTCGTTGAAGCTGCCCCAGGCGTCGCCTTTGGCATTGGCGCGGGCGCGGGCCTTCTGGTCCTCCATGCAGGCAGTGAAGCCGTCCATATCGACATCGTGGCCAGCGGTGCCGGCGATCTCGACGGTCAGGTCGATGGGGAAACCAAAGGTGTCGTGCAGCTTAAAGGCAACGTCGCCCGGAAGCACAGCGCCCTCGGCAAGCGCTGCCAGGGCCTCGTCCAGGTAAACACGGCCGTTGTCGAGCGTCGTGGAGAAGCGCTCCTCCTCGGAGGCGACGATACCCTTGACGAGCGCGACGTTCTTGAGCAGCTCGGGATAGGCCTCGCCCATCTGAGCGTTGACCTCGTCGATGAACTTAGTCAGGAAGGCGCCCTCGATGCCCAGAAGGCGACCGTGGAACACGGCACGGCGGAGCAGGCGACGAAGGACGTACTCGCGGCCCTCGTTACCGGGGAGGATGCCGTCGGAAATCATAAAGTCGACGGCACGGGAGTGATCGGCGATGATTCGCAGCGAGCGGCTGGCACCGGAGTAATCGTCGGCGTCATAGGTCTTACCGCTGATCTCCTCGCCCAGCTTGATGAGATGCTGCATCAGGTCGCCGTCGTAATTGGCGGTCTTGTGCTGCATGATGGCGGCCATGCGCTCCAGACCCATGCCCGTATCGAGGTTACGGTGTGGCAGCTCCGGCATGGAGCCGTCCTCCTGGCGGTCGTACTGGGTAAACACGAGGTTCCAGAACTCAAGGAAGCGGTCGCAGTCGCAGCCGGGCTTGCAGTCGGGGCTACCGCAGCCGACTTCCTCGCCCATGTCAAAGTAGATCTCGGAGCACGGACCGCAGGGGCCGGTGGGGCCAGCAGCCCAGAAGTTATCGTCCTCGCCCAGGCGAGAGATGTGGTCCTCGGCAACGCCCAGAGAGCGCCACACGTCGTGGGTCTCGTCATCCTCGGTAAAGACGGTAAAGTACAGGCGGTCGAGCGGCAGCTTGAACTCCTTGGTGATGAGCTCGAAGGCCCAGGCGCAAGCCTGCTCCTTGGAGACGCCGCCAAAGGAGAAGTCACCGAGCATCTCGAAGAACGACAGATGACGGCCGTCCTCGCCGATGCAGTCGATGTCGTTGGTGCGGACGCACTTCTGGCAGGAGATCGCGCCGATCTCCTTCATGGTCTTCTTGCCCTGATAGTACTCCTTAAACTGGTTCATGCCAGCGTTAGCAAGCAGCAGCGAAGGATCGTCGGGTACAAGAGACGAAGAAGGATAGAGCTTAAGGCCGCGCTCCTCAAAGAAGTTGAGGAACTTAGAGCGAATCTCGGCCGTTGTCATTGACGGGTAGTCAGCACTCATAGAGGGAATCTCCTCGGTTTCACATCGAAACAGTTCAAACGTAACGATATTACCATCCCACCGCGCAAGTGCAAAAAAGAGGGCCGGCACAATGCCGGCCCTTCAGCGAAATTGCATGTTAGCGCGTATGAATATTAATCCGAATTACCCCGCTAGTTGTCATCATCGTCCATGGAGCCGTCGATGCCGGTTTTGGTATCGTCGTCCGAGTTGGAGTCATCGTCCTTGGCAAAGGGGTTCTTGAAGAAGCCCGTGGCATCGGGTTGCAAACCCGAGAGCTTGATCCAGGGATTATCGAGCTCGGGTTTGGGCATGGCCTGGGCCTCGGGCGCGGTCTCGTTGCCGATGAGCTCGGACTCGTAGATGAAGGTGTCGTCGCCGAGCGCGTCGTAGGCGGCGACCGGGTTGCCATCGGCATCGCGGTACGGTGTGCCCTTAAACACGGCGCCGTCATAGGCCACAAGCTGGCGGCCGGTCTCATTCTCGAAGTAGTACACGAAGATACCCTTGAGGGCCGCACATAGCGGGATGGCAATAATCATGCCGATGGGGCCCATGAGTGCCGAGCCAATAACGAGCGCCGTGAGGCTCATGATGGGATGCACCTGCACCGAGCTCTGCATAACCTTAGGCGAAATCACGTTATCGGTGACGTTTTGCGCGACCATCGTCACGATGAGCGTCCATAACGCCAACATGGGACTGAACATGAAGCCGAGTACCGTGGCGATTGCTGCGCTCACCCAGGGACCGACGACCGGAACCAAATGCATGATGCCGGTAAAGATAGCCATGAGCGCCGCATACGGATGACCGATGATCAAAAAACCGATAAAGGCGAGGAAACCACCGCAGATGGACGTCACGACCATACCGCGCATGTAGCCGCCGACAGAGCGAGAAAGGATGGCGACCATAAAGCGGTACGAGGTCTCCTTCTCCTGACCGATGATGGTGCAAATCTCGTGATGCATGCGAGGGTAGTCGCAGGCCATCCAGTAGGCAAGCACCAGACCAAGGAAGATCACGAACAACTGCGAGGCCGTATTGGTGATGAGCGGGAACACACCGCGACCAAGCTCGGCAGCAATCTGAGACACATACTTCGATGCCACGG
This sequence comes from uncultured Collinsella sp., assembly GCA_902469055.1. GTDB lineage: Bacteria > Actinomycetota > Coriobacteriia > Coriobacteriales > Coriobacteriaceae > Collinsella. The sequence goes on from CABRBC010000009.1 coordinate 46,638, forward strand.
TAACCAGGGACGAAAGATTATCGTCCAAATACTCCTTGAGCGGCGTGTTGTTGAGCGTCTTGGCATGCGAAATCATCTCATTGAGATCGCCACCCGCAACACGAAGCTGCTCGGGCAGGCGGCTCAGGACTTCCATGATCTGACCAAAGAGAATCGGCGACAAGATGCAAACGACACCGACGAGCACGGCAACAACAACAATAAGCGCGATAAGCGAACCGATGCCGCGATTCACGCCATGGTGCTCGAGCCAGTTGGTGATCGGGGACATCACAAAAGCAATGATGGAGCCGACGGCAAGAAACTCAATAACCGGTGCCAGGATGCCCATAAGGTTAAAGATGACAGCAGCAATAACAATGCAGCCGACAACAGCCCAAATGCGCAGCGTCAGAATGCGGGTGTCGCGCAGCACGCGATCGGTTTGTTGGGGGTGCTCACTCATGAACGAATCATCACTCCGTCGGGGTCGATCTTGTCCTGAATCTTCTTAAGCGTGCGGCGCAGCAGACGCGAAACCTGCACCTGAGAAATACCCAGCTTCTTGGCGATCTCGATCTGTGTCATGCCCTTCACAAAGCGCAGCTCGATCACCTCGCGCTCGCGCGGCGAGAAATCACGGATGGCTTCCTCGATCACTAGGCGGTCATCGGTAAAGTCGAGCTCGTTGTCGTCGTCGGCGTAACGGTCGAGAATCGAGGGGGCATCGTCCGAATCGGACGCACCAGGAGCCTCGATGGGCACCGAGGTATAGGCCGAAGACGATTCCATGGCCTCCAGCACCTCATCGACCGTCACGTCCAAGTACTCAGCGATCTCCTCAACCTTAGGCGAGCGCTGTAGCTCGTTGGTGAGCTTATCGGTAGCCTGGTTGACCTTGGCCGAGAGCTCCTGCAAGCGACGGGGCACGCGCACGCTCCAGCCCTTGTCGCGGAAGTGACGCTTAATCTCGCCCAAGATGGTAGGCGTGGCAAACGTGGTGAACTCGAGTCCGCGCTCAGGGTCAAAGCGGTCGATAGCCTTGAGCAGGCCCAAATAACCAACCTGCATCAGGTCATCGAGCGGCTCGCCGCGGTTCTTAAACTTGTTGGCAAGAAACCTTACCAGGTTCATGTGGGACATGACGAGCTGCTCGCGTGCGTCCGGGTCACCGGTCTCTTTATAGCGACGAAACAGCTCGCGGGTTTTCTCCTTGTCCCAAGCGGTCTTACCGCTCCGGGAACGTTCGGTCATATTAGATATCCGCCTTGAGGTCGAGGGAAAGCGTCAGGGGCGCCGTAGTCTTTTCGTAGGAGTCGCACACGCTCGCGAGGATGAGCTCGGCATACACCGCAGCCTGGTCGTCTTCATCGACCGTAGCCTGGTCGCCAAAGGTAATAGTCATGCCAACGTGGGTCTCATCGACATCGAATTTGATGGTGATGTCATCGCAGTCGACCGCGGTGCAACCAAAGATGAAAGCCTCCTCAGCAGCCATGCGGATGTCCTCGATGCGATCGACAGACATAGAGCACAGGGCACCAACGTTGGCTGCCGTCATGCGCACAAGGCGAGCGAGACGCGGGTCACCGGCAACGGTCAGCGTGATAGGGCAGTTTGCTTCGCTACTCATCGCAGGACTCCTCAGAGGTCTCGGCAGGCGTATAGGTGTAATACTGAGCCGGCTTGGATACAGACTTCTGACCATCATCGTCGCCCGCGGCGGCCTCGTCCTCGCCAATTAGGACGCGCTCGGTAGGCTGCTCGGCCTCCGCAGCGGCAGCGGCGAGCTTGCGATCGGCGTCGGCTGCAGGAGCCTTCACCTTATTGAAGAGCTTCTGCACAGCACCGGCGGCAGAGTCGGTCACGCTCGACACAGCATTGCTGGCCTCGGCCATGCTGCCCGTAACCTCGGAAATGTCGCGAACCACGGCTTCGACCTCTACGAGATTGGAGGTAAGGGCATCAACTGCCGTCTTGCTCGACTTAAGCAGCGGCTCCATCTGGGCAAGCGCCGGCGTAAGCTCATCGACAGCGCCATCGAGCTTTGCCACCACAGGCTGAGCCTCGGCGATGGTGTTGTTGAGGTCGTTCACGGTCTTATCGAGCGAGTCGACAACATTGCGGGTCTTGCGCAGGGTAAGCGCGAGCTCAGCGATGGCCCACACGCTGGCAACGGCGAGCAGCAGCAGGGCGATTTGAATGGGACTCATACAAGCCTCCCGGAAGAATCGAAATACAGACGCTTTTCATGGTACCCCAAAGGGGACCGAACATGCCAAGAGCAGCAACGTGGGACAAAATTATCAGCAGCTACCTCGGTGCATTCCCGCTGCGGTCGCGTTCGCTTTGCTCTACGCGCCACTCTTCCCAGCCGCGCCCGGCAGGCTGCCAAAATGCACCGCGTTCCAAGCCTTCGGGCAAATAGCGCTGATCGACCCAGCCTTCGGGATAATCATGTGGATACTTATACACACCGTATTCATCGCTGCCCGGGCGATGGCGATCGCGCAGATAACTCGGCACCTCGCGAAGCCCACTAGAATGGATATCGGCCAGCGCCGCATCGATCGAAGCCTCACACGCGTTGGATTTTGGCGCCAAGCACACATAGAGTGCAGCCTGAGCCAGGTTAATGCGGCACTCGGGATAGCCAATGACCTCGGCAGACTTAAACGCGGCATGCGCCACCAAAAGCGCCTGCGGGTCGGCGTTGCCAACATCCTCAGAAGCGTGAATCATAATGCGGCGAGCGATAAACTTAGGATCCTCCCCAGCATCGATCATGCGCGCGAGCCAATAGATCGTGGCATCGGGGTCACTACCGCGCATGGACTTGATGAACGCACTGATGATGTCGTAGTGCATGTCGCCGTTTTTGTCATACGTAAAGCCGCGACGCGGGTTGGCAATCTTCACGTCATCCACGGTGATGGGATAGCGCTCCCCCGCCGCAGGCGCTGGCGTTCCCTCGGTATCGGGACGCGTGACGGCAATCTCGCTCGCAAGCTCGAGCGTCGTGAGCGCCGAGCGAGCGTCACCCGCTGCCAGCGTGCAAATGGTCTTGACCGTATCCTCATCGGCCGAGAACTTTCCGTTCAAGCCCTGTGGTGCCTCGAGCGCACGCTCAATAAGCGTGGCGATATCCTCATCCTTCAGATGTTCAAGCTCCACCACGCGCCCGCGCGACAACAGTGCCGAGTTGACCTCAAAGTACGGGTTCTCTGTCGTAGCGCCAATCATAATGACGGTACGGTTCTCAACTGCATGCAGCAGGGCATCCTGCTGCGACTTAGAGAAGCGGTGAATCTCATCGATGAATAGAATGGTGCGGCGGTCGTACGTATTCAGGCGCGTCTTGGCCTCATCAATCACACGACGCAGGTCCTTCACGGTACCCGTGACGGCGCTGACCTCAACAAACTCGCTCTTGGTATGGTTGGCGATAATGTGGGCCAGCGTCGTCTTGCCCGTACCGGCAGGCCCGTACAGAATCACGCTCGAAAGCACGTCGTGCTCGATCGCGGCACGCAGCCATGAACCCTTACCGACGGCCTTTTGCTGGCCCACGTACTCGTCGAGCGAATTGGGGCGCATGCGCACCGCAAGCGGCGCATTCTGAAAGGAACGCTCGCGCGTCGAAGCAGAAAAAAGGTCGTCCATAGCCATCCCGTGTATCAATCAAAAACGTTTTCCACTAACAGTATACCGAATTAATACGAACTACCGTTCGTTAATATAGGTACGGTGCGGAAACTCCAGACCAGGGAACAGCTTGCTCGTCAGCTCGCAGAAATAACCGTCCGTCATGCTCGCGATATAATCCACCACGGCTTGATCCTTGTCGTCCTGCCAGGCATAGGTGCGATCATAGTAGGAAAGCTGCTGCTCAATGCGCGAAATATGGTGCTTAAAGATGTAAGAGGACTCGTCGCCACTGTTTAGATCCCACAGGCAACGGTCGTAGAGCTTTACGAACGCCTCGCGCAGCTCCGCCTCGGAATCGCCTTCGATACCGCCCTTGCTATAGATCTTCTCGTAGTTCTCGCGCTTGGCTCGGCGAATTTCCTCAAACAGGTCCTCGCTCATCTCGATGCGCGGGTTACCATAGCTGTGCTCAACGATATCGATGGAGGCATGCGTGAGGATCCAACTGTTGTAGGCACCGCCCCGGCCATCATCAAAAGCGTCGGGTGACAGCAGGCCCGCCGCGATCGCATCCTGACGGTCACGACCGACGTAGGCAAGAATATCCGAGATGCGAACGACGCAGCCCTCGAGCGTCATGGGACGCAGATGCTCAATTGCGCTATAGCCCGTGGCAATGCAATCCTCAACCGTCTGGTCAAACTGGTCAAAGGAGCCCATGTCCGAGAGCTCAAACTCGCGCTGCTCGTACTCGCCGTTATGGCATAGCACGCCGTCGAGCGTCTGGAGCGACACGTTGCGGCCATACAACGCGTCGAGCACGCGAACCGACTGCACGTTATGGAAAAAATAACGCCCCGTACGCTCATGATAGATATCGTTGAGGAAGCGCTCGCCGGCATGGCCGAAAGGCGTGTGTCCCAAGTCGTGACCCAGGCCAATCGCCTCGATCAGATCGCAATTGAGCCCCAGGGCGCGACCGATATCGCGCGCAATGCGGGAGACAAGCTGTACGTGCAAACCGCGGCGTGAAAGATCATCATTGCTACGGAAGCTAAAGACCTGCGTTTTGCCTGCATAACGGGTGTACGCCGGAAGATGAAGTATCTTTTCGGTATCGCGCATAAACGCCGGACGCATAAGCGTGCCTTTGTCGGCGGCGCGATCAATACGACGAATGACCTGATCATCGTTGCAACGATACGGGTTGACATAGCCCGAAGCACGATCGGCGGCAATGCGCTCGACAAGCTCGGGCGACAACGCCGAGGGAATACGGTCCATGCGCGCCTTAATGACGGCCGTTTCTTGATTAGATTCCATGGCATGCTCCTTAAAAAGGATGCGCAATCGGTTACAAAGTGCAGCCCACGACCTCGATTATGGCAAAAATCGGCACTAAAAACGGGAGCAATGGCAGGGAGCGCGATTTTGCGAAGAGGCAGGAGAGGGCCAGGGCCAGGAGTGCGACGGCAAATGCCACGATGCCACCCATAGGGTCGAGCGTGCAAAGCGCGAAGAGCGCCTTGGCATCCCCCATGCCGATGCCCGGGATTTGGCGAAGACGACGCCAGAAGGACTCACTCAGCACGAGAGTAAGATACACAATGACGGCAAGGCCCGCGTGGTCAAGCGCCGTGTTAACGCCCTTGTCGAGCCAAACGCCCGCAAGCGCCGCCACGGCACACGCGCCGGCAAGCTCATTGGGAAAGCGTCGCTCACGGGCATCAATCGCCGCGCCGGCAAAGATGCAAATCCAAAACGGGATATAGACCATCGAAACCCCCTCAACTGAGCGCTCAGATGCAAATACCACCACAAAGGTCCTATCCCCTTTGTGGTGGTTTTAATCGTGGTTATTTGGCGCCTTGCATGACCTCGTCGAGGGTAACGTTGACGGCGTGCTGTGTCGGCACCCAGTCGACCTTCAAGAACAGCGCGGCCACCGTGATGGGGATATAGCTGAACATAAAGATCGGGAAGGTAAACAGGTTGGTCACCAGACGCCACTTTTGCGCGCAGTGAATATGCTTGTACTCAAAGATGGTCGTAAGCAGCGCCAGGATAAAGAAGGTCTGATACATCATGGCGAAGGTCATAATGAGCGAAGCGGCGCACGCCTGCATCTCAACTTCGGTAGCCAAGAAACCATGCGAAAGGCCACCCACAATCAAGAACGTCGCATTGGCGAGCATCGAGATGAGCGACAGCAGCATACCCGGGGCGATCGTCATGAACATGTCGTAGGCGGCAAAGCGATGGTAGCGGAAGGTCGACTTGATCAGGTGCTTACCGTAAGTAAAGAACACCTGGTAGAAGCCCTTGGTCCAACGCATGCGCTGTTTCCAGGACGCCTTAAACGTCACGGGTTGTTCGTCAAAGAACTCCGCCGGCGCATAGCCAATGCGAATGCCGTGAATGGCGCAGAACGTGGTGAACTGGATGTCCTCGGTCAGCGTGTGGAACTGCCAACCGCGCATGCCCTCGATTACACTAGCGGAGATGAGGTAGCCCGAACCCGAGACGGCGCAAGACGTCTTACAGATGTTGCGCGCGTTGTTGAGAAAGCGCGCCTCGCGCAGATACCACGTGGCATTAGCCGCCGAGATCCACGAGCTGCCGAAGTTCTTGGAATTGCGATAGCTCGTGACCACATGGAAGCCCTGGTCAAAGGCATCGTTCATTTTGGACACGTAATCGCGGGAGATAACGTTATCGGCATCGAAGATAAAGTAGCCTTCAAACGTGTCGGGATACTCGTTAAGGATGCGGTCGAAGCCAAAGTCCATGACCCAGCTCTTACCCTTACGGGCAAGATCATTGCGCTCGTAAACAATGGCACCTGCCTCGCGCGCGAGCTGTGCGGTGTTGTCGGTGCAGGCGTCGGCAACCACGAAGACCTCGATAAGCTCGGACGGATAATCCTGGTCCTTGATGGAGCGAACGAGGTTGGCAATCACGGCCTCCTCATTATGCGCCGCGATAAAGAAGGCATAGCGATGGAGTTTTTTGGCCTTGGGAGGCGCGACCTCGCCACGAAGAGCGCCAATGACAAAGAAGACAACCTGGTACAGAAAGCAGACCGTGAGCAGCGTGACGACAATCTGGTTGAAGATCACGATGGGTGTGTTGGTTTGTAAAAAGGCGAGCATGCAGGCTCCCGAGAACGCGTTACGTAAACAACCGTATATCTTACCGCAGGCTAATCGAGTTCAAGAAACCACCTAATACTGGCTAGACTTCGAGAAGACCGAGCTGCGGGACGATGTCGTCGCCAACGGCCGTGCGACCGAGCGAGCGCGGAGCCAGATCGTCGAGAACCGCAGCGAGATCCCACGGCAACTCGTCGCGGCACTCAATGCGCTCCCCCGTCACGGGATGGTCGAACGCCACGCGCCAGGAATGAAGGAACTGCCTGGTCAGGCCCTGGTCGGCGCGCGCATCGCACTTGCCGTAGAGTGGATCGCCCACGCAGGCGTGGTTGATATGACGCATATGCACGCGAATCTGGTGCGTGCGACCGGTAAACAGATGGCACTCAACGAGCGTATAACCATCGTCAAAGCGCGTGGAATCAAAGCGCTCGAGGACTTTAAAGGTCGTAATGGCCTGACGGGCAAAGGGGTCGTCCGAAACCGCCATCTTGACGCGGTCGCGCGTAGAACGGGCGATACCGGTATTGATGGTGCCCTCGTCCATGGCGATGTGCCCGTGGACAAGCGTGATATAGCGGCGGTCGAGCGTACGCGTGCGAATGAGATTTTGAAGCGCGCGCTGGGTGTCGTCGTCTTTTGCCGCGAGCATAAGGCCCGAGGTATCGCGATCCAGGCGATGCACGATGCCGGGGCGGTCCTCACCCTGCACGGTACCAAGATGATCGATACCGCAGTGGTAGACCAAGGCGTTCGCAAGCGTGCCGCTCTCGTGGCCGTGGGCGGGATGGCACACCAGCCCGCGCTGCTTGGAGAGCACAATGAGATAGTCGTCCTCATAGCGAATGTCGAGCGGGATGGCCTCGGGAATCACATCGGTGGGATCGTGCGGCTCGGGCAGGTCGACCGAGATGCGGTCACCGGCGCGTACGGCATACTTTTTTGACAGACAGGTCTCGCCGTTCACGATTACGGCGCCGCCCTCGATCAGATGCGCGCAGGCAGAGCGCGTGGGGCAGCCGTCGTTGGCACCCAGAAAGGCGTCGAGACGCTGGCCAGAGCAATCGTCGGCAACAAGAATATGGATGTCGGCCATTAACGCTCATTCCTTTCGCGAATCTTGCGGGCACGCTCCCCACGCTGCTTGGCTTTGCGCTTGGCGCGGGCCTCATCACGGGCATTGAGCTCGGCAGTCGCATCAACCTCGCGGGCCGCGGGACTCAAGAACATGTAGCCGAAGAGGGCGAGCACAACGCCCACGGTAATGCCGATATCGGCCACATTGAAGACGGGAAAGTCGATGAAGGTGGTGGCAATAAAATCGGTCACGAAGCCAAAGGCCAGACGGTCGATCGCGTTGCCAATGGCGCCGCCCGCGACCATAGCCATGCCCACAACCTCCAAGCGAGCAAGCTGGGGCGCGCGAAGCAAGTACACGGCAATGGCGACAATGACCGCAAGCGCCAGCAAAGCAAACGCAACGCCATGCCCCTCGCCCATGCTAAAGGCAGCACCGATATTGCGGACAAATAGAAAGTCGATCACACCGGGGATAACAGTCACATGCAAAGCGTCGCCCACGGAACGAACCGCAAGCTTGGTCGGCTGATCAAAAAGCAGCACAACCAGCACCACCCCACCAGCAACACCTAACCGCCAGCGCAAAGGCGGCGTCATATCCCCAGCACGACCCAAAGAAATCCCCTACCCTCAAGAACATCGAATTCCGTTTAACACAAGTAAACATCTTATATTGCCACAAGCAGAGCGCACGACATATCCACCAACGCAAGCGAAATAACCAGCATAAAACGAAAGCGACATTCCGAATAACGGAATGTCGCTTAATCGCTTTCGACTAAAAGCGCAAGTCGAAAGAAAGCCTCTAGCTCCAACAATGGAAACGCCGCATTACCGTCGCCAACAGCGAAAACGTCCCTAAGCGAGCAAGGTGACGTGAAAGAGGAGGGAAGCGTACTTTGGTACGCGATCGACGATTGAACGTCAGATTGCCGCTTAGGGGCGTTTGCAGCGTCGGTAGGTTACGGCGTTCTACGAACGCCGTAACCTACAGCGCATCAGCGCAGCGCTTACAGATATGCGCGTGGCCGTTGTACTCGCCGACGGTGGTGCGGTAGTTCCAGCAACGGTCGCAGCACTCGCCCTCGGCAGCATCAATGCAGACGGAAAGCTCTTCGCCCTGGGTCAGCTCAACATCGGAGACGATGTAGAACTCGGCCAGGTCGACCGCTTTGTCACCAGTCAGCAGCGCGTACATCTCGGCGGGAACGACCGCCTTGACGCGAACCTGCTGGCTCTTGGTGAAGGTGCCGGCAGAACGGGCATCCTCAAGGGCCTTGGTCACGGCGCTACGGAGCTCAAGAGAAGCCTCGAGCACGCCCTCAAACTCGTTGGCCTCATCGACCGTGATGGGCGACTTGTACCAATCGAGCAGCGCGGCGTACTTCTGGTGATCGACGCAGCCGGCGGGCGCATATGCCATGGCCTCGTCGACGGTGTAGGACAGGATCGGCTGCAGGTCGCGCATGAGCATCGAGAAGAGCTCGGCCAGCACGGTCTGGGCGCTGCGGCGCTCGAGCGAGCCGGGCTTATCGCAGTACAGACGGTCCTTCAGGGCGTCGAGGTACACGTTGGAAAGCTCGGTAACCACGAAGTCATAAAGCGCACGGTAGGCGCGCGGGAACTCATAGCTGGCGTAGGCGTCGTCGACCTCGGCCTGGACCTGGGTCAGACGGGCAACCATGAGCTTGTCGAGCGGCAACAGGTCGGCAAAGGCGACGCCGTCGGTCTCGGGCTCAAACTGACCCTCGAGCTCGGAGAGCAAGAAGCGCAGCGTGTTGCGGAAACGACGGTAGGCATCAGACGTACGGGCGAGAATCTCGTGGTCGATGGAAACGTCGGAGCTGGTGTCGACCGAGGCGACCCACAGGCGAATGATGTCAGCGCCCATCTCGTCGCAGACCTTGTTGGGGTCGATGACGTTGCCGAGCGACTTGGACATCTTGCGGCCCTGACCGTCGAGCGTGAAGCCCTGCGAGACGACCGCCTTGTACGGAGCATGGCCGTTGGCACCCACCGAGGTGAGCAGCGAGCTCTGGAACCAACCGCGGTGCTGGTCGGAGCCCTCGAGGTACACATCCGCCGGATACTCCAGCTCGGGACGGTACTCGCAGACGGCCTTCCAGGAGACGCCGGAATCCCACCACACGTCGAGGATGTCCTTATCTGCCTTGAGATGATGGCCGCCGCACTTGGGGCAGACGCAGGCCTCGCCCAGGTAACTCTCGGGAGCGTCGGTGAACCAGGCGTCGGAGCCCTTCTCGTGGAAGAGCTTGATGACTGCGTCGAGCGTAGCGTCGTTCATGACCTTCTCGCCGCAGTCGGCGCAAGTGTAGCTGGGGATAGGCACGCCCCAGTTGCGCTGACGGCTGATGCACCAGTCGGGACGCTGCTCGACCATGGCGCCGATGCGGTTGGCGGCGTGAGCCGGATACCACTTGACGTTCTCGCGGACCTCTTTGCCAGCCTGCTCGCGCAGACCGGTCTTGTCCATCGAGACGAACCACTGGTCGGTAGCACGGAAGAGCACCGGGTGCTTGCAGCGCCAGCAGTGCGGATAGCTGTGCGTGATCTTCTTCTCGAGGACCAGGGTGCCGCGCTCGCGCAGGAACTCGATGATGTGCGGGTTGGCCTCGTCGGTATCCATGCCGCTGAAGGGGCCACCGGTGCCGAACTCCTCGCCGGTGTAGAACTTGCCGTCGTCATCGACCGGCATGCAAATGTCGGTGATGCCCTCCTTGAGGCAGGCGAAGTAGTCGTCGACGCCGTGACCGGGCGAGTTGTGGACGATACCGGTACCGTCATCGACACCGACGTAATCGGCCAACAGTGCCACGCCCTCAACACCGTCAAAGATCGGCTGCTTATAGTGAATGTGATGGAAGGTCTCGGCGGGAACCACATAGGGCTTGCCGTCGACCACAACCGGGGTGTACTCCCAGCCAAACTCCTCGCAGCACTTGGGAGCCAGGTCCTCGAGCATGACCTCGGCGCGGCCGTCGTGCTCAACGGCGACGTAGGCGGCACCGGGCTTGAGAGAAACTGCCTGGTCGGAGGGGATGGTCCACGGCGTGGTCGTCCAGATGATAAAGTCAACCGGGCCGTCGAAGTTCTCGAGGCCGACGGGCTTGGAGGTCATCTCAAAGCGCACGAAGATGGACGGGCTCGTCTCGTCGGAGTACTCAATCTCGGCCTCAGCAAGTGCGGTATGGCAGTGCTTGCACCAGTGGACGGGCTTGTGACCGCGATAGATCATGCCCTTGTCGAACATGGCCTTGAAAACCTCGATGTCGGCGGCGTCATGCTGGTGATAGAGCGTCAGATAGGGGTTGTCCCAATCGCCGAGCACGCCCAGGCGACGGAAGCCGGCCTTCTGCAGCTCGATGTTCTCGACAGCGAACTTATTGCAAAGCTCACGGATCTTAGCCGTGGAGGTCTGGTTGAACTTCTCGGTGCCGAGCTTCTCCTCGACCTTATGCTCGATCGGCTGGCCATGGCAGTCCCAACCGGGGACATAGGGAACCTCATAGCCCTGCATCATCCAGTAACGGTTGATCATGTCCTTGGAGATCTTGTTCATGGCATGGCCGATGTGAATCGGGCCGTTGGCGTACGGAGGACCGTCGTGCAGCACGAACTTCTTGTGACCCTCGTTCTTCTTCAGAACCTGCTCGTAGACCTTGTTGTCCTGCCAGTCCTTGAGTCGCTTGGGCTCGGACTTGGAAAGACCGGCACGCATGGGAAAACCGGTCTTGGGCAGATTCATCGTCTGCTTGTACTCGTTTGCCACGGTACCCCTTTCATGTCATGGGCGCACACGCCCGTTGGGCACCAAAAAAGCGCCCGTCCCTACAAGCTGGGACGAAGCGCCACAAAACGAGCTGTACGCCCGCAAAAGCTCTTCGTTTAACCACCCAGCTTAGATGCCCTCACCCGCGTATTCGCGCGCTCGCATCCGTTACTCGGCTGGCCTGTATCGACGACCATCTCGGCGATATCTACTAAGACGAGCCTGTGCGACGCGTCCGTTGGGACCGCAGCTCCGGGGTGATTTTCATCGGTCGCATGCACGGGTTCTCAGCGCTCCCCGCTCTCTGCAACATGCGGACGGCCGACTACTCGTCCCCATCAACGCTTATGCGGAGTATGCTAGCACGTTCCGCGCCGGCGAAAAACCCTCAACACTGGTTTTATACGTTCGAAATTTCTCGCGGCTGTGGACCTTCTCTAGGAGCAAAATACCTGAAAGCACTTTATCGAAAGAAAGAAGGTTGCCATGCGCACGATTGGAATGAGTGATTATACCGTTGGCGAGGATTGCTTTACCGAGCTGCCCGCCGCACTGGCCGAGTACGGAGCGACCAAGGTCGCCATCATCGGCGGCAAGCGAGCCCTGGCTGCGGCGCTGCCGGGAATCGAGGCGGCACTTAAAGGTACCGATGTCGAGGTCCTGGAGACGCGCGTCTATGGCACCAACAGTACGCGTGCCAATATCGCCAAGGTCGTGAACTCCCCTGCCTGCCAGGAAGCCGACGTGCTCATCGCATGTGGCGGCGGCAAGGCACTCGACACCGTCAAGACGGCGGCCATCGAGCTCAAGAAGATCGTCTTTACCGTACCGACGATTTGCTCCAACTGCTCGGCCGCGACCGCCATTGCCGTTGTCTACAATGACGATGGCTCGCTCGAGGGCTATTCGTACCCCAACCGACCGGCACACATCTTCATCAACCCCAAGATCATCGCCGAGGCACCGGCAGAGTACTTCTGGGCCGGCGTGGGCGATGCCCTGTCTAAGCAGCCCGAGGTCGAGTACGCCACGAGCGCCGGTAATTTGGAGCACACCGCCGGTCTTGGCCTGGCACTCGCCCACACCTGCTCCGAGCCGCTGTTTACCTATGGCGTCCAGGGTCTTGAGGACGTGCGCCAAGACCTGTCGACCGAGGCCGTAAAGCAGATCGCACTCGACATCGTGGTCAACACGGGCTATGTCTCGAACCTGACCAACCAAAACGATTACTACTACAACTCGAGCGTGGCGCACGCGTTCTACAACGCCACCTGCAGCATTCCGCGCGAGGGCTCCTACCTACACGGCGAGGTCGTGAGCCTGGGCGTGCTGGTGCTGTTTGCCTATACGGGCGATACCGAGAACCTTGAGCGCTACGCCGCCTTTAACAAGCAGATGGGGCTGCCCGTGACGCTGGAGCAGGTCGGGCTTTCCGAGGCAGACATCCCGGCCCTGTGCGAGTTCGCACACGCCACCAACGAGTGGAAGCAGGGAAACCCCGAGCCCTTCACCGACGAAAAGTTCGCCGCCGCCATCAAGGCCGCCAACGCCTACGGCCACTCTATCCTGGCCTAACCGACCAAAACCGCCACAAAGGGGACAAGCACCTTTGTGGCGTTTTTTATTGCCGTAACATGCTCGAGTCGAATTCGCTTGCCGGGATCACACGATAGCCGTGACGCAGGAGCAGGTCAACGAAGACACCGTTACCTGTTGTGAGCGTGCCGCTGAAGGATCCGTCGTAGATATGGTCCACGCCGCACGACGGACTGCGATCCTGCAAAATGCACGCAACGATCTCGGACGGGCCGCCCGCTTGCTCGCACATATCGAGCGCACGTTGAGCGCCCAGACGAAATTCGCGATCGACCGAAATGCCCTCGCAGGTACGAACTTCTCCGTTCACAATCTCGGACGGCTTGCGCGGCGTGGGCAGGCCCCCAAAGACCTCAGGGCACACGAGGAGGACCTCGGTCCCCGTGCGCTCGCAAGCCTCGACCAACGCGCGGCGGTAGTTATCGAGCCCGTTATACTTGCAGCTCTCGCCCATCAAGCAGGCGCTCACCACGATCTTCATTTCCATCCCTCTCAAGCAAAACGCCCCATTTGAGAAAGCTGCTCAAATGGGGCGTCGGCGTTTACTGGCTCGGCCGCGGCGTTACTGCTGCTTGGGCATCAGCGGATTCTCGCGCGTGAGGAGGTTCATGAACTCCTCACCCGTGATGGTCTCCTTCTTATACAGATAACGAGCCAGCTCGTGGAGCTTAAACTTGTTCTCCTTCAGAATCTGCAAAGCGCGGTCGTGCGCATCCTCGATCAGCTTGGCGACAATCGCGTCCACGCGCTCGGCCGTACCGGGGGCGCAGGTGAGCGACGTGTCCTGATTGAGATACGCGTTCTGCACGGTACCGAGCGCCATCATGCCAAACTCGTCGGACATACCAAAGCGCGTCACCATATTACGGGCGAGCTTGGTAGCCTGCTCGATGTCGTTGGCGGCGCCGGTCGTCATCTCTCCAAAGATGAGCTCCTCGGCTGCGCGGCCACCGCAATAGACGGCGAGCTTGTCCAAGACCTCCTGGCGCGTCGTCAGGAAGCGCTCGTCCTCCTCGACCTGCATGGTATAACCAAGAGCACCGCTCGTGCGCGGCACGATGGTGATCTTCGTGACCGGCGCAGAGCCCTTCTGGCGAGCGGCAACGATGGCATGGCCGATCTCGTGATAAGAAACGACCTGCTTCTCGTGGTCGGACAGCACCGTGGACTTACGCTGTTGGCCGGCAACGACGACCTCCACCGACTCCTCGAAGTCGTCCTGGGTTGCACGCTTGCGACCCTCGCGAACGGCGCGCAGGGCGCCCTCGTTGATGATATTGGCCAGGTCGGCGCCCGAGGCACCGGGCGTGGCGCGGGCAATCGCGGTCAGATCGATCGGCGGCTCGGTCTTCACACTCTTGGCGTGGAGCTCGAGGATGTTCTTACGGCCGGTCAGATCGGGCAACTCGACGGGGATGCGGCGGTCAAAACGACCGGGGCGCAGTAGAGCGGGATCGAGACTGTCGGGGCGGTTGGTTGCGGCAAGGACAACGATACCCTTGTGGTTATCGAAGCCATCCATCTCGGTCAGCAACTGATTGAGCGTCTGCTCGCGCTCGTCGTTGCCGCTAAAGCCGCCGCCATCGCGCTTCTTACCGATGGTATCGATCTCATCGATAAAGACGATACACGGGGCCTTTTCCTTGGCCTGCTTAAACAGGTCACGAACCTTTGCAGCGCCGCGACCAACAAACATCTCAACGAACTCAGAGCCCGAAATGCTAAAGAACGGAACACCGGCCTCGCCGGCAACAGCCTTGGCAAGCAGGGTCTTACCGGTACCCGGAGGGCCAACAAGGAGAGCACCGCGCGGCAGCTTGGCGCCGATCTCCTCGTAGCGCTGCGGCTTCTCCAGAAAGTCCACGACCTCCTTGAGGGATTCCTTGGCCTCTTCCTGGCCGGCGACATCCTTAAAGGTCACCCCCACGTCCTTGGAGGCGATCACGCGCGCGCCGGACTTACCCAGTCCGCCGCCGCCAAAACCGCCGCCGCCAAAGTTCATCGACGGGCCGTCATCGCCCATAGCCTTCTTCATGCGGCGGTTGAGCCACCAACCGATGAGGAAGAAAATCACCATAGGAAGAATGAGTGTGAGCAGGTAGTAGGTCATCAAACCCGAGTTTTTATCAGGAACGACCGACTCGAGCGAAGCGCCAGACTCAAGCACGCGATCGGTAAAGCCCGCATCATTCGGCACGCCGGTCGTCTTATAGGCGATGTTCTCGTCCTCGCCCTTCTTGGTGTAATAAATCGTATAGTCGTCGGTGTTGTACTCGACCTTTTCGACGCTCTTCTTGTCGAGCGCCTTCACGAACGTCGAGTAATCGGTCTCCGTAATCTGCTGCGTGTGACCGATGTTGGGGAACAGAACGGTCGAGAGCACGAGGTAGACGACGAAGGCGATGAGCACGTAGAGGATCATATTCCGTCTACGCTTGTTGTCATCCATCTCCATCTGCTTGAACTCCATCTACTGGGGTTGATAATAGTTTCTAGAATACCCAACCCGAGCGACGATAAACCGACGCCGGGCACGAAAGGACAGAGATGGCATCACTGTAAGTCGGCAAGGTTCAAATCTATACGGGAGACGGCAAGGGCAAGACGAAGGCTGCTTTGGGGCGCGAGAGGATATCGAGGAACTGATTGCGATAAAGCCCGCCACCACGGAGCTCGTGCTCACCGGCCGCGGCCTGTTGCCCCTCGCGGACCTCGCCGACCTGGTCACCGAAATGCGACCCGTCAAACACTACTTCGACGAAGGCCTCCTAGCCCGTCAGGGCATCGAATACTAATTGATTCGTTTTCCGCCAACACCTACAGCTCATAAGGAAGTTGCGGTGGAATAGTACTTGTTTGACGGTCCGCAAGGGCTTTTCAGGAACTATTTCACCGCAACTTATCAGGGGTATCCGACGGATGAGCTAGGCGGTGGCGCGGCCTAGCCAGTTGCCGCTGTGGTGGTAGATGGTGAACATGGTTGCGGTGATGAGCCAGGTTACGGGGTAAACCAGCAGTAGATGCTCGAGCGACGGATCGAAAGGCATGATCGCAAACACCCAGATCACCCTCAAGACAACGGTGCCAAAGATGGTGAGCATCATAGGCTGCAAGCTCACGCCGGCACCGCGAATGGAGCCCGAAGCGTTTTCGATAATCGAGAAGATCGCGTAAAACGGCGCGATGAAATGAAGAATCGTCGTGGTGTACGCCGAAATCGAAGCATCGTCGACAAACAAACGCGACAGCGGACCCGAGAACACCAGCAGCACGGCAGACAGGCCACCAATGAGCATAAACGACAGCACGAGCGACGTATGGTAGCCCTTGCGCATGCGCTCGTAATTGCGCGCGCCAAAGTTCTGCGCCGAGAACGTAGTGATCGCTACGCCGAGCGCCTCGGTCACCATCCAGATAATGCCATCCAGGCGCCCAGATAGACCCCAAGCAGTCGTGACATCGGCGCCAAACGAATTAACCGACACCTGGATCAACACGTTCGAGATCGAATAGGCAGCCGATTGAAAACCGAGTGGCAGACCACACGAGATCATACTCTTGCAAATACCGCGATCGATGCCGAGCTTAGACAGCGAAAGACGCCATGCACCCGGAGCGCGCATCATGCGAAACACGATCATCGTTGCATTGGAGCAAATGGTCAGCGCCACTGCGATGCCGCAGCCCAGCGCCTCCATATGCAACACAGCGACAAAGATGATATCCAGCACCACGTTAACCAGGCAGCCAGAGGCAATGATCACGGCGGGCCCGCGTGTGTCGCCCACGGCACGCAGCAGTGCGGTTCCCATATTAAGCAGCAGTGCCGCAACCATCGCGGCAAAATAACAGCGAGCATAGGCCACGCCCTCGGCCAATAGTTCATGCGGCGTGTTCATAAGCACCAGCATGGGCTCAACGAACACTATGCCAAGAATCGAGAAAACGATACCGCCCACCAGCGCAAGCGTCATGGCCGTATGGACCGAACGACTCAGTCGCTCATCATCGTGCTGGCCAAAAAACTGACCCGTGATAACGGCGCAACCAGCGCCAACGCCAACGCAAAAGCCAATGCAGAGCTCGGTGAGGACCATCGTGGCTTGAATGCCGCCCAGCGCGAGCTTGCCGCCAAACTGACCGACAATATAAGTACCGATAAGCGTGTAGGCCTGCTGAAAAAACGAACTAAAAAAGATGGGAACGCACAGCGACAGCAGCTGTTGCCAAATGACACCCTGCGTTACATCGATAGCCGTAGATTTCTTAGCCACACGCCCTCCCCGCCAGTGTACGTCAAACAACAAAACGGCAATTTAAGACCAAAGCCAATACCAGCTTAGCACCGACTGGCGGCGACCGAAACACCCCGAATCAGAGCCTGGTGCGAAATATCTGCCTAGTGATACAAACCCGGCTGGTAGTGATACTCATTGCTCACGTGCGGGCACAGCTGCCAAAAGGCGACGGCGCTCGCCGCGGCCACGTTAAGCGAATCGACCCCGTGCGCCATCGGAATGCGCACCGCGTGGTCACAGCCGGCAATGGTCTTGGCGACCAAGCCGGCACCCTCGGTGCCCATAAAAATCGCCAAGCGATCAATCTTCTGCAGTACAGGATCATCAAGCGAAACAGAGTCGTCCGTCAACGCCATAGCGGCACACGAAAAACCGGCATCGTGCAACGCGCTCAGACCATCATGCGGCCACACACGAGCCTCGCTGCCAATGCGCGTCCACGGCACCTGAAACACGGTGCCCATGCTCACGCGGGCCGAGCGACGGTACAGCGGGTCGCAGCACGTCGGGCTGACCAAAATACCGTCAACGTTCAATGCGGCAGCCGAGCGGAAAATCGCGCCAACATTGGTGTGATCAACAATACCCTCAAGCACGCACACGCGCACCGGACGATCCCCCGCCGCCTCGACGACGCCGCCCAAGAACTCATCAACCGGAATCTGACGCGGGCGACGGAACGCCGCCAGCGCGCCGCGCGTCACGTTAAAGCCCGTCAACTGCTCCATGAGCTCCATGGAGGCCACGAACACGGGAACCGGACCCGCTCCCTCGCGCACGACAAGCTGGTCAAACAGCGGCATCATCTGGTCGAGCCAGCGCTCGCCCAGAAGAAAGCTCACCGGCTCATATCCGGCGCGCACGGCACGCTCGATGACCTTGGCGCTCTCCGCAATAAAGATGCCCTTTTGCGGCTCCAGCACGCAGCGAAGCTCACGCTCGGTCAGTCGCACGTAGGCATCGAGCCGCTCGTCCTCGAGCGAATCAATTCGCAGAACCTCAACGGCATCAGTCATAGCAGCCAGCCCGCACCCTTCTTTACAGCACATCTATACCAAACGAGGCGACGCTAAGCGCCGCCCCATGCATTCAATCAACCCGATGATACCGTTCACGCCAGACGATTTACGCCTCGATGCGACGATACGTCACGAACTCATAATTGACGCCCTCGTCACCCTCACCGGCGGCAATCGTCGCGACCCCGCTACGCTGCGCAATCTCCCACGCGGGATCGGCGTCCAAGTCGGGAAAGTACGTGTCCACGGGATGGACGCAGTGGTCATGAGTGACCTCGGCCTCCACGCAGTACGGCAAAAACTGCCGATAGACATCGCCGCCACCGATCACCCAGGCAACGAGCTCATCGGCAACCGCAGAGAGCGCTTCGTCAACGCTATGCACCACGTCGACGCCCTCGTGGGTAAAGCCCATATCGCGCGTAAGCACGATATTGCGGCGGTTCTTGAGAGGACGCCCGCCGGGAAAACTCAGCAGCGTCTTGCGTCCCATGATAACCGGGCGGCCCTTGGTGCAGGCCACAAAATGGCGCATATCGGCGCGATTGGACACCACCATGTCGCCCTCGCACCCAATGCCCCAATCGTCACACACGGCGACGATAGCAGATAGCTTACACGTCATGAGCACCACCTACACCGCAATGGGAATGTTCTTGACCTGCGGGCCGTGCTCATAGCCCTCGACGATCAGGTCATCGGTCGTAAACGCATAGAAGTCATGCACATCGGGGTTGAGCGTTACCTTGGGTGCCGCAAACTGCGGACGCTCGATAAGCTCGCGGACGATATCGACATGACGATCATAGATATGGGCGTCGGCGATCACGTGCAGCAGCTCACCGGGAATCATATCGACCGACTGCGCGACCATCATCAGCAAAATGGCGTACTGGCACACGTTCCAGTTGTTCGCGGCCAAAATGTCCTGGCTGCGCTGGTTGAGAATCATGTTGAGCGTCGGCTTGTCGTCCTGAGGACGCTGCGTCACGTTATAGGTCACGCTATAGGCGCACGGATAAAGGTGCATCTCGGACAGATCGCTAAACACGTACGTATTGGTCATAATGCGGCGACTATACGGCGTGTGCTTAAGGTCGTACAGCACACGGTCCATCTGGTCGAAGTCGCCCTCGACGTAATGGCTCTTCTGACCAATCTGATAGCCGTAGGCTTTACCGATGGAACCGGTCTCATCGGCCCACTCATCCCAGATATGGCTGTTGAGATCATGCACGTTATTGGACTTCTTTTGATAGATCCACAGAATCTCGTCCATGGCAGACTTAAGCGCCGTACGACGCAGGGTGAGCGCGGGGAACTCCTCGCGCAGATCATAGCGCGCCGTGACACCAAAGTTTTTAATGGTAAAGGCAGGGGTGCCGTCCTCCCACACCGGACGGACCTTTTGGCCCTCGGTGGTGGTGCCATGGTCCAAGATATCGCGGCACATGGTTACAAACTGCTGATCAGCTTTGCTCATTGACCCTCCTGTCAGTCGCCTATAAGCGAGATTTATTGTAGCCCAGGCGCGCGAGTGTCGAATTGGACACTTAGTCCGGCACACGCAATGCACGGCAGCGCGGCTCCGCATGCGGCAACGAGGCATCTTAGCCTTTTTCTGACATATGACAGAAATGCCTTGCGCCCAACGACTAACGCGTTATCCTATTGTTGACATATGTCAGATAAGGAGTGTGCATGGCAGGAAGACGCGAAAAACTGCGCCGCGTCGGGATCATCCCCGAATACCGCGGCTTTACCCCCGATGGCCTGGCCAGCGGTGATGCCATCGACATGCCCGTCGACGAGCTTGAGGTGCTGCGCCTGTGCGACCTGGAAGGTCTCAACCAAGAGGCGGTCGCCCAGCAGATGGGCATCGCCCGCGCAACGGTGGCGGCCATTTGCAGCCGCGCGCATCGCAAGGTGGCCGATGCGCTGGTCAACGGACGAGCGCTCGTCATCGAGGGCGGCAATATCGCGTACTCCCCCATCGCCACGACGACGGCCGCATGGCCAGCAAAGGAGGTCGGCACCATGAGGGTGGCAACGACGTACGACAACGGCAACATCTTTATGCACTTTGGCCGCAGCGAGCAGTTCAAGATCTACGACATCCAGGATGGCAAGGTGCTCAACGAGCAGGTCGTAGGCACCGGTGGCACCGGCCACGGCGCCTTGGCGGGCCTGCTTGCCAACGGTGTCGTTGACACGCTCATTTGCGGCGGTATCGGCGGCGGCGCTATCAACGCGCTTGCCCAAGCCGGCATCACGGTCTATGCGGGCGCCCAGGGCAGCTGCGATGCCTGCGTCGAGGCCCTCATTGCCGGCACGCTCGCACAGAACGGCGAGGCCACCTGCGACTGCCATGGACATGATCACGAGCACATCCACGAGCATGGCGAGTCCTGCGGCTGGCCCCGGCACCACCACCCAGACGGGCACGAAGGCTGCGGCTGCCACTAGCGGCAAGCACCTCGTCGAGAACGCGCTTCCACGCGTGCGACAACCAGCGAACAAACGGCGAAGGCCGCCTGGAATACCATCCAGGCGGCCTTCGCCATACACGACTCAACTAGTCGTTACTTCTTGTTGCGCATCTGCGCTTCCATCTGGCGCAGCAGGTCCATATCGGACTTGGGGCCGCCCGTTCCCAGGCCGCCCATGCCGCCCAGCCCCATGGCATCCAGACCGGGAATATTGGGCATGCGCATCTTTTTGCCCTTCTTACCCTTCTTGCCCTTCTTGCCGCCGGCCTGCGCCTGATTGGCCATCGTGCGCATGCGGCCCATCATCTTGTTCATCTCGCCCCACTGCTTCATAAGGCTATTGACCTCGGTGGGGGTCACGCCGGCGCCCTTGGCAATGCGGGCACGGCGCTGACCGTTGATGATGGAGGGGCGAAGGCGCTCCTCCTTGGTCATCGACATGATGATGGCCTCGTTCTTGTCGAAGATGCCCTCGTCCAGGTTGCCGCCCATCTGGTTGAGCGCACGCTGGCCGCCGGGGAGCATGCCCAGGATGCCCTTCATGCCGCCCATCTTCTTGACGGCCTTCATCTGGTCGAGCATGTCGTTCATGGTGAAGCCCTCGCGCAGCATTCGCTCGGCAGCCTCGAGCTGCTCGGCGTCGGCCGCCTCCTGGGCCTTCTCGATAATGCCGACAACGTCGCCCATGCCAAGAATGCGCTTGGCCATACGATCGGGATAGAACGGCTCCAGCGAATCGGGCTTCTCGCCCATGCTCACGAACTTGATGGGCTTGCCGGTCACCTGGCGCACGGAAAGCGCGCCGCCGCCACGGGCATCGCCGTCGAGCTTGGAGATGATCACTCCGTCAAAGTCGGTGCGCTCGGCAAAGGTCGAGACGACGTTGACGATATCCTGGCCGGTCATGGCATCGACGACCATCAGCACCTGATCGGGCTTGACGGCCTTCTTGATGTCCACGGCCTCCTGCATCATCTGCTCGTCGATCTGAAGGCGACCGGCGGTATCGACGATGACCACATCGCGCAGGTGGTCAACGGCCTCCTGGATGGCACCCTTGGCAATGTCGACCGGGTGCGCGCCGTCACCGCGGAAGACTGGCACGCCGATCTCGCCACCGAGCGTGGCCAGCTGGTCGGCAGCGGCGGGACGATAGACGTCGCACGCGGCGAGCAGCGGCGAGCGGCCCTGCTTCTTGAGCAGGTAGGCCAGCTTTACGGCCGCCGTGGTCTTACCGGAGCCCTGCAGGCCCACGAGCATGATGACATTGGGAATGCGATTGCTAAAGACGAGCTTGCTCTCGGTTGAGCCAAGCATCTCGGTGAGCTCGTCGAGCACGATCTTGACGACGTTTTGCGCCGGCGACAGCGACTCCATGACCTCAGCGGTCATGCAGCGCTCCTTGGTCTTGGCGACGAACTCCTTGACGACCTTAAAGTTAACGTCGGCCTCGAGCAGTGCCATGCGAATATCGCGCATGGCCGAAGTAATATCGGCCTCGGTCAGCTTGCCCTTGCCGCGCAGGCGGTCAAATGTGTCGTTGAGGCGATCGCTCAGGGAATCAAACACTAGTCACTCCTTAATTGGACTCGCCCACCAGGGCGCGGCAGAAATCTTTGGCATTGAACTCCTGCAGGTCATCGACCTGCTCGCCCACGCCCACGCGCAGGATCGGGAGCTTGAGTTTCTCGGCCACGGCCATGGCGATACCGCCCTTAGCCGTGCCGTCGAGCTTAGTCATGATAATACCGTCCAGGCCCAGCGCCTCGTTAAACTCGAGCGCCTGGTTCAGACCGTTTTGACCCGTCGCGGCGTCGATCACAAGCACGACCGAAACCGGCATGGGACCGGCGGCCATATTGGCGGCGCGCTTACGGGTCACATTGACCACCTTGGCAAGCTCGCGCATGAGCTCAGGGCTCGTGTGCAGACGGCCGGCGGTATCGATAAGCACCAGGTCGCTGCCGCGCTTGTCGGCCTCGTCGAGCACGTCGTAGCAAACACTTGCCGGGTCGGAGCCGCGGTCGCGCTTGATGACGGGGACGCCAGCGCGCTGGCCCCACACATCGAGCTGCTCGATAGCGGCAGCACGGAAGGTATCGGCCGAACCGATCACGACGTTCTTGCCGCGGGCGGCCATGGCGCTCGCGATCTTACCGACCGTCGTGGTCTTGCCGGCACCGTTAATGCCCACAAACAGCACGCAGCTCGGCGTATCGGAAAACGGATCGCGCTCGATGGGCACAAAGTGCTGCTCGAGCTGCTCGGCCAGGGCACGGCGAAGCTGCGGAGCGGTCTTGAGGTTCTTCTTGGCCGCGGCATCGCGCAGGTCATCGGAGACCTTGATAGCGACCTCGGCGCCCATGTCACCCATGACGAGGGTGTCCTCCAGGTCCTCCCAAAAATCCTCGTCGACCTCGCCGCCAAAGTAGAAGACCTCGTTGAGGGCCTCGCGGCTGCGCTCAAGTCCGCGCGAGAGAGCATCGAAGAATCCCATTATGCATTCACGACCTTTCCGGTTTCGCGATCGAGTTTTTGCGAGACGACGCGACTGACGCCGTCGGCTTGCATCGAGACGCCGTAGAGGACGTCAGCGTCCTCCATAGTACGGCGCTGATGCGAGATAACCAAGAGCTGCGTATCGGAACGCAACACGTCGAGTGCGCCGATGAGCTTGGACAGGTTGGCGTCATCGAGTGCCGCCTCGACCTCGTCCAGCACATAGAACGGCACCGTGCGCGTGCGGTACACAGCAAAGAGCAGGGCGAGCGCCGTCAGGCTCTTCTCGCCGCCCGACATGAGCATCATCTTGGTGATGCGCTTGCCGCGCGGCTGCGCCACGACCTCGATACCCGTCTCGGCAGGATGCTCGGGATCGGTCATCTCCAGATGAGCCTGACCGCCCGGGAAGAGCATGGCGAAGATCTCGCGGAAGTTCGCATCGACCTTCTCAAACGTCACCAGGAACGCCTTGCGCATCTTACGGTCGATAGCCACGGTGATCTTGGTGAGCGCCTTGCGCGCGCTCTCCAGATCGGCCAGCTGCTCCTCGATGTAATCGGCGCGGCGCTTGAGCTGCTCGTACTCCTCCATGGCAACTTGGTTAACGGGACCAAGGTTGTTGATCTGGCGCACAAGCTGGTTGAGTTCGCGCTCGGCGGCATCGCGGTCCGTGGGCGCCGGAAGCATGAGCGCTTCCTCGAGTACCGTGGTGCCATCGGCGGTAATGGCCTTAATGGCGGCCTCTACCTGCACCTCGAGCTTGCCACGCGCGACCTTGAACTCGTTTTGCGCGGCGGAGGCGGTATCGACTCGCTCCTTAGCGCGGGCAACCTCTGCCTTGGCATCCTCGATGGTCTTCTTGAGCGAAGCGGAGTCCGCCTCCTCCAGAGAGGCCTGGTCACGCAGGCGCGCTGCCCAATCCGACGCGCGTTCCAACAGGGCAGAATAGCGTTCGTGCATGGGGTCGACGCGCAGGCGCAGCAGCTCGAGCGAGCGCGAAGCCTGGCGTGTTCCGCGGATACGACGGTCGATGCCCTCAAGACGATGCTCAAGGTCGGGCACGCGGCCCTTCAGCGAACGCAGGCGCTCGCTCGTCTGGGCCAGGCGCACCTTGGCATCGGCGAGCTTACCGGCGGCCTCGGAATCGTCACGGCGAACGCGATCGAGCTCATCGTTGGCCTCGGCAATCTGGAGACCCAGGTCGCTTGCCTGTGCACGCGCCTCGTCACGCGAACGGGTGAGCTCGTCAACGCGCGGGCGCGCGGCACGAACGGCCTCGGCAGCCTGCTCGCGGCGCTTGGAGATGCGCACGCGCTCGACCTCGGCATTGTTGGCGCTTTGCTCCAAGCGGCCGATCTCGGAGAGCAGCGAGCGGCGCTCGCCCTCAAGACGGGCGATCTCACCGGCGGCATCGCCCTCGGCGGCACGGGCCTCCTCGACGGCAACGTTGGCCTCGACGACCTGATCCGACACATGCTCAAACACGGCAGCCAGATCGGGCTCAAGCCCCTCCAGCTCGCGAATGCGACGCTTACGCTCCAGAGCACCCGACGCCTCGCCGGCATCGAGGCCCACACGCACCAGGCCGCCACAGCTTACGCGGGCGCCATCGGGAGTCACATAGGTCACACCGTCAACGACAGGCGCAGCCAGCGCGGCAGCCAAGTCATCGACCACGTAATAGCCGCCGAGCAGCGCCTCGACGACGGGTCCGTAGCCTGCACGCACGGACAGACGATCAACCAGGCGGGTACCGGCAGCGCCCTCAGCGGCGGTAGAGCCGCTCACGCCGCGCGTCACCAGCAGTGCTTCGCCCGAGGCCTTCTTTTGGTCCAGAGCCGCACGACCGGCACGCTCAAGCGTGGCGGCGTCATCAAACAGCAGCGCATCGATATCGCCGGCGAGCAATTGCTCAACCAGGCCCTCAAGCTCGCGCGGGGCCTCCAGCACGTCGCCCAGACGACCCAAGACATCGTCGCCCAGCGCACCCACCAGACGGCTCACGAGCGGCGAGCTGTCGGCCATGCGGGCATCGAGTTTCTTTTGGCTGGCAAGCTCCGAGCGCACCTCGGACAGCTTGTTGCGCGCCTCACTCTCACGATTACGCAAGTCCTTCAGGGCTGCACGGGCGACCTCGGTGGCCTCACGCGCATCGGCCTGGGCCTGGCGCGCTTCCTCAAGAGCACCCTCAAGCTCCTCTGCGCGGTTGCGACGGCTCTCGAGCGAGGCCGTGACCTCCTCGAGCTGTTCATCGATCTGCTCCAGGCGCGAGGCATACATGTTGTCCTCGACCTCGGCATTGCTCAGCGAGTCCTTCACCTTGGCGAGCTCGAGCGCGGCATTATCGGCCACGCGCTGCACATCGCGTTGCTCGCGCGTGAGCTGCGAAATCTGATTGTCGAGCGCCACGCGACGCTCGTGGAGCTCAGCAGCGGCAGGACCGGCGGCGTCAACGTCCTCCTGGGCCTGCATGTGCGCGCCGGTCACTTCCTCAAGCTGGGCGCGCGCGTCCTCGAGCTCCTCGACCACACGACGACGCTGATGCTCGGAGCTCGAAATCTGACCGCGCATGTCAGACAGGCGCGACACCATGTTGTGGCCCTTTTCCTCGAGCAGGCGCATGTCGGAGTTAATGCGGCCGACCACATCTTGCATATGACGGCGCTGCTCGCCCAGGTCGCCCACAAACAGGCCCTTTTCCTCGAGCATGACCTGGAGCTTCTCGAGCTCGCGCTCCTTTTCGCCCAAGCGGTACTGCGCAAGCTCAAGCTCGGCCGCGCCCTCCTTGGAGCGGCTCTCCAGGTCGTTCCACTGCGACTGCAGCGAACGCAGCTCATCGACGGCCAGCATCTGCGTAAGCTCGTTCGCGCGCGAGGACAACTCTTTGTACTTGCGCGCACGATCGACCTGACGCTCCAGCGGTCGCAGCTGACGGGCGATTTCCTTATTGATGTCGCGGGCACGCGTCAGATGCTCGTCCATCGACTTAATCTTTTTGAGCGCACGCTCCTTGCGGCGCTTGTGCTTGGAGATGCCGGCGGCCTCCTCGATGAGGGCGCGGCGCTCCTCGGGGCGGCTCTGCAAAATGGCGTCAAGCTTGCCCTGGCTGATGATGGAATGCGTATCCTTGCCCAGGCCCGAATCGTGCAGGATGTCCTGAATGTCCATCAGGCGGCATGGACTCGAGTTGATGAGGTATTCGCTTTCGCCCGAACGATACATGCGGCGGGTGATGGCGACCTCGTCAAAGTCGACGGGCAGCATATGGTCCGAGTTATCGAGCACCAGCGTGACCTCGGCGACACCCACCGGCTTGCGCGCTGACGAGCCCGAGAAGATGACATCCTCCATGGCCTGGCCGCGCAGCTGCTTGGCGCTCTGCTCGCCCAGGACCCACAGGATGGAGTCGGAGATGTTCGATTTTCCCGAGCCGTTGGGACCGACGATGACGGTCAGGCCCGGCTCAAACGTCATATGGGCGCGGTCGCCAAACGACTTGAACCCTTTGAGCGTGAGGGACTTGAGATACACGGTTCCTCGCTTACACGTGCTTCTTATTGAGAATCACGCCGTTGGTGGTGTAACCCATGCGGTCGAGCGCTTCGAGCGCGGCGGCTCCCTCGGCTTCCTTCTTTGATGAGCCGGAGCCGCGACCCTGGCGAACACCATCGATCAACACCACGGCGGTAAAGGTGGGCGCATGCGCCGGGCCCTCGGAGCCAACGAGCTTATACGCCGGGGGTTCGTGACCGTCGGCTTGCACGCACTCCTGCAAAAACGACTTGGGGTTTGCGGGATGCTCGGCACGCTCGGAAGCCAAATGCGGCTTAAGCGTACGATGGATAAACTCCGCTGCGGCATCCCAGCCGGCATCCAGGTACAGTGCGCCCACGAGCGACTCGTAGACGTTCTCGAGGGCCGAATGCAGGCCGCGCGCACCGGTACCGGTCTCGGAGGCACCAAAGATGATGATGTCGTCGATGCCCAGCTCGTGAGAAACCTCGGACAGCGTAGCGCCCGAGACAAGCGACACCTTCAGGCGTGTGAGTTTGCCCTCGTCAAACTCCGGATAGGACTCAAACAGGGAGCGTGCGACCACAGCGCCCAAAATGGAATCGCCCAAGAACTCAAGGCGCTCATAGCTGGCAGAAACCGGCTGGCCCTCGACTGCCGAGGGATGCGTAAGGGCCGCACGCAGCAGCACCTTATTATTGAACTCGTGGCCCAGAATTTCCTGGGCGCGCGTAAGTCGTTCAGACAAAGCCAAGACCTAAGCCTCCCTGGCGTTTTCGATCGCGTCGACGGCGTCGGCGACAGAGTTAAGCGAGAGCAGAGTCTCGTCATCGATCTCGAGGTTGAACTCGTCCTCGATGGCCGTAACCAGCTGCAGGCGCTCGAGCGAGTTGGCATCGAGGTCGTCAAAGGTGGTCTCATCGCTAATTTCGGCAACATCGACGCCCAGAACGTCAGCAGCGACCTCGGCGATCTTGTCGAAGATTTCGGAGCGGTCCATAGCGCTTCCTCTCATAGTGCATGAATACCAAAAGAATGGTACCGCCCGGGCGGTACCAAGACACGGTTCTGATTCTACCCCACGACGTGCGCCCCAAGACGCATAACGCCGCTGTTATAAAACGATACCGTCCATAGAGTTGGCGACATTCTCGACCAGCCCGGCGCGCACGGCTTCGGCCGCCGCGAGCGTACCGTTTTTAACAGCCTCGACCGAGGTGGCGCCATGGCCGATCAGGACCACGCCGCGCAGGCCCAGAAGAATCGCGCCGCCCTTGGCGTCGCCAGAGAGCTTGGCCTTAATCTCGCGCATTTGCTTTTTGATGAGCAGCGCGGCAATCTTGGTGCCAAGCGAAGACATAAAGACACCCTTGAGCTCCTGCAGCAAAAACTTGGCAGCGCCCTCGGTGGCCTTGAGCGCAATATTGCCCGACATGCCATCGGCAACGACGACATCGAAGTTACCTGAGGTGATGTCCGTTCCCTCGCAGTTACCAACAAAGCCGGGAACGGCGGCTTTCATGGCCGGGAAGCAGGCCTTAGTAAAGTTGGAACCCTTCTCGTCCTCGGTGCCGTTGGCAAGCAGGCCCACGCGAGGATGCTCGATGCCCAGGACGACGCGGGCATAAGCACTACCCATCTGGGCAAAACGTACCATGTCATCGACCTCGACATCGGGGTTGGCGCCCATATCGCACAGCACCGTCAGACCGCCGGCGCGATTGGGCAGTGCATTGGTCAGACAGGGGCGCACCGGCTGCTTCTTGCCTTCGGCCTGATACCTAAACGGCGTCACATAGGCGGTGGCGGCGGCGGTCATGGCACCGGTGGAGCCGGCGGAGAAGAACGCATCCGCGTTGCCCTTCTTAATGGCGCGGCACGACAGCACGATCGAAGACTTGCGTTTGGTCATCACGGCGCGAATGGGATCGTCATCCATGGCGATAACGTCAGGTGCCTCAAGGGCCTCAACACGTGCATGGGAAGCTGCAAAGGGATTGACGATTTCGGCGGGGCCAGCTGCCAAGACCTCGATATCGGGATCGGCGGCAAGTGCAGCCTCAATACCATCGAGAACAACCTGAGGTTTCTCGTCTCCGCCCACAACGTCTACACAAACGCGAACGTTACTCATAAACATGCTCCTTATACAAAAATGGCCGACTCATTGAGCCGGCCATTGTGGTTCCATTTGGAACGGCATCGCATCCAGAGTATACCGTTACTCGGTAACGATAACCTCGCGGTCCTTGTAGAAACCGCAGCTGGGGCACACGTGGTGCGGAAGCTTGACAGCGCCGCAACGGGGGCACGTGGACTGAGCCGCAGCCGAGATCTTCATGTTGGCGGAACGACGGGTGTGAGTGCGGATACGACCCTGCTTTTGTTTAGGTACGGGCATAGTGACCTTCCTTATGAACTATCCAGTGTGGCGATTACGCGCAAGTAGCGATACTACCACAGTTTTACTCATCAAGCTTGAGATTCTTCAATGCTGCAAATGGATTTTCCGTGGCAGCGGCCCATTCCGCCTCTGCCTGGGCGGCGCAATCGCATTGCTCGACGTTGAGATTGCAGCCGCAAGTGGGGCACAGACCGCGGCAATCGGGCTTGCAGAGCACCACAAACGGCGTGTCCATAACGACCGCGTCATTGATGGGCTCACCCAGATCGACGATGCGGTCCTCACCCAGGAGCTCGTAGCCGTCCTCGTAGGCCTCGGGATCCTCGGGCTCCTCAAAGAGATAAAACTCCTCGATCTCGCCAGCGATATCAAACGAGGCGGGCTCCAGGCAACGGTCGCACTCGCCGGTGGCGTGCGCGCGAACCATGCCCGTGAGCAAGACACCGGTACCGGCATTGGTAAAGACAACGTCGTAGTCGATGCCGTCCTGTAGCTGGTACTCCTTCTCGCCCACCGTGTAGGTGGCGACATCGACCTTACCGGTCAGCGGATACGAATCTCCAGGAAACTCGAGCTGCTCGGAAAGATCGACGGTAACGCTCGGGAACTCAGCCATTACCACTGACCATTCTGCTGGGCGGCACCCTCGTTGAGCTGCTGACGGCAACGGGTAACGGTGCCGGTCAGGCTCTTGAGGTTCTCCTCCAGGTGCGTAAAGACCTGCTCTGCGTAGTCCTCGGCAGCATAACGCGTCTCACGCTCGTACTGCTGGGCACGATCGCGGATGTCGTCGGCCTGCTGCTGCGCAAGGCGGACGATCTCCTGCTCACCGGCAATGGTGAGGGCCTGCTGCTGAGCGTCGGCGATGATGGAATCGGCCTGAGCGGCGGGGGCGGGGGCGAAAGCCATAAGCTCCTCGCGCTCCTTAAGGATACGGCGGGACTTCTGCCACTCCTCGGGATAGCTCATGCGGATCTCGTCGAGGATGTTGAAGAACACGTCGGCGTCGATGACCTTGAACTGAGCGTTCTTGCCGAAAGGCGGCTTGGCTTCCTCGATCAGCCCTTCGAGCTCATCGACCAAGCTGACGATCCTATCGCCAGGAAAATTCTCGCCCGGCATCCGGTCTCCTTTCATAGGTAACATATCATCGTGCTAGTTTACCACATGCCACCAGGCAATAAGAAACGTCACGAAAAGCGATGTTTGAGCGCTTCGACCACGTTGGACGGGACAAACGTCGATACGTCACTGCCGAGCGAGGCGATCTGGCGAACGACCGAGCTCGAGATATAGCCGTACTGCGGCGCACTCATGACAAAGATGGACTCCAGCTCGCTATCCAGGCGATAGTTAAGGTCGGCCTGCTGCAGCTCATACTCAAAGTCGGTCATGGCGCGCAGACCCTTGACCACGGCCCCCGCCCCCTGCTCACGAGCGAAGTCGACCAAGAGGCCGGTAAAGGGCAGGACCTCGACGCCGTCGATATCACCGAGCGCCTCGCGGGCCAGCGCCACGCGCTCATCGAGCATAAACGTGGTGCCCACACCGTTTTTACCCTGCGACTCGGCCACGGCGACGATCACGCTGGGAAAGATGCGGCGGGCGCGGCGGATCACATCGATATGGCCAAACGTGATGGGATCGAAGGTGCCCGGGACGATCACGCGATTAATAGTGTCACTCATGGGCGTCCTCCGGGGATACTGCCTCGTCATTTTCGTTAGCATCAGTGCCGCCGTCCTTGCTATCGCCGACCCAACGGAGCAGGTCGACCGAGGTAATGCCGTAGCGCTTCTCACGTACAGTCTCAAAGCCTGCCGGATGCGCGCCCGCATCGGCGGCGGCATGCTCAAACAGGGCGTAAGCGCCAGACGCAAGCATACCCTGCTGAGCCAGGTCCTGCAGCAGCTCCTCGACCGGCTCGGCACCAAAAGCATAGGGCGGGTCGAGCAGGACCAGATCAAAGGGGCCGCCTGGTACACGACCGCGCGAGGCACTCACCAGCATGTCGCCCGTGACCACGCGCCAACGCGCACGGTCACGGCAGAGCGACTCGATATTCTTGCTAATGAGCCGCGCGGCGTTGCGATCGATCTCAAACGTCGTGAGCGAGCGGGCCCCACGAGAGAGCATCTCTAACCCTAAGGCGCCGGAGCCGCCAAAGGCGTCCAGCACGCGGACCTCGTCCAGATCGAAGTCGAATGCCGACATGACCATAGATGCGCACGCCTCACGCACGCGATCAGTCGTGGGGCGGGTGACATCGCGACCACGGGGCTCCTCGATCTTACGACCGCGCCATTCGCCGCCGATGATTCTCATCCTCCGCTGACCTCCTTAATAATATGTCGATATCGCATGGCGACCGCATCGCGCAGGGGGCGCGTCGCCACGGAGTCAAGGGTGCAAGCATACCGCAAGAGCTCGACCGCGTCCAAATGGGCCCACTCGATTAGTTCCTCGTCGGCATCCAGGTCGACAAAGCGCAAAGTCACACCGCCATGCTGGCGATAACCCAGGATTTCGCCCTCGTGACGCAGACGCAGGTCCATCTGGGCGAGCGTAAAGCCATCCGCGGTTTTTTCGAGCGATTGCAGGCGATCTTGTGCTGCGGACGCGCCGCCGTTGCCCTTGGAGTGCGTCATGACCAGGCACGTGCCCGACACACTGCCACGGCCCACGCGGCCGCGCAGCTGGTGCAGGGCAGCCAATCCAAAGCGCTCGCCGTTCTCGATGACCATGACGGTGGCGTTAGGCACATCGACGCCCACCTCGACCACCGTAGTCGAGACGAGCACGTCAATCTCGCCACGCTTGAAGGCATCGATAACCTGGTCCTTCTCCCCCGCCGGCATGCGGCCGTGAAGGCGCTCGACGGTAAGCCCCGGCAACGCCAGACGCAGGCGATCGAGCTCGGTCGCCGTATCGTGCAGCGGCACGGGTACGGTTACGCGGCCCTCATCGTCGCGGTCAATACCGGGCACGTCTTCCAGCTCATCGGCCGAGTCACTCGGCTCCACGAGTGGGCAAATCACGTAGGCCTGCTGACCCTTTTCATGCGCCTCGCGGATGGCGGCATAGGCGAGGTCACGGCTCGACTCGGTGAGCACGCGTGTCGTCACGCCAGCGCCGGGGACAGGCCGATGACGGATGATACTCGTGTCCAGATCGCCGTAGACCGAAAGCGCCAGCGTACGCGGGATGGGCGTTGCCGTCATAACGAGCAGATCGGCACCGGGGCCCTTCGCGCGCAGGGCGTTGCGTTGGCCGACGCCAAACCGGTGCTGCTCATCGATGACCACGAGCGACAGATGCTTGAACGCAACGTTATCCGAAAGGACCGCGTGGGTTCCAAAGAGGACGTCGAGCTCGCCTGATTCCAGCTGTGCATGGATGCGCTCGCGCTCTGCGGCCGGCGTGGCACCCGTCAGAAGCGCCCAGGACATGCCGGCCTGCGAGAGCAGAGGGCCGGTCTTATCGGCATATTGGCGCGCCAGCACGCCCGTGGGCGCCATAACGCAGGCCTGCGTGCCGCTATCGGCAGCCACAGCTAGCGCGCAGGCGGCAACGGCGGTCTTACCGGTACCGACATCGCCCAGCAGCAGACGGTTCATCACGCGCCCGCCATCGCACATGTCATGCAGGATGTCTTGGAATGCGGCCTCCTGCTCGTCGCTCAGCGAAAACGGAAGGGCCTGTTTAAGCGCGCCCAGATGCTCGCCCGCGGTGTGGGCATAGGGCACCACATCGACCAGGCCACCGTCGTTGCGCAGACGCAGCGCCAGCTGCAGGTAGAGGCACTCCTCGTAGGCAAGACGCCGGCGTGCGATGTCGCGCTCAGCCATGCTCGAGGGAAAGTGGATCGAACGCAACGCGCGGGCATTGCTCATGAGCTTCCGCTTTGCGCGCAGCGGCGCGGGAATCGGATCGAACGGATTGCCGACGACCTCGAGCGCGCCGCTTACGATGCGGCGCATCCACGCCTGGCTCACGCCATCGCTCACGTAATGGACCGGCAGAATGGTGCCTGCGGCGCGCCTGTCCTCGAGCTTTTCAAAGTGGGGCGAGGCCATCTGTTTAAAGCCGTAGGCAAACTCGACCTTGCCCATCACGGCCAGGCGGTCGCCCTGCTTAAGCTGCTGAGCAATCCAGGGCTGGCGGAAAAAGGCGACCTGCAGCACGCCCGTCTCGTCAACAAGTGAGACCTCAGTCACCTGCATGCGCGGACGCGGCTGCTTTTGGACGATACGGTCGACCGTGGCGACGATGGTGCACACGGTACCGATGGGCGCCATCTCGATAGACCAAGAACGGGTAAAGTCGAGGTATCGATGAGGGATATGGAGAAGGAGGTCCCCCACCGTCCGAATTCCCAGACGGCGAAGGGCCTCCTCACGTTTACCCGAAACATATTTGAGTCGCGCGATATCCTCGTCGAGCGCATTGCTCTGGGCAAAGCGCTCCGAGACGCGCGGCACGGAGCACAGCTCGGACATGGGCAGTTGCCTACTCGATCGAGAAGATCACGGGATAGAGCGGCTGCTCGCCACGATGGGCGTCGATCTCCAGATCGGGCTGAGCCTCCTCGATGGCGTCGACGATCTCCTGGAAGGCCTCATCGGACAGCTCCTCGCCGGCCAGAATCGTCAGCGCGTCGCCCTCCTCTTCCTCCTGCATGCGGTTGATGCAGTCGAGCGTGACCTGTTTCACGTCGGAGCCGACCACGTCGATGGAGCCGGCGATGATACCCATGACGTCACCGGAGTGAATCGGCGAGCCATCAGATGCGCTGGAGTCGCGCACGGCGCGGGTGACCTCGCCATCGCGAACCTCGCTGATGGCGTCGACCATGGCGGCGACGGCGTCCTCGAGCTCGGAATCGGGCAGGACCGCGAACAGCGCGGAGAACGCCTGCGGAACGGTCTTGGTGGGAACAACGGCAACCTTCTTGTCCGTGCAGGCAGAAGCGGCAGCCTCGGCAGCCATGCGGATGTTGCCGTTATTGGGCAGGATGATGACCGAGGTCGCGTTGACCTGGTCCACCGCGCCCAGCAGGTCGGCGGTCGAGGGATTCATAGTCTGGCCACCGGAGACGACCACGTCGACGCCAAGGGACTTGAGGATGTCAGCCTCGCCGGAACCGGCGGCAACGGCGACAAAGCCCAGCGCCTTGGCGGGCTCGGCGGCCTTTTCCTGATCCTCGTGGATCTTGGCGGTACGGTCGTGGGCCTCCATCTCCATGTTGTGGATAAAGACCTCATAGATCTGACCGAGCTGCAGCATGTGCTCGAGCACCAGGTTGGGGGTGTTGGAGTGCACATGGATCTTGTAGTCGGGATAGGCGCCCACGAGCAGCTCACAGTCGCCCATGGAGCCTAGGAACTTAAGGCACTCGTCCTCGTCAAACGGGGCGTCGGCCTTAAAGAGGAACTCGTTGCAGTAGCGGAACTCCGAGCCCTCCCAGTCGTCGTTAGCCTCGATCTCAACACGGCCAAGAGCGGCATCGCGGGCAGAGCCGGCGGAGTCAAACGTGGCGGAGAAATCCTCGACAACGGTGCTGCGGCCGAGCGCAGCGGCAACACAGTTCTCCAGGAAGATGGCAAAGCCAAAGGCGCCGGAGTCGACCACGCCGTTCTCCTTCAGAACGGGCAACAGGTCGGGTGTGCGGGCGACGGACTGGTACGCCTCAACGACGATGGCATCGAGCGCATCCTCAGCCGAGAACTTCTTCTTCTCGCACTCATCGGCCTTGGTCGAGACATCGCGCAGGACCGTGAGGATCGTGCCCTCGATGGGCTTGCGGACAGCCTGGAAGGCAACCTTGACGGCACGACGGAAGGCGAAGGCAATGTTGGCGGACGTAATAGGCTCGTCGGCAGAGACAAGGCCCTCGGCCACGCCGCG
This sequence comes from uncultured Collinsella sp., assembly GCA_902469055.1. GTDB lineage: Bacteria > Actinomycetota > Coriobacteriia > Coriobacteriales > Coriobacteriaceae > Collinsella. The sequence continues at coordinate 82,015 of CABRBC010000009.1, forward strand.
CAGAATCTGCGACGTGATAACGCCAGAGTTACCGCGGGCACCCATCAGGGAGCCGTGGGTGATGGCGCCGGCGATGGCCTCCATATCGGCATCGGCAGGAAGGGCGGAGAGCTCCTTGGTCACCGAGGCAAGCGTGAGCGACATGTTGGTACCGGTGTCGCCGTCGGGTACGGGGAAGACGTTGAGCTTGTTGATCTCCTCGGCCTTGTCGGAAACGGCAGCCGCAGCGATCGGAAAACAGGTGCGAATGGTCTTTGCAATCATGGGTATTTGAATCTCCGTTTTCGGATGCTAGTTCAGACGGCTCTTGAGCGCGTCGATATGGATGCCGATCTTAAGGCTGGCGGGATCGATCTGGGCGATCTCCTGCAGAGTGAAGGCAACGGAACTCGAAAGATTGTGGCAGACGGACTTCATGTTGACGCCGTTCTCGAGCACGACGTGAAGATCGACCGTAAGGCCGTTCTCGTCGGCGGAAACAAGCACGCCCTTGCGGAGGCGCTGACCGGCAAGCAGGCGCACGCTCTCGGCGCCCTGGAGCTGCTCAGCCATACCGACAACGCCATAGCACGTCATCGCGGCATAACCGGCAATATCGGCAATAACGTCGTTCGAGACGCTCAGGCTGCCGTTAATGGTCTCAGACACAAGAATCTCCTTTTCTTGGTGCTCGCGGCACCATGTCGTGGGAGCAATCATTGCAATATTCTACAACGACCGCGCCATGTTGAGGTGGCGGGCCTCGGGATTACATCCTCGACACGAAATGTTGATACGGTAACGTTTGCGAACGGCGATCGCGGCATGAAAAAACCCGCCGCATAAGCGACGGGTTTTACAACCTGGCTCCCCGGGTAGGACTCGAACCTACAACAGCGCGGTTAACAGCCGCGTGCTCTACCATTGAGCTACCGAGGAATTTAAAGCCCAACGGAATGGGCTGGAAAATTCTGGCTCCCCGGGTAGGACTCGAACCTACAACAGCGCGGTTAACAGCCGCGTGCTCTACCATTGAGCTACCGAGGAATAGGTGCGTGCTCTCAAGCAACGAAGTTTATTATACGGACGAATCAGCTTAGGGCAAGAACTTTTTTAAGAAATTTTCCGACCTAGTCATTGGGGACGTTCTTAAACGACTAGCCATTCAAGAACGTCCCCAATGACTACATGAAAGCGCCCCCGAGCAGATGTGCTTGAGGGCGCTTCTTCCTTGCGAGGTTAAGACTCGATGTAGTCCTTGAGCTTGCTCGAGCGGCTCGGGTGGCGGAGCTTGGCCAGGGTCTTGGACTCGATCTGGCGGATGCGCTCGCGCGTGACGCCAAACTCGCGGCCGACTTCCTCGAGCGTACGGGGATGTCCGTCGACAAGGCCAAAGCGCAGCTCGATAACCTTGCGCTCACGATCGGCAAGCGAATCGAGCACTTGGGTGAGCTGCTCCTGCAGCATGGAGAAGCTGGCCGCATCGGGCGGAACGATGGCCTGGGAGTCCTCGATAAAGTCGCCCAGCTGGGAATCCTCTTCCTCGCCGATGGGGGTCTCGAGCGACACGGGCTCCTGCGAGATCTTCTGGATCTCGCGGACGCGGTCGGCGCTCATGTCCATCTCGGCACCGATCTCCTCGGGGGTCGGGTCGCGGCCCAGGTCCTGAAGGAGCTGGCGCTGCACGCGGACGAGTTTGTTGATGGTCTCGACCATGTGCACGGGAATACGGATGGTACGGGCCTGGTCGGCGATAGCGCGCGTGATGGCCTGACGGATCCACCACGTGGCGTACGTGGAGAACTTAAAGCCCTTCTGGTAGTCGAACTTCTCGACGGCGCGAATCAGACCGAGGTTGCCCTCCTGGATCAGGTCCAGGAAAAGCATGCCGCGACCAACATAGCGCTTGGCGATGGAGACGACCAGACGCAGATTTGCGCTGATGAGCGCCTGCTTGGCTTCGAGGCCCACGTTCTCAATGCGCGTAAGACGACGCATCTCGGCACGCGTGAGTTCGAGCTCACCAGCATCGGCAGCCTCGAGCTTCTCGGTGGCCTCGAGACCGGCCTCGATCTTCATAGCCAGATCGACCTCTTCGGAGGCGGTCAGCAGGTCGACCTTGCCGATCTCCTTGAGGTACATACGGACCGGGTCGCCGGTCAGCATCACCGTGGAGGCATCGATGCCGCGCACGCGCGAACGCGAACGGGACGTGCGCACGGTGCGCTTCTTCTTGCTCTTGGAAGAACCCATCTCGGCGTCGGCCTGGCGGGCCATCTTGAGCTCGTGATCGTCGAGCGAGCCGGAATCGTGCTCGTCGTCATCGAAATCGTCGGTATCGGTATCGTTATCGTCATCGTCAACGTCCATGGGGGCGTCGTCGTTACCGCTCGCGGAGATAATCTGGATGCCGCTGTTGCGCAGCGCGGAATACACCGCGGTGAGCTGCTCGTCAGAAACATCGATATCCTTCAGGGCGACCTGAATCTCGTCCTCGGTTACCGAAGTCCTGTTTGAGCCGTTGCCCATGAGCTTTGCAACGTAGGATTCCAGCCCAGTACCCGTGCTCTCAGTCTTTTTTGGCACAGATTCTCCCTTCATAGTCCACAGGACTCAATACTTTAGCACACACATTGACGTCTATACCCAAAAAGAGGACTGGATATAGGCGAGAATACGCTGGTTGACCACAACATCTAGGCTTGTTCGGTGCCTGCGGCCTCCAGGCCGATCAAACGGAACGGGTCCGCCACGCCGCCGATCGACTTTTGCAGTTCGCGTTGACGCTGCGAATCCTGCGCGGCCTGCACGGTCAGCGCGCGACGGGCCTCATCATCGAGTGAACGGTCCTGGCGCAGCTTGGCCTGTGCGGCACGCATGCGGCGCTTGATGGTGTAGAGCTCGAGCGTATCGAGCATAAACACGATGTTCGTCTCGGTAGGGTGCTTGCTCGTCGCTGAGATGCGCCCGGCACTCACAAGCGTTGCCGCATCGGGACACACTGAGCGCGCCGCATCCATGCAGGCTGCAGGATCGGTTCCCGGCGGCGTTGCCAGAACAGCCCATGCGATGGACTCGTGACGTGGGTCAACCCACTCGATGGAGCAGATGCGGTCGGCATACGTGCGGAACAGGTCGGGGTAGCTCGTGAGCATGGTCAGCAGCTCGCGCTCCCCTGCCAAGGACTTGCGCTCTAGATCGGTAAGAACCATAGGGGCCGAGGCGTCTGTCGGGGCACCGGCGGGCGCAGCGCCCATACCATCAGGCACATCGATCGGCGGCAGGTCGTCGACGACCTCCACGGGCGCGGCACCGTAGGCATCGAGCGGGACGTAGTCGTACGGCTCTTCTTCGACCGGCGCGGACACCGGCGGCGTCGCGCCCGATGCCCAAGCACCGCGACCGGCATCACGAGAACCCGACGCCCGACCGCCCGCGCTACCGGAGCGCTCGGCCTGCGCCCGCTGGCGCTCATAGTTCTGCTCACGGCGGCGTTCCGCATCTTCGCGCTTGGCGACATCACGAAACACACGGCCCGAGCTCGCACGCACGGTCTGCAGATCCAAACCCAGCAGGTCGGCAATCTGGATAAAGTACGTGTCGATCATATAGCTATCGCGCAGCGGATAAATGAGCGCCAGCACATCCTCGAGCGCCTTAGCGCGACCGCCCGGCGTGGTGATGTCGCTCGACTCCTGCAGCGAACGGTACACAAAGTCCATGAGGGGCTCGGCAGCGTCAATGCGTTTCTGCAGCTCCTCTCCGCCGTGCGCCGTGATGAACTCCATGGGATCGTTGCCGTCGGGGAGCACCACGCAGCGCAGGTCCATGGAATCCTGCTCGATAAACTGAATCGCGCGACGGGCGGCCTTTTGACCGGCGGCATCGCCATCGAACATATAGACGATGCGCTTGGCAAAGCGAGTGAGCGTCTTGACGTGATGCTCCGTGAGCGCGGTGCCCAGCGTGGCGACAACGTTTTTAATCCCCGCTTCCCAACAGGCGATGCAATCGGTATAGCCCTCCACCACGATGGCGGTATCCTGCGCGACGATAAACTCCTTGGCCCAATTAAAGCCGTAGAGGTTTCGCTTTTTATGAAACACGCTCGTCTCGGCGGTGTTGAGATACTTAGGCTGGCCGTCGCCCATAATGCGACCGCCAAAGGCAATGTTGTGACCCTGCTCGTCAAAGATGGGGAACATCACGCGGTCGTAAAAGCGGTCGGCAAGCTGCCCGCGCCCGCGGCTCACGGCAACGTTGGCGTCGATCATCTCCTGCGGGGTAAAACCCGCCTGGGACAGGTGCGACACCAGCGCGTTACGGCCCGGTGCAAAGCCCAGGCAGTAGCGGCGGCAGACGTCGCCGCCCATGCCGCGGCTGGCAAAGTACTCGCGCGGACGGCCGTCCTTACCGCGCATGAGCATAGTGTGGTAGAACTGGGCGGTCTCGGCGCACAGATCGTAGATGCGGGCACGCTTGGTGCCGCGCTCGCGGCGATCTCCGGTGTCATGCAACTCAATACCCGCGCGATCGGCCAAGTAACGGATTGACTCGGGAAAGCTCAGGTTCTCGCGCTTCATGATATAGGTGAAGACATCGCCACCCTCACCGCAGCCAAAGCAATGCCACACCTGCGTGGCGGGGATAATGTGGAAGGACGGCGTCTTTTCGCCATGGAAGGGGCAGCATCCCCAAAACTCATGGCCGCGGGGCTTGAGCTCGACCGTTTCCTGCACGATGGCAACCAGGTCGGACGCAGCGCGTACCTGGTCTTTTTCCTCATCGCTAATCACGGATACTCACCCCCTGATCGCCCAAGTTGTGACGAATATCTTCGATATTACCCTCGACGGTCGCGATCAACTCATCCAGCGAATCGAACACACGCGAGGGACGCAGCCAGCGCGTAAACGCCAGCGAAACGGAGGCGCCGTACAGGTCGCCCGTATAACCAATTAAGTTGGCCTCGAGATGCGCCGAAGCGGCATCGTCGGCATACGTTGGCGGCAGGCCGACGTTCACGGCAGCGGGCCACGCGGTGTCATCGACCAGCACCAGACCCTCATACACGCCATCGGCTGGCACCTGAATGCCGTCGGGAACCTGCAAGTTTGCCGTGGGAAAGCCCATGCCAGAACCCTCGTGACGGCCACGAATAACACCGCCACGCACCATATACGGACGGCCGAGCAACTCAGCAGCAAGCTCCACATGGCCCTGTCCCAGCTCATAACGAATGCGGGTGGCACAAATGGCCTCACCGCCCTCGCAAAGCAGGTCGTGAGCATACACGTCAACGCCGCGCTCGGCACCCCAGGTGCGCATCTCGGCAACACCAGATGCACCGCCGCGACCCAGCCTAAAGTCGCTACCAACGCGAATCGATCGAATGTCGACCAGACGCGACACCAGCGAGAGAAAATCAACATGGTCAAGCGCCGCAACCTCAGGCGTAAAGGGAACGGCCACCACCGCATCGACCCCGGTCTGAGCCAGGGCATGCAGACGGTCGACCGTCGTCATCAATTTTTGAGCGGGCAAAGGGCTCACCACGACGTCCGGGTCCGGATCGAAGGTGACCACGACCGCCTTGCAGCCATGGGCGCGGGCATCACGGACAAGCGCTTCGATGAGCTCCTGGTGTCCACGGTGCACACCATCGAACACGCCAATGGCGATCGATGCGGCACCCAAGTGCTCGCACTCATCAAACGCATCGGCAGTAACGATGCGAGCCTCGTCCGACTCGCCCGCGAAAAAGACACGCGCGAGCTCGCGAGCGGACAACATCATCGAACACCGCCGATTGCCTGCGGAAACACGTGCTCCATGACAAAGCGGCCACCCTCAATGCGGGCGAGCGCCTTGAGTCCCCCATCGAGCACCAGCGCAAACGGCGCCTTCGAGGCATCGAAATCGGCAAGCGCACGCTCAACGGGAATGCGTCGGCCGCAGAGCAGGTCGTCGGCAAGATTGCCCGGCAAGCCAACACGCGTGGCGCCCAGGGCCACAATGGGATCCAGGGCAAAGCCAGCGGCGGACTCGGGAGAAAGCTCCTCGACCGCATGACAGGCGCCAATGGAAACAACACCGGAGGCCGTGCGGCGCAGCGCGGAAATGTGCGCGGCGCTCTCGCAGGCGCGGCCCAGGTCGCGAGCGAGCGCACGAATGTAGGTGCCCTTGCTCACCGAGAATGCCACGGTCCACACACACGTATCACCCTCGCCGCCCACGGCGATCAGGTCGGCGGCATAGACCTCGACGGAGCGCGGAGGTAGGTCCACCGCATTGCCCTCGCGAGCAGACTTGTAGGCGCGAACGCCATTGACCGAGATAGCCGAAAACGCCGGCGGCACCTGCATCTGCGGACCCAGCATAGCGGCCAAGTGCTCACGGGCATAGGCAGGATCGCGGAGCTCGTTGGCAACAGCCACGGTGCGGACCGCCTCGCCCTCCGCATCATCGGTATTGGTCTCGGCACCAAACGAGATGTCGGCGACATAGCTTTTGGTATCGAGGGTAAGCATGCCCAGCAGACGGGTGGCCTGGCCCACGCCCACCACCATGACGCCGGATGCCATGGGGTCGAGCGTGCCGGCATGGCCGACGCGCCGCTCATGGAGGGCGCGTCGGCATTGCGAGACCACATCGTGGGACGTGCAACCCACCGGCTTATCGACGGCGAGCAGCATATTCAGTTGAGAAGGCGTACGACGAGCCATGTACCATCCAAAAAGTTAAAGCTCGACGGTCACCGAAGCGGGATCCTCCCCTACCAGCTCGGCCAGCATGGGAAGTGCCACGGCGAGCGTCTCGCGAATTGTTCCGTTGTTGGAAAAGCCGGCGGCGGCATGATGCCCGCCACCGCCAAAGTTGGCAGCAATCTCGGACACATCGAGGTCGCCCTTGGAGCGCAGGTTGCCACGCACCTTGGTATCGCCCTCAATGCCCTTCAGGAACAGGCAGACCTCGACGCCCATCACCGAGCGCACCACGTCAACCAGCCCGTCGCACTCATCCGAGGTGACACCGCAAGCCTCAAGGTCGCTCTGGTACGCGTAGCTATACGCGACGCGCCCGTGGGCCACTGTCTTAATGCGGCCCATAACGATGGACTTGAGATGCAAAAACTCAACGCGCATGCTCTGATATACCTCGAGAGCCACACGCGCCGGATCGGCACCGTGGGCAACCAGACGCGAGGCCGCATGGAACGCGGCGGCATCGGCGTTTTGGTACTGAAAACGGCCGGTATCGGTAACCAAGCCGCACAGCAGGCAGGGCGCGACACCATCGCGAGCCACAATGCCACAATTGTCCAAAAAGCGGTCGATGATCATGGCGCAGGCTGCGGCGCCGACGCACCTCAGGCTCAGCTCGGCAAATTCCTCGCGCGCCGGATGGTGATCGAAGCACACCACATGCGACGAGCGGCGGAGCACCTCGGCTGAGTTGTTCAGACGCTCGACGACCGGCACGTCCACCGAGATGAACAGGTCCGGATTGTCGGTATACGCAGATGCCGGCACCAGGCGATCGGAGCCTTCCATAAAGCGGTAGATGCGCGGAACCGGGTCATCGTCTGCCAGCAGCAGCGCAATGTCCTTGTTGGGGAAAAACTTCATGAGCGAAAGGCCCAGACCCAATACGGAGCCCAGGGCGTCGCCATCGGGAGAAGTGTGTCCCGAAATCGCAATGGAGGACGCACCCTCGATGAGCTCGAGGATGCGTCGCTGAATATCTGCAGACTCGCACGAGGCGAGGTCGGCGGAATTAGTCATCTAAAGCTGCCTCCTGGGCGGCATCCGCTATCGGATAGCCGTCCTCGTCCTTTTCGATCGCAAGCGTGGCGGGAACGTTTTCCAGCGCACGCGTGATGCGCTCGGCCTCATCGGTCGAGCGATCGATGCGAAAATCGAGCTCGGGCGTAACACGCCAATCGAGCGAGCGAGCCAACAGACTGCGAATACGGCCCTTGGCGCTTGCGAGCGCCTCCATGACCTCGTCGTAGCGGCTCGCATCGCACGACACGTACACACGCGCGAACGAACGGTCCACCGCGACCTCGACCGCAGTCAAAGTAACCAGGTCGAGACGCGGATCGGAAACCTCAAAGAGCAGGATATAACCAAGCTTCTCGCGAAGCTGCTCGCCCAGACGGCGGGTTGCCTGCGTTTGCTTCATAGCGCTACCCCCTACTCGGTACGGGCAACCTGGTCGATGCGGTAACCCTCGATCTGGTCTCCGGGCTTGATGTCCTGGAAGTTCTCCAGGCCAATGCCGCCCTCGGAACCGCTCTTGAGGCTCTTGGCCTCATCCTTGTAGTGGCGCATCGAGGCGATCTTGCCGTTGAAGACCACGATGCCGTCGCGCACCAGACGCACGGAATCGGTCGCGGCGATCTCGCCCTCTTCGACGCGGACACCGGCGGCGATACCGACTTTGGGCACCTTGAAGGTGTCCAGGACAGTCGCGGTACCCGTGGCGACCTCGACCTCGGTGGGCTTGAGCATGCCGATACGGGCGGCGTCAAGCTCCTCGAGGCACTTGTAGATGACGTCGTAGCAACGGATCTCGACACCCTCGCGCTCGGCGGCGGAGCGGGCCTTACCGTCGGGACGGACGCCAAAGCCGATGATGATGGCGTTGGAGGCGTCGGCCAGAACGACGTCGGTCTCGTTGATGGCGCCAACGGCGGAGTGGATCGTGTTGATGCGAACCTCGGACTGATCCATCTTGTCGAGCGAGTCCTGAAGGGCCTCGATGGAACCCTGGACGTCGGCCTTGATGATCAGGTTGAGCTCCTTGACCTCGGCGTCGGCGATGGTCTCGAAGAGGTTCTCGAGCGTGACGTGCTTCACGCGGCTCTGTTCCTCGATACGGGCCTTCAGCGAACGCTCGTCGGCCAGGGCGCGTGCCTCGCGCTCGTCCTCAAACACGCGGAACTCGTCGCCGGCGTTGGGCACGGACTGCAGGCCCAGGATCTCGACGGCGTCGGAGGGACCGGCCTCGGTGACGGCGCGACCCTTGGGGTCGAGCATGGCGCGGACGCGACCGTAGGTAAGGCCGGCGACCAGCGTATCACCCACGTGCAGGGTACCGCGGGTCACGAGCACGGTAGCAACCGAACCGCGGCCCTTGTCGAGCTTGGCCTCGAGGACATTGCCGGAGGCAAAGGTGTCCGGGTTGGCCTTAAGCTCGAGCACGTCGGCCTGGAGCAGCACGGTCTCCAGAAGATCGTCGATACCGATCTTCTGCTTGGCCGAGATGTTGACGAACATGTTCTGCCCGCCCCACTCCTCGGGGATGACGCCGTACTCGGTGAGCTCCTGACGCACACGGTCGGGGTTGGCGCCCGGCTTATCGATCTTGTTGACGGCAACGACGATGGGAACGCCGGCGGCCTTGGCGTGGTTGATCGACTCGACCGTCTGGGGCATGACGCCGTCGTCGGCGGCGACGATCAGGATGACGATGTCGGTCACCTTGGCGCCACGGGCACGCATGGCCGTAAAGGTAGCGTGACCCGGGGTATCGATGAAGGTGATCTTGCGGTCGTTGATCATGACCTGCGAAGCGCCGATGGCCTGCGTAATGCCGCCCGCCTCGCCGGCAGCAACGCCGGTGTGACGGATGGCGTCGAGCAGCGACGTCTTGCCGTGGTCGACGTGACCCATGACGGTGACGACCGGGGCGCGCGGCTTAAGGTCGGCGGGATCGTCGTAGAACGAGAAGGTGTTCTCCTCCTCGGGGGTGATGATCTTGATCTGACGGCCCAGGTCGTCGGCAACGAGCTCGACGAGGTCGTCGGACATGGACTGCGTCATGGTGAGCGGCGTACCCAGCAGGAACAGGCGCTTGATGATGTCGTTGGCCGGAACGTCGAGCGCCTCGGCAAGCTCCTGGACGGTAACGCCCTGGGAGACCTTGATGGCGTCGAGGTCCTCGGGGTTCACACCCTGGGCCAGCGCCTCCTCTATCTTGCGCTCCTCCTGAGCCTTGGCAGCCTCGCGTTCGCGCTTCTCCTTGCGCTTCTTGCGGCGACCGGTGGACTCGCGAGAGGCCTCCTCGACGGCAGCACGAGCCTCCTCGAGCACCTTCTCGCGGCTGTACTCCTCGGCCTCGCGAGCCATGCGGCTGTAGTGGTCCTCTTCGTTGTTGTGACCGCCCTTGCGCTTCTTGCCCTTGCCCTGCTTATCGGGGTTGGGGAAGTCCATGCCGGCAGCGACGTTGTTGCTGGCGTTGGTGCGATGGCTGTGCGGACGGCTCTCAGAGGCGTTGCGCTCGGAGTTGTTGTCGGAAGCGTTGCGATCGTTACGACGGCCACCGCGGCGGTCGTTGTTGCCGCCACGACGGTTACCGCGCTCGGCGGCGCGCTCGGCCTTGGCCTTGTCCTCGGCGTCCTTCTTCTCCTTGAGCACGGTCTCCTGTGCGGCGATCTGGTCGAGCAGCGAACGGAAACGCGAACCGGAGTCGGAAGCGGGAACGGCGCGGCGCTGGGCCTCGCGGACAGCCTCCTCCTTCTCGCGGGCAAGGCGCTCCTGCTCGGCCTTCTTCTTGGCCTCGGCCTCGGCGCGGGCAGCCTCCTCGGCAGCCTGGGCTGCGGCAAACTGGCGACGCTCCTCCTCGCGGGCCTTCTCGGCGGCGATGCGCTCGCGCTCGGCCTCGGCGGCGCGAGCGGCCTCCTCGGCGGCAGCTGCCTGCTCCTCGGCCTGCTTGGCGGCCTCGACTTCCTGGGCGCGGGCCTCGATCACCGAGGCGAGCTGCTTGCGGACCATGGCGACATAAGCGTCCTCCAAGGTGGAGGAAGCGGACTTAGCGGGAATCTTCATATCGGCGAGATGACCCATCAGTTCCTTGGAGGTCATGCCGAACTCTTTGGCCAGGGTGGACACACGGACTTTTGCCATATGACTTCACCTACCCTTTCTGGCACCTTGGGTGCCTAGAGACTGAACGAGCGTGGGAGACGCGCCGGGACCCGCCCGGCGCAAGCGCGCGCTAGATCAGGTCCTCCGCATCATCGAAGGCGTCGGTGTCGTGGACACCGCAGAATCGGGAGCCGGGACGAGCCTGGTTGCGGCACTGGATGCCGTCCTCGGACACGTACTCGCAGCGGCGGACGTCCTCGTCCTCCTCGTCACCGATCAGGTCGGCGGCGGGCTCCTCGTGAACGGGAACGTTCTTGAGGATGTCGGCGGCAAGCGTCTCGGACTTGATGTCGATGTGCCAGCCGGTCAGGCGCGCGGCGAGGCGGGCGTTCTGGCCCTCCTTGCCGATGGCGAGGGACAACTGGTCGTCGGGCACGATGACGCCGGCGTAGGCCTTCTCCTCGTCGATGAGGACGCGGGTGACCTTAGCGGGCGACAGGGCGTTGGCGACGTAGACGGCAGGATCGGCATCCCACAGGATGACGTCGACGCGCTCGCCACGGAGCTCGCCCACGACAGCGCGGACACGGCTGCCCTTGGGGCCGACGCAGGCGCCCACGGGATCCAAACGGTCGTCGAGCGAGTGAACGGCGACCTTGGAGCGCTGGCCGGGCTCGCGGGCGATCGACTTGATCTGGACGGTGCCCTCATAGATCTCGGGCACCTCCTGCTCAAACAGACGACGCATGAGCTCGGGGTGGGTACGGGAGATGACAATCGGCGGACGGCTGTGCTCGCCACGAACCGGCTGCAGGTTGGAGTTGGGGTCGCGAACGTCGATGATCACGGCCTTGATGTGCTGGTTGTGCAGGTAGCGCTCGCCCATCGGACGCTCGTTGCGCTCGTTCTCGTAACGGCGCTGGTCGAAGTGCGGCAACTCGGCCTCGACGCCCTCGCGAATCTTAACGATCGTGAAGTCGGGTGTGGACTGCAGCACGGTACCGCTGATGAGGTCACCGATGCGGCCGGAGAACTCCTCGTAGATCTGCTCGCGGGCGGAGTTGCGCACGATGGCGTTAATCTCGGCCTTGGCGTGCTGGGCGGCGATGCGGCTCGTGTTCTTGGGAGTGACGTCGATCTCCTCGAACTCGGTGAAGTTGCCCTCCTCGTCCATGGAATCGTCGATCGGCTCCAGACGGTAGACGTAGATCTTGCCGGTGGTGCGGTCGATGGTCACCTTGGCGCCCCACTCAAGATGCAGGATCTCGGCATAGCTCTTGGCGAGCGACTGCTCCAGGCGGTCGATCAGGTAGAGCTGGTCGATGTGCTTCTCCTGGCAAAGCTCCATCAGGGCGGACATCATGTCGGATGCTGCCATCTTACTTTCCTTCCTTCGCGGGCTTGAAGTCGTAGGTGGGCTTCAACTTGCACTTTTTAACATCAGAGAAATCGAGGGTAACGGACTCGCCGTCCTCGAGCTCGAGGGTCACGTTCGTCTCGGTGGCGGCGGCAATCTTGCCGGCGTACTTGCGACGGCCCTCGGTGGCTGTGGAGGTGAGCTCGCAGTTCTCGCCCACAAAGCGGGCAAAGTCACTCGGGCGGCGCAGTGGGCGTGCCATACCCGGGCTCGACACCTCGAGCGTATAGCTCGAAGAGATGGGGTCGAGCTCCTCAATCACGTCGCCGACCCATTTGGTGTTGGCCGTGACGTCATTGAGCGACAGGCTCTGACCCTCGGCACCCTCGATACGCACACGCACGCAGGGGGCCTTGGTGGCACCCACGAGCTCAACGTCGACGATGTCGACATCGTGCTGGGGAGCGACGGCCTCGAGCGCGTCGATGATCGCCTGCTCGGTCTTGGTCTTGACCATTGCGGCACCTCCATCCATACAAAAAAGAAGCGGGGCCGAAACCCCACTTCTTTCAATTACAACTTCATTTGCAAGCAAACTATACCAATACCTGCACAAACGTGCAACCACAACACAAACCCGCAGGTCAGCGTGAGCACAGGTTCTCCACAAGAAATGGATAATTGGATGTTGTCGCAAGTATCCATAACCAAAAAGGGGGCGACTCCATACGGAATCGTCCCCCTCGCCTTTTCATGTCAGCTATGCGCGCAGCGCTTACTTGACCACCAGGTTAACCAGCTTGCCAGGCACGCAGATGGCCTTGACGACCGTCTTGCCCTCGAGCCACTTGGCGACGGCAGCCTCGGCGGCAGCCTGCATTTCCTCGTTGGAGGCATCGCGGGCCACGTCGATGCGGCCACGGACCTTGCCGAGCACCTGGACGACGATCTGCACCGTGTCCTCGATGGACTCGGCCAGGTCGAACTCGGGCCAGGCTGCGGTGTAGGCGTTGCCCTCGCAGCCGAGCGCCTCGTGCCACAGCTCGTCGGCCCAGAACGGGCAGATGGGGGCAAGAACGCTCACGATATCCTTAGCCACGCCGTAGCACAGGGCCTTGTCGCGATCAGCGCCCTCGGTGGCGTTAAGGTAGGCGCTCGCCGCGTTGACGAGCTCCATGACAGCCGAGATGGCGGTGTTGAACTGGCCGCGATCGAAGTCCTCGGTGCACTTGGCGATGGTGCGGTGACGCTCGCGGTAGAGCTTCATCGCAACCTCGTCGAGCGCGGACTTGTCGAAGGCCACGCTGGCGTCGCCAGACTGGACGAGCTGCCACACGATACGCCAGGCGCGCTTGATGAAGCGGTTAGCGCCCTCGACGGCCTTGGGATCCCAGTCGAAGTCCTTCTCGGGCGGGGCGATAAACAGGATCGCCAGACGCATGGTGTCGGCGCCGTAGGGCTCGATGACCGAGCTCGGGGGCACGACGTTGCCCTTGGACTTGGACATGGTGTCGCCGTTCTCGTCCTTGACCATGCCCTGGCACAGCAGGTTGGTGAAGGGCTCGTCAACGCTCAGCAGGCCCAGGTCGCGCAGGGCCTTGGTAAAGAAGCGGCTGTAGAGCAGGTGCAAAATGGCGTGCTCGATGCCACCGATGTAATTATCGACGGGCATCCAACGGTCGGCCGCCTCGCGGGAGAAGGGCAGCTTAGTGTTGTGCGGGTCGGTATAGCGCAGGTAATACCAGCTGGAGCAGGTGAAGGTGTCCATGGTATCGGTCTCACGCTTGGCCGGGCGACCGCAGACCGGGCAGGTGGTCTCGTAGAACTCCTTGCACTCGGCGAGGGTCTCGCCGGCACCCAGGTCCAGATTCTCGGGCAGCGTCACCGGCAGCTGGTCATCGGGCACGGGCACGATGCCGCAGTGCTCGCAGTGGATGGCCGGGATGGGGTTGCCCCAGTAGCGCTGGCGGCTGATGAGCCAGTCGCGCAGACGGAACTCGACCTTGCGGCGGCCGCAGCCCATGGCCTCGAGGTCGGCCACGATGGCAGCCTCGCCCTCGGAGTGCTTACCGCCGCGCATGCCGGTGTACTTGCCGGACTGGACGAGCGTGCCCTCGGCAGCGTGGGCGCAATCCCAGTCGACGGTCTCGGCATGGAAGGTATCGATGGTCTCGCCACTAGCCTCGACGGCAGCGCGGTCGTCATCGTCCAGGATGATCGGCACGATCGGCAGGTCGTACTTGCGGGCAAACTCAAAGTCGCGCTGGTCGCCGCAGGGAACGGCCATGACGGCGCCGGTGCCGTAGTCGGCAACGACATAGTCGGCAACCCACACGGGGACCTTCTCGCCGTTGACGGGATTCACCACGTAGCGGCCGGTAAAGGCACCGTGCTTCTCGAGGGTGCCCTGGGCACGCTCGACGGCAGAGATATGCTTGGAGTCCTCGACGATCTTGGTGACGGCCTCTTCGTACTCCGTGCCCTCAACGAGCTCATGCAGACGGGCGTACTCGGGAGCCAGGACAAAGAAGGAGACACCGAAGAGCGTGTCGGCTCGCGTGGTGAAAACAGTGATCTTACCCTCGTCGCCCTCGATGGGCTCGCCATCCTGGTCGCACAGGGTAAAGTCGACCTCGGCGCCCTCGGAGCGGCCGATCCAGTTGGCCTGCATCTGCTTGACGCGCTCGGGCCAGCCGGGGAGCTTCTCCAGGTCGTCGAGCAGCTCCTGGGAGTACTCGGTAATCTTGAAGTACCACTGCTCCAGGTCGCGCTTCTCGGGCTCGGTGCCGCAGCGCCAGCACTTACCCTCGGTGACCTGTTCGTTGGCCAGAACGGTCTTGCAGGTGGGGCACCAGTTGACCGGGTTCTTCTTGCGGTAGACCAGGCCCTTTTCCCACATCTTCTCAAAGATCCACTGGCCCCAGCGGTAATAATCGGGGCTGCAGGTCTTGACCATGCGATCCAGATCGTAGGAGAAGCCCATGCGCTTCATCGTGGAAAGCGCCTGGTCCATGTTCTTATACGTCCAGGCGGCAGCCTGCGTGTTGTGCTTGATGGCGGCGTTCTCGGCGGGCAGGCCAAAGGCATCGAAGCCGATGGGGTGCAGCACGTCAAAGCCGCGCATGCGGGCCTGACGGGCCATGGCATCGCCGATGGTGTAGTTGCGCGCGTGGCCCATGTGCAGGTCGCCCGACGGATACGGGAACATCTCGAGCACGTACTTCTTGGGCTTACTATCGTCGGTGTCGACGGCAAAGAGGTTAGAGTCCTCCCAGGCCTTCATCCACTTGGACTCAATGGCCTGCGCGTCGTAAGCAGGGATCTCGTCCTTATGATCTGTGCAATCGCACATATCAGCTCCTTTAATCTTAGCTGGGGTCGGTCGGCTTGGCTTTGTTCGCTACTGCGGACAGTCCTGCGCAAGACGAAGAGCACATTAAGTGCTCTTCTTTGCGTGCGGAACTTGTAGCGAACAAAGCCAAGCCGACCGACCCTAAGGTTAACTTGACTGATGATAGCAAATACAACAAGCGAGATGCCTGCGACTTGCAGGCATCTCGCTTTATCTAAATAACGTGGTTGGAACTCAACCTTTATATGCAGCTCTTATCCTATCGATAAGACACAGACTGCTGCGAATCCTTGACCACAACATCGTGGGCGCCGCCTTCGACGATGGAGGTCGAGCTGACCAGGGTCAGGCGTGCCTTTTCCTGGAGCTCGGGGATCGAGAGGGCACCGCAGTTGCACATCGTGGACTTAACCTTGTAAAGCGTGCCGCCCACGCCGTCCTTGAGGGAGCCAGCGTAAGGCACGTAGGAGTCGACGCCCTCGACGAAGCTGAGCTTCGCGGCGCCGCCCAGGTCGTAGCGCTGCCAGTTGCGGGCACGCGCGGAACCCTCGCCCCAGTACTCCTTCATGTACTGGCCGTTGACGTTGACGCGCTCGGTCGGGCTCTCGTCAAAGCGGGCGAAGTAACGGCCCAGCATCATAAAGTCGGCACCCATGGCAAGGGCGAGCGTCATGTGGTAGTCGTAGACGATACCGCCGTCGGAGCACACGGGCACGTAGACGCCGGTCTCCTCGTAGTACTCGTCGCGAGCACGGCAGACGTCGATCAGCGCGGTGGCCTGGCCGCGGCCGATACCCTTGGTCTCGCGGGTAATGCAGATGGAACCGCCGCCGATACCGACCTTGATGAAGTCAGCACCGCAGTCGGCCAGGAAGCGGAAGCCCTCGGCGTCGACGACGTTACCGGCACCGACCTTGACGTCCTCGCCGTAGTTGGCGCGAATCCACTCGATGGTGCGCTTCTGCCACTCGCTGAAGCCCTCGGAAGAGTCGATGCACAGGACGTCGGCACCGGCCTCGATGAGCAGCGGCACGCGCTCGGCATAGTCGCGGGTGTTGATACCAGCGCCGACCATGTAGCGCTTATCACCGTCGAGAAGCTCGTTGGGGTTGGTCTTGTGGCTGTCGTAGTCCTTGCGGAAGACGATGCCCATGAGGTGATCGTTGTCGTCGACGATGGGCAGGGCGTTGAGCTTGTTGTCCCAGATGACGTCGTTGGCAACCTTGAGGCTGATGTTCTTGTCGCCCACGATGAGCTGCTCACGCGGGGTCATGAACTCGGAGACCTTCGTCTGGTGGTCATCGCGGCTGGGGCGATAGTCACGGCTGGTGACGATGCCAAGGAGCTTACCCTTGGGAGTGCCATCGTCGGTGACCGGCATGGTGGAGTGACCGGTCTTCTCCTTGAGCTCGATGACCTGCTCCATGGTCATGTCGGGCGTCAGCGTGGAATCAGACTGAACGAAACCAGCCTTGTGATCCTTGACGGCCTTGACCATAGCGGCCTCGGACTCGGCGCTCTGGGAACCGTAAATGAAGGACAGGCCACCCTCGGTAGCGAGCGCGACACCCATGTCGACGCCCGAGACGGACTGCATAATGGCGGAAACCATGGGGATGTTCAGGGTGATTGCCGGCTTCTCACCGCGCTTAAAGCGGGTCAGCGGCGTCTTAAGAGAGACGTTGTTGGGGATGCACTGCGAGGACGAGTAGCCAGGGACCAGCAGATACTCCGAAAACGTGTGGGACTCACCGGGAAAGAACGTAGCCATGTTTCTCCTTTTTCCATGCGACCGGTCGGCTGCAGGCCTCGTAGGACCCAGCCCAACCTTGGGCGCCCAATACTGGGGATGTATCTTAACGCACTTTGACTGCTACAATGCATGATTTAAGAAGAGCACACGAGGGTTTGACGCAGGCTTTGCGTTTGCCCAGCAAACACTTTAGCGGGAAGACGTGGAGCGTATGAAGTACAAGACGACGGCAAAGTTGGTCATTCAAGCGTGCGACAAGGATTTGCCGGGCGTGTTCGGCCACGGCTGCGTCTTGCTGCTGCAGGGTATTGCCCGCGAGCACTCGCTCAACCGCGCCGCCAAGAGCATGGGCATGGCGTATTCCAAGGCCTGGCGCATTGTGAACGAGGCCGAAGGTCAGCTGGGCTGCAAGCTCATCGAGCGCGACGGAGCCCGCGGATCATCGCTCACCCCCGCCGGCGAGCGAGCCATCGAAGTCTACGAAACCCTGCAGGCAGAAATCAACGACGTCATCGCCTCCAAAGCCAACGAACTCATCGCCAGCATCAAAAAGTAGCTAATTTGGGACGGGGCTTTTTAGCAACGATGTCCCCTTCTTGTGCCAGGCCACGGCGTTCGATGACTTCATTGGCATGATCAGCGTACACAAAATGGGCGGTCGCAGCCGAGCCCCCCCGCGTAGCGAGCCTCAAGCTCAAGCTGGGACAGCATCGTTGCGACTGCCCTTTCATCGTCGAGATAATCCTGAGGGTCACCACATATCTCAGGCCAGCGCGGCGGCGACGAACCCGCCGCCTCCTGCGCGCCCGCGCGAGCCTAGTTCTCCCCAAGCGCGCGCCGCGCGAGCTCCAGACAGCCCAAGATTCCCTGGTCGCCATCGAGCGAATTACCGACGACGTAGGCATCGAGATCATCCATCTCGGGAATGGCGAGATAGCCGTTGAGCAGCTCCGCAAGCTTGATGCGGGCTGGCGGCAGCAACGGCAGGGGGGCGGCCCCCCCCCCCC
>CABRBC010000010.1:0-23789 GCA_902469055.1 uncultured Collinsella sp.
CGCGGTCTGCAGCTGTCGGAACGCATGGGTTTTGTTTCCCGCTTCCGCTTGCGTATCTTCCTGCGCAACCTGGGCAACTTCGCCACGCTCTTCGTGGGCGGGGGGCGGGGGGAGCCGTAATACAGGCTACGCATAGGCTCGGTAAAGAACGCAATGCCGAGCGCGGTGCCCAGCAGCGCCGCGACCACGCCTACGATGGCGGGAAGTGCCAGGTAGTGCAGCACGATCTCGCGACGGCGATAACCGCTGGCGAGCAGCGTGCCGATGATGGCGCTCTCCTCCTCGATGGTGGCGTCGGTAAGGACCACAAAGACGAACGCCATGATCACGATGATGATGTCGAGCAGCGTCATCCACATCATGGAGTCGCCGTCCACGTCATCGCGCGCATAGCCAATGCCCTGATTGGAATCGGCGTCGGTCAGATCGTCCACGCGCGCATCGGCGTCGGTCAGCGCCTCGACCATATCTTGCTCGGCGTCGATGCGGTCCGCGGTGGGGAGGTCGCGATCGGTAAAGGTGAAGGAGTAGGTGTAGGCGGGTGCGCCGCCGGCATCTTCGAGCGCAGCAAAGCCGCCATCGGTGACCTCGGCCACGCCGTACGTGATGGTGTTCACCGTAAAGTCCGAATTGTTGAGGAACAGCGCCTGACTATCGGGCTGGGTCATGATGCCGCAAATGGTGTAGGTGCGACCCTCGAGCTCGACTTTATCGCCCACGGACAGGTTGTTATTGGTGGCAAAGACACGGTCGATGGCCACCTCGTCATCCGCCTTGGGTTCCTTGCCCTCACAGTAGGACGCAATGTCCACCTTAGCGCGGTGCGCATAGGTGCGCAGCGTGCGCTTGGTGCCGTCGTCGCCGGCGGTCTTTTTGATGATGGCGTCGATGGAGAAATTCTTGTAGAGCGTGACGCCGCCGACGTCGCCGGCTGCATCCTCGGCGGCCTTGAGTTGATCGTCGGTAGCCTCGAAGGAGGTGGTCACGCGGCCGTCCTCAATCGCGTACGCATCGCGCATGTCATCGATAAGGCAGCCGATGGAATGCGCTGCGAGCAAAAATCCCGAGGTGAGAGCGATGCTTCCGCACATAAGCAAAAAGATGCCCAGGTACTTGCCGATATTGCGGCGCAGCTCGCGCGGGAGACGTTTTGCGAGAGGTGTCATGGCGCCGCCTACCAATCGAGCTCGGCGGCCGCGACGGGCGACTCGTTGAGCTCATCCTCGACGATGCGCCCGTCGCGCAGGCGCAGCACGCGATCGGCCATGCGCGCGATGGCGGCATTGTGGGTGACAATGATGATGGTGCAGCCGTACTCGTGATTGACATCTTCCATGAGCTGCAAGATTTCCTTGGACGTCTTATAGTCAAGCGCGCCCGTGGGCTCGTCGCACAGCAGCAGGCCCGGGTTTTTGACGAGTGCGCGGCCGATGGCGCAGCGCTGCTGCTGGCCACCCGAGACCTGGCGCGGGAACTTGTTGCGGTGCTCGTAGAGGCCCAGCGAGCGCAGCAGGTCGTCGACGCTGAGCGGGTTTTTGGACAGGTGCGCCGTGACCTCGATGTTTTCCTTGATGGTGAGATCAGGCACCAGGTTGTAGAACTGGAAGACAAAGCCCAGCTCGCGGCGGCGATACTCGCCCAGGTCGGCGGGCTTGAGCACCGTGAGGTCGCAGCCGTCCACCATGATGGAGCCGGCGTCGGCATCCTCCAGGCCGCCGATCAGGTTGAGAAAGGTCGACTTGCCCGAGCCCGAGGGACCCAGCATGACGCAGATTTCGCCGCGGTTGATGGACGTGTCGATGCCATCGAGTACCGTCAGGCGCGCATCACCGTCGCCGTAGTGCTTTTTGAGCCCTTTGACCTGGACATAGGCTTTCTGCGTTGCCATGGCATCCCCCATTGTTAGCCTCGTACTACTTTATGAACGTAATAGTAAACCTTGGCGAACTATTTTGGGGCGAGAGTGGGGATTTGTTTCAGACTAGTCATTGGGGACGTTCTTAAATGACCAGTCACAAGGGACGCTCTTTCGCCACCCGGCAGTTGGGGACGCTCCTTATCTGCCCCCGATGGCTAGTCATTTAAGTCTGTCCCCAATGAATACTTTTGGTCGTTTAAGTCTGTCCCCAATGAGTAGGTGTCTAGGCGTGGGATTTGTTGTGGGCGAGGGCTAGGCCTACGGCGGCGATGGCCGCGGCAAAGAGCACTGTGACGCCCAGATCGCAAGCGATGTCGCCCAGCACGGTGGACGTCAGGTCCGCGGCGAGCGCCTTGCCAATCGCGTCGTTCACCCAATACGTCGGCACAAAATGCGCCGCGGTCTGCACGGCTGGGCCCATCAGCGACAGCGGCATCCAGGCGCCGCCCAAAAACGTCATGAGCATGCCGAGCAGGTTGCCCACACCGTTGAGCAGCTCCTCACGCGCACCCAGGCTCGAAAGGGCAAAGCCAACGGCCAGAGGCGTGCACGCCAGGGCAAACGTCGCCGCCAGCGCCAGGCACACACGACCCACGCCGACCTCGGCAACCGCGCCGGCAAAGCCCACGACGCCCATCATGCTCGACACAAACCAGATGCAGACGGTGAGCACTGCGGCAGCCGCGAACACGGCAAGCGAGCGCTGGCGCTCGGAGACCGGGCCGGCATCCATGCGGCGCACGCGCTCGGGCTCGTTCATGCCCGAGAACACCAACCCCACCGATACGATGACCGACGAGATAATCGCGTACGCGCCAAAGTTGAAATACGACTTGAGCATGGCGGCGGCAGTCGAACCAACCTTGACCTGCTCAATCTGGACCTCGGCGCGCTTGGCGGCGGCATGCTCGGCGGCCTTGGCGACGCTGCCATTAGAGGCGGCGGGCTCTAGGGCCGCTGCAGCGCCCGCGAGCGAAATCCAGCGCGAGGCCTCAGCAGACGAAAGCGCCGCCGCCATGGTGCCGGCTCCGTAGGTCACATCGAGCTTGGGCAGAGACTCCCCCGCGCGGGCGGCTGCAACGAGGTCGCCCTCAAACCCCTCCGGGATAAAGAACACGCAGTCGGCGCTGCCCTTGGCGCTGTTGCTCTTGGAGAGCGCGTCCGCAAGGTCGTACGTGTCGTCGCCAACACCCGTGACCAGGTCAAAGCGCAACCCCAGATGCTTGGTAAGCGCACGCGAAAGATCGCTGTCGTCGCGGTCGACCACAATCACATTGGCGTCGTAGGGCTTGTACTCGGTGAGCTGCGACGAGTTCCAGCTCACCGATGCCGCGATGAACACACCCATCAGCGATATGAACACCGTATAGATGAGCAGGTAGAACGGATGCGCGAGCGCCATGCGCAGCGCAGTCTTAAAGGTGCTCATAGCGGCTCCTTCCAAAAATCAGCGTGGCGGCGGCAACAAACACCAGCGTCATGAGGACCAGCGCGCCCGCACGGATGACAAAGGGACCCAGGTCCTCAAAGAAATACAGGCGGTTGAACATGTCGCAGATGAGCTTGACAGGGTTGAGCCAGCACTCGGCCGGGCAGGCGCGGGCGACATCGTCGGCAAGTGCCATCGCCGGCTCGCCGTAAAGCCCAGCGAACAGGGCGCACGTGGTGGCAAAGCCCGTGAGGATGCCCGACTTGGATGCCTTGCCACCCTTAACGGGAAGCGTGCCCACAAAGAGTCCCAAGCCCGTGGCGGCAAGCGCGGAAGCGGCGCCGCCCACCAAACACAGTCCCTCACGCCCGCCAAAGTCGACGCCCACAACCAGGCGCACGTAGCCGATCGCGATCGCCATCGAGGCAAAGGAGACCAGCCACGAGCCCACAAAGATACCGGCCAGCGACGCCGTCTTGGAAAGGCCGCCCACGCAGCGGCGCGCGCCAAGGCCCGACAGATTGGGCTGCAGGTCGACAACGCTCAAGGCGGCAAACTCGGCAGACATCATCGCGACCAGGCCAAAAAGCGCGTAATAGTAGATGACCGTGCCATCGGGCGTGGTGCGTGTCAGGCTTACGCGGCGGGTGCCGCCCTCGAGCGACAGGGCGCGCGCAACCGCCTCCGGGTCGGCGAGCGCCGCCGGGTTGTCCTTGGCAATCTGGGACATGAGCTCGGCATTTTGTGTATACGAACTTGCCACCGTCTCCAGGATGCTGCGATCGGTGAGCACCGATGATGCGCGCGAGCTGTCGTAGCTCGAAAGCAGTGTGAGCTTGGGCGTGCCCGCGTCGTCGACCGTGTAGATGCCCGCGACCTTGCCGGACTTGAGCGCTTTGCGCGCGGCAGCTAAGTCTTCGTACTCGCTCACATCGAGCAGCTGATTCTCGCCCTCCTTGGCAAGCGAAGTCGCCACGTCCTTAAAGGACGAAGCGCCCCAGGCCTCATCCGCTACGACGGCCACTGGCACCGGGTCGACCGTGCCGTCGGAGCTGAGGTTCGCAAACATAAACATAAACATCGTGGAAAGCGCGATGGGAAAGAGAGCGCCCCAAACCCACGTGCTCGGCCGGCGCAGCAGCGTCTTGACCGTAATGATAATGGTGTTGAACATGGCCGCCCCCTAGTCGCGCAGCTCGCGGCCGGTGATCTCGAGGAACACGTCGTTGAGGGTCGGTGGCTCGCTCCACACGCGGCCGAGCGCAACGTCGGCAGCGCGCAGCGTGTCGAGGATGTCGACCAGATTGTGCGGACTCGTCTCGCAGGTGCAGACGAGCTCGCCGCCGGACAGCTCGACGCTGAGCACGTGCTCGAGGGCGCGCAGCCGCTCGACCGTGGCTGGCTCGACGGCGCCCACCTCGACGGTCACGCGCTCGCCCATCTGAATCATGCGTTTGAGCTCGTCGTTGGTGCCCTGCGCCAGCACGCGGCCGCCGTCCATGATCATGATGCGGCTGCAGATCTGCTCGACTTCCTCCATGTAATGGCTGGTATACACCACCGTGGCGCCCTCGTCGCGCAGGCGGCAGATGCCCTCCAGGATGGCGTTGCGGCTCTGCGGGTCGACCGCCACCGTGGGCTCGTCAAAAAAGATGAGCTCGGGCTTGTGCGCGATGCCGCAGGCGATGTTGAGGCGTCGCGCCAGGCCGCCCGAGAGCTTGCCGGGGCGGAACTTGGCAAAGTCGCCCAGGCCGACAAAGTCGATGGCCTCGTCGACCAGCGCGCGGCGGCGCTTGCGGTCGTTGACGTAGAGGCTGCAGAAATAGTCGATGTTCTCGCGCACCGTAAGCTCGTCGAACACCGCCACCTGCTGCGGCACCACGCCGATGCGGCGCTTGAGGTCGTAGCGGGCGGGCGTCATGGGCTCGCCGAACAGCTCGATGGTGCCCTTGTCGTAGGCGAGCAGCTGCAGGATGCAGTTGATGGACGTGGTCTTGCCCGAGCCGTTGGGGCCCAGCAGGCCAAAGATCTCGCCGGGGGCGATGCTCAGGTTAAAGTGGTCGAGCGCAATAAGATCGTCGTAGCGCTTGACGAGGTTTTCGACGTGGACGATGTCTGTCATGAGGCGGCCCTTCTGTTGATTGCGGCCCGGTACGATTGCATCATCGCAGGAGCCGCCGACGCGCACCAGTGAGCTTTGTCACGAGTGCGAGGGGGCAGAGGTGAAACCCCCGCTCGCGCGAGCGATCGACGCCGCTTTGCCGCGCGGGAGGAATGTCACGGTTGCGCAGGCAGCCCCTCCACCGCGCGCGCCTTCGCGTACAATACCCGTATGAACAGGCTTTTCGACAAATCGATCGTGCTGGCGTGCTGTATTGCGGCCGCCATGGGTCTTGCTGTGGACGCTCGCCTGGTCGCGGCGTTTTGCCTTGGCGTTATTGCCACCTCGCTGGCCGAGGTCGTACAGGGAAACCGCGCCCGCCGTGTGAGCGAGGCCGCGAGCTACGCCTGCATCATCGCGGCTGTCTTCGTGCCGCCGTTTGTGCCGTTTGCGCCTCTCGCTCTCTATGACATCGCGCGACGCGTTCGCCGTGAACGAATCTGGCCCGCGCTGGCGATTGGCGCCGTGTTTGTCTGCGCGCTTGTCGCGGACCTTCGTGGTGGCGTGCTCACCACCCGAACGCTGCTGTTAACCGCCATCCTTTCGGTCGCCGCCACGTTGCTGTCGCTGCGCACCGCGCAGCTGGAGCGCGAACAGGAACGCATGCGTCGCACCCGCGACAAGCTGCAAGAACGCGCCCTGGCACTCGAGGCACGCAACCGCGACCTCGCCGACCGCCAGGACTACGAAGTCGAGCTCGCGACGCTCGCCGAACGCGCCCGTATCGCGCGCGAGATCCACGATAACGTGGGCCACCAGCTCACGCGCGCTTCGCTTCAAGCCGAGGCCCTGCGCGTGGTCCATGCCGATGAGCCCGGCGTCGCCGCCGATTTCGCCGACGTCAAACGCACGGTTGACGAGGCGCTCCAGCTTGTGCGCGCCAGCGTCCACGCGCTCAACGACAACGCCGTCGACCTTTCCGTGCAGCTCGAACGCATTGTTGAAGGCGCGCGCTCGGACGGCGGCCCGCAGATTGAGCTTGAAGTTTTGGCCGAGCATGCGCCCGCAAATGTCGCCAACTGCTTTGCGGCGGTGCTGCGCGAGGCGCTTTCCAACGCCATGCGCCACGCTTGCGCCCAGACCGTCACCGTACGGTGCATGGAGCATCCGTCGTTTTACCAGCTCATCGTTACCGACGATGGCGCGGACGGGGTCCAAGCAAGCGGCCGCGGCGCCACGGAGGGCATGGGGCTCGCCTCCATGCGCGAGCGCATCGAGGCGCTTGGCGGCACCTTCACCGCCGGCCCGCGTGCCGGCTCCCCCGGCTGGCGCGTGTTTGCCACCGTTCCTAAGCAGCAAGGAGATGACGCCCGATGAGGCTCATTGTTGTCGACGACGACCGCTTGGTGGTCGATTCGCTCAAGATTATCCTGGGCGCCCAGCCGCAGATCGAGGTAGTGGGCACCGGTGCCAACGGCAACGACGCGGTTTTGCTCTATGCCGAACACGCGCCTGATATCGCACTGCTCGACATCCAGATGCCGGGGCGCGACGGACTTTCGGCGGCACGCGAGATCCTTGAGCGCGACCCTGCGGCGCGCGTGGTGTTTCTGACGACATTCTCGGATGACGAATACATTGTGTCGGCGCTCAAACTGGGCGCCCGCGGCTACCTGATCAAGACTGATGTCGCCGCCATTCCACCAGCGTTGGCGCAAGTCATGGACGGCAAACGCGTGCTCGAGGGCAAGGCGATCGAGGACATCGATTTTGACGGAACGGGCGTCGAAGCGGGCACGACCCGCCGGCCCGCGGCCTTTGTCAGCCTGACCGACCGCGAGTTCGAAGTCGCAGAGCTCATCGCCCGCGGCCTCGACAACAAGGAGATTGCCGCCACGGCTTATATGGGAGAAGGCACGGTGCGCAACCACATCAGCTCAATCCTAGCCAAAATGGGGCTACGTAACCGCACCCAAATCGCCATCGCCTATCTGCGAGGGTAATTACCCAACTGCCGACCGCTCCGGCTTAGCAAAATGGCTGCTACCGATTTAATGCCATTTCAAAACCATGCCGGATTACGGGGCTAAACTCAGAGCCCCATCCATACCTGCGTTTTCTGCAAGATGACGGCTCGTCTACCTGCGGTTTTATTTTCACGAATATCGGCATGGTTGGGGACTCGTGATTCAGCCCCGTAAACCGGCATAGTTTTGTTCAGGCGACCCCGCACGAGTGCCTCCGCCAGCCTCGCGGGACCAAAATAATCCGTTTTCCTTCGCCCCCAAGGAATCAGCCGGAACCGCTCGCCACGAAACCGGCCCATCTACTACGTTTGACTCAATACCCCCGACCATACCCCCGTTTTGCAGAAAACCGCAGGCGTCGGTTTTGTTTTCGCGTTTTTGGCATGGTTGGGGGTAAGGGACTAAACGTAGTAGATGGGTCGGTTTCGTGGCGCCCCCGGCACACAAAAGTGCCGCCACGGAGGAGGGAGATGCCTCCGTGGCGGCTGGGGATAGGAGTAGGTCGGGATTTAGCCCTGCCGGCCGCCCGGGGCCTTTTGGCCCCGGGCGCTGCCAGCGTGCCTAGCGCTTACGGATACCCCAGACCAGGGCTCCGACGCCGGCCATGGCGATAACAAATGCCATGAGCAGTGCGGCGGCCTGCTGGTCACCCGTGGTGGGCAGGAAACCCTTAACCGTCTTGACGATGTTCGTCACGGTCTTGGGCGTGCCGGGATCGGGCATCGGCACGGGCGTCTCGGGCTTCTTGTACGCGTTGTTGAACACGATACCCTCGACGCTCTTGTCGCCCTTAGTATAGGTAACGCTCGCCTTGAGGTTACCCTCACCGTCGTCGACCACGTTGACGGTCGCGGTAAAGACGGACTTGTCATAGGTCATACCGGCCTCGTCGCCCTTGACCTCGCTGATGGTGTAGACGTGCGTGCCGGGCTCGCTGTACTCGAACTTATCGAAGCTGATCTTACCGTCGGCATCGTTGGTGACGGTGGACTCGATGCCCTCGCCAACGAGCTTAAAGCTAAACTCGTCCTTCTTGAGCTCGCGCCCCTCGAGCACCTTGATGGCGCCGATGGAGACCTGCGTAGGCATGGCGTGATACTTGTTGGTAAAGCCAGCCGCCTCGGTAGTTCCCTCGAGCTTGTGCGTCACGGTCAGCGTGCCATCGCCGTTGTCGGAGACGGTGGTCACGACGGTGTAGGTCGTACCGTCATAGGTGACGCCCTTGTACAGGCCGAGCGCATTGGGGCAAGCCTCGCGCAGCGTGTACGTGTGCGTGCCGGGCGCCTCGTAGCGGATCGGGCTCAGTGTCACAGTGCCGTTGGCGTCGTTGGTGCCGCTAGCGACAACCACGCCGTCCTCGAGCAGATCAAACGTGAACTCGCCGGCTGCAAGGTCGCGTCCGGTCAGACGCTTGACCGTCTTGACCTGATCGGTCACGACAGAGTCGGTGGGCGTTACGCTGTAGGTGTTGATGAATGTGAAGGCCGCACCGTCGTCGCCGTTGCGCACGACGCTCAGATGTCCGGCGCCGTCGTCAGTCACGGTATAGGAAACCTTGCGCGTGGCGTTGGCATCGTTGGTCACGCCAGGGGCGCTGCCGGTCTCGGTCACCGTATAGGCAAAGGTGTGCGAGCGCGGAGCGGTGGGGGCCGCAGGCTCGGACTCGTCGACATTGGCGTCAGCGGCGGGGTCGGCCTCTTCAGCCTCTGCCTCGTCGGCCTCGGCCTCGTCAGCTTCGTCCGCCTCGGCCTTATCGGTCGCATCGTCCGTCACGCCCAGAGCGCGGTTGAGGTCCTCAAGCGTAAAGTGGATCTTGCCAAAGTCCACGTTACCGGCTGCGTCGTTGGTTACGGTCGTGCGCTCGGGCATCGGGGCACCTGCCTCGTCGGCGGTCACGGTAAAGGTGAACTTACCCGTGATGTCGGCCGGGGTCAGGCCCTCGGCAACCTGGAGCTTCTTAGTACCGGTGAGCGCGGCATCCACGGCGTCGGCGCCGTAGACGTTCTCGAACAAGGGCTCGACGCCGCCGTAGTCGACCGTCGCCGTCAGGGTACCGTCACCGTTGTCGACGACGATAACCTTAAAGCCAAAGCTCCACGTTGTAGCGGAAACGCCATTCGGCAGCCCGAATAAATCTTCGTAGGCCGTGTAGTTAATGGTCCAGGCAAGCTTGCCGTCCTTATCGGTACGATAAGCAAGCCCAGCAGCCTCAAGATTAGCAAGCATCTTGGTGTCGTAGTGCAGCGTATCAAAGCTCACGTGCCCGCCGATATTGGGCTTGAGGTTTTCGTATGCCACAAGCTCACCCTGATAGGCGATGCCGAACCAGAACTCGCCGTCGGCCATCGGGCGACCGGTCAGAGTCTTGGTGGCAACGACCTGAGCAGCGGTGCCACCAGGCGTGTTGGTCGTAGCGCTGTAACTGTTGTGGAACGGCACCAGGGCCTTCTCGACCTTGTTCTCGCCACTCTTGTGGACCGTCTCATGCGTGCCCTCGGGACCACCGGAAACGGTCGTCGTAGCAGTGAGCGTACCGGCGGTGTCGTCGGCGATGGCGATCGTCACCGTGCGTACGGCGTCATCGTAGGTGTAACCGGGCTGGTCGTCGTTCTTTTCGGCCACGGTGTACTTGAAGGTCTTGCCGGCGTCAGCCTGCGTAAATTTAACCTCATGACCAGCCAGAATGTCGATCAGTCCGACCGTTGCCTCTGCCGCTTCGGGGGACTTGAAGCTGTTGGCCCCGGGCAGCAGACCGAGCGCGCGAGCCGAGGCGTCGTCAGCAGGTGTCACGGTAAAGGTGAACTGGCCCTCGGTCATGGGGCGGCCGTCCAGATACTTGCTGAGCCACAGACCGCCGGCCGCGGTGTAGTTAAGCTCAGTGCGGTACGTGTTGGTAAAGCGTCCGTTTTCCTTCTTGGTGACGTTGGCGGTCAGGTTGCCATCGCCGTCCTCGGTCACGGTCACTTCGGCGGTTGCGACATGCGCGTCATACGTCATGCCGACCGTGCTGCCCGCGTTCTCGCGAATCTCGTACTTATAGGTTCCGGCGGCAGCGTAGTGAATCTTGCCGAACTTGATGGCGGCAATGCCGTCCTTCGCATCGTGCTTGCTCACGGTTACGGTCGCAGGATCGGGGAGCGGGGCGCCATCGGGGGCGGTAATGGTAAAGCTGAACTTGTCCCCATCCGTCCAGTCGCGGCCGCTGATGACCTTGCTCAGGTCAAAGTCGAGGTCGGCATCGGTCGGGGTCACGCTGTAAGTGTTCTTGAAGATCGCAGCCGTGGCGTCCTTCAGGACATGCTCAGCCTTGAGGGTGCCGTCGCCGTTGTCCGTGATGGTGGTCTCGATGGTGTACTTGGCGTCACTGTAGGTGATGCCCTTGCTGGTGGTTCCGCCCTTGATCTCGCGCAGCGTGTAGGCGTGCTTGCCGGGCTTGTCGTATGCGACCTTGCCCATCGTGATCGCGCCGTCGGCAGCGTTAGTGCCGGTAGCGACAACCTTATCGCCCTCGACGAGCTCGAAGGAGAACTCGCCTTCCTTGAGCTCACGCCCGGTCAGGACCTTGTTCGCGGTGATCTGGTCGGTGACGCTCGTCTCGACAGGCGTCACGTTATAGGTATTGGTGAACGTGAAGGCCGCATCACCGTCCGGCTTGCGGGATACGCGTAGATTCCCCTTGCCGTCATCGGTCACGGTGAAGGAAACCTCGCGCGACGGCTTAGCGTCGTTGGTCACGCCAGCGACCTCACCGGACTCGGTCACGGTGTAGGTAAAGGTGTGCTCGCGCTTCTCGGGCTTCTCACCCACAGCCTTGTTAAGGTCGTCGAGCGTAAAGGTAATCTTGCCAAAGTCGACCTTGCCGTCAACGTCGTTGTGCACGCTCGTGCTCGCAGGCATAGGTGCGCCCTCTTCACCGGTCACGGTAAAGGTGAACTTGCCGGTGATATCAGCCGGGGTCAGAGCGTCGTCAACCTGCAGATTCTTGATACCCGCAAGCGATGCCTCGGCAGCATTCGTGGTGTAGGCGTTCTTGAACTCGATACTCTTGACGTCCTCGGCGTCCTTCAGCTCGTGCGTGGCAACCAGCTGGCCCTTGCCGTTATCGGCGATGGTCGTCACGATGGTGTAGACCGCGTCATCGTAGTCAATACCGCCGGAGTTGCCCTTAACCTCATGCAGCTTGTAGGTGTGCTGGCCGATCTCGGTGTACTTGATGGCACTGAACGTCACCTTGCCGTCGGCAGCGTTCTTAACGGTCTCGATAAGCTCAGAGTCCTCATCCTTAATCTCGCGCAGCTCAAAGCTGAACTCACCGACCGTAAGGTCGCGCCCGGTCAGAGACTTGGTCACGGCAATCTGACTGGTTACGCTGGACTCAACAGGATTCGTAGCGTAGGCGTTCTTGAACTCGGTCTCACCCGAGGTCGCCTTCACGTCAGCGCTCAGTTCGCCCTTCTTATTGGGCTTCACCGTCACGGTGATCTCCGCGACGTTACCGCTGTAGGCGATGCCGTCAATCGTGGTCCCGGCGTGCTTTTCACTGACCTTGTAGACGTACGTGCCAGGTTCGGTGTATTCGACCGTGCCGAAGTCGATGACAGCCTTGCCCTTGTCGTCCAGGTCAGCCTTGCGCACGATCGCAGTCGTAGTCGCAGGCATCGGGGCGCCGTTCTCGGACGTCAGGCCAAACTCAAACGCGTCAGTATCCCTCCAGTCACGGCCCTCGAGCACCTTGGTTAGACCAAAGCTGGCTTTGGTGTTCACCATTGCCGGCGTCATGTCATACGCAAAGCTGATCTTGCCGTTGTTGCCCAGGTAGGAATTGACATGCGTCGCGGCCGCCTTGGCGGACATGTTGTTCCACTTGGGGTTGAGAACGTCGGTCGCGGTGCCAGTGTTGTTGTCGCCCACACTCTCCTTGGTGGTGTGGAGCTCGTCGATAAAGGCTAGGCGCGCGGTTCCCACGCTAAACGAAAGGTTGCCGCCCTCGTCGGCAACAATAGCGCCGTCAAACTTCGCAGCGTCGCCGCCGATAAACTCGATGACGGTGGTGGCGGGCTTGGCCTCGCCGTTCTCGCCCTGCTCCTCAAACTCATCCTTGTAGTAATAGGTGCCGGTATCTGACAGTGAATTCTTTGCGGGCTGTGTGCAGTCCTTGTCCGTGTAAATGGGAGTCTGCTTCTGGAAGTAGTAGTAGCGGTTGGTGTCGGCCGGCTCAAAGGTCGCAACCGTATCACCCAACGCACCACCGCTCCACTTGTTCGCGTAGAAGCTCACGGTCTTGGTGCCGTCAACGACAGTCGTATTATGCTCGATGTAGTCCTTGAGCCCCGTGACCTTCTCGGGCGTAAACAGGTTGTCAAGTGCGGTGCTCTTCACGCTCGAGGTATACTTCACCTGAATGGGCTTAACGTTGTCGACCGAAAGCTTGCCGTCTACGGTCTTAAAGTGGCTCAGCGGAATCAACGACGCAGGAATGTTAACCGTTACGATATCGCCCTTCTGGGGATTGTCAGCGGCAGCACGCTGCACGGTGATGAGCAGGTCTTTTGCCTTGCCGGTGAACTCGTATGTGTCGGTATTGGTTTCTTTGTTGAACGTCTTGCTCGCCTCGGTAAACGGCGTGCCGTTGATGACGACTTCGGTAAATCCGTCGACCTGCATAAAGTCGCCCAGCTCGTCGGTAAACGTAATGTAGCCGGACTTGGTCTCGTCGTAGCCCTTATGGATTTCGGTCGGATAAGGCGCCTCCGATGTGATGGCCTGTGAGATGTCGTCGAAGACCTTCTTGAGCTCTTCGGCGTTGGTCGCCGACTTGTAGTAGTCGGAGTTTTCCGCGCGTGTGCCAAGCTTGTCGCTCGCATACGACGTGGCATCGGGATAATTACTCGACACGGCGTGCATAAACTTGTTGACGTCGCTTGTCCCCTCTTTCGAGGGATCGTCAGCGGGGTCCGCTCCACTAAAGATGCCGATGGTATAAACGGTGGCTTTGCCATCCTTCATCTTCTTGGCAGCCGTCACGGCACCCTTGGCGACGTCAGAATCAAACTCGCTGAAGCTCGTTGGCTTGCCGTCGGTAAAGAACACAACGATCTTCTTGGCATCTGCGCGGCCAGAAGTGATATCCCCGGCCAGTTCCAGACCATAGTCGGCACGCGTGGCACCGCTTGGTTTGATTCCAGCAACTGTATCCTCAAGAACTTTCACGTTGCCGCCAGAGCAATCGGTCAAACCCTTCATCACCTGCGAGTTGTTGTACCAAAATTGCCCTTTCTTGTACTGGTCATTGCCGACCTTATTGGTCTTATCACCCGCAAACTTAACAATGGCAACCCTGTGCTGCCTATCGACACCCTCGATACCCTCGTTTTGCTTGGCAATGGTATTGATAAAGCTGTTCGCAGCGCTCTTCAGTGCATCGATACGCTTGGTGGAATCTCCGCCACCCATAGGATCATCCATCGAGCCAGAGGCATCCAGCACCATCACGATGTCAAGCGGCGTGGTGACCGTCACGGTTGAATTAGACGTCGAGGACATCGCCGAAAGCGTGGTCAAAAAGTCCGACTCTTCGTTTTCCTCGGTTGCCTTGACCGTCTTGTCGGTCCAGATTCGACCGACGTTTTGGGTCGTTACCTTATTGCCACCGTGGCCTGCCGCCCAGATTTCCCAGCGACCGCTGGTGTCGGGGTCGGCGACCTTTCCGGTCATTATCGGTCCGTCCATTCCTGTGCTGGACCTGGCGTTGGCCTCGGGCAGCATGGCGAATGCTGCGGCTGGCAACACCAGCACTACGGCCAGTATCACCGCCAAGAGACCCCTCGTGTACTTACCCATCGTGTCTCCCTTCTCGCGGTCTCAGACCTTGCATCAGCCTAAAGTTACGGAATGAGACACAATTAGGGCAGGTGACACATGTTCCAGATTCGGTTTTGAGCGTGAGACAAATGTCTCACCAAAGTTGAGACACGGGATTTTTACAGGTAAACGAATGCAAATGAGGGCCGGCGGGCATTTTTGCCCCACCGGCCCCTATTCCAGCGCTATTCCGGCTTGGTTTCTACTGTGGGAGTCTTGTCCGCTGCGACTGGGGTGCGGGCGGTGTCCATAGTCAGGCAGTGCTTGGGGCAGCTCTCGATGCACTCGCCGCACACCACGCAGGCGTACGGGTCGATCGACCACGTTCCGCCCTTGCGATCGACCGCGAGCGCGCCCGCCGGGCAGCGGCGCGCGCACATGCCGCAGCAAATGCACACGTCCATGTCATTGACGATATGTCCGCGCAAGCGCTCGGGCGCCGTCAGCTTCTCCTGCGGATAGCACACCGTGACCGGCCGCTTGACCATAGAACCCAAGGCCGTCTTGGCAAATGTCAGCAAACTCATGCCGCGCCTACCTTTCCGTGCAGCTAATGCAGGGGTCGATGGTCAGGATAATCATGGGCACGTTGGCAAGGAGCACGCCCTGCAGCGCATGCGTCAGACCTGCCAGGTTCTGCGACGTCGGCGTGCGCACGCGGAAACGGTCCAGGTTCTTGGTGCCGTTGCCGCGCACATAGTAATACGCCTCGCCGCGCGGCTGCTCAATCACAACCTCGCCGCGCGCGCCGTCGGCCGGTGTGAGCTTGGTACGCCCGCCGATGCCGTCGTGCGGAATCTTGCCGACAAGCTCCTTGATAATGTCCATGGCCTGCGTGACCTCGGCGCAACGCACCTGGCAGCGGGCATAGCAGTCGCCATCGGTAGCAACGATGGGCTCAAATGCAGCCAGGTCCGCATAGGCACCGTCACCGAACATGCGCACGTCGTAATCCACGCCCGAGGCGCGGCCGAACGGGCCGACCATCGAAAGCTCCAGTGCATCTTTCTTGCTGATCACGCCCACGCCATGCAGGCGCTCGCCGCAGCTGGCGTCGTCCAAAAACGTATGCACCAGGGTCTCGTAGTCGGGGCGCATGGCGTCGAGCGTCTGGACAATGCCCGCCAGCTCGGAGTCCTCAATGTCGTGCTTAAGGCCGCCGATCTCGTTAATCGAAAGGATCACGCGGCCGCCGCAGGTGCTCTCGAAGATCTTGAGAATCTGCTCGCGCAGGGTCCACGACCGATAGAACAGCGCCTCGAAGCCAAAGGCATCGGCGAGCAGGCCCAGCCACAGCAGGTGCGAGTGAATGCGCGAAAGCTCGTGCAAAATGGTACGGATATGCTGCACGCGGCCAGGCACCTCGATGTCGAGCATGCGCTCGCAGGCGCTGGCATAGCCGCAGCTGTGGCCCACGGCGCAGATGCCGCAGATGCGCTCGGCGATGTAGCCAAACTGGTGCATGTCGCGCTTTTCGGTGAGCTTCTCGAGTCCGCGGTGCACAAAGCCGATCTGCGGAATTGCCTCGAGAACGCGGTCGTCCTCAATCACCAGGTCCAGATGAAGCGGCTCGGGCAGCACCGGGTGCTGCGGGCCAAACGGAATGACGGAGCGATGTGCCATGGGCCTTACGCCTCCTTTTTCTGCTTGTCGCGGGCGGCCTTGGCGGCAAGCGCCGCGCGGACCTTGGCTGCTTTCTCGGGATCCATGGCAGCGAGCTTTGCCTCCATCTCGGCAGCCTTGAGCGCGGCCTTCGCAGCAGCCTCATCGTGCTGAGCATCGGAGCCCGCGGCATCGCCGGCGCTCGCGGCGCCCTCCCCTGCAGCAGCCGCAGCAGCGGCGGCCCTTTCGGCAGCGGCCTTGCGCGCCTTGGCTTCGGCGGCGGCACGGACCTTCATGGCCTTCTCGCGCGCGGCCTTCACCTCGGGCGTGATAACGCTCATGGGCTCGGCAGTCGAGACCTGGTAGAAAAAGCCCTTAAAGTCGATCTGCACGTCGGTGATGGCAAGCCCAAACAGGTCGTGCGCTTCGTTCTCAAACGGAAATACCGCCGGATAGTACGAGCTGATGGACGGAATCTCCTGGTACTGGTCGATACCCTCGACCACCAGGCTTTCGATCGCATAGCTGCCGTCCTGCGCAATCTGCTCCTGAGCAGCACGAACGTTGATAAACGTATAGACCAAGCGATACGTGCCGTCGTCGACGTTGCGCTCGGCGTGCATTTGCACAAAGCGCGCGCCGACGCCCTTGAGCACCTGAACATGCGGCAGGAGCTCGTCGATCCCGACGGTGGTATAGATAGCCTTTTGCATTACTTGGCCTCCTTTGCAGCGGCGGGCGCACCGTCAGCCGCGCCTGCGTCGACACCGGCCCCGGCCCCCGCAGCAGCTACAAACCCGTCCTCGCCTAGCTCAACGCCACCATCCCAGGTAGCGGCGCCGCCCACGGTGAGCGGGTCGCCGCCGGCGCGCATCACGGCCTCCTTCTGGTCCAGGATGCCGCACGCCTCCACGATGGCATCGATCACGGTCTCGGGACGAATGGCGCACCCGGGCGCGTACACATCCACGGGAATCGCGCGGTCCACGCCGCCGATCACGTTATAGGCATCGCGGAACACGCCGCCCGAGCACGCGCAGATACCGCAGGCCACCACGCACTTGGGCTCGAGCATCTGGTTGTAGATCTGACGCACGACGGGCAGGTTCTGGGCATTGACCGAGCCTGTCACCAAAAAGATATCCGCATGCTTGGGGTTGCCGGTGTTGACCACGCCAAAGCGCTCCGCATCGAACAGCGGCGTGAGCGAGGCCAGCACCTCGATATCGCATCCGTTGCAGCTCGAGCCGTCGTAATGAATAACCCACGGCGAGCGCGACATTTTATGATCCATGGATGCCGCCTCCTAAATAAACACGTCGACGAGGATGGGCATAAGGTTGAGCAGGCCAAACACCAGCGCCACGCCCCATCCGAGCCTAAAGCAGCTGCGCCAGGTGCTGCGTGCGAAGGTGTTGTCGATCAGCACCTCGACAAAATACGTCGCGGCCATCACGACCAGTGCGACCACCCAGCTCACCGGGTTGTCCCAGACGAAGAACATGCCCACCCACATCAAAAACAGCACGGTCTCGCACCAGTGCATAAGGGTCATCTTGGCCAGCGTGCCGCCGCTCATCTCGGTGGCGACGCCCTGGACGATCTCCTGATGCGCGTGATGCGAGTACGAAAGGTCAAACGGCGACTTGCGCAGCTTGATGGTAAGCACCGCGAGCAGCGCCAGGAAAATGGGCGCACTGTACACGATGATGGGGGCCGACTGCCCCGTCACAGCGATGGAATCAAAGCTGTCGGTGGCAAGATACAGACCCACGCTCATCAGCAGAACGGCGGGCTCGTAACTCATGACCTGCAGCAACTCGCGATCGGCGCCAACCTGGGCAAACGGGCTTTGCGTCGAGGCGGACGCCAGCACCACAAAGATCGCGGCGAGCGTCACCATAAAGGCGCACAGTAGCGTGTTAGAGCCCGACACAAAGATGCCGCCGCCCACGACGGTAAAGATGAGCGCGCACGCCATATAGGTATCGTCCATGGTGTTTACGCTGGCAGGGGCTTTGCGCAGCAGCTTGGCAACGTCGTAGAAAGGCTGGAGCAGGCGCGGGCCCACGCGGCCCTGCATACGGGCCGAAAGTTTGCGGTCAACGCCGTCGATCAGGCCACCAACCAAAGGCGCCAGCAGGGCAAACACCAAGGTACCAATAAAAATGCCCACGACGCCCGAGCCTTCAAAATACTTGCCGCGCAACACCGAGGGCGCACTCATGGCAAGCCGCTCGGGCCCAATCCACGCGCAACACAGCAGCGCAAACAAGATAATGCTGCAGCACACGACGCTACCCGCGGGGCCAATACGCTTCTCGCCAAGGGCGTCCTCCGAGTACCAATTGCGCTTTTCGGCCTTCACCTCGTGTCCCATCGAGCCGCGGAAATGGCGGTAATTGTCGGTTCCCACACCCGAAAGATATACGTTTACGTGCGGTTTGTTGCTCACGCGGAACGACGTCAGCAGCACTACGGCGATAAACGCCACGATAACCACCATCAGATACATGGCGTCCTTGCCAATAACGTACGGCACGCGGCCAAACACCATGGCCAAGTAAGGCGACACCAGACCGCTCGAGATAAGCGGGAACGCCACGCAGCACAGAATCAGCAGCGCGGCGATGGTGTTGAGCGCCATCCATTCGGTCTTATGGACATTGACCTCAACGTTTTGAGCCGTGGGGTCGACGCCCGAAAGCTTGGCAAGCCACTTGCCCCAGAAGTAAAACGTCGCGGCCGAGCCAAAGGCAAGCACCATGATCATGAGCACGTTGCCGGTCTGCGCAAACGCCACCAGGGCGCCCCACTTGGACACGAGCATGCCAAACGGCGCCACAAACATGCCCATGATGCCCAGCATCATCAGACGCGTCAGGTGCGGCATGCGGCTGAACATACCGTCCATGTCCTCGATATTGCGGCTGCCGATATGATGCTCGGCCGTGCCCACGCACAGGAACAGCAGCGACTTTGCCACCGTGTGGAACAGGATCAGGAAGATGGCGGCCCATACGGCCTCGGGCGCGCCGACACCCAAGCAGGCGCTGATGAGGCCCAAGTTGGAAATGGTGGAGTATGCGAGCACGCGCTTGGCGTTGCTCTGCGAGATGGCCATGAGGGCGGCGAGCAAAAACGTGATGGCACCCACACTCGTAACCATAAAGCCAGTCACGGGATAGATGGCATAGAGCGGGCTCAGCTTGACCATCAGGAACACGCCGGCTTTGACCATGGTTGACGAGTGCAGCAGGGCGCTCGTGGGCGTGGGGGCAACCATGGCACCCAGCAGCCACGTGTGGAACGGCATCTGTGCGGCCTTGGTGAGTGCGGCGAGCGACAGCAGAACGACCGGTATCACCAGCAGCGCGGATTGCGCGGTTCCGGCGCCGGAAAGCTCGATCATGCCCGAGATGGTCAGCGGCATGCCGTTAACGTGCAGGTACATGAGTCCGGCCAAAAACGCGATACCGCCCAGCATGTTAAGGATGATCTGGGTGAAGGCGTTCTTGATGGCCTCGGGCGTGCGTGTGTAGCCAATCATGAGGAACGAGCACACGGTGGTGATTTCCCAGCCGCAGAACAGCCACTCAAGGTTGTCGCTCGTCACGATGACGAACATGGCCGAGAGGAACAGGAACATAAGCGCCAGGAACTGCGGGCGACGGTCGGGCGCGGTCTGCCCGTGCAGTGCGGCCTCGTGCTCGTCATGGGCCTGGAAGTCCTTCATGTAGCCCAGGGCATACACGCAGATAAGGCTGCCGACAATGCCGACGGCGAGCACCATGATTACGCTCATGTAGTCTAGGTAGAGCGGCGTCGCCGTGACGGCTTCGGCCGCGGGCAGCGTCATGGTCGCAAAGGCGAGCGACCCCACCAGCTGGACTATGCCGAGCACTGTGGTAAGCACGTTCCTATATTTGTACGCGTTGTACAGGATGACGGCGCACAGGATGACATCGATGACGGAGCTGATGATCGAGAGCACATGCGAGGTGCCGGGGGCAACCTCAAAGCTCTGTGGGCCCGTGCCAAAAAACATGACGGCGACTACAACTGTCACCGCCATAATGATGCCGGAACCTATGAGCCCCACCGCATCGCGGGCGCGGTCACCGCGCGCGAGCAGCATGCCCAGCGCCGGTACCAGCGGAAACAGGGTAAGGAAATACAGTAGCGTCATACCATCACTCCCCCATGCAAAAACGCTGCAATTGTTTAACGTTATAGCTCAATTGAGGAGTAGCAGCGGCGGATTTTCGGTCAACTGGGGAGTTTTAGGCGTACGGGGTAAGGAGTCTGTCCGCATTGGAGCAGAGGGGTGACGTTTCCCTGGCGCGGCAAGAAAAATGCGCCCCTGTGGGCGCACCATCCCGTTCGCTATTCCGCCTTTTTAACGCGCGGCTTGCGACCGCGCGGCTTATCGACCAGCGCGGACTCACCGTTCTCGCGATACTGGCGGCACCAAGCCTTGACCGAAGACTCGCTAGGAATCTTGTACTTGATCATGGCCTCGCGAACCGTCAGGCCGTTTTCCAGGCGATCCTTTACCACGGCGAGCTTGACGTCGTACGAATACGTGCGGTGATGCGAGCCCGCGTTAAGCACTGCGTCGGCACCGCCCACGGCGTATGCGCGAGCCCACTGACGAGCCGTGGCCTGGGGAATGCTGAGCTCCGCGGCGAGGGCACGATGACCGACCCCCTCTTGGAGGATCTCGACGGCGCGCTGCCTAACCTCGGGCGCATGCGTGCGAGTCCTAGTTGCTTCCGACATACCTGCCACTTCTTAGCCTTAACCGTTAATCTGCTTTCTTACGTGCAAGTTAAATAGTAGCATTTTACTGTTTGCTCAAAGCAGTTAATTAAAATAGACGCGGCGTTATCTGGGCATTTGGCACCAAATTACGACATTTCTTTATCGATTATTTACGCTGGTAGCTGACTCGCAGCTAATCGTCATTCGCTTGTCAACAAAATTGGCATCTCTTTATGTCCTTTGATATAGAGGATATAGTTATTAACCCCTCCCCCAATAATTTTGAGTGATCTGCGAGGCAGTAGACGTCCTCACTCCTCATGGTTACCGCGCATTGCCATCCACCGGAGCAAAACAAAAAGGGCGGGACCTGCTGCGCTTGCAGGCCCCGCACCGGTTGACACCCGACGGGGCACAGCCGGGCGAGACGGATCCGTGTTACCGCCCCGCCTGGCCGCGA
The DNA here is from genome assembly GCA_902469055.1 of uncultured Collinsella sp. Lineage (GTDB taxonomy): Bacteria > Actinomycetota > Coriobacteriia > Coriobacteriales > Coriobacteriaceae > Collinsella. The sequence goes on from CABRBC010000010.1 coordinate 21,163, forward strand.
TGTTCAACTACAGCTCGTTGGCCGCGTGATACGCCGTGCGAATGGCGCTCGCAATGTCGGCGGTGCGCTCACCCGAGCAGTCGCCCACGCAGGTCACGGGCACCGTCACGCCATCCAGGTCAAACGCGTTGGCCTTGGAGCCCACGGCCATCACCACGTAATCGCAGGCGATCTTCACCGGCTCCTCGGCGCCGTCCTCGGTGGTGCGAACAGCCTCCACGCCCTCGTCGGTAATGGCGGTCAGGCGGGTCTTCACGTGCTGCTCCACGTTGTGCTCGGCAAAGTCGCTCATAATCAGCGGCAGAATGGTCTCGGACTCGCCCGCGGCAATCTTGTCGAGCATCTCCACGATCGCCACCTCGCAGCCGTGCTGCAGCAGATACTCGGCGGTCTCGGTGCCCACCAGGCCACCGCCAATGACGGCGACGCGGCCCGTAAGCTCCACCTTGCCGGCCAGCACGTCCCAGCTCGAGACGACCTTGTCCGAATCGGCGCCCGGAACGGGAATGACCACGTCGTGTGCGCCCACAGCCACAATCGCGGCGTCGGCGGCGTTGAGGTCCTCAGCGGTAGCGGCATGGTTGAGCTCAACCTTCACACCCAGACCGGGCAGAATCTTCTCGTAATACTCGACCGAGCGCATGATCTCGTCCTTGCGCGGGGGCGCGGCCGCCAGCACAATCTGGCCGCCCAGATGGTCGCTCGCCTCGTAGACGGTCACGTCGTAGCCGCGCTTGGCCGCCACGCGCGCGGCCTCCAGGCCGGCGATGCCGCCGCCCACCACGGCAATCTTCTTGTCGCCCTCGCCCGGCTTAATGGCGATGGTCGCCTCGTCGCCGTTCTCGGCGTTGAGCACGCACGAAATGTACTTGCGGTTTTGAATCGCGTCGACGCAACCCTTGTTGCAGTTGAGACACTCGCGGATGGGCTCACCCGTGGCGGCCTTCAGCGCAATGTCGGGGTCGCACATGAGCGAGCGGCCGTAGGCGATGATGTCGGCCGCGCCGTCTTCCAGAATCTTCTCGCCGGCCTCGACCGAGACAACACGGCCCACGGTTGCCACCGGCACGGAGACCAGGGCCTTGACGCGCTCGGCCACGGGCAGCGTCCAGTTGTAGGGCATGGCGCCCATGGGCGGAATGGTGTCGCCCATGTTGCCGGTGTGATTGGCCTGTGCGACCTGAATCATATCGATGCCCGCGCCCTCGAGCAGCTTGGCGAACTCGCAGGCCTCGTCGGGTTGCAGGCCGCCCTTGCCGCGCGGCGTGCCGTCGGGGTTCTCCATGATCACGGGGAGCTTGTACTCCACCATCAGCTGCGGCGCGGCCTCCTTAATGGCAGCGACGACCTCCAGCGCGTAGCGAACGCGGTTCTCGAACGAACCACCGTACTCGTCGGTGCGCTGGTTGAGGATGGCCGAGCACAGCGAACCCACCAGACGATCGCCGTGAACCTCGATGGCGTCGATGCCGGCCTGCTGCGCGCGAGCGGCCGAAGCAGCGATGGCCTCCTTGATCTGGGTGAGCTGCTCTACGCTCGCCTCGTTCACAAAGTGCTGCATGTCGTGGTGCAGCTTGGCGTAGGCCTGGTTGCGGATCTCGTTGGACTCGGCCATCTTGGCGGCAAAGGTCTCCTCGTCGCCGGCGGCCTTGGCCTCCTGCGCGACCTTGGCGGCGGCCATGGATCCCATGACCATGCGGCCGACACCGGGCACATCGTACTCGGGGTGGAACAGCTGCAGCGCGACCTTGGCGCCGTGCTTGTGGACGACGTCGGCCAGGGCCTTAAACGTGGGGATCTGGGCGTCGGTCGCCAGCTTGGGCGTGGGGCTTGCGGTCATGACGGGAGCAACGTCGCCGATGACGATGTAGCTCACGCCGCCACGGGCCAGGCGCTCGTAAAAAGCCAGGCTGCGCTCGCCAATGGAACCGTCGCGCTCCTCGTAACCGGTGGTCAGCGGCGGGAACATAATGCGGTTCTTGAGCTCAAGGGGGCCAACCGTAATGGGCTGGAGCAGCTTGGATGCAGGTGTGGTCATGGACATTCCTCTCTTGTAGGCGCGGCGGCGATGATGCCGCGTAGTTATCTAGAGGATATGGCATGGGAATACAGCAGCGCAACGGAAATCGGCGGACAGCAGGTAGCGGCAGGTGGATGGGGATGGGCGGGGCGGCCCGTCGGTTTATCTCAATCTGTAACAGTTACGCGACAAAACCGGGTCTTGCTGTTACAAATCAAGATATTCCTCTCAACCCATCCTCAACAATCTAGATCTGTAACATCTAGACCTACTTTTGACCCCAACCTGTTACAGATCGAGACAAACCAAACCCGCCTGCTAGAAAAGCTCAATCTATAACAACAACTCGGCAAAATCCGTTCCTCGTGTTACAGATTTAGACAAACACGACCCAACCCACCGGTATATCTCGATCTGTAACACCTAGCCGCCCAAATCGGGTCTAGATGTTACAGATCGAGATTTTGTTTGAGAGGCCGAGAATTGGACCGAAAACACGGTCCCGAAATAATCAGAACCACCCTTAAAAAGGGTGGTTTGCTCTTAGGGTATAACCCACGGGCCCCGGGCTCGCGTCTAAAGGCGCGGGCCCGGACTTCGTCCAGGC
>CABRBC010000011.1:0-15994 GCA_902469055.1 uncultured Collinsella sp.
AACCTGTGTTATGTAGCAATTCCAGATTCTAGGACAGGGGCCGCTTGCGTTTGGCGGTCAGCCGTCGGCGCGCTTACACCAACATTTCCGACGCGATCCAAGAACTATTTCAGATTTTTTGATTTTTCTTTAATAAAAAGCCCGCCGATCAAATGATCGACGGGCATAGGCATAGAGTATCGGCTCAATAAATACCGAACACCAGCATGTTTTCGGCTAAAAAACGTCCTTGGCAAACACCTTAGCGTCATTGGGAACCTGACGGATTTCGACGGCCACGCCATCGCCCAGGAGCTCTTGGATATGCTCGGCATCTTTCTCGGTCGCAAAGATTGCAGGGGTCGGATGAAGCGTGGTCTCAGGGGTCTTTCGGGTTCCACCCAGATTGATCTCTTTGATGTCTTTGCAACCCTTAGCGAGACGATAGACATCTTCAATCGTCTCAGTGATGATAAACAGCGAATACTTGTCGGTAACGCCGCTGTTGAGCGCCTCGATAGCAGCGTCAACATCCTTGATGACGAGTTTAACGCCGCTGGGGCGGGCGAGCCTCAAGGCCGCCTTCCTCATGTCGTCTTTTGCCACAGCATCGCTGGCAAGCAGGATGCAATCTACATCCAAAGCGTGAGTCCAGGACATGGCAACTTGGCCGTGAATCAGTCGGTAATCAACTCTCGTAAGCTTAATCATCGTTATCATCTCCGCACGTGATAAAGGAATGACAGGCGTGGCCCTTAGCTAGGGCTCGAACCAGAACTAACTAGAACTCTTCTTCCTCGGCGCCGGCAAGCATGTCCGCCGCCTCGCAAAGCTGAATAAACGGACGCGACCCCTCGACCGCGGCTTTGGCCTTGTCCGCATCCAGGGAATCCAGCTGTGTAACCATTTCCACCAGCAGCGGCAAGTTCATTCCGGTAATCAACGTAAACGATCCGGTGGTCTGTCTCTGAATGAATTCGTTGTTTACAGAGCCGCCAAAGATGTCAGTCACGACAAACCAAGAGTCGGCAGGGTCCCTCGTCTCCATCCATGCATCAATCAACGCCGCGACGTCCCTTGAATCGTCATCGACATAGGCGCACAGGCACTCGATTCGGTCGTTGGTGCCCATCAGAATCTCCAGAGAGCTTTTCATGCCTTGGGCGAGATAACCATGACTCGCTAGCAATATCTTATTCATAGTTCTCCAATACCAATAGACGTATTATATTGTCATAACAAAGTATATTAGCAATCTGCCCTACGTGGTGTGTCTATTTTCCAAATCCGCGAACGGTAACAATTGGTCGGTAAACCGACCAATCTATCTCTAATTTACAAGTAGAACTTCAGTCGCTCGGTGCAGTACACCTGACGGGAGATGAAAAGCGGCTCGCCGCTTGGAGCATAACGTCTATCGACAAACAGAAGCAGCGAAGAGTCCAGCTCCACGTTAAGGTATGCCGCCTCGAGCTCGCTCGCATAGCAGACCTCGAGCGTACGCGTGTTGGGACCCATCTTGATCCCCTGGCGATCAAGTACCGCCATCAGCGAATCATCGAGGGATTCGTGCTCCAAAAAAGAAAGCGCAGCGGAATAGCTATTGGTTTCCAGCATCGTGGGCTTGCCATCCACAAGGCGCAGACGACGACTACGCAATACCTTTCGGGTATCGCCTACGCCCAGGAACTTCGCGTCTCGCAGGCTTGGGAAGTCCCAGCCCATTTCGAGAACCCTGGTAGACGCCTTTTTTCCCGCAAGTTGGCACGAATGGGTAAAGCTCTCACGGTCGTCCGCGGCATACATCTGTGTGCCCGACGAAACGAACGTGCCCTTGCCGCGGGCTCTCTCAACAAGCCCAGCATCTTCCATTTCTTTAATTGCGGAGCGAACCGTTATTCGGCTCACGCCAAATTGCTCGATAAGCTCCGCCTCGGTCGGGAGCTTATCTCCCGGACGGTACGTGCCGTTGGCGATCGAATCAGAAAGCGCACGGACAATCTGTTTGTACAGGGGGATAACGCTATTTGCTTCAACCATATCAACCATACCTTTGCAAGGAATCAGCAGTTTATAGATAGTTGATTTATATTGTATTAGAACTTTTTAGGAGTCCATATATTTCCTAAATGATTCGGTAAACGGGGTGTTATTTCACTTTAGCGGGGTGCAGCGGCTACCCGCGGCATGCGCCGTCAACCCAGCACAGCCGTCCACCAATATCGTTGCCAGTTCGCCGCAGAGCTGCGGCCCCATATGGGTATACTCTCGAGGATTCGACTCGATTCGCCCCCGCTGGAGCGTCAAAGGAGACTGCATATGCCCACCACCTCAACCGACCCGCGTGCCGCTGCCGCCGCGCTGCTGATGCCCGGTACCATCTGTCACGGTTTTGCCGTCGAGCGCTGCGAGACCGTGCCCGAGCTCGACTCGGACGCCTACGTGCTGCGCCACACCGCATCGGGCGCTCGCCTGCTGTACCTCGCGTGCGACGACGAAAACAAGGCCTTTGCCATTGGATTTAAGACGCCGCCGGCCGATTCCACCGGCGTGTTCCATATTCTTGAGCACTCGGTGCTGTGCGGATCGGCCAAGTTCCCCGTCAAGGAACCGTTCGTGGACCTGATCAAGAGCTCCATGCAGACGTTCCTCAACGCCATGACCTACCCCGACAAGACCATCTACCCCGTTGCCACCACCAACGAGCAGGACCTGTACAACCTGATGGACGTGTACCTGGACGCGGTGTTCAACCCGGCCATCTATACCAAACCCACCATTTTTGAGCAGGAGGGCTGGCATTACGAGCTGGACCTGCCGGAGGGCGCCGAGGGCGAGGACGGCGACAGCTCCGCGAGCCTGCGCGAGGGCACGCTGCGCTATAACGGCGTGGTGTTCAACGAGATGAAGGGCGCGCTGTCCGACCCCATGAGCGTGCTGGACGACGCCGTCAACGCTGCGCTCTATCCCGACACCGCCTATGCGCACGAGAGCGGTGGCGACCCGCGCGCGATTCCCACGCTCACCTACGAGCAGTTCCTGGACACGCACGCGCGCCACTACAATCCTTCCAACTCCTACATCACGCTCTACGGCGACCTGGACGTAGACCGCGCGTTATCCTTTTTGAACGAGCGCTACCTGTCGCAGCCGAGCGCCGCAAGCCGCCGCATGGACGCAGCCGTTGCCGCCGGCGAGGACCCGTCCACGCTGGCACCCAATCCACTGGGCGTGCAGGCGCCCGTGACCTGCGAGTATAAGCGCGTCGAGATGGCCACCACACCCGAGAACGCCTTGGTGGGCCTGGGCCTTGTGCTGGGCAGCGCGCTCGACCGCAAGCGCACGATCGCGGCGGACATCCTGTTCGAGGCACTGCTAGGTTCCAACGAGGCACCGGTTAAGAAGGCCGTTCTTGCCGCCGGACTGGGCGGCAACGTGGTGAGCTATACCGCGGCCGAGAGCCTGCAGCCCTACGAGCTCATCATGCTGCAAAATGCGCAGCCCGGCGTGGCGCGCGAGCTGCGTCGCGTATTCCAGGACGCTTGCCGCGACCTGTGCGAGCACGGCGTTCCGCGCGAGCGCCTGGAGGCCATCATCAGCAGCAACGAGTACGACCTGCGCCAGCGCGACTATGGCATCGCCGACGGCGTGGCCATTGCGTGTGATGCGCTGAGCACCTGGCTCTACGATGACGACGCTGCGACGCTGGCGCTCAAGTATGGCCCGGTGTACGAGGAGCTGCGCGGCGAGCTGGACGGCAGCTACTTTGAGGGCCTGCTGCGCGAGCTGGTGCTGCAGAACGATCACATGGCGCTGGTCGAGCTGGTGCCGGTGGATGCCACCGAGGGTTCGGAGGGTGCCGAGGCCGCCGAGCTGGCAGCCAAGCGCGATGCCATGACCGATGCCGAGCTGGCCAACGTGGTCGAGCGCACGGCCGTGCTGCGTGCCGCGCAGGAAGCCGAGGACACGCCCGAGGACAAGGCCACGCTGCCGCGCCTGCGTGTATCCGATATTGGCGAGGCGCGCCCCGAGCCGCCGCTCGTTGTGGACACGACTGCGCCCATCCCCTGCCTGCGCCACGGCATCCCCACCAACCGCCTGGCCTACGCCATGCAGTATTTCGACCTGAGCTGCGTCGCGTTTGAGGACCTGCCCTATGTAACGCTGCTCTGCCGCCTGCTCAAGCAGCTGCCCACGAGCGAGCACTCGGCCGAGGAGCTCGACAACTTGCTCGCCGGCAAGCTTGGCTTTTTGAGCTTTACGACCGAGGTCATGACCCAGCCCGACGTGGACGGTGTGCGCCCCTACCTGCTGGTAAGCGCCGGCGCCCTGTCCGAGAAGATCGATGCGCTGGCAAGCCTGCCGCACGAGGTGTGGTCGAGCACGCTTTTGCTCGATGCCGACGCCGACCGCGTGCGCGACGTGCTCACGCAGATTCGCATTGGGCTTGAGCAGGGCTTTATCAACAACGGACACTCGGCGGCGCTCGGTCGCGCTATGAGCTACAGTTCGCCTTCGGCCGTGGTGCGCGAGCAGCTTTCGGGCGTGGACTTCTACCTGTTCCTGCGCGATCTGCTCGACCACTTTGACGAGCGCCTGGATGACCTGCGCGCCAAGCTTGCCGAGCTGGCAGGCCGCATCTTTGTGGCCGATGGCTGCCTGGCGAGCTTTACCGGCAGCGACGAGGACTTTAACGCGTACTGGGCCGCCGCGGGCGATCTGGGGCTAGGCGCTGGCGACGGCGCCGATGCCGGCCGCGACGCGCTCGTGGTGCCGACGCCGTGCGACCGCCACGAGGCTTTTATCATCCCCAGCGACATCTGCTTTGCGGCGAGCGCGTGTGACCCGCGTCGCCTGGGCATCGACGTGACAGGCGCTTGGGCGGTTGCCGCCAACGCGCTCTCCTACGACTATCTGTGGAACGAAATCCGCGTTAAGGGCGGCGCGTACGGCTGCGGATTCCGTGCGGCAGGCGAGCGTCAGACGGCGTTCTACACCTACCGCGACCCGGCAATCGACCCCTCGATTGAGCGTGTGGCGCGCGCAGGCGAATGGCTCGGCAGCTTTGAGCCCGACGAAGCCGCCTTTGAGGGCTTTATCGTGAGCTGCGTGAGCGGTATGGACGCACCGGTGAAGCCGTACGCGCTCACCAAGCGCCGCAACACGACCTACCTGGCCGGGCTCGATCCGCACGCACGCGAGGAGCGCCGCGCCCAGATGCTCGCCGCCACGCCCGGTGAGCTGCGCTCGCTCGGCACCGACGTGACGCGCATCGCAGCCGAGTCGCCCACCTGCGTCTTTGGCGGCCGAGACGTCATCGCCAAGAGCAACGCCGGCTTTAACGTCATCGACCTGCTGGGCTAAGGCACCAAGGTAGATTTTTGGGACATGCCCGAAAATCTACCTTTTTTCTGCGGCTTGAGCGGGGCGGCACAGCCCACCGCGGCGGTTTGTCTCAATCTGTCACATCTAGACGGCAATATCGGCTCCAGATGTTACAGGTCGAGACGTTCCCAAACGGCACCAGCTCTTTGTCTAAATCTGTAACAACTAGGTCCAATTTTGCCGAGTTACTGTTACAGATTGAGACAAACCGCCGCAGACGCCCACTCCACAGCACAGACCACCACAAAGGTGCCTGTCCCCTTTCTCAGTGGCGATTCGAACACTTGTTCTATACGAACACATGTTCTATAGTAGAGGTGCTTGCATCGAACTGAAATTGCAACTAGAATATAGTTGCAGAATGTGAGGCGGGATGACTCGATCCGATAAACTCATCGCCCAGCTGCTTAGCTGTCCTTCAACGTATAGATTTGCTGACTTTCTTAAAGTTATGGCTTCATATGGCTTTGAAATGGACAGCAAAGGCAAGACATCCGGATCGCGCGTTCGCTTCTACAGGCCATCAGATGGCAGGATGTTCGTAATGCACGCGCCTCATCCATCTGACGAATTGACAGCGGGGACCATTCGAAACATCGTTCGCTTTCTGCAAGATGTCGGAGGTAGTCATGAGTAACGTTTTGGCATACAAGGGTTATTTCGCCCCGGTCGAGTTCGATGCCGAACAGCGTATGCTAACAGGTATGGTCGCCGGCATTAGGGACGCAATCGTATTTGAAGGCTCCACGGCTGAAGAAGTGGAGCAATGCTTCCACGACGCCGTCGACGATTACCTTGAGTTTTGCGCCGAGAAGGGCAAGGAACCCGAGCGGGCTTTTAAGGGCTCGTTCAACGTAAGAACGGGCTCTGAGCTCCACAAGCAAGCAGCGCTGGCAGCGGCAAAGAAGGGTGAGTCACTCAATAAGTTTGTGACTGAAGCGATCGCTGCGGCGCTGTGAAGCCAACGTCGAGTCGAAGCCGCCACACAGGGCGCCTTTGTGGCGGCTTCGACGTTTGCCCAGATAAACCCTGCCAAAATGAGCCTGTCACTTTTTGGCAGGTTTGCTAGAGGAGGTTGGGATGGACAAGGCTGAGTTGCGGCGGGCGGTGATTGCTCGGCGCGATGCTCTTGATTTGGACTTGCGGGCGGCGAAGTCTGCTGATATCTGTGCGCGGCTGGTTGAGCTGCTGGGCCGCTTGGATGCCGCGGCGCCGCACACCGTTGCCGTCTATGCCGCGATGGGTTCCGAGGCAGACCCTGCCGCGTTTGCCGTTGCGGCCGCCGCGCGCGGCTGGCGCGTGGCCTATCCGTGCATGCTCTCGGCAATTGATGCCGCAGCTTGTGGCCAGCGCATGTGCATGCGAGCAGTTGCCGCCGACGATGCGTCCGCGGCTCCGTTTATCGCCCACCCCGCGCGGGCCTTCGCGGCCACGGACATCGACAGCGACCGCTTCCCCATCGTGCCTGCCGAAGCACTCGACATGACTGTTGTGCCGCTCGTGGCCTTCGATCAAACCGGCACGCGCCTGGGCTACGGCGGCGGTTGCTACGACCGCTACCTGCCCATGCTCTCATCCGCATGCCAAATCATCGGCATCGCCTTTGACGAACAACGCATCAACCACGTCCCCACCGATGCCCACGACCTGCCGCTGCCCAACATCATCAGCGCCTAATCGCTGCCACATCAGCCACGGCTACAGCAGTACCATCGCAGCCTAGTGCTCCTCGCCGGCGCGGGCTAGGTCGTAGGGCGTGGTCTGGTAGACGTAGTAGTTGAGCCAGTTGGTGTAGAACAGCTGAGCCTGACTGCGCCAGACGTTGCGCGGCTCGGCGGTGGGGTCGTCGCCCGGGAAGTAATGCGCCGGCACCTGAGGGTTGAGCCCGCGTTTCACGTCGCGCTCGTACTCCAAGCGCAGCGTGTCGGTATCGTACTCGGGGTGCCCAAAGACAAAGAAGCGGCGGCTGTCGGTCGACTTGACGATGTACAGGCCCACCTCGTCGGACACAGCCACGACCTCAAGCTGCGGCTCGGCCTCCACGTCCTCGCGACGCACATCGGTGTTGCGCGAATGCACGGCATAGAAACGGTCGTCAAAGCCACGGACCAGCGGGCTTTGCGGCTTCACCAGATAATGCTCGAACACGCCGCTTGCCTTTGCCGGCAGGTCGTGCTTCTGAATACCGTAATGATGGTACAGGCCGGCCTGCGCGCCCCAGCAAATGTGCAGCGTAGAGTGTACGTGCGTGGTGGACCAATCCATGATCTGGCAGAGCTCGGGCCAGTAGTCGACCTCTTCGAACGGCATCTGTTCCACCGGCGCGCCCGTGATGATCAGGCCGTCGTAGTGGATGTCGCGGATATCGTCGAACGTGCGGTAGAACGTCTCCAGGTGGCCGGCACTCACATGCGTGGCCTCGTGCGTTTTGGTGCGCAGCAAGTCCACCTCCACCTGCAGCGGCGTGTTGGAGAGCTTGCGCATGATCTGCGTCTCGGTGGCGATCTTGGTGGGCATGAGGTTGAGGATGAGCACGCGCAGCGGACGAATGTCCTGGTGCAGCGCGCGGTACTCGGTCATGACAAAGATGTTTTCGCTCTCGAGCTGCGCGGCAGCAGGGAGGGCGTCGGGGATGCGAATGGGCATGGATGCTCCTTACGAGTCAGTTGCAGCTATGGTACAACGACAGGCCCCATCCGCGCGAGCACATCGCCCCGAGACACCGCCAGTGGTCCAAATCACTCCAAAAGTAGAGATTAAGGCATGCCCCAAAATCTACGGCACTTTATCCTAGCAAAGTAGCAGCAGAACGCTACAATGGTTCGACGCAAAAAACTCGGCCGAAAGGATACATATATGTACCAGACGCGTAAGATCGGTGTGGTCGGCCAGGGCCACGTAGGAGCACATGTCGCCAACAGTCTGCTTATGCAGGGCATTGCCGATGAGCTGTACCTGTGCGATATCAACGAGGCCAAAGTGACGTCCGAGGTCCAGGACCTGCGCGACTCCCTTTCGTTTGTCCCGTACAACACCAAGATCGTCAACTGCTACGACCACTACGAGGAGCTGGCCTGCTGCGACGTCATCGTCAACGCTGCCGGTAAGGTCGCGCTGGCAGCCGGCAACCGCGACGGCGAGCTGTTCTTTACCACCGACGCCGCCCGCACCTTTGCCAAGCGCATCGTCGACGCCGGCTTCGACGGCATCTTCGTGAGCATCTCCAACCCCTGCGACGTCGTTTGCACCGAGCTGTGGCACCTGACCGGCTACGATCCCAAGAAGATCATCGGCTCGGGCTGCGGCCTGGACTCCGCCCGCCTGCGCACCGAGATCTCCAAGAAGGTCGGCGTGAGCCCCAAGTCCATCGACGCCTACATGATCGGCGAGCACGGCTTTAGCCAGCTTGCCGCCTTTAAGGCCGCAACCATCGCCGGCAAGAGCCTCAACGAACTTCAGGCCGAGAACCCCGACAAGTATGCCTTCGACCACATGGAGACCGAGGAGCTCGCGCGCAAGGGCGGCTATGTAACCTACCAGGGCAAGCAGTGCACCGAGTACGCCGTCGCCAACTCCGCCGCGCGCGTCTGCGCCGCCGTGCTGCACAATGAGCACGCCGTGCTTTCGGCATCCACGCTCATGACCGGCCAGTATGGCGAGGAGGGCATCTTTACCTCCCTGCCGTGCGTGATCGGTGCCGAGGGCGTCGAGGAGGTCTACACGCTCGACCTGTCCGAGCACGAGCTCGAGGGCTTCCACAAGAGCTGCCAGCACATCCGCGACAACATCGCCCAGCTCGACTGGTGGGACGCCGAGGCTTACGACGCAAAGTAGGCCGCTGGCTGCCGCAACCTTGCGAATCTAAACGCGATGCCAAGCGGGCCGCGCCGGAAATCCCCGGCGCGGCCCGCTTTTTTGACTCACGCAGTGCCCTTGCGAATCGAAGGTGAATACTTTTCCGCGAAGTGAACGAGTAAAAACGAGCCCCCGAAGCATCGACACTTTTCAGACGCCGTTTCCTGCGGTTTCGTCGAGTTTTCCCTGCAGTTTTGGCGTCAAAAAGTGTGGATGCTTCGGGGGTCCAAAATAGGTCGTTCACTTCGCGGAAAAGTATTCACCTTCGTTTTCGCGCAGACACGAATCCGGCTGCCACAACGCAAAACGGGGCCCGCGCGCAGCGCAGGCCCCGTCAAAAAAGATAATTCCCGGTACCTAGTACTGCTCGATGCCCATGTAGCGACGAACCTCGGGGCTGTGGTCGAAGACCTTGCCGCGTGCGGCGCGCAGCTCGCAGCTCATGTTGTAGAAGAAAATCGGCTCCAGGTACGAACGCACGCTGGCAGGCACGTCGTCCACACCGTACTCAAGCGCGTCGAGCACCATAATCGTATCGGTGTGCGTGTTGAGGAACGCAAGGGCGCGCTCCTCCATGGGGCGGCACTCGCCCGCGCCAAGCTGCACAAAGTAGAACACGCCGGGCTCGGTGGCCTCGAAGGGGCCGTGGAAGTACTCGCCGGAGTGGATGTAGCAGCAGTGCTGCCACTGCATCTCCATGAGCGAACAGATGGCCATGGCGTAGGTCTGGCTAAAGTTGGGGCCGGAGCCCAGGATATAGAAGAACTTGTGCTGCTGGCAGAGCTCGGCAAAGCGGGCGCCCAGCTCGGCGTTGACCTTCTCGCGGGCGGCGGGCAGCAGCGCATCCATCTGCTTGAGGCCCTCGTACATGTCGGCGAGTGCCTCGTAGCCTTCCTGCTGGTCGAGCAGCTCGGCGGCGATCAGAGCGCCGATGCCCTGCGGGACCTCGGCCTGCGGCACGCCCTCGCCCCAGGGATAGACCCAGGTAGTCCACTTGCCGTTGTCGATCTTGGAGCCCTCGCAGTCGGTGAGGGCAACGACCTCGGCACCGGCCGCCAGCGCCATCTCGCAGCCGTCGACGACCTCTTGCGTGTTGCCGCTGTGGCTGCAGGCAATAACGAGCGACTTCGGCCCTAGGCTCTTGGGGGCCATCAGGCAAAACTCGCGTGCCGTGTAGACCGTCGAGGTAAACGTGGTGGCTTCGCGCTTGAGCAGCTCGTTGGCCGGCATCAGGTCGATCATCGAACCGCCGCAGGCGATCCAAAAGACGTTCTCAATCTTGCCCTTGCGCTCGATGATTTCCTGAACCAGGTCATGTGCGTTCATGCTGAAGCTCCTCCTTGTGTGGCGGCTTTTGGCGACGGCTGCTCGTACCTGCTGTCGTTCTATGTTGTCCTATTTATAACACGTGTAACAAAGCCCGTGAAGTCATCTCGGCAAATTTGTTCTATGTTGTTCTATCTGTGGACGTTAGATGTCGAAGACGTAGCGCGAGCCCACGATCTTTTGGCGGCCGAGCAGTAGAGGGCGCCCGCCGGCGTCGGTAAAGTAGGCCTCCATATAGAAGAGCGGCTCACCGACCGGCACCTCCAGCAGCGGGGCCGCCTGGGCATCGGCAAGCGCAATCTCCACGGTGCAGGGGTCGGACTTGAGCGGCGCGCGACCCGAATGCTCGGCAACGAGCGCAAAGATGGAATTGTCCGTGAGGTCCTTGTCGGCAAGCGTCTGCAGATAGGGATGGTCGGCGAGCACAAAGGCGTTGTTCTCGAGCATGACAGGGATGCCGTCGGCTGTGCGCACGCGTTCGACCACGATAAGCTCGCAGCCGGGCTCCACGCCAAAGAACGCCGCATCCTCGTGCGTCGCCGCGACCACCGTGCGCGACACCAGACGCGCACCCGGCACCATGTCGTTGGCAGCACAACCCTCAGTAAAGCTCTGGACGTCACCCTTCTGGCGAATCTTGCGCTTGAGCTTGGGAGCGCACACAAAGGTACCCCTCCCCTGCTGGCGGTTGAGATACCCCGCGCGTGACAGCTCCTCGATGGCGCGGCGCACGGTGACGCGCCCCACGCCGTAGGACTTCGCGAGCTCCATCTCGGAAGGAATACGCGAGCCGGCCACGTACACGCCGCGCGCGATCTCGCCCTTTAGATCGTCCATGACCTGCTGGTACAGCGGCACGGCGGACACGTCAGTACGGTCGGTCTTGCTATCGGCTACCATCGTTACGCTCCATCCCGCGCATGCTCGGACTCAAACTCTTCAATCGCCGCCATAAACTGCTCGCCAAAGGCGTCGGCTTTTTTCTCGCCAATGCCGTTGACCTGGATCAGCTCGTCGCGCGTCTGCGGGCGCAGGCGGCACAGGCCGCGCAGGGCCTTGTCGGAAAAGACCATATACGGCGCCATCTCCAGCTCCGCAGAGATCTCCTTGCGGAGGGCACGCAAGCGCTCGAACAACTCGGCATCATTGCCCACGCGCGGGCGTTGATCCAGCTCGGCCTCCTCGCGCAGCAGATCCACCGCACGGCGGGCGCGGGCCGAGGCCTTGCGCTTGGACGCGCGACGCTTAACGGTAAAGGCGAACGCCTCGTCCTCGACCTCGCCGACACGCGGACCCAGTCCCACGACTGGGTACTGCCCCTGCGAGGTGGCCAAATAACCGCGCCCGCACAGCTGGCCGATGATGTCCTTGATGCGCCCGACCGATTCGCCCGACAGCTCACCGTAGCCGCGGTCCTCGTCCAGATGCATCTGGCGAATGCGCTCGGTGTTGCCTCCGTGGAGCACATCGGCGATCAGCGACTTGCCAAAGCGCATGGGACGCGTGGCCACATAGCGCACAGCGGCGCGGGCCATATCGGTGACGTCCTCGACCTCGAACTGCGTGAGACAGTTGCTGCAGTTGCCGCAGCCCTCGGCGTCGTCCGCCGTGCTGTCCGCGGCGGCTGCCGCATGCTCGGCCGCGGCCTCGTCGCCAAAGTAGCGCAGCATGTATTCGCGCAGACAGCCGGTGGTATTACAGTAGCCCTCCATCTGGCTGAGCAGGCGATAACGGTTCTGGAGCGCCCACGCGCGCTGCTCGTCGTCGAGCGCCTCGTCGGCCGCATCACCGCGGTCGATCAAAAAGCGGCGCATGCGAAAATCGTTGCCGTTCCACAGCAAGTGACAGCTGGCCGGATCGCCATCGCGGCCAGCGCGGCCCGCCTCCTGGTAGTAGGCCTCGATGCTCTCGGGCACGTTGTTATGGATCACGTAACGCACGTTGGGCTTGTCGATGCCCATGCCAAAGGCGTTGGTGGCAACCATCACCTGAATGTCATCATCGATAAAGGCACGCTGGCTCTGGCGACGGGCGTCGTTGCCCATGCCGGCATGGTAACGGCCCACGCGAATGTCGCTGGGGCCCAGTACCTCGGCAAGCTCCGCGGCCAGAGCGTCGACCGTCTTGCGGGTCGAGCAATACACGATGCCGCTCTCGCTCGAATGCGCGATCACGTAGTCGCGCACCCACGCGGTCTTGGCCTTGTCGCCCATCTCTTCGCAACCAAAGTAGAGGTTCTTGCGATCAAAACCCGTCACCACGGTCGCCGGGTTTTGCAGGCCGAGCATTTGCTGGATATCGGCGCGTACACGCTCGGTCGCCGTGGCGGTAAAGGCCGCCACGATGGGGCGCCGCGGCAGCGAATCGATAAACTCGCGAATCTGCAGGTAGGCGGGACGGAAATCCTGGCCCCATTGGCTTACGCAGTGGGCCTCGTCAATGGCCACGAGTGGAACGCCAATGCCACCTTCGGCCGCAGCTTCCTGCGCAAAGGCTAAAAAGCGCGGCTCGAGCAGACGCTCGGGTGCCACGTACATAAGCTGATAGCGGCCCTCGCGCGCCCGCTTGAGCACGGTGTTTTGCTGGGCCGGGGTAAGGCTGGAGTTGAGATAACTGGGGCGCGCACCCGCCGCGAGCAGCGCGCGAGTCTGGTCCTCCATAAGCGACAGCAACGGACTCACCACAAAGGTGATACCAGGCAGCATGAGCGCGGGCACCTGGTAGCAAATGGACTTGCCGGCGCCTGTGGGCATAACGCCGAGCGCATCGCGGCCGGCAAGAATCGCATCCACCATGCGGTCCTGCCCCGGGCGAAACGAGGTGTAGCCAAAATAGGCGCCGAGCGTGTCGAGCGCCATCTGCTGCATGCTATCGGTCATGGTTTCCTAACGTCTAAGTCATCTGCCGCCGATTATACGCCGCCACGCGGACCGGCGTCGCCCGGCTGTCAGCCACGCTCATTCTGCGGGTAGTCATTGGGAACGTTTTTGAATGACTAGTCGTTTAAGAACGTCCCCAATGACTAGTCTCTTGACAAGCGCGGAAACGTCGCTGGTTGAGCATAAGTCAGCGAAAACGCCCCTAAGTGAGCAAGGTGACGTGAAAGAGGAGGGAAGCGTACTTCGGTACGCGACCGACGATTGAACGTCAGATTGCCGCTTAGGGGCGTTTGCAGCGTCGAGCCGTTACGCGGTTTGGTAAAACCGCGTAACTTACATGACCATAACGTAGCGCGATCCCACGTAGTACTGCTTACCCATCAGAACCGGCTCGCCGTTGGGGCCGGTAAAGCTGGCACGCAGGTTGAGCAGCGGATCGTGCGGAGCAATGCCCAACTCGGCCGCCTGCTCGGTATTAGCACGAACGGCCTCGACCGTGCGGTAGCCAACCGAGACAATCGGCGTTCCGCCAACACGCTCGACCTCGGCAAAAATCGACTTGTCCTCAAGATCGGCCGTCAACAGCTCACGGTAGGCGTCAAACGGCACAAAGATGTTCTCCTCAAAGATGGGCTCGCCGTCGGCCGTACGCACGCGCTTGATGTGCAACAGCAGCGCGTCCTTCTGCAGGCCAAAGAACTCCATCTCGTTTTGACGTGCCGGCACAATCTGGCGATCGACCACATGTGCGCCCGCCTTCATGCCGTTGTCGGCACACAGCGCGGTAAACGTCTGCAGCGTCGAGGCGTGGAACTGGCGGTTGATGTGCGGCGTGGAAACAAAGGTGCCACGGCCCTGCTGCTTAACCAGGTAGCCATCGGAACACAGCTCCTCGACGGCGCGGCGCACCGTAATGCGGCTCACGTCGTACTGCTCGGCTAGCTCAAGCTCGGACGGAATACGCTCCTTGGGTGCATAAACACCTTTCTCGATCGCATCCTTGATTTCGTCGTAAATCTGCTGGTAAAGCGGTGCATTTTTGGGCGCAGGCATATCTAATCACTCTTATCGAAATATTGAAATAACTAATACGTATATAACGTCTAGTTTCATGTTACCTCATATTGATAAAACGATACACCCTCCCTACCAAAAAGCGACAGCTTCATTTTGGTAGGTTTTATCTGGGCAAACGAGAGCCTCCCGAAAGCAGCGAGGCTTTCGGGAGGCTCAAGCGGACAGGATTGCGCCGGGCCGGTAAAATGCCAAAACCCTACTTGCCGTCGTCCTGCTGCAGGCTGTCCTGTTCACTGAGGCGCGCCTGCCTGCTGGCCATGCGTGCGGGCTTGTCGGGATCGGGTACGGCCGTGGGCATGGGCTCGTCGACATGACCGCCCCACCAGCCGCCCACAAAGTTGAGCGTGTGGAACACGTTGATCACGGCGCCGGGATCAATGTCGCACACCAGCTTGATAATGTCCTGGCTCTCGTAGGTCGATACAACGGCGTGCAGCAGGTACATCTTCTCGCGGCTGTATCCGCCAATGACCTCGGCGCAGCTAATGCCGTGCTGAAAATGGTCAACATAGGCGGTCATGACCTCGTCTGCCTTGCGCGTCGTGATCTGCAGCGTCACGCGGTCGTAGCGACGATAGAAACTGTCGATGGTCTTGGTCGAAATAAACTGGAACACGATGGAGTACGCCGCCTTGTCCCAGCCAAACATAAAGCCAAAGATCGCCAGGATAAAGCAGTTGAAACCAAAGATGACGCCCCAGATGGTCTTGCCCGTGTGATTGGAAACCCACAGCGCGATAAAGTCGGTGCCGCCGGTGGATGCGCCGGATTTAAGCGCGATGGCAGCGCCCAGACCCGAGACCACGCCGCCAAAAATGATGAGCATGATCTTGTCGCCCAAAAACGGAGCGAAGTGAAAGACGTTGAGAAACAGCGATGAGAGCACGACCTGCATCATCGAGAAGATGACGAAGCGCTTGCTAATGCCGCTCCAACATAGGAGCGCCACGGGGATGTTGAGCGCGAGCATACCGAGCGAGATGTCGATGTGAACGCCGCCGAGCGAGGTAACGCGATCGAGCAGGACCGCGACGCCGGTGAGGCCGCTCGGAAGCAGGTCGGCGGGCTGAATGAACGCCTGGATCAGAAATGTCTGGAGAACGGCAGAAATTGTGACCGCCACGGCGGTAATGACGCGGCGGACGATGGTGAGACGGCCGAGCACGAGCACTCGGTCCGTGAGCTGATCGATGGCGTTCGCCACGCGGGCTCCTTTCGAAGGCAAATCTAGTTGTGAGGCATGTCGGCGATTGTAGCACGGAGCGTGCGAGGGCGCTTCAATTCGCCCTCCCTCGACAACCAAAACGGGACCAGCAACCCCACGACCAAAGGCCCAAATTACAAGTGAGTAGACTTTTTACGATCTGCAGAGCGCACCCAAAAACCGCCACCCCTGTGACCTGCACTGATAATTGTTCTCGGGGGAAGCGGGCACTGCGGGGCGCGGCAACGGCGCGCGATTTCCGCGTCGCAGCGCTACCCTGATGCTGAAT
>CABRBC010000012.1:0-3447 GCA_902469055.1 uncultured Collinsella sp.
ATTCAGCATCAGGGTAGCGCTGCGACGCGGAAATCGCGCGCCGTTGCCGCGCCCCGCAGTGCCCGCTTCCCCCGAGAACAATTATCAGTGCAGGTAGATAGCTTGTTACAAAACTGCCTGGTCGCCAAAGTGCTAAAAGTCTACTCACTTAGATTGCAGAGTGCCCCCCATTAGCTGCAATTCCAAGGTAGTTAGTACTTTTGGACTCAGGTCGTCATACTGGACAAGAATATGAGTTGAGTTTTCAGGGGCAGATGCGCCATCGGCACACCAATAACAGTCACTGATATCAATAAACGGAATACTCGAGCGCCTGAGGGCCGGCACAAAAGAGCTTCCACCCGCTCCGCGCTGCGCAACCACGGTGCAGCAAAGGCCCGCGTCTGTATGCTCGATCGAGACCTCCCCTGCCGGAAACGCTTTCCGTACAAGCGCCGCTAGGCCATCACGCGCCTCGCGAGCACGGACGCGCACGCGGTTCACATGTCGCTCGTAATCACCCGATTCCAGCAAACGAGCCAAAGCGACCTGGTCTACGGAGCTAACCGACGAGGCGTAGAAACCAAGCTCGCACCTAAACCGCTCCATCAGCTCATCGGGCAACACCATGTACGCTAGACGCAACGCCGATGACAGGCTCTTCGAAAACGTGTTGGTGTAGATAACCGATTGAGCGGCATCAATCGAAGCAAGCGCGGGAATCGGCTTGCCGGCCAGACGAAACTCGCAATCAAAGTCATCTTCGATGAGATACCGACCTGGTCGCTCGGCGGCCCAGCTCAGCAGCGCATAGCGACGCGCAATGCTCGTCACAAGGCCGGTCGGATACTGATGGGACGGCATCAGGTGAAGGACATCGGTCCCAGTTTTCTGCAGAGCGCTCAGGTCCACGCCGTCATCATCCAACGGAATATGTCGAACCTTGCAACCCATAGCCTGGTAGATGCGCGTCAGGCGCAAATAGCCCGGATCCTCAACGGCATACACCTTGTCTGCTCCAAGCAACTGAACCAACATGGTATCGAGCAGCTGGGCGCCCGCACCGATAACGATGTTGTTGGGGTTGACATTCATACCCCTTGTCCCGCGCAGATGGCGAGCGATTGCGCGTCGTAGCCGAGCGGTGCCCTGCGCTGGTGCGGGCGAAAAGATCTCGCGTTCGTCTTCGGATGCCAGCGTCGCCCGTAGCGCGCTTTGCCAAAGCCGCGCCGCCTCCAAAGCGGATTGAGAAAGTGAGTCGAATCGCTCGGCACGCCCATCGGCGTCAGGCGCGCCGAGGTCCATAAAGACAGCATCGCGGTCGATATCCCCCGTAACCAAAGGCAAAACCGGTGCATCCGGAAGCTCGCAAGCGTAGTAGCCACGACGCGGTATTGAGCAAATATAGCCCTCGGCAAGTAGCTGGCTATATGCATTCTCGATGGTAATGACACTGATTCCCAGATGACTGGCAAAGGCGCGCTTAGACGGCAGATGCTCTCCCGCCGCAATGCGCCCAGCAACGATATCATCTCGAATTTGCTGGTAAACATACTCATAGAGCGATGCTTCGCCGCGTTTTTCCAAATTGTAGTCAAGCATGGGACTATCACCTGGCCTTATTAATTCATTCAATCTGGTATTAGTCTGACCTTGTTATTATCTCGAAAACTGAGTATTTCGCCATACCCAGCTCCCCGATAGGATGTTCCGTCAAGCAATGCACATGCCAACCAAGGGAGCAACTATGGCAGAACAGACCAGCAAGGCAGATCGCGTCAAACTCAACCGCGAGCTCGCACAGATGCTCAAGGGCGGCGTCATCATGGACGTCACCACGCCCGAGCAGGCACGCATCGCCGAAGAGGCAGGCGCCTGCGCCGTCATGGCTCTCGAGCGCATCCCGGCCGACATCCGCGCCGCCGGCGGCGTCTCGCGCATGAGCGATCCCAAGATGATCAAGGGCATTCAAGAGGCCGTCTCCATCCCCGTCATGGCCAAGTGCCGCATCGGTCACATCGTCGAGGCGCAGGTCCTTCAAGCCATCGAGATCGACTACATCGATGAGTCCGAGGTTCTCTCCCCTGCCGACGATGTCTACCACATCGACAAGACCCAGTTTGACGTCCCGTTTGTCTGCGGTGCCCGCGACCTGGGCGAGGCGCTGCGCCGCGTCGCCGAGGGCGCCACGATGATCCGCACCAAGGGCGAGCCGGGCACGGGCGACGTGGTCCAGGCCGTGCGCCACATGCGCAAGATCCAAAAGCAGATCTGCGACGTAGTTGCCCTGCGTGACGACGAGCTCTTTGAGGCAGCCAAGCAGCTGCAGGTTCCGGTCGAGCTGGTGCGCGAGGTCCATGCCACGGGCAAGCTTCCCGTCGTGAACTTTGCCGCCGGCGGCGTAGCGACCCCCGCCGACGCCGCGCTGATGATGCAGCTGGGCGCCGAAGGCGTCTTTGTCGGATCGGGCATCTTTAAGAGCGGCGACCCGGCTAAGCGCGCCGCCGCCATCGTCAAGGCCGTGGCAAACTTCACCGATGCCAAGCTCATCGCCGAGCTTTCGGAGGACCTGGGCGAGGCTATGGTGGGCATCAACGCCGACGAGATCGAGATTATCATGGAAGAGCGCGGGCGCTAGTCCAGCAGAAAGGATCGCACATGAGCGATTACGCAGACCAAACGGTCGCCATGCTGGCGGTCCAAGGCGCTTTTGCTGAGCACGAGGCAAGACTATCTGAGCTTGGCGCACGTTGTATTGAGCTGAGGCAGGCGGCTGATTTGAAGCAGGACTTTGACCGTCTGGTACTTCCCGGCGGCGAGTCCACCGTTCAAGGGAAGCTGCTTGATGAGTTGGGCATGCTCGAGGAGCTTCGTGCCCGTATCGCTGAAGGTATGCCCGTCCTGGGCACCTGCGCCGGCCTGATTCTACTGGCTCACGACCTTGCCGCCCATGACGATAAGGGCACGCCGCGTCTGGAAACCATGGATGTACTTGTCGAGCGCAATGCCTACGGCAGGCAGCTCGGCAGCTTTCGAACCAAGGGGCAAATAGCCGGCATCGACGGTGAAGTGCCGCTGACGTTTATCCGCGCGCCCCGCATCGTCAAGGTCCACGGCGACGCCAAGGCCTTAGCGAAAGTCGACGGTCGTATTGTCGCCGCCCGTCAGGGCAACCAGCTCGGCGTAACCTTCCACCCCGAACTCGACGAAGACACCCGCCTCCACGAACTGTTCCTACAAATGTAGAAAGAACGGAAACGAGAGTGGATAATCTCCCACCTTGAGCTTGAGTGCAGACTCAAACCGGGAGATTATCCACTCTCATTTTTTGGTGCAAATGATCCCTTGGGGATGCCGATGTTTTGGTACCGACAGACACTATGACCCAATCCGAGGGCACTAAAAAGATAGGAGCCCCCGCTCGTGACCGCGGGTCGGGGCTGCGACAATGATGTCGAAGTGCCATAG
>CABRBC010000013.1:0-58034 GCA_902469055.1 uncultured Collinsella sp.
CGAGGGCGACCTGCCCAGCTCCCTCGCGATCTCCCTGCACGACGCCCTGCGCTCCAGCATCCTCTGGACCGTGTCCCGCTCGTGCCTCGTGAGCCTTCCGTAGGCCCTCGGGACCGCCCTTGCGGAGTCCCTTTTCTTCTTTCCGGACATGCCGTCCTCCGATCTCCCGGGGCCGGCCGGCCCGGCCCTCAGGGTATCGGGTTCCCACATTCACCCGCACATGTTCGGATGAATGTGGGAGGTGTTCGGATAAAGTCGATAATCAAGGGTGTTATCGCGATTCCATTTGAGCCCTTGGGCTTGTTGAAATGGGATCGGGGTTCGCATAAGATTGAAGCAGATGGCACCCGTTGCAGCGGGTTGGCCAACTCCAAAACACGTTTGTAGCGTGAGAAGTGGCTGTCTTCGCATTACGCGGAGGCGGCTATTTTTTTGAGTACAAGATTAGACAGTTAGACAAACATCTAAATATCGAGTATAGTGTGCGCGTCATGAGAGATGATGAGAGGAGGTCTTATGCCGGGAGAGGGTTTTAAGGCGCTTGCCGATCCAACGCGACGGCGCATTTTGGAGTTGCTGCGCGAGGGCAATTGCACGGCGGGGGAGCTTGCCGAGCATTTCGATATCAGTAAGCCGTCGTTGAGCCATCACTTGGCGACGCTCAAAAACGCCGGGTTGGTGACCGACGAGCGCCATGGCCAAAACATCGTATACAGCTTAAACACCACCGTCATACAGGATTTAATTGGCTGGTTTATGGGCTTTGCAAACACGGAAGGTGATAAGGATGAATAACGAAAACAAGGGCATTCACCCCACGGGGGTATCGTCGCGCGTGTGGATTGCGCTGGTCGCTCTGTGCGTCGCCAATGTCGTAGCGCACCTCATGGTGATGCCGAGCTTGCCTGCGCAGATTCCCACGCACTGGGGCGCGAACGGCGCCGTCGACGGTTGGGGTCCTAGCTGGATGGCCTCCGCGCTCGGCGTGCTGCCTCTGGCGCTTCTCGCAATGTTCTGCGTGGTGCCGCGCATCGACCCCAAAGGTGAGGCATATCGAACCTCGGGCAAGTTCTACCAGGGCTTCGTAATCGCCTTCACCTTGTTCATGTGCGCCATAAGCTGGCTGGGAGAGCTTACGGTCTGGGGCGTGGTGCCGGCGGTCGGTTCGGTTAACGTGCTGATTTCCGGTGTTGTCGGTTTGCTGTTCATCGGCGTAGGCAACTACTTGCCGCGTGTGAAGCAGAACTATACGCTCGGTATCAAGACACCTTGGGCGCTTGCCGATCCCGAGAACTGGCGCCGTACGCAGCGTTTTGGCGGCGCCTGCTTTATGGTGCTGGGTATTGGCCTGATTGTGATGGGCGTGGCAGGCAGCGTGCTTTCGAGTGAAGTCGTCGCCGCGGTGATTGCGGTTCTGGCGTTTGGTTCGGTCGGAGCCGTCTACGCCTACTCGTATCTGCTGTGGCGCAAATCGCAGCGAGCCGCTCGTTAAGGTTGCGGAAAACTAGCGTACGCAGTTCATAGTATGTTCCGGGGGACTTTTCCCAGGTAGTATTAGGCGGTGTGGGCAACCATGCCCCTTTTTCGTTTAGTTTCAGAGCTGGTTTCCTCATTTCGTTTCTACAAAGCGAAACAAGAATAGGGAAACAGCAGGTAGAAAGGATAAAACAGGCAAATGGCGGAGTTCATCTACCAGATGTATCAGGCTCGCAAGGCCCATGGCGACAAGGTAATCCTTGACGACGTGACCCTGAGCTTCTACCCCGGTGCCAAGATCGGCGTCGTGGGCCCCAACGGTATGGGCAAGTCGACCCTGCTCAAGATCATGGCCGGCATCGAGGAGGTCTCCAACGGCGATGCCAGGCTCACCCCCGGCTACACCGTGGGCATCCTGCAGCAGGAGCCGCCGCTCGACGACGACAAGACCGTTATCGAGAACGTGCGCATGGCGTTTGGCGATATGATCGCCAAGGTCGATCGCTTCAATAAGATCGGCGAGGAGATGTGCGACCCGGATTGCGACATGGACGCCCTCATGGCCGAGATGGGCAAGCTCCAGGACGAGATTGATGCCGCCGACGGCTGGGATATCGATTCCAAGCTCGGCCAGGCCATGGACGCCCTGCAGCTGCCCGATTCCGATATGCCGGTCAACGTGCTTTCCGGCGGCGAGCGCCGCCGCGTGGCTCTGTGCAAGCTGCTGCTCGAGGCTCCCGACCTGCTGCTGCTCGACGAGCCCACGAACCACCTGGACGCTGAGTCGATCCTGTGGCTCGAGCACTTCCTGCACAACTACCAGGGCGCGGTGCTTGCCGTCACGCACGATCGCTACTTCCTGGATAACGTTGCCGAGTGGATCTGCGAGGTCGACCGCGGTCACCTTTATCCCTACAAGGGCAACTACTCCACGTATCTGGAGACCAAGGCCGCCCGTATCGAGGCGCAGGGCAACCGCGACGCCAAGCTCGCCAAGCGCATGGAGGCCGAGCTCGAGTGGGTACGCAGCTCGCCCAAGGCTCGCCAGGCAAAGAACAAGGCCCGTCTGGCTCGCTACGAGGAGATGGAGGCCGAGGCCCGCGCAAGCCAGAAGCTCGACTGGACCGACATCCGCATCCCTGTGGGCCCGCGTTTGGGCAACAAGGTGCTCGAGGCCCATCATCTGCACAAGGAGTTCGATGGCCGCGTGCTCATCGATGACCTTTCGTTCACCCTGCCACGCAACGGCATCGTGGGCGTCATCGGCCCCAACGGTGTCGGTAAGACCACGCTGTTCAAGACGATTGTGGGTCTGGAGCCGCTGACTTCGGGCGAGCTCGAGGTGGGCGAGACCGTCAAGATTTCTTACGTCGACCAGAACCGTTCCGGCATCGACCCCGATAAGAACCTATGGGAGGTTGTCTCGGACGGCCTGGACCACATGATGGTCGGCGAGACCGAGGTTCCGAGCCGCGCGTATGTGGCGAGCTTTGGCTTTAAGGGCCAGGACCAGCAGAAGCGCGCCGGCGTACTCTCCGGTGGCGAGCGCAACCGTCTGAACTTGGCGCTTACGCTCAAGCAGGGCGGCAACCTGCTGCTCCTCGACGAGCCCACGAACGACCTCGACGTCGAGACGCTGTCCTCGCTCGAGGCGGCGCTGCTCGAGTTCCCGGGCTGCTCGGTGGTCATTAGCCACGACCGTATGTTCTTGGACCGCGTCGCCACGCACATCCTGGCGTGGGAGGGCACCGATGAGAACCCGGGCAACTGGTATTGGTTCGAGGGCAACTTTGAGGCCTATCAGGCCAACCGCATCGAGCGCCTGGGCGAGGACGCAGCCCAGCCGCATCGTATCCACAGGAAACTTACCAGGGACTAGTTTGATGTGGCAAAGGGACAGCCCCTTTGTCACACGAACTTATGCTCAACCTGGGAAAATAAAAAACGCGGTGAACGTTTTTGTGACGTTCGCCGCGTTTTGCTATTCGTTGGATTCTTCAACCTTGTCGATGGTCCAGGTGGCTCCGAGGCCTCCGGTGGTGTTGCGGCGGATGCGCACGGTGACTTCGTGGCGCTTGCCGGCCTGCGTGTAGCGCAGGGGGAAGCTTGCGCGGTTTCGCGCGGCCTCGATGGTGCCGCGCTCGCGGGCGATCCAGTAGTACTCGCCGATGATGCCGAGCGTGTCGGCGCCGTAGGGGAGATAGGTCGACAGCTGGTGTAGCAACGGGCCGGGGCAGAAGACCTCGGTTGCGAAATCGATGGGGAAGTCCTCGGGGATGGTCGGTGCTGCGGGTGCGGGGGTTGGGGCCGCTGGGGGTACCGAAGCCGGTGCCGGTGCGGGAATTTGGCCGCAAGCAGAGGCGGGCACGGATTCGATGATGGGTGCGGGCTCCGGCGTCGCTTCCGGCTTGATCGCGGAATCTGCGGACTTCACGGTGGCGGGCGCGTCTGCAGCTGAGGTTTCAACCTCAACCTGCGTCGCGTTCTCGTTCTCGACGCTCGGCTTTGCCTCGATGGGCGTGGAGGCCATGGTGGTGATGCCGGCGTTGGCGTTCTCGGGGTCATAGACGACCGTGAGCGAGATGGCGGGCTGCGGCGTCTCGGGCTCCGGTGTCGACTCGGTGGTGTCTTGATCGTCGGGCTGATCGTCCTCGGCCTCGTCGCCAAAGACATCGCTGTTTTGGAACGCAGACGTCTCGGGTTGGTTAGCGGCTTCTTCGGTTGTCGACTTGGGCGCTTCGTTGAGCTCCACAGTGGCTTCCTGCTCGGATGTGACTTCGGGATCGATCGTGGCGGCGATTTCGGTTTCGGCTTCTGCCGTTACCTCAATAGCGACTTCGATCTCTGTCTCGGGCTCGGGCTCCGGCACAGCTTCAGCCACGGGCTCGGGCTCGGGACGCTTAACGTGCTTGGGGCGCACGGCCTTGAGGTCCTTCTCGCCGCGCTTTTTCTTTTTGTAGGACTGCTTGGCTCCCTTGGCTGCCTTGGGCTTGTCCTCGCCCTTGGCAAGGGCGGTATCCCAGACCTCGTTAGCGATGACGGTGGCATACAGGCGACCGCCCTTAAAGACAGTCAACTTAATGCAGTCGTCGAGCTCCTCGAGCAGCTCGCGCGTGGACTCGAAGCCCAGGTCATAAGCAGTCATGTCGCCCGCGGCGAGTGCCTCCTCGACCTGCGTCATAAACGTTTGCTTGCCGCATCCAATCGCATCGCGCAGCAGACGATACAGGTAGATGTGGTTGCCCAGCGATAGCGTGGGCTTAACTATTGTCTTGCTCATGGCAAATCTCCTCTTTACACACCAAAGCATCTTACCATCGCACGGGGCGTGCCACCTCGGCGCCCAAGGCAAACGGGCGCGACCGTTGCCGGTTCGCGCCCGTTATACAGGTTGGTTCTCTATGAGAGGCAAACGTGCTTAGTTGCCCGACGTCGTGCCTTGGCTCGAGGTGTCAGATGCCGTGCCTGACGCGGTTCCGCTCGAGCTATTCGAGCTGTTGGTGTTGCCGTTGTCGGTAGATCCCGTGCCCGATGTATTGCCGCTCGTCTGGTCGCCCGTGCTCGGTTGAGAGCCGTCAGTCGTTTGGCTTGAGTCGGTCGTGCCGGATTGCGTGCCGCTGGTGGCCGTAGAGGAATCGGTGCCCTGCGATTGGTCTTGGGTGTTCGAGGACGAGTCGGTGGATGCGGAGGTGCCCTGCGAGTCGTCCTGCTGGCTTTGCGACTGGCCGGAGCTATCCGCATCGTGCTCGGTTGTTCGCGACGACAGAATTGGCTCGGGGCGCTCGCCCAGACCCTCACCGGCGGTGGTGATAAGGATGGCGCCGGCGCAGGCGATGACCGCGACGATGGCGATGGCGATCGAGAAGACGATGACCTTCTTTTGCGTCTGGCTGCGCTCTGCCGCCGCCTTGGCGCGCAGGCTGTCGGGAGCGACGCGCGCCGTGGTCGCGCGCCCCGCAATCTGACGCATCTCCTGCGTAGTCGCGGCGCCGCCCAGGTGCTCCTCGGCATTAAACTCAACGGGCTCATAGGCGCCGGCAGGGTAGTCGACAGCGGCATGCGTGCCCTTGATTGCTTCGGCGCTGGCAGAGATAAAGTGGCGGTAGACCTGCGAGGACACAACGGTGATGACCGAGCTCACAGCGGCACCGATCACCGATCCGGCGATACCGATCTTGGAGGCAAGCGCGACGCTCGTGGCGGCAGCTGCGGCGCCGGCGATGATCTGGGGAATGGAAATGTCGTCAAACAGGCCCTTTTTGGGCGCGATGGCCATGGTCTGTCCGATGGAATGGTTCTCGTGCACGCCGTTGTTGAGCGATGCCGGCGTCATGACGCGCGTGCGCGGCGCGTCGGTGTACTTGGTTGTCATACGGGGTCCTCCCGGTGTAAATCTGCTTCGTTTCGTGTAGCCATCAGGGTACCCACCAGATGTGAATCGTACGTGACATTTAACAGATACCATCAACTCATCAAGGGGGCTTGCTGTCTTTGGTGCAATAGCTTGATGCTAAACTGGATTAACGATTGCGAGGTGGTTTACGTGATGTACCCGTATATGACATTCGAAGACGGTACCGAGGTCGTTCATTCTGACCTGATAACAGATGGGGATATCGAAAAGGTTATCGTGCATTTTGAACGACCGACGGTAGAGGGCTTCGACTCCGCTCGCTGTGAGTTGCCTTCCTGTTCGTGGACTGACTGGGAAGGGCATTTTACTCAGAGTGAAAAACGAGCTTTCGAAGAGTGTTTGAGCAAATAATTTAGATTAGTTCGAGTTTAGTTCGAATAAAGAAGCCGAATACGATGACCTAAAGCGTATGCATTTTTAGTATTAGATGCGTATGAAATGGAGGATGTGAATGGATGAGCTAATAGACTTTAAAAAACGATTTCTCAAGAATGGCGAGCTGGTTTCAATTCCAAAAAAGGAAAGCTATAAAAGAATCATGCTGCTATGGGCCGTCTCTTTCTTTGAATTAAATACAAGTTATACGGAGCTTCAGGTTAATCGTGTGCTGTCACAGCTCTATCCTGATTATGCCGTGTTGAGGCGGTACTTGGTTGATTATGGATTCCTATTAAGGGATGAGCGAGGCCTGAAATACGAGGTTAATCCTGATGTTCACGGTATTGAGAGCTAGCCGTCCGGTTCGGGTCCTATATATTGCTAGAGGGATAAGCGAAATAGGCAATTGGTGTGCGAATATTGCTTTGCCAATGCTGATTTACGAGGTAACTCACGATGTTTCTGCAACTGCTTTGATGGTCTGCTGCAGATTTGCCCCCGCTCTGTTTTCAGTTGCGCTCGCGCAGCTGCCTCAGAAGATGGGTATCGGGACACTGCAGGCCATGAGATTGGCAGACTTAATTCGCGCGGGATTATTCGTTTGCTATATTTTTGTTGATAGTAAATGGAGTATGTTTGCTATTACGTGCGCGGTATCGCTTTGCCGAACGGTTGAAATGCCCTGCTTTTACTCGTTGTTAAGAGCCAATACGAATAGTATCAATCGCGACGTAATTAATAATTCGTTTGGGTTTCTGCAGAATTTGATGATGGTTCTGGGGCCAGTTGCCGGCGGTTTTGTTGTCGCTCAATTTGGGGCGGAGGCTGTTCTTGCATTAGACGCGCTTTCTTTTGCCGCGTCGTTCTGGTTGCTGCGAGATGTTCCGTCGGTTATCGAGGTTAATGATAAAGAGGGGATAAGCAAAAATGAAAAAAACTGGACTGCATTTAGTGATCTTAACGCGAAGCACTTGGCAATTGGTTTCCTATTAATCGATATTTCTAGTGGCGTGGCATTCGGCTCTCTGAATTCTCTTTTGCCAGCTATAGCGCAATTGCAATTTGACTCGTCATCGATACAATACGGATTCCTTCAGAGTAGTCTTACAATCGGACTGTTGTTCGGAAATACAATATACGGTCGTTTAATCAGTGGTTCCGATTGCGTTAAATCATATTGTTTTGTGACGTATCTTGCGCTCGGTGCGTATCTGGCGTTTGGCTATCGCTATGCGTCTGGGATATCGTTTATTTTCCTTTTTATCGTCGGTGCCGGAAACGCCATTCAAGATGTGCTTCTCATAACATCGCTGCAGGATTTGGCGAGAGACGGATCTGAATCGATGAGCCTGTTTTCAATTAGGGAGTCTTTGCAATCGGTTGCTGTTGTTATTTCAACACTCCTTGTTTCGCTGTTCACGAGCATCGCGATGTTCTCAATTCTCGTTACAGGACTTGGTGTATTTTCAATTATGATGGTAGTTGTGTTTCAATTGAATTATTTGCGAAAGATGTGACGTTGATATGCCTAAAACGCTTTTAGTATTTCCCCCAGGATGGAGTCCAGTGGGGCCGTATCTTGCCTTGCCTGTTTTGAAGTCATATCTTCAAGAGGTTGAACAATACAAAGTTGACATTGTTGACTTAAACGTGGAATTTTACGATGACCTCCTATCTTTTAGACATGTCGAAGAGTGCTGTAAAAGGTATCGGGAATCAAAGGATTCGTTTAGTTCGAATGTTCAATTAACAATCGAGTTGATACAAAAGTCAGCACTTAATGTTGACGAGGCAAAAGATATTTTCAGATCGAAGAGATACTTTAATCTAAAAGAAAGACAATATGCTGAAAACATTTTTAGAAATGCACTCTATATCATAAATCACGTCTCATATGGAGTTAAATACACGTTCAACTCCATAGATCTGCCCTATGATTATTATTCGACACCAGAAATAATGAAATCGCTTGCGGATACCTTGCATAATCCGTTTATTTCCTTCTATGAAACTGCCTTTCTTAAGCGTATTCAGAGGGAAAAAATCGAGTTTATTGGGATTTCGGTGAGCGGCTGTTTCCAATTGATTTCTGCAGTTACGTTAGCGAAACTGATTAAAGAAGAATGTCCATCTGTTAAACACGTCTCATTGGGCGGCAATTACATTACTCGTTTAGCAGATGACTGCATGAAAGAATGGCATCCCTTTTTTGAATACATTGATTCGATAATGATGTATGACGGCGAAGAGCCGCTTGCACGTCTTCTTGAGGCTCTTGACTCTGGTGATGACAATCTCGACTGTGTTCCAAACCTTTGCCATGCTAAAGGTGGAAAGATATATAAAAACCATCGGATTGAGCAAACATTTATCAACGATACAGTTCCCGATTTCGATGGCTTCGCCCTTTCTAAATACTTCATGCCTGAGTTAATATTGCCGGTTTATTCCTCTAGGCAGTGTTTTAATCATTGCGCCTTCTGCACCATTCCCGGTGCTACCGGTGGTTGTTACCGAAAGATGCCTATATCGAGAGTATTTGAAATAATGTGTCGGTTAAATGAAAAATACGGCACGAGAGTTTTCTCTTTTGTGGATGAAACATTCGAAGGCAAAAGAATGGAGCAACTCGCGGATGAAATAAACGCATCGGGAAAAACGTTTTTCTGGCATGGAGAAACGAGGTTCTCTCCAACCCTAAGTACAGACGTTTTCAACAAGATATACCAAAGTGGATGTAGGCAGATTCAGTTTGGCCTCGAGTCATACAACCAAAGAGTTCTTGATCTAATGAAGAAGAACACGAGAGTTGATTGGATTGATCGCAATATCCATGATTGTCTCAATGCGGGTATTCCTGTTCATCTATTCTTTATGATTGGCTTTCCGACCGAAACTAAAGAAGAGGCTCTGAACACCTTAGATTATACAGAGAATGTTTTGAATTATTCAAAACAGGTATGTGGTGTTCCATATTCCACGAGAGGTTTTACGAATTTTGGTCTCGTTATGGGGTCGGATGTTTGGAATCATCCCGATAAGTATGGTGTCTCTGTAATGCCGAAGTCCCAATATGAGGATTTGCGCCTCGAAGTGGATTATGTTTCAGGCACTGGTTTAACTTTAAATGAAGCAAAATCCTTATCTGATGAGCATCATATTGATTTTTATATGCAAGAGGTCATAAACGGTAGCGACACAATTGACTTGCCCCAGCGGCTTCATATTTCAGAGGTGACCTGGATCCTAGATTCTATTCACGCTGTCAGGTATAAGGGACATTTGACCAAAGTAAAGCGACGGCTAACTAGTCTAAATCCAGCTGATCGAATCTGGCTGGATTCCAAGACCTCTGTCGTGCTCGTTGAGCCATTTGCCTACTTCTATAATTCTGAATACCATCATGTCTATGCTGTTTCCCAGTTGGTATACCTTAAGTTGGCCCGTTTATTGGAGGCCGATTGTAGCATTTCTCTTATCCTTGATCAGGGCGACCTCGAGCTGACAAGGGCGATAGAAGAACTGTTGCATTATGGATTGCTGAATACAAATATCGATGCCGATTATGTAATGCACGATAATGGTTTTCAATTGGTTAAAAGTTCGTTTGTGAAAGAAGTCGGACGCTCAAAAGAGGGGTTAAGAGTACTGCTGAGTTGTGCCACCCATAGAATGTGTGCGGTTAATGATTTTTCGTTCGCTTTGCTTTCGTTGTTTGAAAAGCCGATTACTAAGAACGAGGTGCGCGACATTTTGAAAAAAGAGGGACTATCGGCAAACGAGGAGCAACTAAACAAGTTGGTTGATAATTGCATGAAAGCAGATATACTACAATTGATTAGATAGAGGAGGTTTCTGCATGGACGTTATTAACAAAGATCTCTTGGAGCAACTGAAAGAGTTTCAGGAAGAGGGCGTCGTGGTAGAAGTGTTCGACTTTGAGGACTACATGGATAAATTCTGCCATTAGTTTCGAAATTTACTCGCCTCGCTTAAAGGAGAAGTCGATTATCGATTTCTCCTTTTTAATTAAAGATATTATTGAAATACATGCTCTTAGCACAGGTTGGCCTCTCAGTAAACTGGGAGGTTGCTTTGGCTAGTTAGAGATATGTGAACGTCCGTTAGACTGAATCTCAGGGTAGAAGGGGCCTCCAGTGTCCAGATCAACAAGGCAATGCTGCGTTTCGGCTAATAAGAACGATGGCTTTTTGCGTGTGGCGGCGGCGTCGCCGCAGATTCGCGTTGCCGATGTCGAGGGCAATGCCGAGGTTGCGTTGGCAGCTGTTCGCGAGGCTGCCGAGCGCGGCGTTCGCGCGCTGGTGCTGCCCGAGCTTAACTTGTGCGGCTATACCGCGGCCGACCTGTTCCATAACCGCACTCTGCTGCATGCCTGCGAGGCTGCTCTGGTGCATATCCTCGATGAGACTCGTGAGCTGCCGATTGTCTTTACCATCGGTCTTCCCGTTGCGGTTGCCGAGAATATCTACAACTGCGCCGCCGTGTGCTGCGCGGGCGAGCTTTTGGGCCTCACGGCCAAGAAGCATCTGCCCAACTATGGCGAGTTCTACGAGCGCCGCTGGTTTGCTCCGGCGCCCGCAGATCCCGTGTGGGTCGAGTTTGCCGGTCAGGGTCCGGTTCCGCTGGGTTCGGGGCTTGTCTACCGCTGCTGTGATGAAGGCGCCGAGGACCTGGTGCTGGGCGTTGAGGTCTGTGAGGACCTGTGGGTGCCGGCGCCCCCTTCGACCGAGATGGCGCTTGCCGGTGCGACGGTGATTCTCAACCCGTCGGCCTCGGACGAGATTATCGGTAAGGCAGGTTACCGCCGCAGCCTTATCTCCAATCAGAGCGCGCGCCTGTACTGCGCCTATGCCTACGCGGACGCGAGTGAGGGCGAGTCCACGACCGACATGGTCTTTGCGGGCGAGAACCTTATCTACGAAAATGGCTCCAAGCTCGCCGCCACCAAACTGCTTACCTGCGATATGGCCATCGCCGACGTTGACCTTGACCGCCTGGTTGCCGAGCGCCGTCGCTCGACGACGTGGGCGCGCACCGACGATGCGCCGGAGGCCACGACCGTTGAGTTTTCGTTTGAGGGCGTGCTGGCCGAAGAACCTGTCCTGCGCGATGCCTGCGATATCGACCGCGTTTTCCCGCGCGCGCCCTTTGTGCCGGCCGACCACGGCGACTTGGCCGAGCGCTGCGAGACGATCCTCGATCTGCAGACTGCGGGCCTCAAGACCCGCCTTGCCCACACGGGTACCAAGGCTGCGGTTATCGGCCTTTCGGGCGGCTTGGACTCCACGCTAGCGCTGCTTGTGACCGTGCGTGCCTTCGATGCACTGGGGCTGCCGCGCACTGGTATCACAGCCGTGTCCATGCCCGGCTTCGGCACGACGCATCGCACCAAGTCGAATGCCGAGTCGCTCGCTCGCGACCTGGGTGTGAGCTTCCGCGAGGTTTCGATCCACGCGGCTGTGGAGCAGCACTTCAAGGACATTGAGCATGATCCAGCTGTGCAGGACGTGACCTACGAGAACAGCCAGGCGCGCGAGCGTACGCAGATTCTGATGGATCTGGCCAACCAGGCTGGCGGTTTTGTCATTGGCACGGGCGACCTGTCGGAGCTGGCGCTCGGCTGGGCTACCTATAACGGCGACCACATGAGCATGTACGCCGTCAACGCGAGCGTGCCCAAGACGCTTGTGCGCCATCTGGTACGCTATGCCGCCGATGTCTTTGGCGGGCGCATTGCCGAGGTCTTGCTCGATATCCTCGATACGCCGGTGTCCCCCGAGCTTCTGCCGCCCACGGGCGACGGCGAGATTGCGCAGAAGACCGAGGATTTGGTGGGCCCGTACGAGTTGCACGACTACTTCCTCTACTACCTGCTGCGTTTTGGCTTTGAGCCGGGCAAGATCTACCGCATGGCGCTCAAGAGCTTCGAGGGCGTCTACGACGCCAAGACCGTCCACACGTGGCTACGTACGTTCTACCGTCGCTTCTTTGCCCAGCAGTTTAAGCGCAGCTGCCTGCCCGATGGTCCCAAGGTGGGCTCGGTGACGCTCAGCCCGCGCGGCGATTGGCGTATGCCGAGTGACGCTAGCTCGCGTCTGTGGCTTGCGCAGATCGACGCGCTCAATCCAGTTGACTAAGGTTGGCTAAATTGAACCAATACGGGGGTTGCAAGCGTTACACTTTTGCAATCTGATGGCCCGTATCGCGCGGCGCTCTTGTCGGAGCGCCGCGTTTTTCATATCGAAAGGTGGCACCATGCAGGCATCGCAGCGTCTCGACCGCTTTGGCGCGGAGGTCTTCGCCTCGCTCAACAACAAGCTTCTCGCGCTGAAGGCTCAGGGCAAGACCATTTACAACATGAGCGTGGGCACGCCCGACTTTAAGCCGTACGACCACGTGGTCGAGGCGCTCACGCAGGCAGCCCAAGATCCCGAGATGTGGAAGTATGCCCTGCGCGACCTGCCCGAACTCAAGCAAGCCGTGTGCGATTACTATGAGCGTCGCTTTGGCGTTTCGGGCATTACGCCGTCTATGGTGCAGTCGTGCAACGGCACGCAGGAGGGCGTGGGCCATTTGGGCCTGGCCCTGCTCGATCCGGGTGACACCATTCTGGTTCCCGATCCGTGCTACCCGGTCTTTGAGGCGGGTGCCAAGATCGCCGATGCCAAGCTCGAATACTATCCGCTGGTTGCCGAGCATAATTACCTGCCCTATGTGGCGGGTATCGATCCCGAGGTGGCCGATCGTGCCAAGTATATGATCGTGTCGCTGCCCGCGAACCCGGTCGGCTCGGTGGGCACGCCCGAGATCTACGAGGAGATCATCACTTTCGCCCGCGAGCACGACCTGCTCATCGTTCACGACAACGCATACTCCGACATCGTGTTCGACGGCGAGCCGGGCGGCAGCTTCTTGCAGTATCCCGGCGCGCTCGAGGTGGGCGTTGAGTTCTTCTCGCTCTCCAAGTCGTTTAACGTCACCGGTGCGCGTATCGGCTTTTTGGTCGGTCGCGAGGATGTGGTCTCGGCCTTCGCCAAGCTGCGCAGCCAGATTGACTTTGGCATGTTCTTCCCGATCCAGAAGGCCGCCATCGCGTGCCTTAATGGCCCGCGCGATGAGGTCGAGGCGCAGCGTCTGAAGTACCAGGAGCGCCGCGATGCCCTGTGCGATGGTCTTGAGGGTCTGGGCTGGGAGCGTCCCAACGCGCATGGCTCTATGTTTGTGTGGGCCAAGCTTCCCGGTGGTCGCACCGATTCCATGGCGTTTTGCGAGGAGCTCATGGAGAAGGCCGGCGTTGTGGTGACGCCGGGCGCGAGTTTTGGTCCTTCGGGCGAGGGACACGTGCGCATGGCGCTGGTCCTACCGCCCGATCAGATCGCTTTGGCTGTCGAGGCCATTCGCGAGGCGGGCCTGTATTAGAAACCTATTTCGACTCGTCAATAGCTCGAAACCGATTTCGCGCAGTTAATTTACGAATACTGCAAACAATTTCGGTAAACGGTCGATTTTTGGCTGCGAATAGGGGCATAATCAAAGTCCCGATTGGATGTATTGGGATTACGACAAGCCGCTCGGGTCGTTCCCGGGCGGCTTGTTTGTGGAGAGAGATGGGAGTTTCTAATGGTTAACGAGAAGAAGGTCGCTATTGTCGGCTGCGGTTTCGTCGGTTCGTCTTCGGCGTTCGCACTGATGCAGAGTGGTCTGTTCTCCGAGATGGTCCTCATCGACGTGGACAAGAACCGTGCCGAGGGTGAGGCCCTGGATATCGCGCACGGCATGACGTTTGCCGAGCCGATGAAGATCTACGCCGGCGATTATTCCGATGTCGCCGACGCCGCCATGATCGTCGTCACTGCTGGCGCTGCCCAGAAGCCCGGTGAGACCCGCCTGGACCTGGTCAACAAGAACGTCAGCATCTTCAAGTCCATTATTCCCGAGATTAAGAAGTCCGGCTTCGACGGCATTCTGCTAATCGTCTCCAACCCGGTTGATGTTCTGACCTATGCTGCCATCAAGATGTCTGGCCTGCCCGAGGGCCATGTCATCGGCTCCGGCACCGTGCTCGACACCGGCCGCCTGCAGCAGATGCTTGGTGCCCACGTCGAGGTTGACCCGCGCGATGTCCAGGCCTATGTCATGGGCGAGCACGGCGACTCCGAGTTTGTCGCTTGGTCCAGCGCTCAGGTTGCCGGCGTTCCGCTGAACACCTTCTGTGAGCTTCACGGCCACTTGGAGCATGAGGCTGCCGAGAAGCGCATCGCCGAGGACGTCAAGAACTCCGCCTACACCATCATCGAGAAGAAGCACGCCACCTACTATGGTGTCGCCATGGCCGTCAAGCGCATCTGCA
This sequence comes from uncultured Collinsella sp., assembly GCA_902469055.1. Taxonomy (GTDB): domain Bacteria; phylum Actinomycetota; class Coriobacteriia; order Coriobacteriales; family Coriobacteriaceae; genus Collinsella. The sequence goes on from CABRBC010000013.1 coordinate 14,640, forward strand.
CCGCCGTTATGCGCGATGAGCAGACCGTTCTGCCTGTCTCCTCGCTCATGGTGGGCGAGTATGGCCTGTCCGATCTTGCCATCTCCATGCCGACCGTCGTTGGCCGCGACGGCGTTGTCTGCCGCGTCCCCGTGCCGCTGAACGACGACGAGCAGCATGAGCTCACCGTCTCCGCCAAGGCCCTCAAGGACATCATCGACAGCGTCGACTTCTCCTGCTAAATCAAGCTCGCCAGAGCGAAAAGCTACAATGAAGGCGCCCGGGTCCACACGGCCCGGGCGCCTTTTTGGTGCAAAGTAACCTGACCCCAATGCACCATAGTTGATGGGAGGGCCATGTCGGATTCGTCTAATTTTTTGACCTATGCCCAGACGGCGTTTGATCCGTTTGAGGAGCGGCCGTTCTGCGCGGTGGATAGCCTGGTCTTTGCGTGGTTGTCCTATTTGCGTTTGCCGGGTGATATGGCGGAGCTGACGGACTGGCAGGGCCTAGACGTACGCGAGCTGCTGCGTGCCGAGTGCTACCGGGACATGATTGACGACTTGTGGGACCCAGAGGGGAGCAGGGCCTTGTTGGAGGCCGTGGCAGCAAGCCCTCGCTACCGTGGCGTGCACGTTTGCGGCTATCGTGCCGTGAGCGATGTGGTGGCGACAGAGCAGTTTGCAGCCATGGCGTTCCGGTTTCCGGCGGGGTTTAGTTATCTTTCCTTCCGGGGGACCGACAGCACGATTGTGGGCTGGAAAGAGGACTTTAACATGGCGTTCCGGTGTCCTGTGCCGGCCCAGGAATCCGCGACGCGTTATGTGGACGAGGCGGCGGATGCGATTGGCGGGCCGCTTTTGTGCGGAGGTCATTCCAAGGGTGGAAACCTTGCGGTGTACGGTGCGGCGATGTGCTCCGATGTCGCCCGTGAGCGAATCGAACGGGCGTATTCCCATGATGGTCCGGGCTTCGTCGAGGAGTTTCTGAACGGAAACGCCTTTGCCGATCTTTCTGGTCGAATCGACAAGACGCTACCTCGGTCGTCGATCTTTGGCATGATGTTCGAGACACAGGAGGACTATGCCATCGTTGAGAGCACCGAGTTCAGCCTGCTGCAGCACAATCCCTTTAGCTGGGTGGTTGATGGCCACGACTTCGTGTACTGTGAGCGCCTGTCTGCCGGTGCTCGATACGTTGATGGCTCCATTCGCGAGATGCTGCTTGCAGTGTCGCCCAGCGAGCGCGAGCGTTTTGTAGATGCGTTGTTCTCTGTGTTTGAGGCTACGGGTGCTGAGCGGTTTGCGGATATCGCTGGGAATCTGCGCGAGAGCCTGCCCGTGATGCTCCAGGCTGCGCAAGGCTTTGACAAGGATACGCGACGTTTTGTCTCGCAGATCATCGTGGCAATCCTTAAATGCGCACTGCTGCCCAAACGACCCCAGATCGACATGCCCGCTGCCGGCAAGAGTTTGGCAGAACAGCTCGAGGCTTGGCAGTCCGAGCTCCTGCGCTAGCCATTGGTGCAAAGCACCTGTCCCCGATGCACCAATCTTCGATGCGTCTGGGGCGGGCTCGACCGCTATACTGGTTCGTGCCGAAATCGATCTAGAACGGAATGCCGTATATGAAAATCAATCACGCGATTCTGCATATCCTGGACTTTGACTCTGCCGTCAACGTTATGAGCCAGCGCGAGTTGGATATCGAGAGCCGCACCGTGCGCAACTTCGTGACCACGCATCTGCGCCGCGCGCGCACCTCGGCCGACAATATACGCGCCACGTTTGCCGAGAACTCTGCGTTTGGCGGCGAGCTCAAGGGCTATTTCTTTGGCGAGCGCGAGTTCGTGGACCTGTCGCAGCAGATTGCGGAGTTTATCTCCTCCGAGCTCACCAAAGCCGAGAAAGCCGAGTCCACCGACGTGCTCGTGGCCGATTTTGACGACGATGAGGATGCCCGCTGGTTTGCCGTGATGCTGCTGGGCTCCAAGCAGGCATTCATGCACGAAGTGGGCCGCGAGGAAGGGGAGGTGCGCAACGACATCGCGCGCCACTACGCCATTCTGCCGAACCCCTCGCAAAAGGTGCCGAGCTATGCCATCGTGCGCGCAAGCACCATGGAGATCGGCTACGTGGACAAGAAGCGCAAGATTGCCGGCGAGGACCGTATGCTTATCCCCGATGGCCTGCTGCAGTGCGACACGGGCGTATCGGGCAAGGAGGTCATCGACACCGTGACGCGTGTGGTCGAGGAAGTCGCCGAGGAGCATGGTGCCAACACGGCTGTAGCGCTCGCTAAGGTTAAGGCTGCCGTTGCCGAGAAGGTTGAGGATGACGAGGAGCTGCCGCCTTGGGATATCGTCGACGAGGTCTTTGAGGACGAGCCGGTCATCAAGGAGAGTGTGCGCGCGGCACTGACCGAGGAGAAAGTGCCTGAGCGTGTGCCCGTGGAGCGCAAGCAGGTCGAACGCGCGGCGGTGCGCAATCATAAGATCCGTACCGACACGGGTATCGAGATCAGCTTCCCGGCCGAGATGGGCTCGAACTCCGAGTACATCGAGTTTGTCAACGAACCCAACGGCCTTATCTCCATCGAGCTCAAAAACATCGGCAGCATCGAGAACCGATAAGTTGCGTTACGTCTACAGCGAGAAAGCAAAGGCCGAAGCTCTTTGGGGCTTCGGCCTTCTTGTTTGGGGATGAATTGCCCCGCAGGTTGAGCATAAGTCAGCGAAAACGCGGTTTGTCAAAACCGCGTAACTATTAAAGTTGACGTAAGCCCTCTTCCAGGCCGGTCTTGCTGTCGGTCTTCTCGTCGCGCATCTTGATGACGCGGGCGGGGACACCGGCCACGACGGCACCGGCGGGGACGTCCTCGACGCACACGGCGCCGGCGGCAACGACAGCACCCTTGCCCACGTGCACGCCTTCCAAGACCACAGCATTGGCGCCGACCATGACATCGTCCTCGATGATGACGGGCGTGGCACTGGCGGGCTCAACGACGCCTGCCAGCACGGTGCCGGCGCCGATGTGGCAGTTCTTACCCACGGTGGCGCGGCCGCCCAGCACGGCGCCCATGTCGATCATGGAGCCTTCGCCAATGACGGAGCCGATGTTGATGATGGCGCCCATCATGATGACGGCACGGTCGCCGATCTCGACGCGGTCACGGATGATCGCGCCCGGCTCGATGCGAGCGTTGATGCCCTTAAGGTCGAGCATGGGCACGGCGGAGTTGCGGCAGTCGTTCTCTACGTCGTAGTAGTCGATAGAGTCGGCGTTGGCGTCGAGGATTGCCCTGAGCTCATCCCAGTCGCCAAAGACGGTCTTGCCACGACGACCGCCGTAGACGTGTGCATTGCCCCACTGGACCTTCATGCCCGGCTTCTCGCGCACGTACAGCTTGACGGGCGTCTTTTTGGGCGCGGTGGCGATGTAGTTGATAATCTCCTGTGCATCCATCTCGGCTGCGTTGCTCATTTGCTATCTCTCCTTTGGGTGGATTCGGTTGATACCTGGTTAGGCAAACATGACCTGATCAAACGTATAGAAGCCGTGCTCACGGGTGACGAGCTTCTGCGCGGCTGCCAGGGCGCCGTTGACGAAGATCTGACGGCTCGTGGCGCGATGCGTGAGCGTGACTTCCTCGTCCTGGCCAAAGAAACTCACTTCGTGCACGCCGGCGACAGTGCCACCGCGCAGCGAGTGCATGCCGATCTCCTTGGGGTCGCGCGCTCCGCACATGCCCTCGCGGCCATAGACGGGGCGGTAGCCTGCCTCGGGCTCGGCTTCGACGACGGCATCGAGCAGCAACTTGGCTGTGCCGCTGGGGGCATCGACCTTTTGGTTATGGTGCGTCTCGACAATCTCGCAGTCAAAGCCGGGCAGTTCGCGCGTGGCCTGGGCAACCAGATGGCGCAGGGCGGCGATGCCGATAGAGTAGTTGCCCGAGTGCATGACGCGAGCGTTCTGACCCAGCTCGCGCAGGCGGTCCATCTGATCGGGTGTGTAGCCCGTGGTGCCCGAGACCAACGCGGCGCCCGTGCGCTCGACATAGGCGACGACGGCATCGAAGGTAACGACGTTCGAGAAGTCGATAATCACATCGGCAGCCGGTGCGTTCTCGAGCTCGCTCAAATCGAAGCCGATCTGGGCCACGATATCAAAAACGGGCTGCCCGGCGGCATCGACAACGCCCTCGGCGGTAGTGCGGATGAGCGAGCCCATGCGGCCCGTTCCCATAATGACGGTCTTAATCAAGCAGACCAGCTCCCTTCAGAGCATCGGTAAGTGCAGCGCGCGTGTCGTTGGCCATGGGGCATAGCGGCATACGGTAGTTTGCCTCGATCATACCCATCTGAGCGAGCGCTTCTTTAACGGGGATGGGGTTGACCTCGCTAAAGAGGGCGTTGATGAGCGGCTGGCCGGCAATCTGGATGTCGCGGGCGCGCTCCACGTCGCCGTCCAGGTAGGCGCGGCACATGTCGTGCACGAGCTGCGGCTGAACATCGGCCCACACACTGATGGTACCCGAGGCGCCCAGGCTCATGAGCGGCACGGTGAGGGCGTCCTCGCCCGAATACATGCGGAAGTCGTCGGACAGCAGGTGTGCAATCTTGGCGGCATAGGCGACGTTGCCCGAGGCCTCCTTGATGCCCATGATGTTGGGATGTGCGGCTAGGCGCTCCACATTGCGCTCGCTGATGCCGCAGCCGCAGCGGCCGGGGATGTTGTACAGGATGCAGGGGATGTCCACGGCGTCGGCGACGGTCTTAAAGTGCTGATAGATGCCCTCTTCATTGGACTTGTTGTAGTAGGGGGTAATGAGTAGCAGACCATCGGCGCCCAAGCCCTGGTAGGTGAGCGACTTGGTGAGCATGGTTTGCGTGGAGTTGGAGCCCGAGCCGGCGATGACGGGGACGCGTCCTGCAACCTGCTTGACCACGGCGGCGACAACAGAGTTGTCCTCGTCATCGGTCATCGTGGCGCTCTCGCCGGTGGTGCCCAGGGTGAGGATGGCGTCGGTGCCGTTTTGCAGGTGGAAATCGATAAGGCGCTCGAGTGCATCAAAGTCGACGCTGCCGTCCTTTTTAAACGGCGTGACGAGGGCGACGATTGAGCCCTCGAGATTGCGGATGTCCATGTTCTTCTCCTTCGCTTCCGCGATCTGGATGCGTTTGTTCCATTGGGCGGCGACAGCCAGGCGCTCGTCTTGGGCCCGACGGCGGGCGCTTTCGGCGCGCGACTTTGCCAGCAGCTCACGGCCGCACGGCAGCACGTCGAGCGTGGCAAAATAATCGCCCGGGCGCTCGGCGCGACGAATGAGCTCGGCCGAACCATCGGGGCGCAGCAGGACCTCGGCGGAGCGCAGCCGTCCGTTGTAGTTGTAGCCCATGGAGTAGCCATGCGCGCCGGTGTCGTGGATTACAAGCAGGTCGCCCATGTCGATCTGCGGCAGCTCGCGGTCGATGGCGAACTTATCGTTGTTCTCGCACAAGTTACCCGTGATGTCGTAGGTGTCCGTAACGGGCACTGTGGTCTTGTCGTCGCCACCCGGCTGGCCCATCACCGTAATGTGGTGGTAGGCACCATACATAGCGGGACGAATGAGGTCGACGGCGCTTGCGTCCACGCCGATATAGTCCTTGTAAATCTGCTTCTCGTGGATGGCCTTGGTGATCAGGCAGCCGTAGGGGCCCATCATAAAGCGGCCCATCTCGGTGCAGATGGCCACATCGCCCATGCCGGCAGGAACCAGGATCTCGTCGTAGGCCGCGTGCACTCCCTCGCCGATGGCGTGAATGTCGTTGGCCTGCTGCTCGGGCAGATAGGGGATACCCACACCGCCGGACAGATTGATAAAGGCGACATGTGCGCCGGTCTCGCGCTCCAGGCGCACGGCAAGTTCAAAGAGGATGCGTGCGAGCTTGGGGTAGTAGTCGTTGGTGACGGTGTTACTGGCAAGGAAGGCGTGGATGCCAAAATTCTCGGCGCCCTTGGCCTTGAGCATGCGGAAAGCCTCAAAGAGCTGCTCGGTGGTCATGCCGTACTTGGAGTCGCCGGGGTTGTCCATAATGCCGTTAGAGAGCTGGAACAGGCCGCCCGGGTTAAAACGGCAGCTGACTGTCTTGGGGATGGGGCCCGCGACGCGCTCAAAGAACTCGATATGGCTGATGTCGTCAAAGTTGACGATGGCGCCCAGCTTGTCGGCGAGCTCAAAGTCCGCCGCCGGCGTGTCGTTGGACGAGAACATGATGTCGTGGCCGGTGATACCCAGCGAGCGGGCAATCATGAGCTCGGTATAGCTCGAGCAATCGCAGCCGCAGCCGTATTCGTTGAGAATGGAGATGAGCGCCGGGTTGGGATTGGCCTTGACGGCAAAGTATTCCTTAAAGCCCGGGTTCCACGCAAAGGAGTCGCGCACCTCTTGCATGTTGCGGCGGATGCCCGCCTCGTCGTATAGATGAAACGGCGTGGGGAACTGCTCGACGATATGCTCGAGCGTCTCCTTGTCCACAAACGGCTGCTTGGCCGCATACGCTTCGTTGGGGGTCAATGCCATGTCCCGTAAACCTCGCTATCCAGACGGCGCCATCTGCGCATCGAATCCGCATAGCGTGGACCCCATGTCCGGATAGCGCTCCCGCATTGCTGCAGACAGTCCTGCGGGTGTTTCCCGCAGGCCCACCAGGTTGTTCGTGCCCGAAAAACCCAGTTCGGCGGGTTTCGCCTCCCCACGGGGTCAAAGCCTGCCGGCTCGCCCGCGGTTCTTCGTGCCCGCGCCTCTATCAAGTGGTAACGACCCTACCACGTTGCACTTTACCAAACAAGAGTATTCGTATATAACGTTTAAAAAATGCAGGGATATGCTGGAAATAAGGGTGCGGCAATCTTGCGGCACAATAAGATGGCAACTGGCGCGCAACTATGAAAGGACCCTTTATGACCGAGCTCCAAGAACTCCGTCGCTATCGGCGCGACTTGCACAGGATCCCGGAGCTCGACTTCGATCTTCCGCAGACGATCGCCTATATTGAGGGCGTGTTGGCGCCGCTCGCCTGTGAGGTGACCCATCCGTGTCCGAGCTGCGTTTGTGCCTTCTTCGATGCCGGTGTGGGCGCTACGCGTGCCACGGCGATTCGCGCCGACATGGACGCCCTGCCCATCGCGGAGGCGACGGGTGCGGCCTTTGCCTCGGCGCATCCCGGAAAGATGCACGCTTGCGGACACGATGGACACATGGCCATGGCACTTGCGGCGGCAACCTTTGTCGATCGCACGATTCGTGAGCAGCCGGGTACCATCAAGCGCAACGTGCTCTTTGTGTTCCAGCCTGCCGAGGAGACGACCGGTGGCGCCAAGACAGTTTGTGAGAGCGGGGTGTTTGAGCGCTACGGGGCGGACCGCATCTTCGGGTTTCACGTGTGGCCCGATCTGCCTGCGAACACGTTGGCGAGCTGCTCCGGTCCATTGCTGGCGCGCTCGAGTGAGACGCACGTGCACATTCACGGGACAAGCATCCATATCGCCAAGACCTACGGCGTTCCCGTAAACGAATCGCACGATGCGGCGCTGGCGGCTGCCAAGTTCTTGGTTGCCGAGCGTGAATTGATTGACGAGTTGGGTGCCGACGAGCCCTGCATTGGTAAGTTCGGCCTGCTGCAGGCCGGTACCGTCTGCAACGCGGTGGCGGGGGAGGCCCATGTTGCCGGCAGTCTGCGTGTGTTTACGGACGGCATGTTCGACCGCGCGCGCGAAGGCGTGCGCCGTGTGTTGGACGATGCCTGCGCCGCAACGGGCTGCACGTATGATCTCGACTTTGCCGAGGGCTATCCGCCGGTCGATAACGACCCTGAGTTGTTTGCCCGAATCGCGCCCGCTCTGCCCGAATTGCAGCTCGTGGACGAGCCGCTGCTAATCGCCGAGGATTTCGCGTTCTATCAGCGCCATCTGCCGGGCGTGTTTTTCCTGCTGGGCACGGGTATGCCAGAGGACCAAGACAACCCGAGTGATTCGGATGGCTGCCCCGCCTATGCCACAAGCGCTCTGCATACCGATAGCATGCTCTTCGACGAGGAAATCCTACTCAAAGGTCTCGATGTCTACAAACGATTGCTTTTGCTTGACTAAGGCGTGAAGGACTATTTGTTCTAGAAAACACGAACAAACGTACGATATAATAGAGATGTAAGTCTATAGAAACGTTTGACGTTACTAACGTAAGGCGATACTATGATTGCATCGTAATGAGCGCTATCGGGTCTGTTTTGAGTGGAGACAGGAGATGGCTTGGAATGTCGAAATCGTCGATTATCACAAGTGATGAGACTTCGGCCGATTTGCTGTCGCCGGTGACTCCTGGTGAGCTTCTCAAAGAGGAGTTTCTTGTTCCCATGGGCATTTCTCAATATCGCCTTGCGAAAGAGACTGGGATTCCGGCTCAGCGTATCGGGCAGATTGTCTTGGGAAAACGTCGCGTGACGGCCGACACCGACCTCCGTCTTTGCCGTTATTTTGGCCTGACGGATGGTTATTGGCTGCGCGCTCAGGTGGCGTTTGACCTTGAGGCCGAGAAAAGGCGGATCGAACCGGAGCTGAATAAGATCGTTCCTGTCCAGCAGGCCGCTGCGTTGTAGTGCTCAAAGATATTGAGGTTGGAGTGACGATGGAACGACGCCGACAGTCTGCCGTTTATAGTCCCGGTGGGTGTGGATGCGGCTTGTTGTTGCTTCCGGTTATTGCTGTGAGCATTGGCGTGATGTTTGCGCTTGCTGGGCTGGCTGCGGCGGCACTCGTACTGTTTATCACTGCCATCGGCGTGACGATTTGGCTCTGCCGCAATCGCGAGCGACGCCGTGCCGGCGGTAAAACCAATGTCGGCTGGGTTGTATTCCTGGTCATTGCGTACCCGCTGAGTGTCAGCTACCTGGTGTTCTTTGTCCTGTTGATGGTCAGTGCCTTTACCGGGGAATCCGTCACGGTGGGTTGATGCGCTGCCGGCAGACGGTCGCGCAAAGTGCGTTTGCTCGGCGTTTGGATAACTGCATTGGCCGTTTACCGCAACCTTAGCTCTCAGCTAATGAATTCAAGTTTAATCCTTCCTACGATGTGCTGTGTGCCGGCACGGTAGCCGGATCGTAGGAAGGATGAATAATGGCAAAAGAGGGAAAGAAGCCGATCGGTAAGATTGTCCTAGGCGTCATCGTGGTGCTGGTTATTGTCGGTGCCGTGGGCTCTATGGGCGGCAACTCAACCGATTCGTCTGCGAGCGATTCGGCAAAACCTGCCGAGGCGACACAGCAGGCTGAGGAGCAAAAAGAACCGCAAGAACCGTATACCATTGCTGACGAGGCTGAAGACACTTCCAATCAGTTTACCTATAAGATCACGGGCACGCTGACCAATAACACGGACAAGGAAAAGAGCTACATTCAGATTGAGTATGTTCTGTATGATGCTGATGGCAACCAGGTTGGAACGGCTCTTGCAAACACCAATCATCTGAAGGCGGGCGGCTCCTGGAAGTTCGAGGCGCTGGGTACGGTGTCTCCCGACCAGGTTGCTAGCTGGGAGCGTTCGGACGTAAGCGGTTTCTAGCATGTTGCATGCACTGGGGGAGGTGAAGTCGTATGCCCGATAAAAAGCTGACTGACGAGTTACTCAATGAGCTTCTCGACGCGCCAAACATCGATGACTATATCAAGGAGCACGACTTTGCCACCCCGTCGCTTTCGGACTACCTGAAGCAGCTACTGCAGGAAAAGGGCTTGGAGCGCTCGCGCGTGGTTCGTATGGCCGATCTCAATGAGACCTTTGGCTATCAGATCTTTACCGGTGCGCGTCATCCGAGTCGCAATAAGGTGCTGCAGATTGCCTTTGCGATGGCGCTGACGCTCAAAGAGACCAACCGTGCGCTGACGGCTGCCGGGGTAAGCGTCCTTAACTGCAAGGACCGCCGCGATGCGATTATCATCTTTTGTATCGATCGCGGGTGCAGCCTCCAAAAGGTCAACGAGGAGCTGTATCGCTTTGGCGAGGAGACGGTGAGTTAGCGGCTGATATCTGAGCCGGCGGAGTTGCCGAACAACGATGCAAACGAACGGGGCGCGGATGCCATGGGGTGTCTGCGCCCTGCGCTATGATGGAGGCTATGGATACTCAGAGCCCAACATATTCCGATGACGAGCTGACCGCAGCGCTTGCCGAGCACCTGGCGTCGCTCGATCGCGACGACAGCTATCGCGTGGAGCGTGTACTTAAGCGCTCGTCCGTTGAAGCAACCGAGCTCGTGTACTTTGAAGGAACCGGCGGTGGTTCGCTCGGCCCCTTTGTCCGTAAACGCATCGATGCTTCGGCTCAAATCGGCGGGGCATACGAGCGTCTGTTTGCCGCTCAGCGGGCAGGCAGGCGTTTTGAGCACCTGCCCAGAATCGTCGATTGTCGTCGTGTGGGCGACGAGCTCAACGTGGTTATGGAATACATCGAAGGGGAGACGCTCGGGACGCTGGTGGACCGTCTGGGAGCCACCCCCGATTATGCGCGTGAATTGTATCCTGCCCTATGCGATGCCGTGGGCGAGCTCCACGCCGGTTTTGCAATGGCGGGGGAGACGTCGGCGCCGGTGATCCATCGCGACCTCAAGCCGTCGAATATCATCGTGACAGGTGCCAACTATACGCCTGATGACGGTCTGACGTTTTCGTCGCTGGTGATTATCGACTTGGGGATCGCGCGCGTATAGCGCGATGGCGCCGATGCCGATACCGTCAAGTTTGGCACGCGACCCTATGCGCCGCCCGAGCAGTATGGGTTTGGGCAGACGAGTGTGCGCAGCGACGTCTACGCACTTGGCGCCCTGTTGTTCTTCTGCTTGACGGGAGTCGACCCTAAACCAGGGCTCGACATGCGCGAGCAATGCGAGGCGCGCGGCATTCCCACTCCACTTGCCGATGCCGTCTGCATGTCGATGGCGCTCGACCCGGCCAAGCGTTTTGCGAGCGCGAAAGCGTTGGGACGGGCGACGTGCGCGGCATACGATCTGAGTCGCCCCGTGCGGCCTCCTGCGCCTGCGCCTGTCCGTACTTCGGCCTCGGAGACGTTGTTGACGCCCCAAGGGCCCCAGAACCCCGCAGGGCTTCCTGGCCCTGCCGCCTCCGCTGCATGCGGCCTGCTCTCTCGCGTTCCGGAGTCTCTGGGCCGCATTTGGAATACGCTCGTCTGCTTCTCGCTGCTTGTGTTCTTTGCCGGAAGTCACTTTGCCGTCTTTCACCCCACCGGAGCAAACCAAAGCTACCCGACGTGGCTTCTCATAATCGAGTATTTTTTCTTTGTCGATGGCCTTATGGTGCTTATGCATTTCGCACTGCTCGATAAGCGCCGTCTTCGTCGGCGATTCGCACTGCTCGACAGCTATCGCGGCAAGAAACTCGCGAAACTCTGGCTCAAGGCATTGGGTGTGCTGCTCCTATGCATGATTGTCATAGTCGCGGTTGCCAATGCGACCGGCGTCGTCGATACCTCCGCTACCTAAAAGAAAAGGACCCCATTGGGGCCCTTTGCAGTTGCACTTAGATGCGGTTCATCTGAGCGGCGACTTTGTTGTACCAGTCCTGCCACGTGGGCGGGCAGTACTTTTTGGCCGCTGCCGGGGTAAGGGTGGAGCCGTAGTTGGCGCCCAGATAGGCAACGTGAGCGGAGATGCCCTCGCTCCAGCTGCCAAAGCTGCGCCAACCGCCGCCACGTGCACTCCAGCCCCAGGCGTTGTAAGAATTGGCGCAATAAGCACCCTTGGTGCTCTCGATGCAGGCGATGGCGGGGGACCAACGGGGGTCGACACCGGTATTCCAAGCGGCGACGGCAAAGTTATAGCCCTGGCCTGCCATGGGGGAGCCGGCGAGATAATTGTCGATGCGGCCTGTCCACTCATTAATGAACGAATCGTAATCGGAGCTACCAGTATTGGAGCTGTTCACCGTGGTGTCGATGGTGGTGTTGGTGTTGGTGGCCTGGCTGCTGGAATTGCTGCCGCTTACGCCCTCGCCCGAGAGCTTCTCGGCGGCAGCGGCCTTATCGGCCTCAAGCTTGGCAAGCTCGGCGGCATTTTCCTGCTCGGCTTTTGCCTGTGCCTCGCTGCGGAGCTGCTGGGCCTGTGCCAGCGCATCCTCGGCGTTTTTCTGCTCTGCCTCAAGCTGAGACTTGGCCTGCTGGAGCTCAGCCTTGTTCTGCTCGAGTTCGGTTTGCATGTTATTGAGCTGTTCGATCTCGTCGACGCTCGAGCTCGTGATCTGGTTGGTGTATTTGCAGGTCGTGATGAACTCACCCAGGCTCTGCGCGTTGACCAGGAAGCTCACGATGGGATTGGTGCCCTTCTGATACTTGTACAGATCGCGCATGGCGGAGCTTGCCTTGGCCTGCTGCTCGGGAAGCTTAGCCTCGATTTCCTCGATGCTTGCCTCATTGGATTCAATCTGCTTTTGCAGGTCATCGAGTTTGGTACGGGCGTCGTTGTAGGCGCTCGTGGCGGCTTCGATCTTCTGCTGGGCTGCGGAAAGCTGGTCCTGCGTTGCCTGCGAGGCGGCATACGCCGCAACAGGGGAGAGCATCGGCGTGGCCGTCAGCGCAACGGCGAGCGCGGCGCTCGTGATGATACGAGCCGGCTTCGACGCAATGAGCGCTGCGGTGCGATGATTCGAATGCTGCATCCAGTCCCTCTGCAATCAATCGTAGGTTATGGTTCGAACGGTATTCTACTACTGCTTTCGACCTCAACTTGAACCTTAAAGGTTCCAAAGGGTCAAGTTGAACTTGAGGCTTTGGCTTTGACCTGCAGTTATGATGAATTGTTGAGAAACCATAGAGTTCAACTTTAACGTTACGGGGGCCTGTTTAAGAGGGGTTTGGGGCTGTAAAAGCTATCTCAACGTGGGGTTTTATAACTACAGCGTGCCCTTCTGGCGAGCCTGCTCAATCTCTTCGATGGCCTCGGCGGGGGTGAACGAACAGGTGCCGTCGCCGAGTTTGATTACCTGGATATCGTCGCCGGCGTAGACCTCTCCGCCCTTTAGCACCACGCCGAAAACGCCCTCGTGGGGAAAGATGCAGTCGCCGGCGAGATAGTAGATGGCGCAACGGGTGTGGCAGACCTTGCCGATTTGGCTGATTTCGACGAGCACGTCGCTTCCAAGCTTGAGCTGTGTGCCCAAGGGGAGCGAGAGTAGATTGATGCCCTGGGTGGTGAAGTTTTCTCCAAAGTCACCCACGCGCACATCGAGTCCGCGAGCCTGCGCCGTCTGGATGGACTCTGCGGCCAAAAAGGAAACCTGACGGTGCCAATGCCCGGCGTGTGCGTCGGAGGCGAGGCCGAATTGCTCTATAACGGTGTCGCGTCCATCGGCGACGGGCGACTTGCGTGTGCCCTTGTGTGCCGACGTGTTGATCGAGACGATGCGGGCGGGTCCGTTGTAGGCGTCGTTTGCCGTGCACAGGGGAGCGGCCGCTTTCGCGCGTTCCACCAGCTCGCGCTTCGCAGCATTGAGGATGGGATTATCGGTCGGATGGTCTTGGGGCACGTGTGCGCCTTTCGCTCGAGGATGTCAATACGCTGAATCCTACAACAACGGTAGGTTCATTGCCCATTGTCGTACAACGGTGAGCGCCGTCCTCGTGCTGGACGATTACGTCGATTGCCATAGATACGGTGGAGCTTTGGGCGCCGGCGGCTTGGCACGCTAGAATAAATCAGTTGCGCAAAGACCGCCCATTGTGTGGGCAGTTCATTGATAGGAAGTTTCCATGGCATTGCAATTTACAGAGCGCGAGTTCATTCCCGTGCTGCTCGGTGGCGACATCAACGCCTATTCGGTGGCGCGCGCCTTCTACGAGGAGTACCAGGTCAAGAGTCTGGTCTTTGGCAAGTATCAGACGGGTCCCGCGTACCGCAGCCAGATTATCGACTACACGCCCAACGTGGATATCGACACCATGCCCGTGATGCTCAAAACCGTCAACGGCATTGCCCAAGCGCATGCCGACAAGACGATTGTCCTTGTGGGCTGTGGCGACAACTATGTTGCCCTCGTGGCTCAGGCCAAGGATGCTCATGAGCTGGCGGACAACATTGTCGCTCCCTACGCGCCCTACAGCATGCTCGAGCAGTGCCAGAAGAAGGAGATCTTCTACGAGCTATGCGAGAAGCATGGCGTGCCTTATCCGCATACCTTTACCTTCACCATGGCGATGCTGAACGCCCAGGGTGAGGCGCCTGCCGAAGTGCTCGACCAGATCGATTTTCCTTACCCGATGATTCTGAAGCCTTCTGACGGCATCATGTGGTGGCAGCACGAGTTCGAGGGCCAGAAGAAGGCCTATGAGATTGCCGACCGCGCCGAGCTGGAACAGGTCATTCGCGATTCGTATGCCAGCGGCTACACCGACGATCTGATCTTGCAGGACCGCGTGCCCGGCAACGACGAGTACATGCGCGTGCTCACCAGTTATTCCGACCGCAACGGCAAGGTGCGCATGATGTGCCTGGGCCACGTACTGCTCGAGGAGCATCAGCCCCACGGTGTCGGCAACCATGCCTGTATCATCACCGAGCCCAACGACGAGCTCATGGACGGCGTGCGCAAGTTGCTCGAGGACCTTCACTTTGTGGGCTATTCCAACTTTGACGTTAAGTACGACGAGCGCGATGGCTCGTTTAAGTTCTTCGATTTCAACACGCGCCAGGGTCGCAGCAACTACTACGTCACCAACAGCGGCTTTAACGTTGCCAAGTATGTGGTGGACGAGTATGTGTTCAACCGCCCGTTTGAGCCGGAGTTTGTGACGGCGCAGGACGAGGCCCTGTGGATGGTCGTTCCCATGGGCGTCGTCGACAAGTACGTAAAGGATCCCGAGCTGCGTGCTAAGGTGCATCGCCTGGACAAGGAAGGCAAGGGCGCCGACCCTTCGTTTATGAAGGGCGACTTTGCCTTTAACCGCTGGCTGCGCATGTGGCACACCAAACTGCGCCACTTTAAGCTGTTCAAGACGTATTACAAGTAGATGAGTGCGGCGCCCGTCCGGTTTACATCGGGCGGGCGCGGGTATGATACGCGCAATTGCGCAAGCGTCACCAAGGAGGCGGCGATGGAAAAGCTGGGAGTTATCGGCGGCATGGGCGCCGAGGCCACGTCGTATTACTACGACCAGGTGGTGCGTCATACGGCTGCTGCTTGCGATCAGGAACATATCGACATGGTGGTGCTCTCCAAGTCGACCATGCCCGACCGCACGCTGGCTATTAAGACCGGCGAGCATGCCAAGCTGCTGGCGACCATGAAAGAGTGTGCCCAGGCACTCGAGTCGCTGGGCTGTGCGCACATTGCCATTCCCTGCAACACGTCGCACTACTTCTACGACCAGATCCAGTCGTTTACGAAGGTGCCGATTATCCACATGCCGCGTGAGTCGGTGCGCTATGCTCTGGCCGGTGCGGTGATGGGGGAGTGCGAGTTCGACCCCAACCTGAGTATGCCGGCCGAGCAGGTGCACAAGATCGGCATTATGGGAACCGATGGCACCGTGGGCGCGGGCGTTTACGGCCGCGAATGTAAGGCTGCGGGTGTTGAGGTTGTCTATCCCAGCGAGAAACGTCAGAACGATGTGATGTCGCTTATCTACGATGATGTGAAGGCTGGACGTGAGCCCGATATGGATAAGTTCGACCGCGTGATGTGGGAGTTCGCCCGTAGCGGCTGCGACCGCGTCATCCTGGCCTGCACGGAGCTCTCGGTGCTGCAGAAATACCGCGAGATGCCCGAGATTACCCTCGACGCCATGGACGTCTTGGTGCGCGAATCCGTCATCCGCAGCGGCGCCCCCTACCGCCAATAGCCCTCGATCTGCCAAAAAGGGACAGGTTTATTTTTGGTAGGTATTATCTGGGGAAACAGTAAAGGCCTCGGCTCGTTTGGTGCGAGCCGAGGCCTTTTGCGTTGGGTGGTTGCTGTCGGTGGCGAACTAGAACAGGAAGCCGATGGCGATGAGGGCGATGCTGACGATGAGCACGGCGATGTCCAGACCCTTGATGGGATAGCGCTTGTACGAGCTGGCGCGCGTACGCAGATAGAAGCCGCGCTGTTCTGCCGCCAAGGCTGTGGCATCGGTCTTGCCCACGCTCGAGATGAGCAGTGGCACGCACAGTGGCAGCATGAGCTTAAGCTTCTTGATGGGGTTCTTGGTGTCGTACTCGACGCCGCGTGCGGTCTGCGCCTCCATGATGGCGTTCATCTCCTGACCAAACACCGGCACAAAGCGCAGCGCCGTGGTAAAGGTGAAGGCATAGCGATACGGTACGTGCAGCACCTCGACGCAGGCGTTGGCAAGGTCGTTGAGCTTGGTCACCATGAGCATGAGGATGAGTGGTAACGCCACACCCAGTAGGCGCAGACAGGCCTTCGATCCTGTGATGAGGCCCGTGTCGGTGATAAAGCCCCACACCACGTTGCCATCGCGCATAAAGGCCAGCTGGAGCACCAGCATGATAAGCGCGAGCGGGATCAGCAACTTGAGCAGCGAGAACAGACGGTCGACGACGCCGGCATAGGCACCCAGCGCAAGGGTGAGTGCCAAAAAGCCCAGCAGCGCCACGTAGGTGTCGGACAAGAAGATGCCGACGATGATGGCGGCGGCGAGGCCCAGTTTGACGACGGGGTTCAGGCGATGCAGTAGCGTATCGCCCGGCATGTAGTCGATGACGTTAACCACGGTGGACCATCTCCTTGGTAATTCGAACGACATCGGTGACCTCGCTCACCTGCGCAAAAGCGGGCGAGACGGAAGATGCCAGACGGCGCGAGAGTTCAATAACCTGGGGAGGCTCCACGTAGGCACGCCGCATGAGATCGATGTTCGAGAATAGCTCGTGCGTGCGGCCGCGGTCGAGGATGCAGCCGTCGGCCATTACCACGATGCGCTCGGCAAAGTCGGAGACGACTTCCATGTCGTGGCAGACCATGATTACGGCGCAGCCGCGCTCGGCCATGGTACGCACGGTTTCCATGACGGTCATGCACTCGCGGTAGTCAAGGCCGCTCGTGGGCTCGTCGAGCACGACGATTTTGGGCTCTACGACCACGACGGAGGCGAGTGCCACCATCTGGCGCTGGCCGCGCGACAGCGAGAAGGGCGCCTCGTCGGCAGGCAGGCCAAAGCGGTCGATGACGAGTTGAGCACGACGCAGAGCCTCGGTGCGGTCGATGCCGGCAAGCTCCAGGCCAAAGGCGACCTCGTCGAGCACGGTGTCCTTGCAGATCTGGCGGTCGGGGTTTTGGAAGAGCGTTGCGACCTCGCGGGCGATACGGCTCGTGGGGACCGCGGCAGTATCCAGGCCCGTAACGCGCACGCTGCCCGAGGCGGGCTTAAGCAGGCCCGTGAGCAGCTTGGTGAGCGTGGTCTTGCCGGCACCGTTCTGGCCGACGATGCCCACGAGCTCGCCAGGATAGAGCGTCAGGCTAAGGTCGTGTACGGCGGCGCCGCCATTGGGATAGGCAAACTCAACATGGTCGAAGGTGAGCACGGGTTCGGCGTCCTTGGCATGAGGACGCAACGACGGTGCATGCGGGGAACCGGTGGGCGCCTGGGCTTCGATGGCTGCGTGTGCGGGGTCGACGATGCCCGAAATCAGGCGTTCGGCCTCATCGACATCCAAGCAAGGGGTACCGCTTACCAGACCATCGGCCTCGAGGCTATTGAAGATACGCGTGACGCGAGGGCAGTCGACGCCGATGGCACGGAGCTCGTCGGTATGTGCGAAGACCTCGTGTGGCTCGCCCTGCAGCGCGATTTCGCCATGGTTGAGCACGAGCACGCGGTTGCAGTACTCCGAGAGCAGGGCGACCTTTTGCTCAACGACGACGATGGTGATTCCAAGTGCGCGGTTTGCCTCACGCAGCGTCTCGAAGACCAACGTGGAGCTGGCGGGGTCGAGTGCCGCGGTGGGCTCGTCGAGAACCAAGACGCGCGGGCGCATGGCGAGGATGGCGGCGATGGCTACCTTTTGCTTCTGTCCGCCCGAGAGGGTTGCGATCTCGCGGTCGCGCAGGTCGCTGATGCCGACGGTCTCGAGCGTTTCGCTCACGCGCTGCTCGATCTGGTCGTGGGGAACGCCAAAGTTCTCGAGGCCAAAGAGCATCTCGTCCTCGACGACCGAAGCGACCATCTGCGTGTCGATATCCTGCAGCACACTGCCGACGATTTGCGACACGTCGGTGAGCGAGACTTCGCAGGTGTCGTGGCCGTCGACCATGACGGACCCAAAGAACGTGCCGGTGTAGTGGTGGGGCACGGCGCCCGACAGACAGGCGGCAAGCGTGGACTTGCCGGCGCCCGAGGGCCCGATGATGCCGATGAAATCTCCCTTGTTCACGCTGAGCGAGATGTGGCTGAGCGCCTGCTCGGTCTGCGTGCCATAGGAGAACGAGACATCGTCGACGTTGATGATCGTTTCCATGGATACCTTTCATAGTCATTGGGGACGTTCTTAAATGACTAGTCGTTTAAGAACGTCCCCAAGAGCTAGCCGTTTGGGACAGTCTTTGGTGGTGAAGCACGGAGACGGCTTTACGAGGGGCCTCAGGTTGGCGTGAAAGAGGAGCGAAGCGTACTTGGGTACGCGAGCGACGAATGAACGCCAAGATGGGGTGGCTCGTAAAGCCGAGCGGGTTAGTTGAGCTTCAGGGCCTTCTGGATGGGCAGATAGAGGGCGCCGACCAGAATGGCGTTAAAGACGGCGGTCATGGCGACGACGGGCAGCATGGCGGCGGCGAGCTCGCCGACCACGCCGAGCATGGCCATCTTGATGATCATGAAGATGACGCCGGAGACAAAGGTGGTCAGGAAGGTTGCGACAATGGCGATGGCGGGCTTGACCTGACCGTTCTTGCCGGCGGCGTTGACGATGCCGGCCATGAGCATGGCGGCGATGCCCTCGGCGGCAAAATCGACGAACGGCGAAGTGGTGGTGATCTGGATCACGGCAGCCGAGATGAGGCCAATGACGAGCGCCTGGCCGATGTTGGGACGAACGACCAGGATGGTGAGGCAGAAGGCCGAGATGATGAACTCGGGGCTGATCATGCCGCCCGAGATGCCCGAGATGGCCTTGCCGACGGTGAAGTTGAGGATGAAGCCGGCGGCGAGCAGGATGGCGAGCAGGACGAGAGCGCGGACGTCGAGTTTGCCGCGGTCGGCGGTCTGGACGGTGCGGGGCTGGGTGGCGGTGGTGTTCTGAGACATGGTGAAAATCCTTTCTGAAGGGAAGCGCAGGGGAAAAGCGGAGGCGCGTGATGCGAATGCGATCGGGCTCGAGATAGAAAAAGGCCCCCGGTCGAAACCGGAGGCCTTCCAATCACCTAGAGCGCAAAAACAGGCGTGAGGGACTCACTGTCGACCGATCGTATTCGCATCACGCCACCACCAGTTGTTGAGAGACTTCATCGTGTTCTTCATCTTGGTGGCTCCTTTCGTGATGCCGTGGCGCGGTCGCACCTTGTTGCTGTTGCGCTGCACTATAGCACAGCAAAGTGTGTGCGGGGAAATCTTTTTTGAAAAGATTTCAGCGGTGTTTCCCGCCGGTCAAAAAGGCGGGCGGGACGAACCGTGCCATCCCGCCCGCACCAGTGAGGGATTACTCCTTGTTGCGGCGATAGAGGATATAACCGCCTGCGGAGATGACGGCAACGCCAGCGATGGCGAATGCGGCCACCATGCGGTCATCAAAACGATCGCCAGTGGTGGGCAGGTCGCCCTTGGTGTTCGTCTTGTTGGTGGTTACCGTGGTCGTGGTATCCGACTTACCAGGCTTCTCGGGCTTGGTGGCGGGCTGCTCGGGCTTAGCGGGCTGCTCAGGCTTGCTGGGCTGATCCGGGGTACCGGGCTGTTCGGGCTTACCGGGCTGCTCGGGAGTGCCGGGCTGATCCGGGGTGACCGGGTCGGTGGCAAGGGCGTCCTTGGCGTAGGTGATGGACTCCTTGAGGCCCTTGGTCTCGGTGTTCAGGTCGCTCGGGGTGAAGCGCTCGTCAAAGTTTCCGGCCTTCTGATAAGCGCGCATCTCCTGGAGCAGGGCCTTGCACTTCTTGTAGGTGTTCTCGGTGGCAGCCTTGCCTGCCTTGTTGGCCAGAGCGGTGCGACCCTCGGTGGTCGTCTCGGCCAGCATAGCGGCGTCAACTTCCTTGTTCTGCTCGATGAGCTCGTTCTGGAGCGCGTCGAGGTAGGTGCGGACACTGGTACCAAGGGTGTCAGGGTTCTCAAAGCAGAGCGAGCTGATGTCCATGAGGACGTAGTTAATGGAGTTCTCGGGCTCCTCGTTGTACACGACGTCTTTCGCATTGCAGTGGTCGAAGGAGACGGTCTGATCGCTGAAGTAGGGGCTAACTTCAGTTATCAGAGCGGAGTACAGCGGGATGGCGACAGAGTACGCGGCACGGGAGAGCATTTCCCACTGGATGGTAGCGACTTCGGGATCATACCCGCGACGAATCTGGAAGAGATTGATCTCGGTGTTGCGCTCGCTGCCGATGCAATAAACGCCATCAGTGTTCGCGTTGAGACCAGGGACGTTCTCTCCGCGGTTGCCGAAGGCACGAATCAGCTCAAAGGTGCTCCAACCAGACTTGCCAGGCTTGAAGAACAGAGGCTGGATTTCGCTGACCATAGCTCCCTTTTGGACGGGTTTTCCATCCTTATCGGTGATAGTTTTAATTTCGTAATCCGTGCCTTCGGTCAGCTGACTAGCAAAATAATGGCGGCCTTGCACATAGCGGGACCATTGGTTAACGCCAGAATCGGCGAGGCTTTCGCCATACGTTTGGGCGACATCGAATTTACCGTCAGCGGAGTATTTGGCGAAACCCTTCTCCACGGGCATGGACTCGATGTCCTTGGAGTGCAGGCAGTTCTCAGTATCGTTCAGGTCGACATCGTAGTTGAGGCTGCCGATGTTGGGGTTGAGCGAGGCGATGTCGTCGGTGAGCCTCATGGCGATCCACTGATGGCCGGAAAGTGCGGCAAACAGCCAGGTCTCGGTGTTGTCGGCGATGATGATCTGGTCGTTGGAGCAGACGCCCTGCTCGTCGATCAGGCTGCCGATGAGCTCGACGCCCTCGCGGGCCGTGGCGCTCTCGCCCAGGATGACGCTGGCATAGCTGTACTCGCCAATGCCAGTCTCCTCGGTGATGGGGTCGGCCTCTTCGGCCTTCTCGTTATAGGAGGTGCTTAACGTGGCAGAGCAGGAGACGCCCTTCTCGTTGATGCCGGCCTCGGAATATGCGTCGTAGCGATCTTCCCACTGCGAGGGGTTGTCGCGAACGAAGGTGTAGCGGTAGGTTGCGCCCTTGGACTTGTACTCAAAACCGGACTCGACCGAGGTGTACTCGTTGCCGTCCTTGTGTGCGGGCTCAATGCCAAAGTGCTTGACATAGCGCGGACCGAAGTCCTCGGAACGGCCGTAGTACGTGTTGCCGTCTGCCGTGAGCTTGCTGCCCATGTAGATCTGGGTGCAGGCGAGTGCCGAAGTCGGCATGGCCATGATGGCCGCTGCTCCAAACGCAAGGCCGCAGCCGAGCTTCTTGAGCGTGTTGACAGGATGAGTAAACCTCATAATCCCTCCCAACTGTTGAAACCCCGCGAAACCGTACGGAGTTTCAGCTAATAAATACATCTATTAGCCTAAAGGAAGTGTAAAGAGTATTCACTCGACAACAGCTTTTACTCGATGAGCGTGTGGAAATATACGATGAACGGATAATAATACTCATTTTATGGCTTTAGTTAAATAAAGGCACCCTGCATTTACTGTAGCTGAATAAAGCATTAGACGGCGCTCAAAAAGAAAACTCTCCCGCTGTTTAGGATTTGCATAAACAGCGGGAGAGTCGATAACTGGATGAATATCATGCCAATATGGAATTACTTCTTCCGGCGGTGGATCACGTTGATCGCATAGCCGACGAGCATGGCCAAAACGATGATGATAAAGCCGAGCAGGGGATTGTCGTTCATAGGGTCCTCCTATTTTCCGAGCGGGGAGAATTCGTCGACGATGAGGTCGAGGCATTGCGGAAGCGCGCGGGCTCCAAAGACGCCCGAATTGCTGGAGATAATCTCGCCATCGAACTGCATGCCCAGCGACGGCGTGCAGGTGATCTTGGCTTCCTTGGTCTGGATGATTTTGAACTGCGGGCGGCCGAGCACCTTGCCGGCGGGGTCGAGCGCGGCGGTAATCACGGTGGGCAGCAGCTGCACGGTGCGCACGGGCTCGATGACTGCGATGTCCACCATGCCGTCGTTCATGCGGCAGTCGGGGAACAGATTGATGTCGTTTTGGATGACCGAGGTGTTGCCTGCCATGCAGCAGATGCCGTCGAGCTCCTCGACAATGCCGTCATGCTCAATTGTAAAGTGCGCCACCGTGGGATTGGGCGTGGCGAGCGCGGACAGGAAGTAGGCGATCTCACCGATGTCGTTTTTGGTGGCGGCGGCCTTCATCATGATCTCGGCATCGTAGCCCGAGCCGGCGATGATGATGAAGCCATGACGCTTCTCGTTGCCGTTCTCGTCGAGCCAAAAGAGCTCGCCCATGTCTGCCTTGACGGTGCGGCCGGCGCGGCAGGCCTTGGCGAGTGCCGCCGCCTCGGGGGCATTGCCGATGTTGTTGAAGAACAGGCAGGCCGTGCCAGAGGGGAAGACGAGTGTGGGGACGCCGCATCCGCGCATCTGGTCGAGCACGTTGGAGACGGTGCCGTCGCCGCCCGAGACCACCACGCGATCGAACTCGCGCACGTCCGCCACGGCGTCCTCGGGCTCCATGCCATCGCCGATAAAGCGCATCACGACCTCGTCGCCGCCCTGTGCGAGGGCGTGCGTGAATGCGTAGATTTCATCTGAGCTGGGGCCCGATGCCGGGTTGTGGATGATAAGGCAGCGCATACTTACGTTCCCGTTCTGTGACTAACCGAGTATAGTTGTAAGGCAATGCCGATATCCTACCCGTGTTTTTCGGGCCTAACCTTATTCGATGGGTTGATATGTACATTTCCACACATCAGGCTCTACTCGACTTTTGCCAGCGCGCCCGCGAGTTCGACGCGATTGCCGTCGATACCGAGTTTTTGCGCGAGCGCACGTTCCATCCGCGTCTGTGCCTGGTTCAGATTGCCACCCCTGCCGAGAGCGTCGCAATCGACCCCCTGGTGATCGACGATCTGTCGCCGCTCGCCGAGCTCATGGCCGACGAGAGCGTGACCAAGGTGTTCCACGCCTGCTCGCAGGACATGGAGGTTATGCTCCATACCGTGGGCGTGCTGCCGCGTCCTATTTTTGACACGCAGGTCGCCGCCGCCTTTTTGGGCGAGCGCCAGCAGATTTCGTACGGCGCGCTCGTGCAGACGTTTTGCGGCGTATCGCTGCCCAAGACTGAATCGCTGACCGACTGGTCGCGGCGCCCGCTGACCGACAAGCAGATTGAGTACGCGATTGATGACGTCAAGTACCTGATCGTCGCCTATACCGAGATGATGAGCCGCCTGCGCGAACTGGGCCGCGTGGACTGGGTGCTCGACGAGCTACGCCCACTGGCCGACGAGTCGCACTATCGCGCCGACCGTCACGAGGCATTCCGTAAGGTCAAGCGCATCAACTCGTGCAGCCGCCATCAGCTGGGCATCGCGCGCGAGCTTGCCGCTTGGCGCGAGGACCGTGCCGAGCGACGCAACATCCCGCGCA
The DNA here is from genome assembly GCA_902469055.1 of uncultured Collinsella sp. GTDB lineage: Bacteria > Actinomycetota > Coriobacteriia > Coriobacteriales > Coriobacteriaceae > Collinsella. The sequence continues at coordinate 38,390 of CABRBC010000013.1, forward strand.
AGTGGGTCATGTCCGACGATACGCTGTTGGCGCTCGTCAAGCGCAATCCCGTGCGCGTCGAGGAGTTCCGCAGCATTCGCGGTACCGATCAGTTGGGGGAGCGCGACGTGGACGGTGCGCTCATGGCCATCAAGCGCGGCGCAAGCTGCCCGCACGATCGCCTGCCGCTCATGGTGCGCGGGCATCGCCAGATCTCGCCGGAGCTGGAGAGCGTGACGGACCTGATGTATGCGCTCATTCGCCTGGTTGCCGAGCGCTCGGGCGTGGCAACCTCAGTCATTGCCTCGCGCGATGATCTGGCTGACTACATTGAGCATCCCGAGCAGAGCCCCCTGCGCGAAGGCTGGCGCTTTGAGCTCGTGGGCTCGCGCCTGGACGATCTGCTATCGGGCAACATGGGACTCACCGTGAAGGACGGCAAAATCGAGCTACTGTAGGGAAGCCTAACCGCCTGAGTGGGTAGAATGCCTCCAACGTGTAACTCGATTCGGAGGAATTCGCATGCCTTATTACTATGGATACGGCTTTGGTATCGACCCGCTGTACCTGCTGGTTGTTCTTGTCTGTACGGTGCTCGGTCTTGCCGCACAGAGCTATATCAACTCGACGTACAAGACGTGGTCCAAGGTTCGCTCGGACGGCGATACGGGCGCTGCGGTTGCTCGCCGCATGCTCGACGCCAACGGTTGCAACGCCGTGGGCATCAAAGGCGTTGCCGGCGAGCTCACCGATCACTACAACCCGCAGGATAACAATCTGTATCTCTCGGACGCCAACCGTTCGGGTGGATCGGTCGCAAGCGTTGCCGTCGCCTGTCACGAGGCGGGCCATGCCGCCCAGCGTCAAAGCGGCTACGCCATGATGCAGGTGCGCAGCGCCCTCGTGCCCGTCGTCAACTTTACCCAGAACACTTGGACCATCGTGCTGCTTATGGGCCTGTTCATGAACATCGCGGGGCTCACGACTCTCGCGTTGATCTTCTTCTCGTTTAGCGTGTTGTTCCAGCTGGTTACGCTGCCGGTCGAGATCGATGCCAGCCGCCGCGCTGTGGCCTACATTGAGCAGTCGGGCATGAGCTCCAAGCAGGTCAACGGTGCCAAGAAGGTGCTGACGGCAGCTGCGCTTACCTATGTGGCAGCGGCGCTCACCTCGATTATTCAGCTGCTCTACCTTATGGCTCGCTACAACAGAAACTCCAACCGATAACAAATGGGACTGACAAAGCGCCGCGGGGATTTGTGTCCCAGCGGCGCTGTACTATGTGTGGGACTTGAATTTGCGCAGGGCCGGAGCCCATGTGCACGATGACGAAAGGAGGCTGCGTGGCAGGCTGGAATCTAACCGGCAACAGCGTTTCCGCCGAGTTCGACGGGTCGGACGAGCAGGAGCGCAAAGAGCTCAGCGTGAGCCAGGCGGTCGAGATCGCCGCTGGTGCGCTCGATGCGATTCCGCAGCTGAGCGTCCTGGGCGAGGTCACCGGCTTTCGTGGCCCCAATGCCCGAAGCGGCCACTGCTACTTCCAGATCAAGGACGACTCGGCCGTCGTCGATTGCATTATCTGGAAGGGCGCCTATCTCAAGCGCACCTTCGATTTGCGCGATGGTATGCAGGTGAGCTTTAAGGGCAGCTTTAACCTCTACAAGCCCACGGGCCGTATGAGCTTTGTCGCCCGCTCGTTCTCGTTAGCGGGGGAGGGTCTGCTGCGTCAGCAGGTGGCGCAACTGGCCGAAAAGCTACGCCGCGAGGGCCTGATGGACGAAGCGCGCAAGCGCCGCATCCCGGTGTTCTGCTCCCGCGTGGCAGTCGTCACCTCGCTTTCCGGCGCCGTGATCGACGACGTCAAGCGCACATTGCGCCGTCGCAACCCGCTCGTCGAGCTTGTTTGCGTGGGCGCCAAGGTGCAAGGCGAGGGCGCGCCGGCAGAGCTCATTGAGGGCTTGCGCCGCGCCGCTTCCATTACGCCGGCGCCCGACTGTATTTTGCTGGTGCGCGGCGGCGGCTCCTTTGAGGACCTCATGACCTTTAATGACGAGGAGCTTGCCCGCGCGGTGGCGGCTTGTCCTGTGCCCGTGGTGACCGGCATTGGCCATGAGCCCGATACCTCGATTTGCGACATGGTGAGCGACCGACGCGCCTCCACGCCCACGGCGGCGGCAGAATCGGTGGCGCCGGCTATGACGGAGTTGGCCGATGTGCTCGAGGCGCGCCATCAGCGTCTGGGTGCCGCGATGGCATCGATGATTGGGTCGGCCCAGGTCGACCTGGAGATGCTCGATCAGCGCGGTCGCCGTGCCTGGGATACCTATACGGCTCGCTTGGGTGATGCGCTCGATGCCGCTGCGTGTCGCCCGTGCCTCAACGACCCCACATTTATGGTCGAGCGTCGCGAATCGGAGCTTGCGCTGACTGCCGATCGCCTGTCGGGCGCCATAGTACGCTCGGTCGGGACATTCCGCTCCAACTTTGGGCGCTTGCCCGAGCGTCTGATTACAAGCACCTCGGGGCTCGATGGTAAGCGCCATGCACTCTCGCTTGCGAGTTCCCGTCTGGAGCATCGGGGACGTTCGATGCTCAGCAAACCCGCTTCCGACCTGGGCCGAGCTGCCGCGTCGCTCGATGCCCTGTCGCCGCTCAAGGTACTTGCTCGCGGCTATTCCATCGCGTACAGCGATGATGGTGTGGCTACGAGCGCCAAGACCTTTAAGCCTGGCGACGCCATTCGCGTGCGCATGGCAGACGGCAACGTGGCAGCAACGGTCGATACGGTCGAGTAACCCGCGTTTCATAGCGATAAACCTTTAGGAAAGGAAACAGATATGGCAGAGAAGACCCCGGTCGAGCAGCTTACGTACAAGCAGGCCTCGCAGGAGCTGGAACTCATTATCCGCAGCTTGGAGTCGGGCGACATGGAGCTCGAGGAATCGCTCGAGAGCTACACCCGCGGCGTCGAGCTCCTCAAGAGCCTGCGCACCCGCCTGTCCGATGCCGAGCAGAAGGTCTCGGTGCTTCTTAAGGACGTCGACGGCAACGACGTGCTCGCCGACGGCGAAGCCGCCAACACCGACGACAACCTCTCGTTCTAGCCATCCCGACCAAATATAATTACCTTGGTCTGTGAGAAAGGAACCAACTATGTGCGATTGCATCTTCTGCAAAATTGCCAACCACGAGATCCCCTCGACCGTTGTCTATGAGGATGACCAGGTCATCGCCTTCGACGACCTCAATCCCCAGGCGCCGGTCCATACGCTCGTGATCCCCAAGAAGCATTACAGTGACATCGCCGACAACGTACCTGCCGAGACCATGGGCGCCATGGCTCACGCCATCCAGGAGGTCGCTAAGGCCAAGGGCTTGGAGGACGGTTTCCGCGTCATCTCCAACAAGGGCGTCAACGCCGGCCAGACCGTCATGCACTTCCACATGCACGTTCTCGGTGGCAAGAACCTGGGCGAGAACCTCATCTGAGGGCGCGTAGGCCGTCGACTTGGCTGCCTTTGGAGTAATCTATGCAGCTTTCTCAACTCGAATACCTTCAAGCTGTAGCGAACTATGGCGGCGTGCGCAAAGCAGCTCGCGCCGTTCACGTGAGTCCGCAGGCCGTTTCGTCGGCAATAAAAAAGTTGGAATCTGAGTATCAGATTGTTTTGCTCGACCGATCGGCGGGGGAGGCTGTTTTGTCTCCGGCGGGCAGAGAATTTGCGCGTCGTGCACGCGTGATCCTGGCGCAAGTCGACGATCTCAAAAAGTACGCTCAATCGGGGAACGGCGGCGTTTCGCCCGACGGCCATTTCCGTCTTTACGCCCCCTGTCTTCACGGGCGGGGGCTCCTTTTTTCCGAAAACTGGTACGACTCGTTTGAAAGCTCGCACCCTCAGATTCATCTTGATGTGTGGCATCAGCCAACGGCAACATGCTTTGAATCACTTATACTTGGAATTTCGGACGCGGCTATCTCGTTTGAGGAACCACGGGACAGCGTCCTTTCTTCAAAATATATGGGTGAAAAGGAGCTCAGGGTTCTTTCATGCCCAGCTGGTCATCAATCTGTTGACGCTATGACCATTCGTGAGTTACTGGGCGGCAGGCTCGCTGTTCCCATTAATTTGTCGCCCTGTCTCAATGCAATCAATCAATGTCCCGAAGCTCAGCTGGTTAATTTCCGCTTTCGCGATGTCGAATACGGAAGCAGGGCGCAGGCTGAGTTTCTTCAAGCCGGGGGATTGATATTGAGTTTTTCTGGCTCTTCTCTCGCATCAGATGGATTGGAAGTGAGCGAGTGCTCTATTGAAGGCTCGCATGACGTAGCCTTGCCCATCTACTTTTGCTATCGACAAAATGCCTGGACCGATCGACACCAGACGGTATTTCTTCACCTATTGCGTCATCTTGCTTCGTGAGGCCATTTGGCCTCGTGTTGTCAAGTGAATGTTGACGCCTTGTAACACATGACTGACGGCTTTGCCCTCATGCTTTTCCAAGATTCCGATTCAGATTGTTGACTCTTGGAGGGCGGAGCATGAAAAACCGTACGGTTTTGCTTTATATGACGTTCGTTTTTCTGTCGAACTTCAGCACCATTTTGTATTTTCTGACGGTTTACCTTGAATTCGTCGGATTCTCGATAGTGGCGATTTCTAGCATGATGATTGCATATCAAGTGAGCAAGTTCATCCTCGAAGTTCCCACTGGCTATATTGCTGATAGGTTTGGACGAAAGACAAGCGGTCTCGTTGGCGTCGTGGGGATGCTTGGATACTACGCTGCCCTGCTTCTCGTCCGTTTCCCTCTGCTTTTAATCGGTGCGTTCGCTCTCAAAGGTTTTGCCGTTGCATGTCTGAGCGGATCCATAGAAGCGATTTACATTGACAGCGTCTCTCAGGACCAGCTCGTAAGACTTAATGTCGTTGAGCGATTTGTTTTCTATGCCTCTTATGCCATCTCCGCTTGCGTGGGTGGTTTCATTTCGTCTGTCGGTGCATATCTCATTGGTCTTTCGGCAGATATCATCGCAATGGTGTTGACGTTGGTTGTCGTTGTCTGCATTCCTGAGATGCGAAGAGGGGGCACTGCGGGGGCACCTGAGCGTGGAATTAGCCCGAAGATGATCGGTGCCGCTATTGCGTGTAATGGCATTCTTCGTTCAGCGTTCATCATGGACTGTTCTCAGGCATTTGCTTTTGTCGCCCTGGAAGACTTTTTCTCACTGCTGCTTGCGGGCCGCGGAATGAATTCCGTCGCTTCGGGTGTGACCATTGCGGTCCAGCTCCTTGCCTCGGCCTCCATGGGGCTTATTGTGCCCAGTGTGATTGCTCATGTCGACAAGGGCCGTTTTGCGCGTATTTGCGGCATCATTCGCTTAGTATTGACAGCTTTGTTTTTGATCCCCCTTACTCCGGCTAATTTGCTGCCCGTGTTCTATGTGCTGCAGACGGTTGCGTACTCGTTGTTTGCTCCAATTAAATACTCAATTTTTCAAAATGCTGCTGATTCTTCGATGCGCTGTTCATTGATTTCGGTTCAAAGCCAGATGGTGGCGATGGGTGCCATCCTTTTCTATCTGTTCAATGCTGCGTTGAGCGGCATCGCGGACATTCGAGTCATATTGCTTGTTGCGCTCGGGATTTCTTCTCTGGTGTATATCCCCGCGCTCTTTCGTCTTACAAGCCAAAGGCCATGAGTATTTAGGCGCCGATAACTTATATATCAACACAATAAACCCGAGCGCGAGGGCGTTTGGGTTTATTATTGAAGCGTATGTAACCTGGCGGCGCCACACCGCCTGTTAGTAGGGAGACACATGAACGTTCTGGTCGTCAACGCAGGATCTTCGACCCTTAAGTATCAGGTCATCGATACCAAGTCCCACAAGGTGTCCGCAAAGGGCTCCTGCGAGCGCGTCTGCTTTACCGGCGGTACCTTCACCCACGCTGCCAACGGTTCCAAGAAGGTGACCGAGAACATCGAGTTCCCCGACCACAAGGTCGCCATCGAGGTCGTTCTGAAGGACCTCGAGGCCAACGGCGTCAAGATTGAGGGCATTGGTCACCGTATCGTTCAGGGCGGCTGGTACTTTGGCGACTCCTCCCTCGTCGACGAGGACGTTCTCGCCAAGATCCGCGAGGTCGCCCCGCTGGCGCCGCTGCACAACAACCCCGAGGCCAACGTTATCGAGTACTGCCTGGAGCAGTATCCCGACCTGCCCAACGTCACGGTCTACGACACCGCTTTCCACTTCAACATGCCCGAGGTCGCCAAGACTTACGCCCTGCCCAAGGACGTCTGCGACAAGCTGCACATCCGTAAGTACGGCGCTCACGGCACCAGCTACCGTTACATCTCCAAGAAGGTCGCCGAGATGACCAACGGCGAGGCCCGCAAGGTCGTCGTTTGCCATATCGGCTCCGGCGCTTCCCTGTGCGCCATCGAGGACGGCAAGTGCATGGACACCACCATGGGTCTCACCCCGCTCGACGGCGTCATGATGGGCACTCGCTGCGGCTCCATCGACCCGGCTACCGTGTGCTACCTGCAGCGCGAGGGCGGCTATACCTTCGACGAGGTCGACGAGATGATGAACAAGAAGTCCGGCCTTTTGGCTGTGACCGGCGGCAAGACCAACGACTGCCGCAACGTCGAGGAGCTCGCCGCTGCCGGCGACCCCGAGGCTCAGCTCGCCTTCGACATGTTTGTCTACAAGATTGCCGCCAAGGCTGCCGAGATGGCTACTTCTATGTGCGGTATGGACACCCTGGTCTTTACTGCCGGCATCGGCGAGCACGCTCCGGCGGTCCGCGCCGGCGTTGCCGACCGCCTGGCCTTTATGGGCGTCAAGATGGATCATGCCCGCAACGCCCTGCGTGGTGACGGCGCTTGGTGCCTGTCTGCCAAGGATTCCAAGGTCAAGATCTTCGTCATTCCCACGGACGAGGAGTTCATGATCGCTTCCGACGTCGAGCGCATCGTCAATGGCAAGTAATTGCAAGAGGGGAGGGGCTGGACGACCGAGCGCCGTTCGGCCCCTCTTTTGTGCTCGTTGGGCGATATGCCTGATAGCTATTTATCAAGTTGTGATAACTTCTTATTAAAATGCGGCCGCCTTAAGGGGTCTGCGTCGACCGTATTGCACTGCAAAGGAGTCTCATGAACGTACTTGTTGTTAACGCCGGCAGCTCAAGCCTCAAATATCAGTTTTTGGATACCGATACTCGCGAGGTTTTCGCCAAGGGCAACTGCGAACGTATCGGTTCGGACATGGGCATCTTTGGCCACTCCGAGAACGGTGGCGCTAAGCAGACCGAGGAGGTCCCTTTCCCCGATCATCGCTCTGCTATCGCTCGCGTGCTCGAGGAGCTCGAGAAGACCGACTTTACGATTGATGGCATTGGGCATCGTATCGTTCAGGGCGGCTGGCACTTCGATGATTCCGCGGTTGTCGACGACGAGGTTATGGCCAAGATTCTTGAGGTGGCACCGCTTGCTCCGCTGCACAACTACGGCGAGGCCGCAGCAATTGAGTATTGCCGTGAGAAGTATCCGGAGCTGCCCAACGTGGCGGTCTTCGACACCTCGTTCCACATGACCATGCCCGAGGTTGCCTACACCTACGCGCTGCCCAAGGACGTTTGCGACAAGTACCACGTGCGCAAGTACGGCGCCCACGGCACGAGCCACCGCTATGAGTGGATGATGGCCAAGGAGATCCTGGGTTCGCGCTGCCACCGCCTGCTCTCGTGCCATCTGGGCAACGGTGCTTCGCTCGCTGCTATCGAGGACGGCGTGTGCCGCGACACCACGATGGGTCTCACGCCGCTCGATGGCCTGATGATGGGCACCCGTTGTGGTTCCATCGACCCGGCCACCGTGTGCTACCTGCAGCGCGAGGGCGGCTACAGCTACCAGGAAGTCGATGACATGATGAACAAGCAGTCTGGTCTGCTTGCCATCTCGGGCATCTCCAACGACGCCCGCGACATCCGCACGCGCGCCTCCGAGGGCGACGAGCGCTGCCTGCTCGCCTTCGATATGTTCGCCTACAAGGCTATGCAGCAGGCCGGTTCCATGATCGCTTCCATGGCGGGCGTGGACACCATCACCTTTACCGCCGGCATCGGCGAGAACGACTGGTCGATCCGCAAGGCCTTCTGCGACTGCTTTGAGTGGCTGGGCGTGCGCATCGACAACAACAAGAACCGCGAGGCTGTGGGCAACGGCCCGCAGGTTATCAGTGCCGCCGGTTCCGCCGTCACGGTCATGGTCATCCCCACCGACGAGGAATACATGATCGCCCACGACGTCGAGCGTCTGACCAAGAACAACTAACGCGCGCATTTGCAAGTAAACGAAAGGTCTCCAGAGCAACAGCTCCGGAGGCCTTTTTGCTGACAGGCGGACGGCGGAAACTCCATCCCATTTCGAGCACAAATTCTGGGATACGCTTTCCAGTTGAGGCATGTTGCGGAAAGTGTGACCCACAATAAAGCAAAATTCCGTCCCAAAGTTTCCCAAACAGGCCCCAAGCGGAAGCCACATCCCACAATCCGCCTCCAAACTGGGATGTAGTTTCCGGCACAACAACCGCCGAAGCCCACCGGCCTTTCAATCTCCAAAGTGATCATCATCAGCAACGCCTGCGCTCCCAGCAACGGCACCCATCCATTCAGATTTTCAGCTCCAGCTCGTAGCCAAGCCGCCGTCCACCCCGGATTCCCTGATTGCTACGTGGCGGCAGGGACCCTACAGGGTAAAGCTCTGAAAATATTCCGCAGGACGCATGAAACCCCCGCCGCACGAAGTGCGCAGCGGGGGTTTCATGCATGTCCGAGGACGTTTTCAGAGCTTTACCCTGTAGGGTCCCGAGAGGATATGTACGCTACTCAGCCATCTGAGCCTGGACGGCGGTGATGGCTACGACACCCACGATGTCGTCGGCAGAGCAGCCGCGCGAAAGGTCGTTAACCGGCTTGGCGATGCCCTGCAGGATGGGGCCGTAAGCGTCGGCGCCGGCGAAGCGCTGGACCAGCTTGTAGCCGATGTTGCCGGCCTCGAGGTCGGGGAACACGAGCACGTTGGCCTTACCGGCGACGGAGGAGCCGGGAGCCTTGAGCTGGGCGACGGTGGGGACGATGGCGGCGTCGAGCTGCAGGTCGCCGTCGATGGCGAGCTCGGGAGCCTTCTCCTTGCAGAACTTCACGGCCTCCTGGACCTTCTTGGCGACCTCGCCACCGGCGGAGCCCATGGTGGAGTAGGAGAGCATGGCCACGTGCGGCTCAACATTGCCCATGAAGGTGGACCAGGAGTGAGCGGAGGCGATGGCGATCTCGGAGAGCTCGTCGGAGGACGGGTTGATGTTGAGGCCGCAGTCGGCGAAGATCAGCGTGCCGTCGGTGCCGAACTGCGGGGTGTCGGTGCACATCACGAAGAAGGCCGAGACCAGCTTGGTGCCCGGGGCGGTCTTGAGGATCTGAAGCGCAGGGCGCAGGGTGTCGGCGGTGGAGTGGCAGGCGCCGGAGACCAGGCCGTCGGCGTCGCCCATCTTGACCATCATGGTGCCAAAGTAGGTGGCATCCATCACCTGGGCGCGAGCCTGCTCGATGGTAACGCCTTTCTTGGCGCGGAGCTCGGCAAACTTTTGCGCATACTCCTCGTGCTTCTCGGCATTGCGCGGGTCGATGACGGTGGCGCCGGGAACGTTGATCTCGTCGGGGTTGCCCAGGATGACGATCTTTGCCAGGCCCTCCTCGATGATCTTGGTGGCCGCGACGATAGTGCGCGGATCCTCGCCCTCGGGCAGGACGATCGTCTTAAGGTCAGCCTTGGCGGCAGACTTCATACGGTTTAGGAAATCGCTCATGTTACTCCTTACAAGCGTTTCGCTAAGCTCCAGGCGCCCGGCTGTTCACGAATAAACCCGCTGCTAGCGGGTCTACCTTTCAATTATGTTCGCCGCGGTGCTTGAGCTTTCCTTGTGTGGCAAGCTCATTATAGGACGCATTAGCGCTATAATCGCTCTGATAAATATGTCTCGAAGAATGTTCGAGAAAAGCCCAGCTAACGAGCCCGTGGCTTTTGACAAGGAGTATCGATGCAGATTACCTCAGGCCTGCCTGAAGGCTTTAACGCCGGCGCGTACGACATGATTGTCGTCGGTGCTGGATATGCCGGTGCCGTTTGCGCCCGCCGTCTTGCCGAGACCATCGGCTATCGTGTTGCCGTTTTGGAGCGCCGTAGCCACATTGCGGGCAATGCCTATGACTGCACTGACGAGGCCGGAATCCTGATCCACGAGTACGGTCCGCATATCTATCACACCTTTAACGAGCGCGTGCACAATTTCCTGTCGCGCTTTACCAAGTGGACGGATTATCAGCACAAGGTGCTCGCCAACATCAACGGTACCCTTATGCCCGTGCCCTTCAACCATGCGAGTCTCAAGCTCGCCTTTGGTGACGAGCGCGGCGAGGAGCTGTATCAGAAGCTCGTGGAGACCTTTGGCAAGGATGTCAAGGTGCCCATTATGGAGCTGCGTAAGAAGAACGACCCGGATCTTGCCGAGGTCGCCGATTACGTCTACGAGAACGTCTTTTTGCATTACACCATGAAGCAGTGGGGCCAGACGCCCGATCAGATCGACCCCTCGATCACCGGCCGCGTTCCCGTCTTTGTGGGCGATGATGACCGCTACTTCCCGCAAGCTCCCTTCCAGGGCATGCCGCAGGAGGGCTACACGGCGCTCTTTGAGCACATGCTCGACCACGACCTGATCGACGTGTTCTGCGACGTGGACGCCCGCGATCTCTTTGAGATCGACGAGACCACCGTCAAGATCGACGGCAAGGTCTATGGTGGCGAGATTGTCTATACCGGTCCACTCGACGAGCTGTTCAACCTCGACTTGGGTGCGTTGCCGTACCGCACGCTCGATATGAAGTTCGAGACGCTCGATACGGACCAGTTCCAGCCCGTGGGCACCGTCAACTACACCACGAGCGAGGACTACACGCGTATCACCGAGTTCAAGAACATGACCGGTCAGGTCCTGCCCGGCAAGACCACCATCATGAAGGAGTACTCCAAGGCCTATACGCCCGGCTCGGGCGAGACGCCGTACTACGCCATTCTTGAGCCCGAGAACCGTGAGCTCTATGAGCGCTATCTTGAGCGCGTCCAGAACCTGACGAACTTCCACCCGGTGGGTCGTCTGGCCGAGTATCGTTACTACGATATGGACGCTGTGACCAATTCCGCCCTCGATCTTTCGGATGAGATTATCGCCTGCCATGCATAAAGTCATAACATTCGGTATTCCCTCGTATAACGCCGCCAAGGACATGGACCATTGCATCACCTCCATCTTGGAGGGGAGCAATTACGCCACCGATATCGAGATTATCGTGGTGGACGACGGCTCCAAGGACGAGACGGCCGATAAGGCCGATGAGTGGGAGGCGCGTTATCCCGGTATCATTCGCGCGGTACACCAGGAGAACGGCGGCCACGGTATTGCCGTCCTTTCGGGTCTGCGCGAGGCACAGGGCACCTATTACAAGGTCGTCGACTCGGACGACTGGCTCGACGCTGCGGCTCTTTCGACTATGCTGTCGATTCTGCGTGGCTTTGAAGAGCGCGATCAGCGCGTTGACCTGTTTATCTCGAACTACGTGTACGAGAAGGTTTACGAGGGCACGCATACCGCTATTGGCTACAAGTTTGCCCTGCCGCGCAAGAAGATCTTTTCCTGGGATCAGATCGGTCATTTCCGCTTGGACCAGAACCTACTCATGCACAGCCTGTGCTATCGCACGGATGTGCTTCGCGAGTCCAACCTTCCCATGCCGCCGCACACGTTCTATGTGGACAACATCTACGCCTACGTGCCGCTGCCGCGTTGCAAGACCATGTACTATGCCGACATCGACCTCTATCGCTACTTTATCGGTCGCGAGGGCCAGAGTGTCAACGAGGCCACGATGGTCAAGCGTCTGGACCAGCAGTTCCGTGTTACGCGTATCATGATGGAGTCGTACCACCTGTACAGCGATGTCGAGTCGTCGCGCCTGCGTTCGTACATGATGGGCTACTTCACCATGATGATGGCGATCTGCTCGGTTCTCACCAAGCTTTCTGAGGAAGATTGCGCCGACGAGCGCCTAAAGACGCTGTGGAATGATTTGAAGGCCTACGACGAGCGCATGTATCGTCGTGCCCGCTACGGCGTGGTCGGGTTCTTCACCAATCTGCGCGGACGGGCCGGAGACAAAACCACACTCGGCCTATACCGTCTTGCCTCAAAGATCTTCAAATTCAACTAGCTGCTGAGTAATCGCTGCTGATAGGTTGACTGGGCCCCTTGGCCTTTAGTTTGCTACTGCGAACAGTCCTGCTCGCACGGAAAGCACATTAAGTGCTTTCCGGTTCGTGCGGAACTTGTATCAAACTAAAGGCCAAGGGGCCTCTGCTATAAGAATCGATTGTCAGGGTGCCTGAATTTGAAGATCTTAGACGCGCGGTACACAGGGGCCTGGGCTGAAAAGACTTGGTTGGTAGGTTGCCCGGTGGGGCTTGGTTATGTTTGTCGCGAGTTCCGCACGAGCCGAAGAGCACTTAATGTGCTCTTCGTGCGAGCCAGGACTGTAGAGCAGCAAACATAACCAAGGCCCACCGGGCAACCGGACGAGCTAGTTTACTTTGCGGCACCGGGGATGCCGTGGGAGGTTTTGGCGGTTTTGGCTCCGTTTACGATGGCAGTTTCCAGGGCCCTTACTGCGAGCATGCCCAGCAGGTCTAGGGGAACGGTGGCGCTTGCCTGGGCGCCCAGTTTGCCGCTGGCGAGGGTGTAGATAGTGTCGCCGTCGTTGGTGGTGTGCGTGGGACGGATGGCGTGTGCGTAGGCGTCTGCGGCCATCTGGGAGACCTTGGTGGCTTGTGCCTTAGTGAGTTCCACGTTGGTGACGATGCAGCTGATGGTGGTGTTGGTGCGGTCGAGCGGCATCTGCATGGATCCGGCGGCGGCAAAGGCTGCGAGTTCCATGTCGACGATCTGGTCGCTATCGGCTGCGGCGCGCATACCGGCGACCCACTCGCCGGTGAAGGGGTCGACAACGTTGCCGCAGGCGTTGACCGAGACCACGGCGCCCACCTTGATGGGGCCGAGCGCCACGGCGGCAGCGCCAAGGCCGGCCTTCATGCAGGTAGCGGGGCCTATGAGCTTACCCACGGTAGCGCCCGTGCCGGCGCCTACGTTGCCCTGTTCGAGCTTGGTGGGGGTGTTGTCGAGTGCTTCGCGCACGGCGGCGATGCCGGCCTCAATGTCGGGGCGAACGGTGGGGTTACCAAAGGCGAGGTCGAAGATACAGCTCGAGCACACGATAGGCACCTGCGTGGGGCCGACGGGAAGGCCGATGCCGCGGCTCTCAAGCTCGCGAGCGACGCCGCTTGCAGCCTCGAGGCCAAAGGCCGATCCGCCCGAAAGGCAGACGGCGTGGACCTTGTCGACGGTGTTCTCAGGTCGCAGCAGGTCGGTTTCGCGCGAAGCGGGAGCACCGCCGCGAACGTCAACACCGCCGGTGGCGCCCTCGGGTGCCACGATTACGGTGCAACCGGTGCCGGCCTCCTCGTCCGTATAGTTGCCATAGCAAAAGCCATCGACATCGCAGACGTCAATGGCCTCGAGCAGTGTATCCATGTTTAACTCCTATCGGTTTTCCGCCGCGCCTTGTGCCCGGTCGGGATCCGTACGGTACGCCAAAATTGTAGGCGCTGGGGAATACCCAGCGCCAGATGCAATTACGAGAGTTTTTGAATCGCGCGCGCGACGCGGGCGATGGGTAGGCCCACCACGTTATAGAAGTCGCCCGAAATATCGTGCACGAGCATGCGTCCGCCTGTGCCCTGAATGCCGTAGGCGCCGGCCTTGTCCATGGGCTCACCCGAGGCGACGTAGTGCTCGATCTGCTCGTCGGTGAGCTCGTAGAACGTCACGTCGGTCACATCGACAAAGGATAGGCTCTCGGCGGCATGCGGGGCGGCCGTGTCGCCTGCCTTAACGATGCAGACACCGGTTGCGACCTGGTGCGTGCGGCCCGAAAGCTCACGGAGCATGGTGCGCGCCTCGTCCTCGGTTGCCGGCTTGCCCAGAATCTTGCCGTCAAAGGTGACGATGGTGTCGGCCGCGACCGTCAGCTCATTGGGCTCGGCATGCTCGGCAGCAACGGCAGCCGCCTTGGCGCGTGCCAAGCGCTCGACAAGCGTGAGCGGGGCCTCGCCATCAAAGGGCGTTTCGTCGATATCCGCGGGAATCACGCGAATGTTGTAGCCTGCCTCGCGCATCAGCTCTATGCGGCGCGGCGATTGCGAAGCCAAAATCATAGTTGGATGCCCTCGGCGACCTTCTCGACGGCCTTGTCGCCGGCGAGCGTGCGCAGCAGCTCCAATGCAAAGGGGAGTGACTGTGCCATGCCGCTGGCAGTGATGATGTTGCCGTCTTGCGTGACCTTCTCGCCGGTATAGGCGCCTTCGGGGAAGCTTTTCTCAAAGCCAGGGAAGCACGTGGCGTGGCGCCCCTCGAGCAGGTCGAGCTCGCCCAGGATAAACGGGGCGGCGCAGATGGCGGCGACGTGCTTGGTCGCGGCGAACTCGCAGACCACGTCGCAGACGCGCTGATCGGCGCGCAGGTTGGTGGCACCGGGTAGGCCGCCGGGCAGCACGACGCAGTCGTACTCGTCAAAGTTGATCTCATCAAAGAGCGCATCGCAGGTCACGGGGATCTGCAGCGAACTTACGACCTCACGCGTGGGCATGATCGAGACGAGTGTGGCACGCACGCCGCCGCGACGCATGACATCGACCATGGTCAAGCATTCAATAGTTTCAAAGCCATCGGCGGCGAGAACGGCAACGCTGGGCATGAGGGTTCCTTTCATAGGCGGCATACAATTAGCCGTCTTATACCCCGAAGACCTCCGCTTGCCACGCTCGATTTCCCAATGATTTTTCTGAGCAATGATTAAGTGGCTAGTTGCGCCTGAGGTGGACGACGGTCTCGCAGTGGAAGGTTTGTGGGAACAGGTCGACTGGCGTGATCTTTACGGGGGAGAAGGTGCTTTCTTCGACAAAGCGTTTGAGATCGCGCGCCAGGGTGGCCGGGTCGCAGCTCACATAGGCGACATCGCGAGCGCTTGTGCTGGCGATGAGGTCGATGGCCTCAGGCGCTAGGCCTGCACGCGGCGGGTCGACTACTAGGACATCGGCGTCCTGGTCGGGGAACTCGCGCACCGCGTCTCCGCCAATGACGTCGACGTTATCAAGCTTGTTGATTTCCAGGTTACGGCGTAGATCGCGCACGGCGGGGCCGTAGGCCTCGACGGCAGCGACAAAGTCGCAGCGGCGGGCGAGCGGCAGGGTAAAGGTGCCGGCACCGCAGTACAGGTCCACGGCAAGCTCGTCTTCCTGCGGATCGAGCGCCTCCATAACGAGCTCGATCAAAATCTCGGCGCCCTTGGTGTTGACTTGGAAAAACGATGGGGCGGACAGGCGCATCTGGCCGTCAGCGATGTTCTCGGTCCACGAGCCCTCACCGGCGAGCATCTCCACCTTAGAGACACGGCGGGCCTTCTTTTCGCCCTTGCTCATCACGCGCACGATGCTCGTGGGATGAGCGGCGTCCGCCAGCACGCGGGAGACCTGCGAGCGCGGAAAAGAGCCTGTCGGCGTCCAGAGTGCGACCTCGAGTGCCTTGGTGCGGCGCGATGCGCGAATGCCCACGCGTTCGAGCCCCAAGTCATGGCTGCCGCTTAGATAGTTAAGTGCGCCGACGACCGATTTGAGTGCCTTCGGGAAGCGCTTATCGAACAGCGGACACATATCGACGGTCACGATTTTGCTGGGGTCGACACCGTGCATGCCAAGGCGCACGCGACCGTTGACGACGGTCGGTTCGAGCTCGATTTTATTGCGGTAGCCCCAGTCGTCCTTGGTGTGGCAGATGGGCTGTACCAACTCATCGACCTGCTCAGGAGCGAACTTGCCGATGCGCTCGAGCGTGGAGCGCAGGTTTTGCTCCTTGGCGGCGAGCTGTGCCGTGCGTGAGAGATTGCCCCACGAGCAGCCGCCGCAGATGCCCACGAAGGGGCAGGGAGGCTGAATGCGATCGGGGCTTGGCTCCAGAATCTCGGTGGTGCGGGCGCGCATGAACGACTTGCCGTCCTGTACGACCTCGGCCTCGACGATGTCGCCTGCCACGGCACCCTGCACAAAGACGGCCTTGCCGTTGTCGGCGTGCGCCAGCCCGTCGGCGCCGTAGGTCATCGATTCTATAGTGAGCTTCATATTCCTGCCTGTCATTCGCGTTGTTGTTCGCACCATGGTAGCAGGGAAAAGCGCCCCGCATCCGAGGCTTTCCTCAAATGCGGGGCGCTTCTACAAACTGCTTCTACAAACGACTATTTCGTCTTGCCGGTAATGAGCGTCTTAAGACCCAGGCCGATCAGGCCCAGACCCATGCGCACGCGGCCGGGGCGATGGCGCTCGATGGCCTTGGTCTTGCCAGCGGGCTTATCGCGACGGGCACTCGTCTCGGGTGCGGGCTTGGTGACCTGAGGCTCGGGCCGAGGTACAGGTGCAGGCTCGGGCTCAATGACGGTCGCCTGGACCTTCTGAACCTCGGGTGCGGCCGGCTGCGGCTCAGGAGCAGGGGCGGGCTTTGCCTCGGCGGCGGGCCCCGGAGTCGCGGTAGCGGGCGCGGGCGCTTTCTCCACGGCGGTCTCTGCGGCAGCCTCGGGCTCATTCACCGGGGGAGCTGCAACCGCTTCCGGTTTGGCAGCTGCCCCGTGTTCAACCTCGGCCTGAATGGCCTCCTCGGCCACACGTTCCTTCTCCTGCGCACGCTGCTGCGCGGCGGCCTCGGCGTTGCGATAGGCACGCTCCAGTAGAGCTTCCTGCGAGTTGAAGGGTTTCTCACCCTCTGCACACTCCACGGGAACCCAGGTGCCGTCGCTCGTGAGGCTGCGGGCCTTCACGTTGTCCCGCAGCTGCATGCCCATATACTCGTGCACTAGGGCGCGGCAGGTGGGGTCGAGCACGGGGAAGGCGATCTCCACGCGGTGCTCGGTGTTGCGCGTCATCATGTCTGCCGAGCTCAGGTAAATCATGTCCGAGTCCACGCCGAAAGCATAGACGCGCGCGTGCTCCAAAAAGCGTCCGACGATGGAGCGGACATGCACGTTCTCGGTCTTGCCCGGAATACCGGGCTTGAGGCACGAGATGCCGCGGATGATCATGTCTACGCGCACGCCGGCACACGATGCCTCGGCGATCTTGTCGATGACCTCGCGGTCGGTCAGCGAGTTGAGCTTAAAGAACACGCGGGCGGGCTCGCCGGCAAGGGCGCGCTGAATCTCGCGGTCAAGCCCGCGCATGATGAGCGGTTTCAGTCCGACGGGCGCCACACCCAGGAAGCGGTAGTCGCCGCGCAGGTTGCCCAGCGACAGATTGCGGAAGAACAGGTTGGCGTCTTCACCGATGCCGGGATGGGCTGTCATGAGCATAAAGTCGCTGTAGAGTTTGGCCGTCTTCTCGTTAAAGTTGCCGGTGCCCAAAAGCGTGAGGCGGGTGAGCGCCATGCCCTCGCGATAGGTGAGCTGGCAGATCTTTGAGTGGCATTTAAAGCCCTCGGAACCATAGATGACGGTGCAGCCCGCCTCTTCCAGACGCTCGGCCCACTCGATGTTGTTCTGCTCGTCAAAGCGGGCACGAAGTTCCATGAGCACCGTGACCTCTTTGCCGTTCTCGGCAGCATCGATCAGCGATTCGCACAGGCGGCTCTGCTTGGCCACGCGGTAGAGTGTGATGCGCAGCGAGATGCACTCGGGGTCGTAGGCGGCCTCGTGCACCAGATCCAGGAAGGGGTTCATGGCCTCGTAGGGATAAAAGAGCAGCTTGTCGCCCTGCAGCACCTGTTCGCGGATGGAGCGGGTCATATCGATGGTGGGGTTGGGCTGCGGCTTAAACGGCGTAAAGAGGAGCTCGTTGCGCAGGTGCTCGGGAATCTTGCCCTCAATGCCAAAGACGTAGCCCAGGTCGAGCGGGATATCGCAGGTAAAGACCGAGCGGCGCGAAAGCTCGAGCGCCTTGCGGATGGTCTTGAGCGTCGCCTTCTCGAGCGACCCCGAGACCGCGAGCACTACCGGCTGCAGGCGCAGGCGCTTCTTGAGAATGCGCTTCATGTGCTGGCGGTAGTCCTCTTCCTCTTCGACGCCCTCGCCGTCCGGATCGATGTCGGCGTTGCGGGTGACGCGGATCAGCGCACGATCCAGCGGCTTATAGGAGCCAAAGCAGCTGTCCAGGCAGGCGAGGATGACGTCCTCGAGCAAGATGTAGGAGTAGGTGCCGGTGGGCGAGGGGATCTCGACCACGCGGTTCATCGAGGCGGGAATCTCGATCAGGCCCAGTAGGCTCTCCTCGTCGGTGGCGCCGTCCAGACCACAGGCCAGATAGAGCGCGCCGTTGCGCAGGTTGGGGAAGGGGTGGCGAGGATCGATGACCAGCGGCGAGATGACCGGCGACACGTAGGCCTGGAAGTAGCGGGTTACAAAGGTGCGCTCCTCGGGCGTAAGCGAATCGATGTGGGCGCGGTGAACGCCCAAGGTGTCGAGCTTGCCCTCGATGCTCTTAAAGATGGACTCCCAACGGGTAAGGAGCCCGGGCATTTCGGCCATGACAGCATCGACCTGTTCGGAGGCGGTCATATTGCTCTTGTTGTCGACAGGTTGTTTTTTGAGCTCCGCCAGATCGGACAGGCCGCCCACGCGCACCATAAGGAACTCGTCGAGGTTGGACTCGAAGATCGAGACGAACTTTAGTCGCTCGAATAACGGAACGGTTTCGTCGAAGGCTTCGTCGAGCACGCGGTTGTCAAAGCGTAGCCAGCTGAGCTCTCGGTTTTGCGTGTATGAGAAGTCGCGCGGCGGTTTGCGCAGCTTTGCGGCGGCTTGCTTCTTTTCGATTTTGCTCGGCATATGCATCTGTCCGTTCAGTCCCCACAGGGGACGGTAGCCTAACACTATTCACTATTGTCTCAATTTAGTCGACCTGTGGCACGGACGTATCGCGTGAACGGTATCTTTACCTACTTCTTACGCTGCCAAGGCATGCAACTAACTGCCCAACTCGTTTAGAAACAATCTATATCCATACTCAATTGGTGAGGATGTATGAATAAGAATGATTGCGAGCTGAATATAATCGAATCCAAATTGAATCATGAACAAACGACATATATATGCAGAAAACCGTTTTAGCTATGCAATTCCTAAACATGAAAATATTTGTGCAATCTAGCTTAATTCCTTAGAAAAAAGAACATTTACCTTTGAAAACCTGCTTTAGAGAACCGAAGTGCATCATGGGGGAATCATATGAGATATACCGTTCATCGCACTTTGCTGACCGTTCGGGGGCGAGGTGGAATTGCAGGTGGTTTTTGGATATAACTAGAGCTGTCAGCAAGCAGCGTCCCATACGGAGGGGCGCTGATACATTCGGCCAGTAAGGCCCGAAAGAAAGGTAGGAGGCCATGACGAAAGGTCTGCACGTGCCTTCCGAGATCGGCAAGCTCAGGAAGGTCTGCCTGCACCGTCCCGGCGACGAG
>CABRBC010000014.1:0-48511 GCA_902469055.1 uncultured Collinsella sp.
GTCAGCCCGTGGGAGGCCAGGGCGCCGCTGACCGGTGGACGGCACCGAGCCGTCGCATGACTTGAAGAAGGGGGAGGCCTCGCGGCCTCCCCCTTTTTTTACGCTAACACTTCACAATGTAGTTGCATTTCACCTGTAACCCGATTGGGCTTATGGGTAATGAGCTTTTATTTAAAGACAATAAATCGAATAACAAGGGCAACTGCTATGGCCACAATGATCAAAAGCAGGATTGTCAGTCGATGCTGCTTGCGTCGTTTGCTTGACGAAACGAAGATTGATTTTCCCTGTTTTGGCGTTTCGAGATAACGAGCCGAATGCGTTAAGGTTTGCTTAGGTCGGGGGCCTCTTTGCTGCCGAGTTATGGGCGTTTTCGCCGGGTCGTCATTGATTGCGCTGTTTTTTGATAACGGTGCATCTTTCAGATATACGGGATCGCTCGATGCGACGCCCATATGCTTACGCCCCGTTTGGGCATCCTCGAGCGTTTGATATCGATTTCTCGTCACATACTCGGGCTCTGGATCATTAATGGGCTCTTGCGAGATGTGGGGGCGATGGAACCGTGGCGGCTGCGTGGAAGTATTTTCCCCCTGCGTCGGCATAAACATATTGTTCTGGTTTTGGTCGTCCATGATGCCCTTTAGCTCGTTACCAACAATGTGTATGCGCTCATTGTAAGCCCCTTGTTATTTGTAGCTGGGGACATACTCGTTATTTAAGCTCTGGTTCAAAGAACCTTAACCTTCCTAAAACCTGAGTCCTATGCACTTAGATATGCTTATAGTACTGGACTCAAAAAACTTTATAGCTGATGTATATATGAGCACCGGGTGGGCATATATAAGAACGTCAAAAGAAGTCCCAGTCACCTAGAAGATGACTCGGCAGTCCTATAAAGGAGTGGTAAACATGGCAAGCATGGTTCCTTATCGTTCGGTTTTTGGCGTTCGTCCCTCTGCAAGCTCGCTGTTCGATCTGTTTGATGATATGAGCGACCTAGCGAACAGCTCGATTGCCTCTAAGGCGTTCCCCGTTGACGTTGAGGATAAGGGCGATGGCTATGAGGTCAAGGCTTATCTGACCGGCGTCGCCAAGGACGATATCGATGTCGAGCTTAACGAGGGCCGTCTGTCCATTAGCGTGAATGTCGAGGAAGACGAGGAGAACGAGGGCAAGAACTTCCTGCAGAAGGAGTTCAGCTCGTACAGCGCGACGCGTGGCGTGTATCTTAAGGACGCTTCGAGCGAGGGCCTCTCGGCTAAGTACGCCGACGGCATCCTGACCGTTACGGTTCCCAAGATCGTCGAGAAGAAGAACGTTACGAAGATTTCCATCGACTAACTTCGTTGGTGTTCTGCGCTATTAAAAGATAACAAAAGGGGCTGGGAAGCGATTCCCGGCCCCTTTTGTTTTATTGAGCGGTCTATACAATGGTTGTCGGTTGATACTGACTTGCGGGGCGTATCGAGAGTTTTCGCGATCCTTGGAGAAGGGTGGCGGAGCTGCCGACCTCGTCATCCAGGGTTGCGGCTAGAGCTTTGGCATAGCTTTTGACGGTAAGGCTCGGACGATTGTTATCTTGGCTGATATGCATGGCAATGAGCTGTTCGGTGCGATCGGTAACAAGTTCGCGCGCGGCTTCGGCGGCTTGGTCGTTGGAGAGGTGTCCCCTTGCAGACAGGATGCGCTCCTGAAGAAAGCGGGGATATTCTCCCTCGCGCAGCATGGTCACATCGTGGTTGCTTTCGAGCGCGAGGACTCGACAATCTTTGAGGGTGTTCATGGCTTGGCTCGATAGCTCTCCGGTGTCGGTGGCAAAGCCGATGGAATCATCGAGAGCATTGAATCGATAGCCGACAGGATTGATGACATCGTGTGATGTTGAGTAGGTTTGCACGTGGATGCCGGCAATGGATAGGGCGTCACCGGGATCGAATTCCTCGACAGGCAGATGCGAAAGATTTTCTTTGCTCAAAAGTGTGCCCCTGCTGGCAAAGAGGGGGCCGTGCCAGTGCTTGCACCAGACATCGAGGCCCTTGATGTGATCGGTATGCTCATGAGTAATGAGAAGAGCCGAGACGTTGTCTGCCGAGAGCCCCAGCTCTACCATGCGCTTTAATGTCTCGCGGCGAGAAAGACCGTTGTCAATCATGATGAGCCCTCGGGGGCCTTCGATGAGTGCGCAGTTGCCTTTTGAGCCGCTGCCAAGGATATGAAGGTGCAGACGAGACATAAGATTCCAAAGGATACAATGGGTGCGAACGAATAGAGGAGGAAGCAAATGCCAACGGTATCTCAGCATTATGGACACCATGCTGCGTCGTGGGCCGATGATAAAGCCCTGGCAACGCGGCAGACGGCTGCCCCCGTGGTGCTCATGGTATCAGGTGGTGCGGACTCAACGGCTTTGCTCCTTATGGCGTGCACATCAAAGTTGGATATTCTGGATGGGCGTGGTGTAGCCCCCATCGCGCGTGAGCGACTGCACGTGCTGCACGTGAACCATCATCTGCGCGGCGAGGCATCCGATGGCGACGAGGCCTTCGTGCGTGAGCTCTGCGCGCAATATGGTCTACCGCTGTGTGTTGAGCATGCCTATTTTGATGATGAATCGGGCAATATCGAGGCGGCTGCCCGCGAAGTGCGCTATGCCGCGGCGCGGAGGTATGTTCGCGAGCTCTGCGCCCAGACGGGGGCACCGCGAACGGCGGCTCGTATCTGCACTGCGCACACGTCTTCTGATCGGGCGGAAACGTTTTTGATGAACGCGATTAAGGGTTCGGGGCCCGCTGGTCTATCGAGCATTCCTCGCCGGAGGAATATCGTGGTGCGGCCCTTGCTCGACTTGACTCATGATGAGCTCGTGGGCTATCTGCAGGTGCATGGTCAGCCGTGGCGAGAGGACGAGAGCAACGAGGACGTGTCGTACTTGCGTAACTACGTGCGCCATCGGGTGATGCCGGTGGTGGCGCAGCGTAACGCGAGCGTCTGTAAGACGATTGGCGCCGCCTGCGAGATCCTAGGCGATGAGGACGCCTTTCTTTCCCAACTTTCCGCACAGGCGTTTCGAAGCTGCCTGCGTAAGGAGGCGGCGGGTGCATTGGTCCTTGACGCCTGCCGACTGGCCGCGGCCGAGGTGGTGATTGCTCGGCGCATGGTGCGACTGGCAATTAAGCGTATCGACCCCGACGCTCGCCCGGAGATGCGGCATGTGGAGCGCGTGCTCGCCTGTGTCGCCGAGGGCTCGGGTTCGGTCACGCTGCCGGCGGGAATCGATGCGCGCGTGGAGTTTGGCATGCTGTCATTTAAGGCCCCGGCGGCGCGCGAGGGGTTAGTTGCCGATTGGGTCACCATTCCCGGTCGATTGCCGCTGGGGGCGGGCCGCATTCTGATGGCAGAGCCGATGGCTGTGGAGCCGGGGTGTGATATTGTGCGCCGTGCCCGCGAGCTCGCGGGTGCCGGAGGGGTGACCGCTATGGTGGATGCCGCGACGCTGGGCTTTGCCGATCGCGATAGCGAACGGATGCTCGCCGGCTCGCGCGGGGAGATTCCCGCCGAGGCGCGTTTGGCGCGTCTGTGGGTAGACGGTCCTGCGCCGGGGGATGTGATGTGTCCGTTGGGCATGAGTGGGCGAAGCAAGAAGGTATCCGACCTGCTCAACGAGGCTCGTATTCCCGTTTCTGAGCGCGCAGGCGTTCCTGTGGTGAGAACGGCTCCGGGAGGTGCCGTAGTATGGGTCGCAGGCGTTCGCACAGACGAGCGTTTTAAATGCACGGCCGCAACGCGCGTGGCGTATCTGCTTCGCGTGGTCGATGCGGAATAGCGTTCCACGTCAGCTATTCTGTGCGACGTTGACGGTATTCCCGCGCTGATGGCGTACGGGCTGGAAAATATACCCCGTGCGCTGCTAGAATGTGAAGTTCGCGTCCATACGGCGGTGTGTGGGCGATAAGCACAAGAAAGGGTTGTCATGGCTTCTCAACATCCGGATATCGAGAAGGTTCTGTTTACGCAGGAGGATATCGACGGTATCGTCTCTCGCCTAGGCGAGCAGATTACTCGCGACTACGCGGGTAAGGATCTGGTGCTGATTGCGGTCCTGCGCGGCGCCGTGGTCTTTATGGGCGACCTGATGCGCAAGATCGAGCTGCCGACCAACATCGATTTCATGGCTGTTTCGAGCTATGGCGACGGTGTGAAGTCCTCGGGTATCGTGCGTATCATTAAGGACCTGGATATCGACATCCGCGGTCGCGACGTGCTGATCGTCGAGGACATTCTGGACTCGGGCCTGACGCTCAAGTATCTGATGAAGAACCTCGAGAGCCGCAAGCCCGCTTCTCTGGAGGTCGCCGCCTTCCTGTGGAAGGACGTTGAGGACCGTACCTCGGCCATCACGCCCAAGTATGTTGGAACCCATTGCCCCGATGCCTTTGTGGTGGGCTACGGCCTCGACTATGCCGAGCGCTATCGTAACCTTCCGTATCTGGGCATTTTGAAACCGGAGGTTTATTCGTAAGATGCCCGACGACCGTAACGATAACAATTCCCAGACTCCCCGGGAGCCTAAGATTCCGGGGGTGCCCGGAGGCAAGAAGCCCACGCGTACGGGCTGGCTGTATTTTATTTTGGCTTGCGCGCTCCTGGGCTACGCCTTCTTTAACATGGGCTCCGGCTTTGCCAATTCCAGCAATACCGTAAAGCTCGCGACGAGCGAGATGGTGAGCGCCATCAAGCAGGATCGCGTCGAAGATCTGACCTATACGGTTCAAGACGGAAGCGTGACGGGTCATTACTGGAAGACGAAGAAGGACAAGGGCGATACGAGCGAGCTCAAGAGCTTCTCCTCGACCTATGTCGGCTCCGATTCGCTTGCCGAGCTTATGGCGGAGCACCCCGATACCAAGTACATCGTCAACACCAACGATCCCGATTTTTGGGGCGACTTGGCGATGAGCGTGCTTCCGACGATCGCCCTGATCGCCATTATGTTCTACTTTATGCGCCAGATGATGGGCGCCAACAACAGGAACATGCAGTTTGGCAAGACCAACGCCAAGACCAACGAGGCCACGCGCCCCAAGGTCAAGTTTGAAGACGCTGCCGGCGTGGACGAGGCAGTCGAGGAGCTCGAGGAGATCCGTGACTTTTTGAGCGATCCGGACCGCTATCGCAAACTGGGCGCCAAGATCCCGCGCGGCGTGTTGCTGGTGGGCCCTCCGGGCACCGGTAAAACGCTGCTGGCCAAGGCTGTAGCCGGCGAGGCGGGCGTGCCGTTCTTTAGCATCTCGGGTTCCGACTTTGTCGAGATGTTCGTGGGTGTCGGCGCCAGCCGCGTGCGTGACCTCTTTAAGGAGGCCAAGTCCCAGGCTCCGTCGATCATCTTCATCGATGAGATCGATGCTGTGGGACGTCAGCGCGGAGCTGGCTTGGGCGGCGGTCACGACGAGCGCGAGCAGACGCTCAACCAGCTGCTGGTCGAGATGGACGGTTTTGAGGAGAGCGAGTCGGTCATCCTGATCGCTGCAACCAACCGTCCTGACATCCTGGATCCGGCGTTGCTGCGCCCCGGTCGTTTTGACCGTCAGGTTACGGTTGACCGTCCGGATGTGAAGGGCCGCGAGCAGATCTTGCGCGTGCATGCCGAGAACAAGCCGATGGACGAGGACGTGAAGTTTGAGAAACTCGCCCAGATGACCGTTGGCTTTACCGGTGCCGATCTGGCAAATCTGCTCAACGAGTCTGCGCTGCTGGCTGCCCGCCGCCATCGTTCCGTGATCTCGATGGACGAGGTCGAGGAATCGATGGAGCGCGTGATTGCCGGTCCGCAGCGCAAGGGTCGCGTGATGACCGAGGCCGAGCGCACCACGATCGCCTACCACGAGAGCGGCCATGCCCTGGTGGGTCACATCCTGGAGCACTCCGATCCGGTTCACAAGATCTCGATTGTCAGCCGCAGCCAGGCGCTGGGCTACACGCTGCAGCTTCCGCAGGAGGACCACTTCCTCAAGACCAAGAACGAGATGCTCGACGAGCTTGCCGTGTTCTTGGGCGGTCGCGTTGCCGAGGAACTCATGTGCGACGACATCACGTCGGGCGCGAGCAACGATCTGGAGCGCGCGACCAAGATGGCGCGCGAGATGGTCACGCGCCTGGGCATGAGCGAGGAGCTTGGAACGCAGGTGTTTGGTGAGGCGCAGCATCAGGTATTCCTGGGCCGCGACTACGCCGATCACCAGGATTACTCCGAGGAGACGGCGCGCCGTATCGATATCGAGGTTCAGCGCATCATGCGTGAGGCCCATCGTCGTGCGGTCGAGATCCTGGATGCCCGTCGCGATCAGCTCGATCTGATGGCCAAGGTACTGCTTGAGCGCGAGACCGTCGAAGGCGACGCCGTGAACGCCCTGCTCGACAACGAGTGGGATGCCTACCTTGAGCGCGAGGGCGATATCCTGGCGGCCAAGGAGGAGCGCAATGCCAAGGCGGCCGGCATGCCGACCAAGAAGCGTGCGCCTCGCATGAGCGAGGAAGAGCTGGCGGCCGATGCCGCAGCCTTTGCGCAGGCGGCTATGCAGGAGGATGCCGAAGTCGCATCCGATGATGCCGGCGATGATGCCGGTGCCGACACCGACGCCGACAAATAGTCTTTG
Organism: uncultured Collinsella sp.; assembly: GCA_902469055.1. Lineage (GTDB taxonomy): Bacteria > Actinomycetota > Coriobacteriia > Coriobacteriales > Coriobacteriaceae > Collinsella. The sequence goes on from CABRBC010000014.1 coordinate 6,657, forward strand.
TGGTGAAAGCCTCCGTGGGGAAACCTGCGGAGGCTTTTTCTTTTGAGCGATATTGGGCCATCTGTTGGTTGAGGACAGACTTAAATGAGTGTTTTCACGCATTTAAGTCTGTCCCCAATCAACATTGCTGCGGCGCTTTGCTCGGCTAAAGCGTACAATAGCGCCTATGCGAAAGGGGAACAGATGATCAACGAAACCATGTATGCTCGCGGTGCAGAGAGCTCCATCATCCGCGAGATTTTTAGCTATGGCCTTGAGCGCAAGGCGCAGATCGGTGCGGAAAACGTATTCGATTTTTCGCTGGGCAATCCGAGCGTTCCGGCGCCCGCTGCTGTGACTGAGTCGATAAAGAAGGCCCTGGAGCTGCCGAGCGACCAGCTGCACGGATACACGCCCGCACCGGGCCTGCCGCAATGTCGAGCAGCCGTCGCCGAATCGCTCAACCGCCGCTTTGGTACGAGCTATGAGGGCAAGGACGTCTTTATGACCGTGGGTGCCGCGGCTTCGCTCACCTGTACGCTCAACGCCGTTACGAACCCGGGCGACGAGGTTATTGTTATCGCCCCGTACTTTCCGGAATATCGCGTGTGGATTGAGAAGGCCGGCTGTACGTGTGTCGAGGCGCTCGCCGATGAAGACACATTCCAGCTGAGCGTGGACAACGTGCTCAAGGCGATTACCGATAAGACGACCGCCGTCATCATCGACTCGCCCAACAATCCGACCGGTGCCGTATATACGCGCGACACGCTGGCGCGACTGGCCAATGTTCTGCGCGAAGCCAACGCTCAGCGCGATCCCAAGAACCCGATCACGCTTATCTCGGATGAGCCGTATCGTGAGATCGTGTATGGTGCCGAGGTGCCTTGGGTGCCCTCGATCTACGAGCACACCGTGGTGTGCTACTCGTATTCCAAGTCGCTGTCGCTGCCTGGTGAGCGCGTGGGGTGGATCTTGGTTCCCAACACCAATCCGCAGGCTGCGCGTCTGATGCCCGCCGTCGCCGGTGCCGCCCGTACGCTGGGCTTCGTGTGCGCGCCGGCGCTCTTCCAGCGCGTGATTATCGATTGCATCGATGAGCCGAGTGACGTTGAGGCCTATGCACGCAACCGCACGGCGCTTACCGGTGCATTGGCGGAGTATGGCTACACGTATGTTGAGCCGGATGGCGCGTTCTACCTATGGGTGAAAGCGCTGGAGCCCGATGCGAACGCCTTCTGCGAGCGCGCGAAGAAGTATGAGCTGCTCGCGGTGCCCTCGGACAGCTTTGGCATGCCGGGCTGGTTCCGCTTGGGCTACTGTGTGAGCTACGAGACTATCGTCAACTCACTGCCCGCCTGGAAGCAGCTGGCCGACGAGTATCGTTAAAAGTAAAGCGCTCTGCCTACAGTGTTTTACGTGAAACGGGGTTTGGTGTTAAGCCAGGCCCCGTTGTCATGAACGTTGTGTCGTTGGGATGGAGTGGTTTTACGACTATCGAAGGCTATGCGTACAATGAATATACGCGACGGCCATACCGGATGAGGAGACCCGATGCCCTACCTGCTTTCTTGTGATATCCATACTCATACGATGTTCTCTGCGCATGCGTATTCAACCATCGAGGAGAACATATATTGGGCGGCAGAGCGCGGCCTTCAGGTGCTCGGTTCCGCCGACCATTTAAGCTCGATGGTTACGCCTTGCCCCAATGACCTGCGTAGTTTCCAGTTCTTTATCAACCAGGATATCTGGCCGCGCATTTGGAGCGGCGTGCTGGTGCTGCGTGGTGCCGAGGCCGATATCGTTTCGCTGGACGGAAGCCTGTTTGGCGAGGACACTCTTGTCACGCTCGATATTGCCGGCGATTCGTACAGCCGTCAGCATTCGCTGTTCGATTTGGTTACGCGTAATTTGGATTATCTGGTTGCAAGCGTGCATAATCCGCAGATTGCCGAGGGCGCGACGCTGGCCCAGACGACCGAGATGTATATCAATGCCCTGGAGCACCCCAAGGTGTTCATGCTGGGTCACACGGGTCGTTCGGGCGTGCCGTTCGATATCGATGAGGTGCTGCTGGCGGCCAAAGCCAAGCACAAGATCATTGAGATCAACAACCATAGTCTTGAGCACGGTGCAGACACTGAGCATTGGGCCGTATGCCGCAAGATTGCCGAGCGCTGCGCCGAGCTGGGCGTGGGTATTGGTGTGTCGACCGATGCCCACATTGGTATGGCCATTGGCAAGCTCGAGCACGCCCGCAAGTTGCTCGACGAGATTCACTTCCCGCTGGACCTGATCGTGACGCGCGACCGCGAGACACTGCTGCGCGAGATGGCGGCAGCCGGCGTGTGCGACCTGCGCAAGGGGATGTAACGAGATTCATATGCCCAACGAAAGGGGGCGGTCCAGACGGGCCGCCCCCCCTCTTGTCCCAAAAATCTACAAGGGTGGATTAGCGGCGCTCGAGGACCGCGACGGTTTCGGTGTGGTCGGTGTGGGGGAACATGTCGACCGGTGTGATCTTGAGCAGGCGATAGCCTCCGTCGAGGAGTTGGTGCAGGTCGCGCTCTTGGGTCACGGGGTTGCAGCTGATATAGGTGATGCGGCGCGGCTTAAGTGCGCAGGCGGCCTCGAGGAACTCGGGGGTAGAGCCGGCACGCGGCGGATCGATGGAAAGGACGTCAACGCGCTCGTTGTTATCGGCGGCATCGAGAATATAGTCGGTCGCATCGTCGGCCATAAACCAAGCGCTGCGGGTGAGGCCGTTGAGCTCGGCATTGCGACGTGCGTCGGCAATGCCCGCCGGGTTGCGCTCCACGCCGAGCAGCATAATGCCGGCACCTCTGTCCCGGGCATCCTTCGCAGCGCACAGACCGATGGTGCCGCTGCCGCAGTAGGCGTCCATAAGAATGTCACCCTGTTGCAGGTCCATGCCGTCAATCGCGAGCTGATAGAGCAGCTCGGTCTGCTGCGGATTGGTCTGATAGAACGCGGTAGGGGAGATATCGAATTCGCAACCGAGCAGCTGGTCGCGCATGCACTCGGCGCCATAGACGATACGAGTCTCCTCACCCAAGATGGCGTTACCGGGACGGCCATTGATATTTTGGGCAACGGTGACGATATGCGGATCGAGTGCCGCGACGGCCTCAAAGAACTCCTGCGCATGCGGTAAGTCACGCTGGGCGGTCACGAGCGTAACCATGACTTGGTCTGTACGCCAGCCGCAGCGGACGACGGCATAGCGAAGCAAACCAAGATGCTTGTCCTCATTAAAGGCGGGAATATGCAGCCGTTCAGCTTCGCGTGCGATGCCGTTGAGAATCTGACGGGCACCCGGCGCCTCGACAGGACACTCGGGTACGGCAACGATTCTGTGCGAACCGCGCTCAAAGAAACCGCAACGGACAGCGCCCTCCTTACCGGGAGCAAAGGGAGTGGCAGCCTTATGACGAAAACCACGCGGCGCAGGATATTTACCCGGATCGCCCAGGGTGACGCCCATACCGCGAATGGGGTCTACAGCAATGCCTTCACGCTCGCAAAGCGAAGCAAAAAGCTCCTCCATAGCAGCTTGCTTGGCGGCGAGCTGCTTCTTATAAGGACGATTGAGCGCCGTGCACCCACCGCAAGATTTCATGATCGAACAGGGGGACTTGGGGTCCACAGCCTTACGCGCAGACGAAACCCGATCTTTATGCGAGCGCTTGGAGCGAGTCTGAGATGCCTTATCCTCGTTCCGACGAGAGCCGGGACGCTTGGCCTTAGCCTTGCCCTTGGCCGACTTACCCTTCGCGTCCTGAGACGACTTGGATTTCTTAGAAGATTTTTTCTCCTCTGACCCCTCAGCCGCCTCGATCAAAGCACGACGAGCCTTACGCTCCGCACGAGATTCTGCCATGAATTAACCCCACTAATTTACAAATTGAAAGCTGAAAGCATTGTACCGTGCCAAGCTAGCGGACGATATACAAGCGCCTATTTCATGTCAGTGATAAGTCCAACGATGTTTGCCCGGCGTGGGCGGGGAGCGGCGCGTAATTAAGTTTATCGCGAGTTCCGCACGCAAAGGAAAGCACTTAATGTGCTTTCCGTCTTGCGCAGGACTGTAGAGCAGGAAACTTAATTACGCGCCGCTCCCCGCCCACGCCGGGCAAACCCTCCCTTGTACTCCATCTCACTAAAGTGTATGATTCTGGACGTTACACGAATCACTTTACTTAACTAAAGTGCCATCAAGGGGGGATACCATGAACACCGATATGTCTCGTCGTCAGTTTGTTGGTCTAGCCGGCTCGCTCGCTACGGTGCTTGGCCTTGGTCTTGTCGGCTGCGGCGGTGGTGCCGGCAAGGGCTCCGCTGCTGGCTCTGCCGCAGCCAAGGATGTGAAGGGCGCGGCGGAGTCCAAGACGCTCGTCGTGGGCTTTGACAAGTCCTATCCTCCGTATGGCTTTGTAGGCGACGATGGTGAGTACACTGGCTTTGACCTCGACCTTGCCAAGGCCGTTGCCGATAAGCAGGGCTGGGAAGTCGATTACGAGGCCATCGACTGGGATGCCAAGGACACGCTGCTCAACTCGGGTGCCATCAACTGCATCTGGAACGGCTTTACCATGGAGGGCCGCGAGGACGACTACACGTTCTCCGAGCCTTACATGCTCAACGAGCAGGTACTCGTGGTCAAGAAGGACGCGGGTATCAAGAGCTGGGACGATCTTGCCGGCAAGACCGTGATTACCCAGACTGATTCCGCCGCACAGGATGTACTCGAGGGCGATCAGAAGGATCTGGCCGCGACGTTTGCCACGCTCGATACCATCGGCGAGTACAACACGGCGTTTATGCAGCTCGAGAGTGGTGCAGTCAATGCCGTTGCCTGTGACCTCTCGATCGCCCAATATCAGCTTGCCGCCAAGCCCGATGCCTATACGCAGCTCGACAAGCCGCTGTCCAGCGAGCACTACGCCGTTGGCTTTAAGAAGGGCGACACCAAGTCCGCCGATGCCGTGACCGAGTCGCTCAAGGCGCTCTACGAGGACGGCACGGTTAAGGACCTGTGCGACAAATATGCAGATTACGGTCTATCTTTCGATAATTGGGTGCTCAAGTAATGTCTATTCAGGTCATGATGCAGATGCTTGGCCAGGGATTCTTGGTCAGTTTGCAGCTGTTTGTGCTGACGCTGCTGGGGTCGATTCCGCTGGGAATCCCCGTGGCGTTTATGCGCATGAGCAAAATCGCGCCGCTTCGCTGGATTGCGCGCATCTACATTTCGGTCATGCGCGGTACGCCGCTCATGCTGCAGATGTTTGCCATCTACTTTGCCCCGTACTACGTGTTTGGCATTTCGCTCACGCCCGATTCCAAGTGGACGGCGTGCGTCGTGGCGTTCATCATCAACTACGCCGGTTACTTTGCCGAGATCTATCGCTCGGGCCTGCAGTCCATTCCGCGCGGTCAATACGAGGCAGCCGAGGTGCTGGGCTATTCGCGCGTGCAGACGTTTCTGTATATCGTGATGCCGCAGGTCGCCAAGCGTATTCTGCCGGCGATGGGCAACGAGATCATCACGCTGGTCAAGGACACGTCGCTGGCGTTTGCCATCGGTGTGGGGGAGATGTTCTCGACGGCCAAGGCGCTGGTCGCCTCGCAAGTGAGCATGGTGCCGTTTGCGATCGCGGCGCTGATTTACTGGGTCTTTAACTTTGTGGTCGAGATGCTGCTGGGCGCCGCCGAGAAAAAATTGGATTACTACCATGATTAATTCGGTAATGAATATAGCGAACGCACGCAAGGCGTTTGGCGGCAATGAGGTGCTCAAGGATATCTCGCTCGAGGTAAAGCGTGGCGAGGTCGTGGCGATTATCGGGCCTTCGGGCGGCGGTAAGTCCACGCTGCTGCGCTGTGCCACGCTGCTCGAGACGCTCGACGGCGGCTCGCTTTCGTTTGGTGACCTTGCCGTCGCGACGGATGCGGGTTCGGGCGCGGTGTACGCAAAGGGCGATGTGCCTAAACAGGCGCGCTCGCGGTTTGGTCTGGTGTTTCAGAACTACAATCTGTTCCCGCACTATACCGTGATGAAAAACATCACCGATGCGCCGATCCGCGTGCTTAAGCGCCCGCGCGAGCAGGCAGAGGCCCGCGCGCACGAGCTTATTGCACAGATGGGGCTTACGGGTAACGAGAACAAGGTGCCCTGCGAGCTTTCGGGCGGTCAGCAGCAGCGCGTGAGTATTGCCCGCGCCCTGGCGCTCGACCCGGAGATCCTGTTCTTTGACGAACCGACCTCGGCACTCGATCCCGAGCTGACGGCCGAGGTGCTGCGTGTCATTAAGGACCTGGCGGCACAGAATATGACGATGGTGATCGTGACGCATGCGATGCAGTTTGCCCGCGACGTTGCCGACCGCGTGGTCTTTATGGATGGCGGGCGTATTGTTGAGGAGGGTCCGGCCGAGCAGGTTATCGATCATCCGCGCGAGCAGCGTACCCGTGAGTTCTTGAGCCGTATCGAGGGGTAGGTTCAACTATTTGCTCAACTATTAATTGAGGCGAAGCCGCCGCAGGTCTTACAGCCTGGGGCGGCATTTTATTTGAATCGGCGGGGTTCAATAATCGCCTCACAAGCTCGCCTCCTCCTCTCGCCGCCCGTATTCATACGTGTGCCGAAAGGTGTGCATGGACGGTCGCCCGTGAGGGTAGGGTGGTGGCATAGGACATTTGGAGGGTGAGTCGGCTCGGCTGCCGACCATGCTGCTCCCGGGACGGCATCGACCGCGAACTCTCCCCGTTGGCGTCGCGCATCGCGCGCGACCCTGCAAGGAGGTCATCATGGGTGCTCCCAAGACCGGCAACGTAAGGAACGTGGTGCTCGTAGGCCAAGGCGGGGTGGGCAAGACTTCACTCGCCGAAGCCATGCTCCACCTTTCCGGTAAGACCGCTCGCCTGGGCGGCCACGACGGCACCAAGCCCACGCTCGACTATGACCCCGAAGAGGTCAAGCGTTCATTCTCCATCTCGACGACCATCGCGCCGATCGATTGGAAGGGCGCCCGCATCAACGTGCTCGATGCCCCGTGCTACCCCGATTTTATCGGCGACGCCTTTGCCGCGATGAGCGTCTGCGAGACGGCGCTGTTTGTGGTCGACGCCGAGGCCGGCCCGCAGCCGACGACGGTTAAGCTTTGGTACGCCGCCGAGGACCTGCGCCTGGCGCGCGCGGTGTTCGTAAACCGCCTGTCGCGTCCCGAGGCCAGCTTTACGACCACAATGAACCTGCTGCAGGAGCGCTTTGGCACGCGCCTAGGCGCCGTGACCCTCCCCTGGGGCGAGGGCGAGGACTTTGACGGCATTATCGACCTGGTGCGCATGAAGGCGCGCCATTGCAACGGCACCGAAGCCGTAGAGTCGGAGATTCCCGAGGAGTATCGTGCCCAGGCTGAGGAAGCCCATGACCATCTGTGCGAGTTGGTGGCCGAGGCCGACGATGAGCTGATGATGAAGTACCTGGAAGGCGAGGAGACGCTGACGCAGGAGGAGCTTGAGGGCCTGTTGTCCAAGGCGATCGCCGAGCGCATCTTTGTGCCGGTCTTTGCGGGCGATTGCATTAAGGAGCAGGGCGTCAACTCGCTGATGGACGACATCGCCACGTACTTCCCGGCGCCGACTGACTACGGCGAGATGCCGCTCATCGACGGCGACTCGCTCAAGATCTCGAGTGACGATGACCGCCCGGTGGCCTTTGTGTTTAAGACCCTGGCCGATCCACAACAGGGTCGCATCAGCTTTATCAAGGTGCTGACGGGTACGCTTGAGCCGGGCCTTGAGCTGATCAATGCGCGCACGCGCAAGGGTGAGCGTCTGGCCCACCTGTATGTGATGTGCGGCCGTGACATGACCGAGGTCGGCCACGCTTATGCCGGCGACATCATCGTGGCGCCCAAGCTGGCGGCCGAGACGGGCGATACGCTCTCGATTACCGGCAAGGTCGAGGCGGCGGCGTTCAAGTTCCCCAACTCGCAGTACCGCATTGCCATCGAGGCCGAGAACCGCGGCGACGAGGAGAAGCTCTATACGTTTATCGAGAAAGCCTGCAAGGCCGATCCGACCATGAGCATCGACCGCGACGAGGAGACGGGCCAGACTATCATCTCCGCCGTGGGTGAGGCGCAGGTTTCGGTGCTGCTCAACCGTTTGGAGGATCGCACCAAGGTCGTGGCCAAAAGCGTGCCGATCCGCATTCCGTATCGCGAGACCATCCGCCGCACGGCAAGCGCCCAGGGTCGCCACAAGAAGCAGACCGGCGGCGCCGGTCAGTACGGCGACTGCTGGCTGCGCGTGGAGCCGCTCATTGGGCCCGACGGCACGAGCGACGGCTATGAGTTTGTGGACGAGGTCGTGGGTGGCCGCATCCCGCGCTCGCTCATCCCCGCTGTGGACAAGGGCGTCCAGGAGACCATGAAGGACGGCATCATCGCCGGCTACCCGCTCACGGGCATTCGCGTCGCGGTGTACGACGGCTCGTATCACAGCGTCGACTCCAACGAGATGGCGTTCCGCGCGGCGGCCCGCATCGGCCTGCGCAAGGCGTGCGCCGATGCCGACCCGGTGGTGCTGGAGCCCATCGAGGAAATTACGGTGACTATCCCCGAGAGCTACGCCGGCGCCGTGATGGGCGACATCTCGGCCTCGCGTGGCCGCGTGACGGGCATGGAGACCGATGAGCGCGGAGACACCGTGGTCATCGCCCAGGCACCGCTAGCCGAGCTGACGGATTATTCGACGCGCCTGCGCTCTATCACGCGTGGCACGGGCGACTTTACCATGAAGCCCGCCGGCTATGAGCAGGTGCCTTATGACGTTCAAGCCAAGCTGGTCGAGCGCTATGAAGAGGGCCGCGCCAAGTAACGTGTGGTTTTGCCTGCAATGTAGGTGCTGACGAAAAGGCCGTCCTGGGTAACCGGGGCGGCCTAATTTGATCCCCTGGGGACGGAGGAAAACGGATCATGTTTTTGGGTTACGGGCGGCGCGGTCGGCACTAGTCTCCGGATGCCTGGTTGCGGCCGGTGGCGTAGTCGATCTGCACGTGCGGCTGCAGGTTGTAGCAGTACACGTGGAAGCACAGGGTCTTGCCGTGGTCCTCGATCGATTGTGCCTCCAGGCGAACGCCGCGACAGACGAGTTCCTCTTCGTTGTACATGGGCGTGACGCGGTAGAGCACATGGTTGCCCGTATCGCGAATATAGTTGAGAATCTGCTCCTCAAACGGCAGCATGCCCGTCTCGTTGAGATAGCGCGTGCCGGTGAGGAGATTTTTGCGGTTGGCGTTTTCGCCGCAGAGCGACCAGGCGATGAGGTGGCAGCGGTTGTAGAGGCTCTGGCCTGGAATAAAGTCGTAGCGCTGCTGGTGCCAACCGGCAGGATGGATACGCGAGATATCGCCGCGCTTTCCCTGTCCGAGCGACTCGGGGCCTATGCAGGCGAGCGCCTTGCGAGTGCGGCCCAGGCTGTCGAGCTTGGAGAATTTCTTAAAGCAGCCCTCTTCGGTGGCACGCTCATACTCGTCGAGCGTGAACGACGGCATGCCCAACGAGTGCGTGCTGTCGGCGCGAAGGGCAACGTAGGGGTTGCCGGCGTAGTCGGGAATGCTGCTGAGATAAACACCGCGGGCGCGGTTGAGGTCGGGGTTTTCGACTTCGTCGATGGGGGTGGCGGCGCTGTTCGTGGAACCGTCGTCACCGATGTTGGTCGCGGTGGATTCGGAGCCATCGCCAGAGTCTTGGCTATTTTGAGAGTCCTCGGAGCTCGCTGTTCCCGATTCAAGCCGGGCAACCAAGTCTGCCTCGTCGTCGGTGCGGCTGGGACTCTCGTTTTGTTTTTCGGCCAGAGCTGCTGCCTGCTCATCGCTTTGCGGCGACAACAGCTTGGGCGCTCCGTCGAGCGATCCCGTCAACAACGCAAACCCCAGCACCACGGCGGTGCCGATGGAAAGTGCTTGCTTGTAGGCGGACTTGCGCGACATTGAGGCTCCTGGATGGACGGTTGGGAATCTACCAGTCTAGCAGGAGCCGGCAGGGGCCGTTCTGTCGAAGAAATACTTAAGATTTGGGATAAACGCTGCTGATTAATTTATCCCGCGGTCTAGATCGAGGTGGAGTCGAGCCAGTTGAGCTTGCACTCGAGAATGCGCTGCTCGCCGGGTTCGCTGCTACCGTCAAGTAGGGCGAGCAGCATTTCGGCTGCTTCGCGACCTTCCTGGTCGACGGGCTCGATGATGGTGGAGACGGTTGGTGTGGTGAGGTTGGTCCAGTCTTCGCAGTTGAGTCCCAAAAGGCCGATTTGCTGTGGGAGCAGATGGACCATGGGCTGAAGCGCCTTATAGACGCGCGGAAGCGCCCATTGGTTTTGCACGAAGATGAGCGTGCGCTTGGCGGGGTTGAACTTGTATTTAAAGTATTCGGTGAGCTCGTTGATTGACGGCTTGTTGTGATCGATGGGGATGGCTTTGTAGAGCTGTCCATTCGCGGCCAGCGCCTCGGCATATCCCTGGAAACGCTCCATGCGGGTGCGCATTTCGGTCATATTAGCGGCAATGGAGAAAAAGTCCTCGTAGCCGGCATCGAGAAGCGCCTGCGTGGCATTGTACACGCCGTCGTAGAGGTTGGTTTTGATCCAGCTGGTGCCTGGGCTGTAGATGGCCGCGTCAAAAAAGACGACGGGCTTGCCGGCGCGTTTGATGCGGTCGTGGACGGCTTTGAAATTTGCCGTGGGTTGGATGATAAAGCCATCGACGCCCAGCGAGAGCATCTTGTCGACGTACATGAGCTCGGTCTCGGGGTTAAAGTTGCTCGTGCAAACGACCGTCTGGTAGCCCGCGGGGAGCATGACCTGCTCCATGCCATTGAGAACGAGCCCTGCCCATTTGTTGGTGTTATCCAAAATGATGATGGCGATGACGTGGGTTTGTTTGCCGGTGAGCGTTTGCGCCTGGGCATTGGGAACGTATCCGAGTTCCTTAATGACGCGCGCGATTTTGTTCCGCGTCTTCTCGCTAAGCTTTTCTCGTTTGTCGTTGAGGTAATACGAGACGCTTGCCGTCGAGGTTCCCGCCTCTCGAGCGACGTCTGCGATCGTAACGCGCTGTTTTGCCACAGCGACTCCTTCCGACAGATGAGCATTTTCCAACATGATGACTTTGAGTCTTGGTGAGGGATGCGCTTCGGTGAGCGGTTTTATCCTTTCATATGAGTATGCAACAAATGCGGCATACGGGTGGGGTCGAAATTTGTGACGGGCTGCGCATCTGCCGTCTACCGAGAAAATCAAATACTTCTTGACTTTTGAAATCGAGGGCAAAATCGCAGGATTCATTTTTGGTTAAACGCATAACTAAATCGCATAACCAACGCTCTGACCTGCGCGTTTACCGAAATAAGCTGGCATTAAGACAAACGAGCACCTATATTGGTCTTGTCGAAAAGACAGCAAGTCCAAACGGCAGGGGATGCTCCGGAGGCCTCCGCAAACGGTGTCTTGCGCACGCAACTCTATGAAAAGAGGGAAGCAATGAAGATCGTAGGCGTTGCCGCCTGTACCGTGGGTATCGCCCACACGTATATGGCCCAGAAGGCGATTCAGGATGAATGCGCCGCCCGTGGTATCGAGTGCAAGGTCGAGGCTCAGGGTGGCCTGGGTATCGAGAATGAGCTCACGCAGGAAGACGTGGACTCCGCCGACCTGGTCCTGGAGTCCGTCGACGTGGGTGTCGAGAACGAGGACCGTTTTGAGCAGAAGATGGCCGAGGGCAAGTTCCTCAAGGTCGGCACATCGGATGTAATCTCCGATCCGGTCAAGATCATCGACCAGGCTGTTGAGATCATCAAGGCGACGGGCGGTGCCGTTGACGCGCCCAAGGCCGAGGCCAAGGCAGAGAAGAAGGCCGTCTCCGCTGCCCCGCAAGCCCCGACACCGGCGTCCAAGCAGTCTATCTTTGCCGATCCGGGTAAGACGCTGCTCAATGCATTCAATACCGGCGTTTCCTATTTTATCCCCATTGTCGTTATCGGTGGCGTGTTCCTCGCCTTCTCTTTGGCATCCGGTACTGCCGGTGCTAGCGGTATGGAGGTCACCAACCCGTTGATGGTGAGCCTTAACACCATCGGCATGGCCGGCATCTCTATGATGATTCCGGTGCTTGCGGCATACATCGCCTACTCGACGGCCGGCAAGCCCGCGCTTGCCCCCGGTTTTGTCCTGGGCTACTTGGTCAACAACGCCGTCGTCACCCCGAGCGGCAACAGCGTTTCGACCGGCTTCTTGGGCGCCATGATCATGGCGGTCATCTGCGGTTACTTTGTCCGCTGGATGAAGACCTGGAAGGTCAACAACACCATCCAGACCATCATGCCCATCCTGATCATCCCGATTCTGACCTCGCTCGTCTTGGGCATGGCCTATATCTACATCCTGGCCACGCCGCTTGGCTTTGTGATGGATTGGCTTACCGGCGTGCTCGGAAGCCTGCAGGGCGGTTCCGCCGTCGTCCTGGGTCTGGTCATTGGCGTTATGACCGCCTTCGATATGGGCGGCCCCATCAACAAGACCGCCTCGACCTTCACCATGGCCATCATGGCCTCCGGTATCTACGGCCCTAACGGTATGTTCCGCGTCGCCGTCGCCGTTCCCCCGATCGCCTGTGGCCTCGCTGCGCTCATCGCCAAGAACAAGTTCGATGACGCCGACCGTCAGATGGGCATCTCCGCGCTGTTCATGGGCTGCATCGGTATTACCGAGGGCGCTATCCCCTTCGCGGTCAAGGACCTCGGTCACACCCTCCCCGGCATTTGCATCGGCTCTGCTGTGGGTGCGGCGCTTGCCGCCTTCCAGAGTATCGACTGCTACGTCCCGCACGGTGGCTTTATCGTCGCCCTTGCCACCAACAACGTCGCGCTGTTCTGCCTGGACATCGTGATTGGCTCCGTGGTCGCCGCTGCAATCCTGATTGCCATGAAGCCCACGCTCGATAAGCAGGCCAAGTAAACCTTTAAGGACTCCGGTTGTGCGGAGGATGGATTTGACTCCGCACAACCGCCCCTACACAACAAAATCCATCCGTACTGATAGGGCCCGCATTTGGGTCCCAGGGAACTTTTGTCAAAAATCCTCTGGAGAAGGAGAACAAAATGTCCAACCTCACCATCCGCCAGGCCGTTCAGGGCATGCTCAAGCTGCAGGATGGCGGCGATCACGCAACCATGGTCGGCATTGGCCCCATGAGCCCCAACCTGATTCAGGCCGTGTTCGAGCTTGCCAAGGACGAGGATTTCCCGCCAATGTTTATCGCCAGCCGCAACCAGGTCGATATGGACGAGATGGGCGCCGGCTACGTCAACGGTTGGGACCAGACGCGCTTTGCTGCCGACATCAAGAAGGTTGCCGACGAGGTGGGTTACACCGGCCCGTACTACCTGTGCCGCGATCACGGCGGTCCGTGGCAGCGCGACGAGGAGCGTAACGCCCACCTGCCCGAGGACGAGGCCATGGAGCTCGCCCGCAGGTCCTTCGTCGCCGACATGGAGGCAGGCTTTGACCTGCTGATGGTCGACCCCACCAAGGACCCCTATCAGATCGGCAAGGTTATTCCGCTCGACGTGGTGCTTCGCCGCACGATCGATCTTATCGACTACCTTGAGCAGTACCGTCGCGAGCATAACCTGCCCGAGGTCGCCTATGAGGTCGGTACCGAGGAGACCAATGGCGGCTTGACCTCTACCGATAAGTACGAGGAGTTCATTTCTCAGCTGCAGCCCGAGCTCGAGAAGCGCGGCTGCCCCATGCCCACCTTTATCGTCGGTCAGACCGGTACGCTCACCCGTTGGACCGAGCAGGTTGGCCATTACAACTTTAAGAACGCCCGCGAGCTCGCCGACATGGCAAAGCGCTACGGCGTGGGCCTGAAGGAGCACAACGCCGACTACCTGGACGACGCGACGCTGCTCGAGCACATCCCAGCTCACGTGACGGCCTCCAATGTCGCCCCTCAGTACGGCACCGAGGAGACCCGCGCCTACCTCAAGCTCTGCGCTACCGAGCAGATCCTGGTCGACAACAGCCTGTGTGACGATCCCTCCGACCTGTATCACACGCTGTTGGTCAAGGCCATCAAGACCGAGCGCTGGCGCAAGTGGATGACCGGCGATGACGTTAACCTGCAGGTTGACGACATCCTGGCTGACGATGAGCTCAGCCTGAAGATTCTGGATGTCTCCGGCCACTACGCCTTCAACGATCCCGAGGTCAAGGAGCAGGTCGAGAAGCTCTATCGCAACCTCGCTGCCCAGGACATCGACGGCAAGCGCTTTGTGATCGAGCACATCAAACGCCCGATCAAGCAGTACGTCGTCGGCCTTAACCTCAAGGGCGTCACGAGCCGCATCGAGAAGGCCCTCGAGGACTAGGTAGTTTTTCCTACGCGACGCCGGGCCTGGGGCATGTCCCAGCCGCAGGCCCGGCACATAGGACAAAGGGACGCCTCCTTTGTCCTATTTTTCTGAGTTTTGGATTCCTCCGAAGGAGTTTGCACCATGAAGTTCTTTATCGATACCGCCAACCTTGACGAGATCGCCGAGGCTAAGAGCTGGGGCTGCCTTGCCGGCGTCACCACCAACCCGTCCCTGTATGCCAAGACCGGCGGCAAGCTGGCCGACTTTGAGCCCCATATGCTCAAGATTGCCGAGCTCTGCGAGGGTCTGCCCGTGTCTGCCGAGTCTACCGCCACCACGGCCGAGGGCATGATCGAGGAGGGCAAGCGCCTTGCTGCCCTCGCCCCCAACATCGTGGTCAAGCTCCCCGTCTGCGAGGCCGGCCTCGCCGCCTGCCGCGCGCTGGCCGATGCGGGCGTGCGTGTCAACATGACGCTCGTCTTCTCGCCGACGCAGGCCCTTATGGCCGCCAACGCCGGTGCCCGCTACATCAGCCCGTTTGTCGGCCGCTTTGACGACATCGCCGAGGACGGCATCTCGCAGCTCGACAATGTTGTGACTTGCATCAAGAACTATGACTGGACCGGCAAGAACGTCGACGGCACCGTTGAGATCATCACCGCTTCGGTCCGCACGCCCAACCACGTGACCCAGGCGGCTCTTCTTGGCGCCGACATCGCGACCGTGCCCATGGCCGCTCTCAAGAAGTGCCTGCATCACCCGCTGACCGACCAGGGCCTTGCCTCGTTCGAGGCTGACTGGCAGAAGGTCGTCGCTCAGGCTTAACGAGTGAATTGCCCCGGCATCGCATTATCTCGTGCCGGGGTTGTTCTCAAGAGAGGAATTCGTATGACCAACCAGGAGCTGGCGAGGGTCGCCAATGAGGTCAGGAAGGGCGTCGTGACTGCGGTTCACGCGGCCAAGTCGGGACATCCGGGTGGATCGCTCGGTGCTGCCGACATCATGACCTATCTGTACTTTGAGGAAATGAATATCGATCCTGCCGACCCTCACAAGGCCGATCGCGACCGCTTTGTGCTCTCCAAGGGTCACGCGGCGCCGGGCCTGTATTCGGTGTTGGCAAATCGCGGCTATTTTCCCGTCGAAGAGCTCGAGACGCTCCGTCATATTGGCAGCCGACTGCAGGGCCATCCCAACATGAACGACACCCCGGGCATCGATATGTCCACCGGATCGCTCGGTCAGGGTATCTCCGCCGCGGTTGGAATGGCACTCGCCGCAAAGCACTGGGGTGACAGCTACCGCGCCTACACGTTGCTGGGCGACGGCGAGTGCGAGGAGGGCCAGGTGTGGGAGGCGGCCATGTTTGCCGGCAACCACGACTTGGATAACCTCGTCGCTATCGTCGATCACAATGGCCTGCAAATTGACGGCAGTATCGACGAAGTTAACTCGGCTATGCCACTTGCCGACAAGTTCCGCGCCTTTAAGTGGCATGTGATCGAGCTTGCCGACGGTAACGACATGGCGCAGATTGCCGCCGCCTTTGCCGAGGCCCGCAAGGTGAGCGACTCGCCCGTGGCCATTATCGCCGAGACGGTGAAGGGCAAGGGCGTCTCCTTTATGGAAAACCAGGTGGGCTGGCACGGCAAGGCACCCAACGATGAACAGTTTGAGCAGGCCATGGCCGAGCTCGCAGCAGCAGGGGAGGAGCTCTAATGGCAGACGTCAAGAAAGTCGCCACGCGCGTTAGCTATGGCGAGGCACTTGTCGAGCTGGGCAATGAGCACGATGACTTTGTGGTTCTCGATGCCGACCTGGCCGCCGCCACGCAGACCGGTAAGTTTAAGGCTGCGCATCCTGAGCGCTTCTACGATGCCGGCATTGCCGAGAGCAACTTGATGGGGCTTGCCGCCGGCATTGCGACCACGGGTCACGTTGCCTTTGCGAGCACCTTTGCCATGTTCGCCGCCGGCCGCGCGTACGAACAAGTGCGTAATTCCATCGGCTATCCGCACCTCAACGTCAAAATCGGCGCCACGCATGCGGGCATCTCGGTCGGCGAAGACGGCGCCACGCACCAGTGCTGTGAGGATATCGCACTCATGCGCACGATCCCGGGTATGACGGTGATCGTTCCCGCCGATGACATCGAGGCTCGCGCTTGCGTGCGCGCCGCCTATGAGTTTGAGGGGCCGGTCTACATGCGTTTCGGCCGCTTGGCAACACCGGTTATCAACGACTGCGCGGACTATGAGTTCAAGATTGGTCGCGGCGTGGTCGTGCGTGAGGGATCCGATGTGACCATCATCGCTTGTGGCCTTATGGTCGCCGAGGCGCTTGAGGCTGCCGAGGCGCTCGCTGCCGATGGTATTGACGCCGAGGTCATCAACATGCACACGATCAAGCCACTTGATGAGCGCCTGGTGGTTGCCAGCGCCAAGAAGACCGGTCGCGTGGTCACTGCCGAGGAGCATTCGATTATCGGTGGTCTTGGCGAGGCCGTGGCCTCGGTGCTCGCGGAGCAGCATCCGGTGCCGATGCGTCGCGTCGGCGTGCGCGATGTGTATGGCGAGTCCGGCCCTGCGGTCGATTTGCTGCACAAGTACGGCCTGGACGCCGACGGCATCGAAGCCGCGGTCAGGTCCGTGTTGTAAGGAAGGTTTCCATGGGATTTGTATCTGCCAACCAAGTGACAATCGGGTTTACCGCCGCCTCGCGCGAGGACGCCCTACATTATTTGTCCGAGCAGGCCATCGAGCTCGGCTTTGCCGATGACGCATCTGCCGTAGAGGCCGCCTTCATTGCTCGCGAGAACGAGGCCGAGACCGGCCTTGTCGCCGGTTTTGCCGTTCCGCATGCCAAAAGCGACGCGATCCACACGCCGGGCGTTGCCGTGCTTAAACTGACCGAGCCCGTTGAATGGCCGAGCTTCGATGGGGTGCCCGTCGATGTTGCGCTCGCGCTGTACGTGCCCGCCGGCGAGGCCGGAACTACGCACCTGCGTCTGCTCTCCAAGGCTGCCGTGATGCTGATGGACGCCGGCTTCCGTGACAAGGTGCGCGCGAGCACCGATCCCGTTGAGATTGCGGAGCTCATCAATAGCGGACTCGAAGACTAGAACGGTCATCCCGTTCAATCAATTGATCCTTCTCCAAGGAAAAGGGCCGCGACGCCGTATGGGTGTCACGGCCCTATTTGCGTTTCCCCAGATAAAACCTGCCAAAATAAACCTGTCCCTTTTTGGCAGGTTAAAGAGTGGAGCCCGTGATTATAGAGGTCGCGCACGTCTCTCTAAATGTCTCTCTAAAGAGGAGGCCGGTTAGATAGACAGCCTTAGTTAATCTACCAGCGAATTCAGTTTATCTCTCAAAAATAAGATGCTTATCTCTCTAAAGTTAGAGAGATATACTATACTTTAGAGAGATAAATCTATCGTTTTAGAGAGACGGAATGCCAATGCTGCTGGATGAACCTCTTGGCCTTATCGTTGAGCGCCTTCGCAGGCGGGGGACTGATGACGCATCGGTAGAAGTTAAAGCCTGCACGAATAAATTGAGCGCAGACGTATGGGAGACAGTGAGCGCTTTTGCGAACACTGCGGGTGGGCTCATTATTTTGGGCCTAAACGAAGCCGAAGGATTTGTTCCTTCGGCTAACTTTGCTATCGATAGGGTGCGCGATCAGTTTGTTTCGGGTATCGGAGACGGAGGCTCAGCAGCAGTGGTGACCCATGCGCCGCGGTACGAGCTTGATCGAGGCGAGGTCGACGGGCTCCAGGTGCTTCTGGTGCGTATCTTTGAACTTGAGCTTAAAGCGAAGCCTTGCTATATCGGCGCGCGCGGCGTACAGAACGGTAGCTACAAGCGCGTGGATGATAAAGATATCAAGATGTCACCCGCTGAGCTATATGAGCTGCAGAGTGCGTTGCTTCCGAGCGATGCAGACGGCACGGTGGTTTCGGAGGCAACAGTCGAGGATTTGGATCCAGATGTCGTGCGGTCTATTATCGCAAATCGCCGGCTGCAGACCCCGCGCGTTTTGCGCGGGGCCGATACGCTGGAAAAGCAGCTGGTCAGACTCAATATCACTACAAAGGATGGTGCCGTGAAGCTCGCAGGGCTTCTGTCGGCGGGAATTTACCCCCAGCAGTTCTATCCCAAACTCATGATCGATGTCGCTGTTCATTCCGATGTGGAAAAATCTGCACCCGGGCAACCCCGGTTTATTGACCGCCAGTTGTGCGATGGCCCGATTCCGGCCTGCATCGAAGATGCTCTTGCCGCGATTGGACGAAACTTGCGCAAAGCGGCGATAGTGCAAGGCGCTGGCAGAAGGGAGGATTGGGAAGTTCCCCAGGAGGTTTTGCGCGAGGCCTTGGCAAATGCCTGCATCCATCGAGAATATTCGCCCATGTTTGTGGGGCAGGCCGTGAGTGTCGATATCTATCCAGACAGAATAGAGATCAAAAACCCTGGCGGGCTTTGGGGCGGAAAGACGGTGGACAATCTTGCAGATGGGGAATCGCGCTGCCGAAATCCAAAGCTAATGAGCCTAATGGGGGCGACGCCGTTAGAGCATGCCGAGGGGGCCGTTGCGGAGAGCCAGGGATCTGGTATCCCGGCTATGATTCGCGAGATGGAGTCTCGTTCGCTTGGCAGGCCGAAATTTATCGTTAAGGCCGATTCGTTTACGGTGCTGCTTTCCCGGCACGGGGCGGAGCTTGCTGAAAACCGCACGTGGATTCAGAGCCATGTGGGCACCGAGCTGACAGATCGCGAGGAAACATTGCTCATGTTTATGCGGGAGCATGGGTGCGTATGCGATGTTCAAAAAATACGAGAGGCCCTGAAGTGGGATTCGGATGACATTCGCCTGATCTGCGGGGACCTTGTGGATAAACATGTCCTGTCAAAATGCGGCAATGACACGTTTGAAATTATCGATATGAACAGAGAGTCGTCAGCTTCGACGGCGGATAGGATCCTGGAGGCTCTCAGCGCCGAAGTGGATATGACGGCGCGAGAAATAGCGGTTGCATCGGGGGTCAAAATTTCGTCCGTCCGTTACCATCTGCCAAAAATGGCGGATAAAGGGCTCATCGAAGTAATGGGTTCATCGACGAGCCGTAACCGCCGATATCGGAAGAAGTAGATGCAGCCGGGTCGCCTCTCTAGTGTCTCTCGAGGCCAGATGGGTGCTGGAGGGGCGATTGTCTTGCGATATTTCCCCAGATAAAACCTGCCAAAATAAACCTGTCCCTTATTGGCAGGTTACTGATTCATGGCACCGTGGATGTAGGGGGTGACCTCGGGGGAGATATGGTCGCAGCCCAGCTCGCGCAGCGCGGACTCGATGGCGGCGGGCAGCGGGGTCTTGCCCTTGCCGTCGACGGCGGCACCGCCGAGGGTGGCAATCTTGGCGACATCTGCGGGTGCGGCCTCGATATGCATGCAGCCGCCGACCAGGCGTGCGCGGACCTGAGCCAAGTCAAGATCGTGCAGGTAATCCTCGCAGGCGCGGATTAAATCGACCTTCTCGCGCGTAAGCTTCTCGCCCGTGGGAACGCGCGTGGCAAGACATGCTCCCGCCGGCAGGTTCCAAACGGGATAGCCCCATGCGCGCAGCAGCTCGCGCTCTTCGTCCTTGGTAAAGCCGACCTCCATGAGAGGGGAGCGTACGCCGAGCTCTTTTGCCGCGCGCATACCAGGGCGGTAGTCGCCGCGATCACTTGCATTGCTGCCATCGATGACGGTGGGAAAGCCGAGCGACTTGGCGTGGTTGACGATGGCGGTAAAGCCGGCGTGCTTGCAGTGGTAGCAGCGATTGGCATCGTTACAGGCTACCTGGGGGAGCTGCAACTGATCGACCGAAAGATTGAGCACGGGGAGCTTAAAATGCGCCCCTTCATCAGCTTGCCCATCAACGGACTGCTCAAACGAAGTCTGTTCGGGCGTGCCGATGAGCGGCGTGGTGAGATGGACGAGGAGGGTATTGGTAGGCATGATGCGGGCGCAGACCGCGGCCAAAAAGCTGCTGTCGACACCACCGGAAAAGCCGATGGCGACGCGTCCGTATGCCAAAAGCAGCTGCTCGAGTGCTGCGAGTTTGTCCTGAAGCTCCTCTGCGGGTGCGGCGGTGTCTGAAAGCATGAAAGTTCCTTACAGTTATTAAAGCTCGGATGAAACTATAATCCCACCGAGCTGCTTGTCATAAGACTTCCAGCTATGTAACGAAAGTGCAATATGCTATATACGTTATATACAAGCTTGTAAAGTGCGGTAGAGTGGCAGTAATGCAATCCGGCGAGGGGGACCGATATGATCAAGGCTGTTATTTTTGATATGGATGGAACGCTGGTCGATACCGAGCGTTTGGGGATTAAGGCCTGGAAGGCAGGCGCCGCTGAGCTGGGGCTCGCGATTGATGATGCGCTGATCCATCAGTTTATCGGTCGCACGCTGCCCGATGTTATGGACATCCTTGATGGGCATTACGGCAGCCATGAAACCACCGAGGCGGTCTATGTCCGCCACAAGGAGATTCGTGACGAGATGGTCAAGACCGAGCTGGAGCTTAAGGCCGGCGCCGCCGAGTGCATAGACGAGCTGTTGGCTGCGGGCTATCACGTGGGTCTAGCGACGTCGTCGCGCCTCGTTACGGCCGAGCGCAACCTTAAGATGGTCGGTCTTTTTGACAAGTTTGAAACGGTAACGTGTGGCGAGGACGTCGTGCACGGCAAGCCCGACCCCGAGATGTATCTGCTCGCCTGCGAGCGCGCGGGCTTTGCTCCCGAGGAATGTGCCGTGGTCGAGGATTCGCGCAACGGTTGCGTCTCGGGCATTACGGCCGGTTGCCATGTCTTTGCCGTCCCCGATATCGTGCCGCTGCCGCAGGACGTGGTGGATGGCTGCGAGGCCGTGCTCGATACGCTGTTCGATCTGGCGGCGGCGGTCAAGGCCGTGCGCTAGACAATTGCGGTGTTGAAACGAGCAATTGCCCACGTTTGCGCTTAAGCAAAAGGGGCCCGGCAATGGTCGGGCCCCTTTTGCTTAAGCGGCGACATAGCATATTTGCGGGCGTGCTATAGATACGCGCCGAGGTTGATGGCCGTGGCGTCGGTCTGGGTGCTTGCCTGGGTGCTGGCGCGCTCCAGTAGGAACGGACGTACCAGTTCTTGGCGGTTGATATCCTCGGCGGCGGTGACTGCGGTGACGGTGCGCGCTGCAGAGCCGACGCGGATATGCTTGGTCTTTGCCGGGGTCTTGTTCTCGATTTGCTCCATGAGCAATTGAACGCCCTTGCGGCCAATCTCGTAGCCCGGGGGCGCTACCGTAGTGAGCGGGACCAATCCGCTCCAAGCGAGCGGGTTGCCATCGCAGCCTGCTACGCGTACCTGCCCGGGGACAGAGATGCCCTTGTCGACCAGTGCCGAAACGACACCCGAGGCCAGCACGTCGGTTAGACCGACGACAAAATCGGGGCGTTCGTCGGCGGGACGCTCGGCGATTTGGTTGCCGATACCATAGCCGTCGGCCGCCGTGTTCCACTCGCCGGCGTCAATGACTTCGATCTTGATGTCGGGATGTAGGGCGAGCGCCTTATGAATGCCAAGGACGCGCAGGGTGAGTTGCATAAATGCTGCTCGGCCGACGACGACAATATGGTGCGCGCCGCGGGCGATGGCGAGTTCGGCAATGATGCGACCCTGGGCCTCGTTGTCGGCCGCTACGTAGTAGCCGGGCTCGGAGCAATGGATGTCCAGATGGACGATCGGCACGGGCATCTTGGTCATGGCGGGGTGCCAGTCGGGGGATGCCATGGGCTGAACCATGACGCCGGACATCTGGGTGCCCATAAAGTAGCGCAGGTAATGGTCCTGGAGAATATCGTCGTTATCGGCGTTGGCGATGAGCAGGTCGTAGCCGTGCTTGCGGGCCTCGTTGTGGGCGCCGCTGGCGATTTGGAGTGAAAAGCCGTGGTCGAGACGGGGGAGCACCAGGCCAAAGGACTTGGTGGCGCCGCCCGCGAGCTGACGAGCGCTTTGGTTGGGCAGGTAGCCCAGTCGATTGATGGTTTCGTTAATGAGCTTGAGGGTCTCGGGACGCAACTTTTCGGGATGGTTGAGCGCGTTGGAAACCGTGCCCAACGAAACCCCGGCTTCGCGCGCGACGTCGCTGATTTTAACCTTTGCCATAGCGGCCCCTTTGATGCGTTTCAAGTACAAGCCAGATTGTAGCATCGCCCGCCCCTGAGGTGTCAAAACCTGCCAATTAGGGACAGGTTTATTTTGGCAGGTTTTATCTGGGCAAACGCCGTTGCCAGCTCAAACCACCACGAAGGGGACAGACACCTTTGTGGTGGTTTGAGCTGCCCGGGCCTTCAATTGTCTCGATCTGTAACATCTGGACGGCAAAACCGGCTCTATCTGTTACAGATCGAGACATAGTGCAGGGACCGAACCGTAATGTCTCGATCTGTAACACTAAGCCGGCTTTCGGAGCCCCAGATGTTACAGATCGAGATCTTTCGCCGGGACGGGCCGCCGCCCCGGTCCAAACCACCACGAAGGTGCCTGTCCCCTTCGTGGTGGTGGGGTGTGTGTATCGAGTGGTATCCAAGTTGAGATACCACTTCTGGTATATCAGCTTGCGTTTGCGTGAGTACAATACTCGAACGTTATGCGTCTCAGCGCCCCCTGTGCGTGGACGTTTTGCAGTCAAGCGGACGAAGGGATTTATCCTATGTGCGGAATTGTCGGCTACACCGGCTCTGATATTGCAAAGAACATCCTGGTCACGGGCCTCAAGCGTATGGAGTATCGCGGCTATGACTCCTCGGGCGTCGCGCTCGAGGTGGGCGAGGGCGCCGCGGCGCACCTCGATGTCATCCGCCGCGTGGGTAAGGTCGCGGGCTTGGAGAGCGAGCTTTCCAATATCGACAGCGACGCTACCTGCGGTATCGGCCACACCCGTTGGGCCACCCACGGCAAGCCCTCCGTCGTTAACGCTCACCCCCACACCAGCTGCGACGGTCGTATCGCCATCGTCCACAACGGCATCATCGAGAGCTTCGCCGAGCTGCGCGAAGAGTTGGAGGGTCGCGGCCACCACTTTAAGAGCGAGACCGATACCGAGGTCTTCGCGCATCTGATCGAAGAGGCCTATGCCGAGACGCACGACCTGATGGCCTCCGTGCGCGAGGCTTGCACCCACGTGGTCGGTGCCTATGGTCTGGCCGCCGTGTGCGCTGACGAGCCCGGCGTGATCGCCGTGGCCCGCAAGGATTCCCCGATCGTAGTCGGTGTGGGCGAAACCGGCTCCTATGTTGCTTCCGATGTCATAGCGCTCATCGACGCCACCCGCGATGTCGTGGTGCTCGAGGACGGTCAGTTTGCCAAGCTCACGCCCGCAGGCGTCGAGTACACCGACGAGGCCGGCAACGTTATCGAGCCCAAGGTCACCCACATCGATTGGGACCTGGACATGGCAGAAAAGGGCGGTTATCCCGACTTTATGCTCAAGGAGATTCACGAGCAGCCGCGCGTCGTGCGCGACACGCTGGTTGGTCGTATGACGCCGGCCGGCGAGCTCGACATCGACGAGCTGGGCCTTTCGCTCGAGGAACTCAACGACATCGACCGCGTCTACGTGATCGCTTGCGGCACCAGCTATCACGCTGGCCTCATTGCCAAGAATCTCATTGAGGGCTGGGCTCGCATCCCCACCGAGGTGGAGGCGGCCAGCGAGTTCCGTTATCGCAACCCCATCATTACGCCGACGACGCTTGTCGTTGCCGTGTCCCAGTCGGGCGAGACGGCCGATACCCTTGCCGCCATTCGCGATGCGCGCATCAAGGGTGCCAAGGTCTTCGGCATCACCAACGTGGTGGGCAGCCCCGTGGCGCGTGAGAGCGACGGCGTCATCTACACCAAGGCCAACAAGGAGATCGCGGTCGCCTCGACCAAGAGCTTCATCGGCCAGGTCGTGAGCCTGACGCTGCTGGCTCTGCTGCTGGCGCAGGTCAAGTACCGCCTGACCACCAAGCAGGCGCGCATGCTGTTCCGCGAGCTTTCCGATACGGCCGAGCAGATCCAGTGGATTTTGGATACCCAAACCGAGGCCGTTCATGAAGCTGCTCTGCTGTGCAAGGACGCGCAGTCGGCGCTGTTCGTGGGCCGTGGCATGGGTGCCGCTATTTCCTACGAGGGTGCGCTCAAGCTCAAGGAAGTCAGCTACCTGCACGCCGAGGCATATGCCGCCGGTGAGATGAAGCACGGCCCCATTGCCCTGATCGACCCGGGCTTCCCTGTCATCGCTGTGGCCACCAAGAGTGCCACCTACGACAAGACCGTGTCGAACCTTATGGAGTGCAAAGCGCGCGGCGCCAAGGTCATCGTCGTTGCCACCGAGGGCGACGAGGAGATCAACAAGATTGCCGACTGCATCATCCGCGTGCCGGCAGTCCGCGACGTGTTCAGCCCCATCACGGCGAGTGTCCCGCTGCAGCTGCTCGCCCGCGAGGTCGCCATCCTGCGCGGCTGCGACGTCGACCAGCCCCGTAACCTGGCCAAGAGCGTCACGGTAGAGTAGTTGGTTCCGCCGTTCTAGCGACTAAGGCCCGGCTCCGCATCAAAGACGGAGCCGGGCCTTGTTGCATTTGACCAGATAAAACCTGCCAAAATAAACCTGTCCCTTTTTGGCAGGTTAGCGGAGCTTGCTGGTCTCGAAGTACTCGGGGAACTGGTCCAGAACCTCGGTTTGGTTGCGGAACATCATGTGCAGGTGCTTGCTGACCAAAAAGCTCGCTTCGATGGGGTCGCGACCGGCGATAGCGCGGCGAATCTGCTTGTGCTCGTTCACGATGTCCTGATTGTCGAGAACCTGCGTGGCGGCGCGCAGCCAGCGGAAGCGCTCCAGGTCGGCATTGGTCTCTTCGAGCCACGACCACACGGTGCTGCGACATGCGATGCTAAAAATCATGTGATGCATGAGGTTGTCGCTCAAAAAGAAGCCGATGCGATCCTCTTCGGCCATGGCCTTTTCCTGCAGCGCGATGGCGCGGTCGAGCTGCTCGATGCCGGCCGACGTGGCGCGCGCACAGCACTCCACAATCACCTGCTTTTCCAGATGCTCGCGGATGTAACAGGCACTCTCGGCAAGGGTGAGGTTGATGGGCGAGACGTAGGTACCGCTCTGGGGCACGGTGCGCACCAGGCCTTCCTGCGCCAAACGAACCAAAGCCTCGCGCACAGGGGTGCGCCCCATATCCAGGTCGTCGCAAAGTTGCTTGACGCCCAGCTTTTCGCCCGGCTTGTAGTCCAGGTAGACGATTTTGCGTCGAATGGTGTGGTAGGACTGGTCCTGTAGGCTCGTTTCCTGCTCGCCGACGTGCATCGATTCTTCCATAGCGCCTCGCAACTGTTCTATCAAACTCATATGTCAGTTGTTAATTATGCCGCGAATCAGCTCTCCGCGGTGGGTAATTCGGCTGTTGCCTGAGAACTATTGCGGCATCTTAGTCTGTGTTTGCGCAAGGCTGCGCTCAATGTTGCCGTATCATAAGCCGTCGCAAACGTGAAATAGAAAGAAGGAATCCCATATGCAACTGGCAAATATCGTACGCGAGCGCTGGAAAGGCGTCTTGTTCTGCCTAATCATCGCCATTCCCGCGACGTTGCTCGGCAAACAAATTGAGGTGGTCGGCGGTCCGGTATTTGCCATCCTCTTTGGCATGGTCCTGGCGCTCGTCTTTCCCAAGAATCGTCGCGAACAGCTCGCCGCTGGCGTCACCTATACGTCCAAAAAAGTCTTGCAGTACGCGGTTATCCTGCTTGGCTTTGGCATGAACCTCTCCCAGATTCTGTCCAAGGGCGCCCAGTCGCTGCCGATTATCGTGGCGACAATCTCGACCTCGCTTGTCATCGCCTTTGTGCTCTGCCACGTTATGAACGTGCCGGGTAAGATCGCGACGCTTGTGGGTGTGGGTTCGTCGATTTGCGGCGGTTCGGCCATCGCCGCGACCGCGCCCGTCATCGATGCCGACGATCGCGAGATTGCCCAGGCTATTTCGGTCATCTTCCTGTTTAACGTTATCGCGGCGCTCGTGTTTCCGACGCTCGGCGGCATGCTCGGGCTGACCAATGAGGGCTTTGGCCTGTTTGCCGGCACCGCCATCAACGACACCTCGTCCGTGACGGCTGCGGCGAGCGCCTGGGACAGTATGCATCCCGGCGCCAATGTGCTCGAGAGCGCCACGGTGGTCAAGCTCACCAGGACGCTGGCTATCATTCCCATCACGTTGGTCCTCGCATGCTGGCAGATGCATCTGGCGCGCAAGGCCGGCGGCGACGCCAAAAGCACGTTCTCGCTTAAACGCGCGTTTCCCATGTTTGTGCTGTTCTTTGTGCTGGCGAGCGTGATCACCACGGTGCTTCAGCTTCCCGCGTCCTTTACGGCGCCCATCAAGGAGCTGTCGAAGTTCTTTATCGTGATGGCCATGGCGGCTATTGGTTTTAATACCGATATCGTCGAGCTGGTCAAAAAGGGCGGCAAGCCCATCGCGCTGGGCTTTTGCTGCTGGATTGGCATTGCGTGCATGAGTTTGGGAATGCAACACGTACTGGGAATCTGGTAGAGAAGTAGCTTGTTTGCGTGCTGCGTGCTGCGTGCTGCGTGCTGCGTGCTGGCGAGCGCATTCTCACGGTGGAGCGATAGGAGCTCTTGCGGGTATGGCTTGTCCGCAGGTTTATAAGTCCCGAAGAGCTCTTATCGCCCCGCCAGGATGGCGATGCGGGGCAACACCTATACTCGCAGGACGGCGCTTTCTGCCCTATAGTGTTTGGTGAGCAATATCGTTCAATTTTGAAACACTCGGTCGTGCGACCGTCGGCGGTTGCACGTCGCTGCGGACAGGGGCAAATAATGGATAGCGATGCCAAGCTGAACATCTTGACCGAGGCCCTGGCTGCTGCCGGGGCCTCGGCATTGGCAATCGATGCGCGTGGGGACGTCGCGATCTCGACCATGAATGACGCGGCGCTCGAGCGGGATGTGGCGGCTTTTGTCGCTGAGCGCCTCGACCGTATAGGAGACGGTGCGCGTCTGGTTATGGGGCGTGCGGGTACGCGCCTGAGCCTGACCGTTCGCCCCACCGACAAAGAGGGCGGGGGCCTTTGGGTCGTCGTGGTCCGCGAGGTGCGCGGCGCCGCGGCGCATGCGGGCATCGAGTGGCTCAACGCCGACGAGGTTGAGGCCCGCTACGAATTGAGCGCGTACGGCATCGTTGAGGGGGCGGCCTCGGTGGCTGCGCCGGTTGCCGAGAGCTACGCGCGCGGTGTGCCCCTTATGCTCGAGGGTGAGCTGGGAGCGGGTCAGATCGAGATCGCCAAGCGCCTCTATCTGGACGGTCCTTTTGCCGATCAGCCCTTTGTTTCCCTTGCGCTTGATGAACTCACCGAGCGCGGTTGGCGCCATGTGCTCAAAAGCGCCGAATCGCCGTTGTTCCAAACGGGGCTGACCCTTTGCATTGAGGGCTGGAATGCGGTTGGCCCCCAGCGCCTCCGCGAGCTGGTCTCCACGATGACCGACACTGCGTTGGCGACGCGCTGCCATGTGGTGCTGACAGCGAATGACATGCCGGGCGGCGGCGAAAGTGATCAAGCCGCCTTTGTGACCGAGCGCTTCGCCTGTGCGGTGAGCGTGGCGCCGGCAGTCGCCGAGCAGGGAGCCGCGTCGACGAAGGTTGCGCGCTATTTGGAATATCTCGCTGATGCATTTGAGACGGCAGCACCCACGCTGTCTGCCGCGGCGACGAAGACGCTCGATGCTTACCGCTGGCCGCGCAATTATCTGCAGCTTCGCGAGGTCTCGGAACGACTGTATATATTGGCGGGGACGGGCACGGTGGACCGCGCTGTGGCGAAGGAAGTGCTCGCCCAAGAGGACGTGATTAAGACCGCAACCTTTGGCGCCCCGACGCTCGAAAGTGACCTGTATATCCTGCGACCGCTGGCCGATACCGAGCGAGATATCGCGCATCTGGTTGTAGACCATCTCCACGGCAACCGAACCCGTGCGGCGGAGGTGCTGGGCATAAGCCGTACAACGCTGTGGCGCTTGCTGAAGGACGATGACCGTTGAGCGAGGCGCCCGTGACCGCGCGCGACGCGTGTGCTACAGTCCAAAGCGTTATTGTTTCGATTTGGTTACGGCGTGCGAGGGCATATGGCTGAGACTTCAAAACCGAGCCGCAGAAGGCGGAGTGCCGCGCCGGTCAACCGACGCACGACATCGGTGACGTGGGGCAAACACGCCTCGGGGTTTGATGGCTCGTTCAAGCGCACTAAATACGGCTATCCTTCGGCAAGCGCCCGCTTGGCAATGCAGGCAGAGTCCTCGCTGTGGGGCCGCAAACGCGTGGTGGGCTCAAAGCTCAAGCACGACGGAACGCTCGGCTACATCAGCCGCGGGGCGGCTCGCCGCAGCGGGCTCAATCCCGCCGGCTGGCATCGCTACGTGCCGATCGTGGCCGCCGTTGCAGTGATCGTCATCGCACTCGCTGCGCTTGGCTATGCCGGCGGTGGCGCCAACTTGGACGCAGTGTTTAAATCGCCCGAGCTCGCGCATGCAGGTACAGAAGTTGTCGAGGGCGCTCAGACCCAGACGGGCGTCGCGCCCCAGCGTGGTATCGTTGCGGCGGCCTCCACCATCGCCGATGCGCAAAAGGACGAGGACGAACAAGGCAGCGAAGCCGAAACGGCCCAGACGAACGAAACGACGACAACTCAAATATCAACATAGCTTGCCGGCAGAAGGGGACGTTCCTTTTCTGCCGGCAGTTTGGGACACTCCCGCGCTACTTGACGTATACCACGTTGTCGCGGCGCGGCTTTGCCTCGGGTAGCGTGTCCTCGGCATAGCCCAGAATGCAGTTACCGACACCGCGCAGGCTGCCGTCGGCGGGCAGGCCCCAGCTGGCCAGCAGCTCCAGGCCCTCGGGCGAGTCAAAGACCTCATGCGCGCGGTGAATCCAGCACGAATCGACACCCAGCGCATAGGCGGCGTTGAGCAAGTTGCCCATGGCGAGCGAGCCGTCTTCCAGATGGGTGGGCACGCTGCGGTCAACCAGCACCACCACAACGGTCTTGGCACCGTAGAAGGGGTCGCTGTTGCTGTCCATGACCTGGGCGTTGAGCTGTGAGAGACGCTCGACGGTCGCGGGGTCGGTGACGGCGACAAACGTCACCGGCTGGCGGCCCATGCCGCTCGGTGCATATTGGCCGGCTTCGATAATACGTGCAAGCTTTTCGGCCTCGACGGGACGATTGCTGTATTTGCGGCAGCTGCGACGGTGAATGAGTGCTTCGATAGTCTCCATGGTGTCTCCTTGCGGTGGCGTTGCAGATGCCCCGTTCATACCCGTCGGGCTTAAACGATAGACGGTCAATTGCCCGGCCAAAAGGATAGATTTCAATTGGCAAAGTAGGTTTGCATAAAAGTACCTTCAGAATGTGACAAACCAATGGGATGGTTAAACGTTTTATCCCGTCTACCCTGCGGTTTTTTACCACTTGCCTAAATGACGAACGCATAACCTTTGATAAAGGTTTTACTAAAGGAGTACCAACGTTTATCAATGCGCCGTGGTGGCGCCGGGCCAGGAGGTAACTATCATGTTCCAGGCTGGAGATGTCGTCGAGACCGATTTCGAAGGATTTCTGAAGCTGCTGCGTTCCAAGACGCGCGCTTTCGTGTCGATCAACGATCACGAGTACTACATCACGCACACCGATGGCTATTGGCGTGTTCAGGATTGCGAGGCCCTCAACGATAAGGGCCACTTTACTGACTGCTCCGAGCTGGTCAACACGGTCTGCGAGGTTGTCGAGCTGCCGTGGATCTGCGGCAAGAGCCTGCACGACAGCTTCTCGGGCGCTACGGTCTACGAGGCCGTCGCTGCTTAACAGGCAATAAAACTCGATTTTCACGTGACCGCTGGCGTCGCCCCCGCGCCGGCGGTCTTTTTCTGTCGATAGGCCATAAAAATGCACGCATTTGCGGAGAGCCTGTTGACGATAGTCAAAACTCGGACTAATCTAGAGACACAAAATTGGTCAAAAATCGGACAATCGAATGGTGGGATAGATGAATAGTGCGGTTGCGTTGGTCGACTTCGACCGATTGCTCAATGGACTCGACCATATCTATTCGGAGTTCTCGCGCGCCTGCGGCCTTTCGGACTGCGCTTACTGGATGCTCGTCGATACCAGCACGGCGGGCGGCAGTATTGCCGTAAGCCGTCTGACAAGCGAATGGTTCTACAGCAAGCAGACCATCAACTCGGCAATTAAAACCTTGACGGCGCGGGGCTTCGCAACGTTGGAGTTTGCCGAAGGCAGTCGTAAGAACAAGGTTGTGAGCCTGACCGAAGAGGGCAGGCGATTTGCCGAGCGTTATGCGCTGCCGGCACTCAAGGCCGAGCAGCGAGCCTTTGGCGCGCTTGAGCCATGTGAGCAGCGCGAGATTATGCGCTTGATCGGCAAATTCTCTCAGGTGCTCGGCGATGAGTGCGATGCCTTTAAGCAGCATATCGCTGCCGAGAGCCAAGCCGAGAATCAAGGTGAGGGGGAGTCGTGCGACTGTTAATGAGGTTTCTAAAGCCATATCGAGGGCTTGTCGCAGTGACGCTGCTGGTGCTGCTGGTGGATAACGTCGGTACGCTGTTGGTTCCCACGATGCTGGCGAACATGGTCAACACCGGTATTACCACGGGCGATGTCGACTACATTTTACGCAACGGCCTATACATGTTTATCGCGACCAGCATGGCTAGCGGCGGCACGGTGCTGGGCTGCTATCTTTCGGCGCGCCTGGCCGCCAACGTGGCTTGCGATATCCGCAATGCCGTGTACGACAAATCGCTCGAGCTCGCGGCCAGCGATTTTGAGCGCTTTGGCACCGGATCGATGATCACGCGCTCGCTCAACGACATCAACGTGATTCAGCAGGCGATTCTGCAGACGATTCAGCTGGTGCTGCCCGTGCCGTTTTTGGCTGTGGCGGGCATCATCTTCGCCTGGTTTATCGATCCCGCCATGGGCACGCTTCTGGGCGTAGTCGTTGCGATTGTGCTGGTGGCGGCGGTCTTTACGGTTGCCAACGCGGCGCCGATTTTTATGCGCCTACAGGGCTTTATCGACCGCATGAACGTGGTGCTGCGCGAGAATATTGTGGGCGTGCGCGTCATCCGTGCGTTTAACAAGGAGCGCCACGAGGAACGGCGTCTGGACGAGGTGTTTAGCGAATACGCCGCCAACGCCATCAAAGTCAACCACCTGTTTGTGGGCCTCGACAGCTCAAGCTTCTTTTTGATGAACATCGCCGAGGTGGCGGTGCTGTGGGTGGGCGGCAACCGCGTAGGTGCCCACGCCATGCAGATTGCGAGTATCTCGGCGGTGCTGGAGTATGCAATTCTGATCCTGTTCTTTGTGATGATGGCCCAGATGGTGGTGCTGACGCTTCCGCGTGCTGCCGCGTGCCTGAACCGTGCGCAGCAGGTGTTGGAGATTGAGCCGAGTATCGTCGATGGCCAGCGTACGCTTGATGCGGCCGCGTCCGACTCAAAGGACGGGGCCGATGCGGTTGCCGTGTTCGATCACATGTCGTTTCGCTTTGACGATGCCGACGAGGACACCCTGTGCGACCTGAGCTTTTCCTGCCGTCGCGGTCAGACGACTGCGATCGTTGGCTCGACAGGCTCGGGCAAATCGACGGTGGCAAAGCTTCTGCTGCGTTTCCACGATGCCACCAAGGGCTCCATTCGCCTGAATGGTGTGG
Organism: uncultured Collinsella sp.; assembly: GCA_902469055.1. Classification (GTDB taxonomy): domain Bacteria; phylum Actinomycetota; class Coriobacteriia; order Coriobacteriales; family Coriobacteriaceae; genus Collinsella. Next base: position 38,917 of record CABRBC010000014.1, read on the forward strand.
ACCTGCGCGAGCTTACGCAAGACGAAATCCGCGGGCGCATTGCCTATGTGCCGCAGAAGGCGTGGCTGTTCTCGGGCACGGTGGCGAGCAACCTTCGCTTTGGTAACGAAGGCGCGACCGAGGGCGACATGCTTCACGCGCTTGAGGTTGCCCAGAGCACCTTTGTACTCGACCAACCGCAGGGGCTCGATACCCCGGTTGCCCAGGGCGGTACGAACTTCTCGGGTGGTCAGCGCCAGCGTCTGGCCATTGCTCGCGCGCTCATGAAGCAGGCCGATTTGTACATCTTCGATGACAGTTTTTCGGCCCTGGACTTTAAGACCGATGCGGCCCTGCGCCATGCATTGCAAGACGAGACGCGCGATGCCGCGGTGCTCATCATCGCGCAGCGCATCTCGACGATTCTGCACGCCGACCAGATTGTCGTGCTCAAGGACGGCGAGATTGTGGGCTTGGGCACGCATAGCGAGCTTATGGAAACCTGCGAGGTGTACCGCGCCATCGCGGAATCGCAGATGAAGGGAGGTGAGTAGCATGACCGAGGAGCTCAAGAAGCAGGGCGGCGTTGATGACGCCGTTGCCGCGGGGCTGGTCGAGGAAACGGCTGCCGTGGCACCCGAGCTGGATGACGCCGCCAAGGCTGCAGCCGAGCGCGAGGCTCGCCGCCAAGCGCTCTACGAGGAAAACGAGCGCGCCGAGGACGAGCGCGCCCGCGCTGAGGCAGAGCGCATGCGCGATGTGGACGACGAGGACGAGAAACCCCGCGACACCTGGGCGACGGTGCGCCGCCTGTGGAGCGAGGCTGCCGGCGACCATTGGCGCTTCTATATCGTGTTCGCGAGCATTGTGTTCTATGTCATCTTTAACACTGCCGCGCCGGCATATAGCGCCCGCGTGATCGATGAGCTGTGGGGCCACATTCAGGTAGCGTTTGTCAACAACGCCACCTTCAGCATCACCTGGGAGAACTGTGGCAGGACTATCTTCATCTACTTTTTGATTTGGACGGCCGCCGCTTCGTTCTACGCGCTCCAGAGCTTTTTGATGTCGAGCGTGGCCGAACGCCTCAATCTGTGCCTGCGCAACCGCATCGCGCAAAAGCTCAACCGTCTGCCGCTCGCCTATTTTGACGCGCATCGTCCCGGCGAGGTCGTCAGCCGCGCGACCAACGACCTGGACAAGATGTCCGAGAGCATGCAGCGCGGCTTGCTGCAGCTGCTCGTGTCGATCGGCACGGTTGTTGGTGCTGTGAGCGTGATGTTCGTGTTCAGCGTGCAGCTTACGCTCGTCTTTCTGTTCTTTACGGCACTGTCGCTGCTGGTGACGAAGGTCGTCTCGCGCCGCACACACGATGTGACGGGCGAGCGCCAGGAGTGGGTGTCCAAGATTACGAGTGCGGTCGAGGAAGGCTATTCGGGCCGTCTGGTGATCCGCGCGTTTAACCGCGAACGTCAGAGCTCCGCTGAGGTGCACGAGGCTTCGAAGGAACTGGCTCGTGTGAGCACCAAGGCCGACTTTATGATCAATGCTGTCGGCCCCGCGGTGCGCTTTATCGGCCGTTTGGCGCAGATCGTTATTGCGCTTGTGGGCTGCAGCATGCTGGTTGCCGGTCACATGACCGTCGGCGTGTTCCAGGCGTTCTTCCAGTTTATCTACGAGGCGTCCGAGCCCATGACGCAGTTGTCGTTTACCTTCAACTCACTGCAGAGCGCGCTGGCGAGTGCAGAGCGCGTGTTCGACCTGCTCGATGAGCCCGAGATGGAGGCCGATCCGCTGCCGGACAAGGCCGCCAAGCTGCCGGGTCGCGTGGAGGGCCGCGTCTCCTTTGAGCATGTGCGCTTTGGTTATTCGCCCGACAAGCCGCTTATGCGCGACGTGTCGTTTACCGCCGAGCCGGGCCAGAAGATTGCCGTGGTGGGAACCACGGGCGCAGGCAAGACGACGCTCATCAACCTGCTCATGCGCTTCTACGAGATTGACGGCGGGCGTATTACGCTCGACGGCGTGGATACGAGCCGCATGGACCGCGGCGAGCTACGGCAGCAGTTTGGCATGGTGCTGCAAGACGCCTGGCTGTTCGACGGCACGATTGCCGAGAACATCGCCTACGGCTGCCCCGAGGCAACGCGCGAGGAGGTTGTTGCGGCTGCGCGCGCCGCCCAGGTTGACTTCTTTGTGCGCACCATGCCGCAGGGCTACGACACGCGCGTGGCCAACGATGCCGAAAGCATCAGCCAGGGCCAGCGTCAGCTGCTGACCATCGCTCGCGTGCTGCTCAACAACCCGGCGATTCTCATTCTGGACGAGGCGACCTCAAGCGTGGACACGCGTACCGAGCTTGCTATCGGCCGCGCCATGGACGCGCTTATGCGCGGGCGCACGAGCTTTGTGATCGCGCATCGCCTGTCGACGATCGTGGACGCCGACCTGATCTTGGTCATGGACCACGGCAACATTATCGAGCAGGGCACGCATAAGGAGCTGCTCGCAGCCGAGGGCGCTTATGCCGACCTCTATCTGAGTCAGTTCGCATAATGTGACAAAGGGACAGTCTCTTTGCCACATCACAAATAAGGCGCGCCGGGGGTGAATCCTCTGGCGCGCCTTTGCGTTGGCGTCAATGTTGTCGGTGGTCGTCCGCCTCTAGCGTTCGTCCACGAGCTTGGCGACGAGGGCTTTGAGCTCGGCCACCTCTCGCTCGAGTTCCTTGACGCGGCGGGCATTCTCGGTGATGCCCTGGCGGTTGAGGGCACTCTGCTCGGCGGCGTCATCGGGCATGTACTCGCGATGCTGCTTGGCATCGAAGCTCTCCTCGAACACGCGGCAGCCGTTGCGCTTGATGATGCGTCCCGGCACGCCCGCGACGGTGCAGTTGTCGGGCACGTCCTTGACGACAACCGAGTTGCCGCCGATTTTGACGTTGTTGCCGATGCGGATGTTGCCGAGCACCTTGGCGCCCGTGCCCACGGTGACGTTATTACCGAGCGTTGGGTGGCGTTTACCGGTCTCGTTGCCGGTACCGCCGAGCGTGACGCCCTGGTAGAGCACGCAGTTGTCGCCCACGACGGTGGTCTCGCCGATGACGACGCCCATGGCGTGGTCGATAAAGAAGTGCTTGCCGATCTGTGCGGCGGGATGAATCTCGACGCCGGTGATGTGGCGGGTGATTTGCGAGAGCACGCGGGCGAGCGAGCGATGACCGCGCTCCCAGAGCCAGTGCTCGGGCACGTGGTTCCACTTGGCGTGCAGGCCAGGATAGGAAAGGAAGATGACCAGACCGTTTTGCGCGGCGGGGTCCTGCGCTTGGACGGTCTTGATGTCCTCGCGAATGGTATTGATAAAGCTCACCGGCCGCCCTCCCTTAGCGCCATGGCAATGCGATTCAATAAAGTATAGCGATTCGCTAGGGATTAGGAAGGACAATCTTGGCGGCATTGCGCGACAGGTGTCAGTTATGCAAACTTGCTGGTAATGGAGTCATGCTTTTGTGGGGTTGCGCACGAGGGGGCACCGCAACCGTATACTGGTCAACTTGGACGTATCCGCGCCCACAACTGAGAGGTTTTACTTCATGGGTTTCATCAATTTTATTGCCGAGCTGCTTAAGGACCCGCGCACCGCGATCGCCAGCTGGATCGCCGCCGGCCCGCTTATGGCCTACGGCTGCGTGTTCCTGATCATCTTTATCGAGACGGGCGTGGTGTTCTTCCCGTTCCTTCCCGGTGATTCGCTGCTGTTCGCCTCGGGTTTCTTTGCCCACAATGGCGGCTTTAACATTGTGGCGCTTCTGGCCACCGCATGGGCCGCTGCCATTTTGGGCGATCAGTGCAACTTTATGATCGGTCACTTCTTTGGCAAAAAGATTATCGCTTCGGGCAAGGTCAAGGCCATGACGCCCGAGCGCATCAAAAAGTCCGAGGATTTCTTGGACAAGTGGGGTCACCTGGCCATCTTCCTGGGCCGCTTCTTCCCGTTTATCCGCACCTTTGTGCCCTTTATCGCCGGCATGGGCGGCATGCACTGGCGCAACTTTGTCATCTTTAACGTGCTGGGTGGCATTACCTGGTCGACGCTCTTTACACTGCTGGGCTACTTCTTTGGCGGCATCCCCTTTGTGCAGGAGCACTTTGAGTTGCTAATCGTTGGCATCGTTGCCGTGTCGATCATCCCGACCGTGGTCGGTCTGGTTAAGGCTAAGCTGGGCAAAAAGAACGCGTAGCTCGAGCCAGCGCGCAAACCGTGCAGTTGAGGCCCGTCACCGCTTACGGTGGCGGGCCTCTTTAGTTTCGGTCAAATGAAAATACTTTACTTAGTTAAAGAAAAGCGTTTTATCAGACGCGTACGGGGAGTACAATCTCGTGCATGCGAATCGACGTGCCATCGGCTTTGATGCCGTTCGCGTGTCCCGTCCGGCTCTACGCTCCGGGCGTGCGACGTTGCGACGCGGTCGGCCTCGGTCCTTGCGTGCGAGTTCGCGAGTATGCAACTGTGTATGTAAGGAGCGACATATGACTGTCGAGAAGAAGGATATCGATTGGGGTAGCCTCGGCTTTGGCTACATGAAGACCGATTACAGCTACGAGGCCCATTGGAAGGATGGCGAGTGGGACGAGGGTGGCCTGACCACCGACCACACCCTGCACGTTTCCGAGTGCGGTGGCATCTTCCATTACTGCCAGGAGGTCTTTGAGGGCCTGAAGGCCTACACCGCCGAGCACGGCAGCATCGTCTGCTTCCGCCCCGACATGAACGCCGAGCGTATGTACAACTCTGCGCAGCGCCTCGAGATGCCCCCGTTCCCCAAGGACAAGTTTGTTGAGGCCGTCAAGCAGGTCGTTTCTGCCAACGCCGCCTGGGTTCCGCCCTTCGGTTCCGGCGCGACCCTGTACGTGCGTCCGTTTATGATCGGCTCCGGTGACGTGATCGGCGTGGCTCCCGCTCCTGAGTACACGTTCCGCATTCTCGTGACCCCGGTCGGTCCGTACTTTAAGGGTGGCCTCAAGCCCGTCAAGCTGCGCGTTTCCGAGTATGACCGTGCCGCACCGCACGGCACCGGCAACATCAAGGCCGGCCTGAACTACGCCATGTCCCTTAAGCCCACGATGGAGGCCCATCGCGAGGGCTATGCCGAGAACCTGTATCTCGACTCCGAGTCCCGCACCTATGTCGAGGAGACCGGCGGCGCCAACGTCCTGTTCGTGAAGGAGGACGGCACGCTCGTCGTTCCGCAGTCGCACACCGACTCCATTCTGCCCTCCATCACCCGTCGTTCGCTCGTTCAGGTCGCTCAGGACCTGGGTATGACCGTCGATCAGCGCCCCGTCGAGTGGGCCGAGGTCAAGGCCGGCACCTTTGTGGAGTGCGGCCTGTGCGGCACCGCTGCCGTCATCTCCCCGGTTGGCGAGATCGACAACAAGGTTTACGGCGCCGACGAGACCGTGACCTTCCCGGCTGGCTACACCGAGATCGGTCCCGTGATGAAGAAGCTTCGCGAGACCCTGACTGGTATCCAGTCCGGTGCTGTCGAGGACAAGCACAACTGGGTTTACACCGTCGCGTAATTAGCCTTTCCTGTCCGGGTAGGGAGCTTGCTCTCCGCCCTGCGGGCTCGGCGATGTCACAACGAACAATAATTAATCTGAATTAAAGATGGTGCGCGGCCTTTTAGGCCGCGCTTTTGTTTTGGTTCGCGCCATGTGGGGGTGGTGGCGACGTGCATTTTTGCGAGTATTCTGCAATCGAAGACCCCTGCATACCGACCTCGGGCAAAAAATCGGGAGTTCTCGATGTTTTCTACGGATGATGGGCGGGGTTATGGGCTGACAGCGTTTGATTTGCAGGGACATTCGCGGTCTTTGGCATTTATCGTGGCGCCCGAAGCTCCTGGTTATGTTGAATACTCCTAAAAATGCACGGCGCTTAGAGGGGGACCTTCGCGAAAAAGGAAACCGCCCCGTCGAAGTATGCATTCGACGGGGCGGTTTATGCATTTGGCCGATTAAGGATGCACTGCCAAACTACTAGAACTTGACGGTCGGGGCCTGGCGGGCTGCTTCGGCGGCCTCGAAGCCCTGGCGCTCCTTAAACTGAAAGATGCCGGCAAAGATGACAGCTGGGAACGTCTGAATGGCGTTGTTGTAGCTGAGCACGCAGTCGTTGTAGCTCTGGCGTGCATAGCTAATCTTGTTCTCGGTATCCTCGAGCGATGCCTGCAGCTGCGTAAAGTTGGTGTTTGCCTTAAGATCGGGGTAGGCTTCGGCTACGGCGAAGAGCTGACGCAGCGCACCGGTCAGCACGTTGTCGGCTTCCATCTTGGCCTCGGGCGTGGTGGCCTTGACGGCGGTGTTACGCGCGCTGATCACGGCGGAGAGCGTCTCCTGCTCGTGCTTGGCGTAGCCCTTGACGGTCTCGACCAGGTTGGGGATCAGGTCGTTGCGGCGCTGCAGCTGCGTATCGATGTTCTGCCAGGCGTTATCGATGCGGTTACGCTTGGTGACCATGTTGTTGTAGATGCCGGCGATGGCGCAGACAATCACAATGACAACAACGATGCCGATGATGACGGTAATCATGATGTCTCCGTTTCGAATGGCCGCGGCGGCATGCGCCAGCTGCCGTTGGTATAACGCTACTAGTATACCCGCAACGTTTTGCCGTGCCGAACTTTCCGGCAAGCGTTATGTTTTCGGCGGGGTCGGCACTGGGGCAAAGCGCGCGAGGTACAGGTGTAAGATATGCGACAGATTGACGAGTGTTGTCTTTGCCCTGAGGATGGCGATACGGATGGACCTTCGCATCAAGAAAACCTACCGCGCCCTGTTCGATGCCTTTACCGAGCTTCTCGAGGAGCATCGTTTTGAGGACCTGACGGTTGCCATGCTGTGCGACCGCGCCATGATTCGCCGCACGACGTTCTACAAGCACTTTCGCGACAAGAACGATTACTTTGCCTTTTATATCGATGAGCTCATGTCGGGCTTGCCGCAAAAACAGCCCGATGAGGCCGGCGCAGTGTCTGCCGAGGACGTGCGCGCGCTTCGGCACGCGATTTTGGACGATGCCATGGATTTGATTCTGACGCACGAGCGGCTCATGGATAACATTTTGGCAAGCAGCATGTCGGGCATGTTGACCAACGTTATTTGCGACCGCATTGCCCGCTCCATCCGCGAGCGTGTGATGAACGTGCTTGCCGAGGATGCCCTGGCCCCCGTGTCACTTGAGACGACGTCTGAGTTTGTCGCCGGCGGTATTATTCGACTTTTCACGATATGGTGGGAGTCGGGCCACGATCTTGAGCGTCGACCTGAGATAGCCGACGTGGTCGATGCACTGTTTGAGCGGACCATGACGCCGGTGCATCACTAGAAGTGGCGGAGAGAGGGGGATTCGAACCCCCGGAACGCTCTCGCGCTCAACGGTTTTCAAGACCGCCGCATTCAACCGCTCTGCCATCTCTCCGTGAGTCGTAATGATAGCATCGTTTTGAATTTGCAACAGGGAAGGCGAACGATGACGATCACCGAAATCGACGAGAAGTTCATGCGCGAGGCGCTGGCGGAGGCTCGCGCCGCCGCTGCGGTGGGCGAGGTACCGATTGGTGCCGTGGTAGTGCGTGCGGGTGAGATTGTCGCGCGGGCGCACAATCGGCGCGAGCTCGACCAGGATCCTTCGGCTCATGCAGAGTTCGCGGCCGAGTGCGCCGCTGCCCAGGCGCTTGGCCGCTGGCGTCTTTCCGACTGTACGGTCTATGTGACGTTGGAACCCTGCTGCATGTGCGCGGGCCTTATGGTCAACGCGCGCGTGGGGCGCTGCGTGTATGGCGCGGCCGATGCCAAGGCGGGTGCGCTGGGCTCGTTGTATGACCTCAATGCCGATTCGCGCCTGAACCATCGGTTTAACGTGACGGCTGGGGTCCTGGCGGATGAATGCCGCGAGCTGCTGAGTAGCTATTTTGGCGGTCTGCGCGGAACGGGCGGCGTTGATTGCGGTTGTGGGGCCGATCTTGAGGCGCATGCTGCTCATGCCGAGGCGCTTGCGGACGCCGATGGGGATGCTGGCACGGCGGTTGACTTTGGTCCTGCGTGCCGCCGACCCCGCCGTGTGCTGTTGACGATTGACTCCTTTAAGGGCAGCGTGTCGAGCGCGCAGGCGGAGGCGGCGGTTGCCGAAGGCGTGCGCCGCGTTTGGCCCGATGCCGAGGTGCGCGCATTGCCGCTGGCAGATGGTGGCGAGGGAACGCTCGATGCCATCGCCGCATGCGGTGGCGAGCTCTCAACCTGTGATGTCGCAGGCCCCTTGGGCGACCGCGTGTCTGCCCGGATGCTGGTGGACGGCGAGCACGAGTCGGCTGTAATTGAGATGGCCGAGGCGGCCGGCATTGGGTATTCGCCTTGCACGGAGTCGGCGGCGTTGGCGGCCACAACCTATGGCGTGGGCGAGCTTATGCTTCGCGCAGTTCGCACGGGCGCAAGGACACTCTATATTGGCTTGGGCGGCAGCGCCACCAACGACGGTGGCACCGGCATGCTGCGGGCGCTGGGCGCGCGTGTGGTCGATGATCAGGGCTGCGATGTCGCCCCCGGTCTTGTGGGCCTTGAACACGTGGCGAGCGTTGATTTGGCGCCGGCGCTGCAGGCTTTGGATGGCGCTCGCATCGTTGTGCTCTCCGATGTCGAGAATCCGCTCGTAGGGCGTCGCGGCGCGCTTGCGGTGTTCGGCGGACAGAAGGGTCTGCCGACGGATGATGCCGAGGCGATGAGCAGGTACGACGGTTGGATGGTCGGCTACGGTTGCTTGCTCGACGCTGCGATTGCCGGAGCTCGAGTCCAGGGTTTGTTGCGTACACCCGAGGGCGCGCGGACATTTGGCTCGGTGCTCGGCGTGCCCGGTGCCGGTGCCGCAGGCGGCCTGGGCGCCGCGTTGTTGGCACTTGGCGCCGAGTTGCGTTCGGGCGTGGAGACGGTGCTCGATCTCGTGGGGTTTGACGAGCGCGTGCGCGATGTCGACCTGGTCATAACGGGCGAGGGCAATATGGATGAGCAGTCCGCCGCTGGAAAGGCGCCGGTGGGCGTGGCGCGTCGTGCGAAGCGATATGGCAAGCCGGTGGTCGCCGTCGTGGGCGGTCGTGCGGACAACTTGGATGTAGTGTATGAGCAGGGTGTCGACTTGGTTCTGCCGGTTTGCCGCAAGCCCATGGACCTTGACCGGGCGCTCGGTGTGCAAGAAGCCACAACCAACCTCATCTGCGCCGGTGAAGCGGCCGCTCGATCCTACGACCTTGGCCGTATCTAAAACCCATCCCCTCGATAAGTTGCGGTGAAATACGGAGTTTTTTTGCCTTTAAGGTGCCAATTCAGTCCGTATTCCACCGCAACTTCGAGAATGTCCATTCGAGGTTGGCTGCCTTGTGCCTTGGGTCGGACCGCCTGCCACGAAACGTGGCCATCTACTACGTTAAACCGGCCACTCTCGACCATCCCGGAATTTGCAAAAACAAAACCGACGCTCCTATAAGTTGTCAAGAGGCAGTTTGCGGGAGCGCTCTCTCCAATTCGCACAGGAGCTCGTAATACCTCCTCTCCAGTTTCGTCGA
>CABRBC010000015.1:0-16145 GCA_902469055.1 uncultured Collinsella sp.
GACCTCAGGTGGACGTCCATCCCGAACGCGGTAGAATACTTTGGCATGGGAGCCTCCCAACCTCGTTGCGGCGCGGCTGCGCCTATGGCACTTCGACATCATTGTCGCAGCCCCGACCCGCGGTCACGAGCGGGGGCTCCTATCTTTTTAGTGCCCTCGGATTGGGTCATAGTGTCTGACGTTTTTCGACCTGCATCGTTGCCAAGGTTGGCACCAATGACTAATGCGGTAACTAGCTACGTCGGTCCGCTTGACCGGCTGGGTTTCTGAGGTGCGGCAGATTCCCGCGAAAGAGGAGGGCATAGACCTTAAGGGTCATGCCCGACGATTGAAGGGCAAGGTGCCGTGCCTCGGGAAGACAGACAGTTACGCCGAGGGTTCCTGCTGCGTAATGCAGTGGATATTTCCACCACCGAAGACGACCTGCTCGGACTGAACGCCGACGCACTTGTAGACGCCCTCGCCCCAGACCTCGTCGTAGATCTTCTGGAGCGTGTCAACGGCAAGCTGATCGTTCTCGTCGCCGTACTGCGGGACGATAACGCCGTGGTTGGTGACCAGGTAGTTCATGTAGGAGGCGATCAGCGGCTCGTTGGCAACGCGCGGCTCGGCGTTCTCGTCGGCATCGATGGTGTCGCAGGAAGCCTGGTCCATGAACAGCGGGTTCACAGGCATACAGAGCTTGTAGACCTTCATCTTGCGGCCCTTGGCGTCAACGGCGTTGGAGAGGGTCTCGTAGACAGCGTGGCACTGCTCGTAGAACGGATACTCGGGATCGTCGGTCCAGATGCAAGCCATGACGCCCGGAGCGATGAACGTAGCGACATCATCGATGTGGCCGTTGGTCTCCTCGGGGTCGATGCCCTCCTTAACCCAGATGACCTTCTCGACACCCAGGTAATCCTTGAGGTGCTCGTCCATATAGGCGCGAAGTTCCTCACTCCAGGGCTCAAACTTCCTCTTGAACTTGGGCCAGATGGACTCGGGATCCTCTTCCTCCTCCAGAACCGCAGAGCAGGTGCGGCCTGGGGAAAGCAGGCACTGGTCGGTCACGACCACGGTGCCTTCGCCGTCGACGGTAATGGAGCCGCCCTCGAGGATCATGTCATCGGGACGATAGCGACGGCAGCCGGAAAGCTCAGCCATCTTAAGGGCAATCTGCTCGTCCTTGTCCCACGGGAAATAGAGGCCGTCGACGAGGCCGCCGTAGGCGTTGAAGTGCCAGTGGTTGGCGCGCTTATCGCCCTTGCCATTGATAACAAAAGTGGCAGCGGTGTCGCGGAACCAAGCGTCGTCGGTGGTCATCTCGATAACGGTGACGTTCTCGTCTTCCTCAAAGGCGGCCTTGCAGTTGGCGTAGTCGGCCTGGTTGGCGCACATGGTGACCGGGGTGAACTCGGCGATGGCGCGAGCGATGGCGGCATACTGCTTCTGAGCCGGCTTGGCACCATGGGCCCAGGTATCGGTGCGATGGGGCCAGCCCATCCACACGCGATCCTGTGGGGCGAACTCAGCAGGCATAAAGAAGCCATCGGCCTTAGGGGTGGACTCGGACTCGGTGATCGTACGCATAAGATTTCCTCCAAATCGAACGATCGCTTGCTGCGGGCGGGTTACCCTCAGCCTAAAACCAAGAGATGGTAGGCGCCCATTCCCCGGCAAAGGTCGGGGCGCCTGGCACCGGTTTTCACGGATGTCGCACCGGCAAGCGACGACGTAACCCGGTGCGCGGAGACAAAACGCACGAAGGATACGGAAGAGAGATTGGGGCGGGCGGTGGTTACCGGAACAATAGCTCACACCCACCTCAGAGAAAGGTTAGCAAACCTGTTGCTTGGGCACGCCTCCGAAGAGGCTAGAGTGTCCCGAGTCGGGAGCGACAAGCCCGACGAAGCGTACGTTGGTACGCGAGGAAGGTTGGAGCCCCGAATCCGGGTGCTCTAGTCCTCCTCGGACTCCTCAGCGAGGCGCTGAGCAGCCAGCTCGGGAGTGAGACCCTTGTACTCGGTCTCGCGGCCCTTAGCACTGACGACGCGGACAACCTCGCCAATAAGCAAGAGCACGATGAAGATGACGATCATCGGGACCTTATCGCCAATCTCATCGACAGAGAACGGAATCAGCGTTGCAACGATAGCCAGAATCAGCTCAATGCAGGGAATAGCCAGCATGACCTTCATCATGGCGCCCTTAAACGGGAACGTAAAGATGCGCGCACGGTTAGGGTCGTTCTTACGAAGGTTGAGGAATGCCGGGAACATCGGGATGTAGGTGAGCAGCAAGAATACAACGGAGGTACCGAAGAGCATCCAGAAGACACCGTTGGAGATGGCGTCGATGGGAACGAGCTGCAGGCACAGCACCAGGGAGGCGACGATGGCGTTGACCAGGTTGGCGCCGTTGGGCATGTCGTCATCCGAGATCATCGAGGCGAAGACCTTGGGCATGTTGCCATGCTCGGCAGCATAGCGAGCAACGGAGTTGACGCCGAAGGACCAGGCAGCCATGTTGGCGAACAGCGTGATCAGGAAGGCGATGCAGATGACCTTAAAGATCATGGAATCGCCCACAATAGTCTGGACAGCGTAAATCATGCCGTAGTCGGGATCGATGGAATCGGCCGACACAGCAGCGCCGATGCCAAAGCCAGCGAACAGATAGATCACGGCGATGGACAGGCCGCCGACGATGATAGCCTTGGGGATATCGCGAGCGGGATCGGCCATATCGTCGGTCATGGTGCAGATGACCTCGAAGCCCATGAAGTTAAAGATGATGATCGACAGGTAGCCGAGCGCGTTGGTGTTGGTGAGCTCGGGCAAGAAGGTGGCAGCGGACATATCGTTCGCAAAACCGTTCTCCATGGCGTACCAGATGCCCAAAGCGCCGACGATAACGGCAACGGCAACCTTGATGATGGCGCCGCCGTTCAGTACCCACTCGGAGTCGGCAGCCTTTGAGCGACCCATAAGATAGACGATCCACACAAAGGCAAGGTCGATACCAATCTTGGCAATCAGATTGAACTCGACGCCAAAGACCATGCCCAAAATGTCCGGGAACATAGTGGCCAGCGAGGCAATCCACAGCGGGTAGTTAACCCAGTAGTAGTACGAAATGCGGGCGCCCCACTTGTCGCCCAGGCCATCGCGTACCCAGTCGTAAATGCCACCCTCACCGTCATAGGTAGTGCCGAGCTCGGCAACGACCATGCCATAAGGGAGCAGGAAGGTCAGAATCAGGAAGATCCACCAGAAGAACTGCTGGTTGCCAATGGCAGCAGCAGGTGCGGCGGCCTCGCAAACGAAGACGACGCAGATGATGGTCGAGATGACCGTCAAGAAGGAAAGCTTTTTCTTTCCGTCGCTCATGATGAGCTCCTTCGCTCAGTCTTGGACAAATCGAGGTCCTTAAGATATTAAGGCAATTGCCGGGCCTCGGTGAGCGGGCGACAGGAGACGAGCATCCGCCGCCCGCAAACGTGCTTCTACGATGAAGTTACGCGGTTTTACCAAACCGCGTAACGGCTCGACGCTGCAAACGCCCCTAAGCGGCAATCTGACGTTCAATCGTCGGTTGCGTACCGAAGTACGCTTCCCTCCTCTTTCACGTCACCTTGCTCGCTTAGGGGCGTTTTCGCTGACCTATGCTCAACCTACGATAATTCCAAGCTGAACGAGTTACTCGCTGTAGCGGGTGGCGATGGCGGCTCGCACCATGCCGGTGCTCATGAGGTAGGTCACCAGGAAGTAGCCACCGTATGCTGCCAGGAAGATTGCACAGGTGAGGCCAACGGTGCCGCCGATGCTCATATTTCCGAAAATGCTCACCAGCTCGATGATCACCTTAAGTGCCACAAAGGAGTGCGCCAGGCCCACTGCCAGCGGGAACAGGAAGAATACCGCTTGCTGCGCCATCACCGAATGGCGAATCTGGCGGTCGTCGCAGCCGATCTGCGCCAGCACACGATAGCTGCCGGCGGCCGCATTGGAGAGCTGCTGGATCGACAGTATCGCCGCGCATGCAACGACCAATACAAAGCCGATGTAGATGGCTAGGTAGCTAATAAGACCGTTCATTTGCGCTGCCTGCGTGTACATCTCGGAGCGTGTGATGAAGGTTCCCCACGACCCCGACTCCTTGCCGTCAACGAGCAGATTGTCGAGCACAGTGTATTTAATGCTCTCGTCTGCCTCGGTTGAATCCATCCCCTGTTTGTAGTTAACGAGCAGGCTACTGGAATACGGCTGCAGATTAAGTTGGGACAACAGCTCGTCGGCAACGACGACGGTACCCGGATTACTGCCCATCGACGAGTTGGCGATGGCCGCCGTATCTTCGTCCGACTTATCGGTTGCGGGCTTGAGCTCATGCCCGCCCAAGGTAAGGGCATGGCCGCCAGCCATATACTTGGTGTACATGTCGACCAGCTCGCCGCCCATATCACACGTGAGCAGATACTGGTCGTGACCGATATGCACCGGCTCCTCGCCCATCATCTGACGCAGTTTGTTGTACTGGCTCGCCGGCGTCACAAACAGACCCATCGCATCGGCATTGCTACCCCCGAACGCCTTGGGAAGCTTTTCGCCCATGGTCTTGCACATCTCACTTGGAGTCACCGAAGGATTCGAGCCGCCAAGCGGGTAACTCAGATACGAATCGATCTGCACATGCTCGCCTGCAACATCGGCGATATTGACCTTCTTGCCGGTCTCGTCGTTGTTGTCCGCCGACTTGCCCTTAATACCGTCTGCAACGTTATCGTGATCGATACGATCGCCGTGCCATGCGGAGTACAAATCGACCGTACTATCGGCCAGCACCATTCGATCGGCCTCAGACGGATTGAAAGACTCTTTGTAGAAGTCGAGCGTATCGGGCGTGTAATAGACATACGTCTGCGACATGTCGGCCGGATTATAGCGCTCCAGATTCTCGTTCATCACGTTGGCAATCGACATACCGCACGTCACCGAGGTGATGGCCAAAAACAGGAGCATCGCGATGACGCCCATCGAAAAGCACACCGTGTTGACCTTGGCCGCAAGCTGGCGCACGGTAAACATGTTGAGGCCGCGCCAATACACGCCGCGCAGGCTCTGCAGCAGCTTGATGAGCATGCCCGAGAGTCCCCAGAACAGGGCAAAGGTGCCAACTGTAACCATAGCGGTCGTAATACCAAACTGGTTCATGGCCTCTTGCAGCTTGCTGTCCGTCGCGGTTAGCGGGAACCCATCACGTAGCAGACGGTAATAGGCCACGCCCACAAGCACCACGCCCACGGCAAAGATGGCAATCGCGATCCAGGGGTTGCGCGTCTTGATGCTCTCGTTGCGACACTCGGCACCCATAAGCTCGATGAGTTTGGTACGACGCACGGCGCGAAGGTTCAGCAGTAGCGTGAGCACAAACATTACGAGCATGCAGGCAAGGGTCAGATTGAACGCATGCACCGAGAAAAAGAAGTGGAAATTGGCGATCTGCGTCTTAAAAAGCGAGGCCGTAAAGAACGTCATGAGCTGGGAGAGTCCCACACCCAGCGCAATGCCGGCGACAAAGGCCACGACCGACACTATCACGGTCTCGAGCGCCATGATCGTGGCGACGCGCCCACGCCCCATGCCGAGCACCTGGTACAGGCCAAACTCCTTCTTGCGGCGTTTCATGATGAAGTTATTGGCATACACCATCAAAAAGGCCATGACACCGGCCAAAAAGTACGTCAGGTCGCCGAGCATACTGCCCATAACCTGCGCCAAGCCCTCTTCATCGATTCCGGCGATGTCGACCTGCATCGAGATGGTGTTGAAGGCATAGAAGACCGTGACGCCCAGGGTGAGCGTCAAAAGGTATACGAGGTAGTCGCGACCGGCACGGCGGACGTTGCCCCAAGCGAGTTTACAGAGCATCGGAGCCCTCACCGCCCATCATGGCAACGACCTCCATAATGCGGTCGAAGAACTCTCGGCGGTCGGTGTCGCCGCGGCGCAGCTCGGTGAAGATCTTGCCGTCGCGAATAAACAGCACGCGGCTCGTGTAGCTGGCGGCAAAGCTGTCGTGCGTGACCATGAGCACGGTGGCGCGTAGGCGGCGATTGAGGGCCTCCAGGCTCTCGAGCAGCAGACGGGCGCTCTTGGAATCGAGGGCGCCGGTGGGCTCGTCGGCCATGATCATGGTGGGGTCGGTGACGAGCGCGCGAGCCGCGGCAACGCGCTGCTGCTGACCGCCGGACATCTGGTAGGGATACTTGTCGAGCACCTGACTGATGGACAGGCGCGCTGCCACATCCTGCACGCGGGTCGAGATCTCTGCCGAGTTTGTGCGGGCGATGGTGAGCGGCAGGGCGATGTTCTCGCGTGCCGTGAGCGTATCGAGCAGGTTGGAGTCCTGGAAGATAAAGCCGAGCTCCTCGCGGCGGAACTGCGAGAGCTTGGCCTGCTTCATGCGCGTCACGTCCTGGCCGTTGATGCGGATCGTGCCGCTCGTGGCGCTATCGATGGTCGAAACGCAATTGAGCAACGTCGACTTACCCGAGCCCGAGGCGCCCATGATGCCCACGAACTCACCGCGGTTGACGGTAAAGCTGACGTCGTTGAGCGCACGGGTCACGTTGTCCAGCGCTCCATATACCTTTTCGAGATGCGCGACCTCCAGTACCGGGGTCGCCATGTGCGTGCTTTGCATACCGAGTCCTTTCTTGCGATTAGTCTACGGCATCTATAGTCGCAAGAAGACGAGTCGGCTACCATCGATATGGCTTACGCTTGCCTTACCGTTGTGTAAGGTACGGGTAGCTAGCCTGCCACGCGTTGATGTTGAGAGAGGACTCCTGTTGAAGACTATTCATGTTGCCGCTGGGATCATTCGCAAGGATGGATCTGACGAGCTGCTTGCCGTGCAGCGCGGCTATGGCGACATGCAGGGACTTTGGGAGTTTCCCGGCGGCAAGCTCATGCGCGGCGAGACACCCGAAGACGCCGTGCGCCGCGAGCTCATGGAAGAGCTGCAGGTAAAAGTCACCAACCTGCGCGATTTCTATACCGTTGAGTACGACTACCCCGATTTCCATCTCTCCATGGAGTGCTACTACTGCTCGCTGACCAAAGGGTCTGGCGAGCCCCAGAAGCATGACCGTCAGCTTGATATCCGCTGGATTCCGCGCACCTCGCTTGCCACCGTTGAGTGGATGCCCGCCGACAAGGGGCTCATTGATGCCCTGATTGAGCTGAAGGAAGACGGGCTCGAGACAAGCTCCGCCGATGACGCTGTGCCCAAAACAGCCGACAAACCCGCCACCAAACCCAAGCGCGCACCTAAGCGCCGCAGCAAGAAGCGTCCCAAGCCCGGTCTGCTCGACGGCATCGACACCTCGGACCTTTCCGCTGACGAGCGCGAACTGGTCCGCCGTCGCGCCGCTATAAAAAAGTCCATGAAGGGCAACAAGCGCGCCAACACCAAGCCCGAGCTGCTCGTTCGCCAGCGCCTGCGCGCCGCAGGCCTTACGGGATACCGTCTGGAATGGAAGGTGCCCGGAAAGCCCGACATCGCCTTTCCCGGGCGCAAGATCGCCATCTTCGTCAACGGCTGCTTTTGGCATCGCTGCCCCAAGTGCAACCCTAGCCAGCCCAGGCGCAACGTTGAGTTTTGGGAGGCAAAGTTTCGCCGCAACGTCGAGCGCGACCGCACCGCCGTGGCAGCACTCACTCAAATGGGCTGGACGCCTATAACCATCTGGGAATGCGAACTCAAAAAGGACCGCATCGACGCCACGATGGAAAAGGTCATCGAACAAGTACGCGCCGCCGCACCGCAGCGCTAGGAACGAGCCGTCCACACGCCCCACACAGGCAAGCCACATCCGCGTCACAAACCTTAGAAAGCCCTTAAGCCCCCAACCTTTCAAGAGTGTTACTTGATGGCCTTGACCTGCGGTTTCATTGTTACATCAAACCTGATTAAGCCTTTCTTTAGCGCTTCTTTGCAACAGCCGCGGCATAATACTGCCAACGCACGGGACCTAGCAGCACACCCCGTGCGCAACCTTTTGGTGGACATCGAGGAGGCCGCATAAGCATGCATTCTTCCAATGACGCAGCACAGCAGCCATCCCTAAATCATGCAAACCTTTTCTCCTTCCCCCCGACACAGAGAAACGGTCTCCTCGACTCCCCCACCACAAAAACCAAACGCTCAACCGACCAGAGCCACAACTTGCGAGCATCCTTCGAAAAGCTCCAAGCATCCCTAGACAAAACCTTCCCCAACCAAGCCCGGGCATACTAATCCCCCATCAGCAAAGAAGCCCTAACGCCCCACCCATTTCCGCCCTAACGCCACAAGGGCGACGACCTCGAGTAGGTCAACTTGGGAGGGACGAGGGCTTAGTCCCCCAATCTTTCCGCAGGGGGCAAAAAGCCTCGCCGCACGAAGTGCGCAGCGAGGCTTTTTGCATGCCCGAGGACGATTGGGGAACTAAGCCCTCGTCCCTCCCCGGGATATGTAGCGAGTCGGAGTACCCTTGCTGTTACTCTGCTTTGCCCACAGAGTTGAGGTTGGTCATGCGGATCTTAACCAGCTCGGTGATCTCACGCATGCCCCCCTTGGCCGGCTTCTTGGGATCGAAGCAGGCAGGGTTCTCGGCCATGTAGGCCATGAAGCCCTTGGTATAGGCCTGACGCAGCTCGGTGGCGTAGTTAACCTTGCAGATGCCGTTCTTCACAGCCTCGGCAACCTGCTCATCGGGCACACCGGAGGTGCCGTGCAGAACCAGCGGCACGTCAACGGCGTCGCGGATGGCCTTGACCACGGACTGCTCGATGTGCGGATCGCTCGTGTACACGCCGTGGCTGGTGCCAACGCCAATGGCGAGGGAGGTGCAGCCGGTGCGCTCGACGAACTCCTTGGCCTCGGCCGGATCGGTGTAGGGGCTCTCGCCCTCAACCGCGGGACCGTCGTCCTCCTTGCCGCCAACCTTGCCGAGCTCAGCCTCGACGGGCACGCCCATGGCGCGGCCAGCGTCGGCGACGGACTTGGTCAGGGCGATGTTGTCCTCGAAGGACTCGTGCGAACCGTCGATCATGACAGAGGTATAGCCGGTGCGGAAAGCCTGCATGCAGCGGTCATAGCCATCGCCGTGATCGAGGTGCAGACCGACGGGCACGGAAGCGCGCTCGGCAGCAGCCTTGACCATGCCGTAGAAGTAGTCCAGACCAGCGGTCTTGATGGTGCCCGGGGTGGTCTGCATGATGACGGGGGACTTGGTCTCCTCGGCAGCAGCCAGAACGGCCATAACAAACTCGAGGTTCTCGACGTTGAACGCGCCGACGGCGTAGTGGCCGGCCTGAGCGTCCTTGAGCATCTTTTCGGTGGTAACAAGTGCCATGAGCGTTTGCTCCTCTCCCTCGCCCGCATCTGGACATCGGGCGTAGTTGTTCACAAGGCGTTTTACCTTGCGTTTTACTGCGCTCATTGTATGAAATTCAGCGGCTTTGCACGTGCGAGATATTGAGCCCATGCAGGTCAATACCGTCGCTTTTGAAAAGTAAACGGAAGGAATTTGAGCCGAGCTGACATGTTCGATATTGAATTTTGGGCGTTCAGCGTCTTTCTTTTATAGAAAAGATAAGTAATCGAAAGGTGTTTTCTTACTAAAAAAGAAAATGAACGAAAATAGAGTCAACACAATTCCTGCAAATTTAGCCGAGAATGGAGCAGACATGACCCAAGCTACCAACCGTGCTTTTGCCGACGAACGCCGCGCCGCCATCATGGAAATGCTCGAGCACAACGCCTCGGTGCAGGTAGCAGAAATTGCCCAAACCTTTGGCGTGTCCTCTGTCACCGCTCGCGCCGACCTGGACGCACTCGCCGAGTCTGGCAAGCTGCGCCGCACGCATGGCGGCGCCGTATCGCTCCACAAACGCCTGACCGTCTCCACGCAGGATCGCCGCATCAATGTCAACGTCGCCGCCAAGCAGGCCATCGCGCAAAGCGCCATCGAGCTCGTCAATGACGGCGACACGCTGCTCGTTGACTCGGGCACCACGGCGCTCGAGTTCGTCCGGCTCCTCGATCAGCGCAACGGCATCACCGTTATCACGGCCGACATTACCATCGCCGATTATATCGACGAGAGCATGCCCTCGGTCGATGTCGTCATGCTGGGCGGGGCGCTGCGCAAAGGCCATCGTTATCTGTACGGTCCACTTACCATGCAGGCGCTCCAAATGGTCCATGCCGATCTGGCCGTCATGTGCCCTGGCGCTTTTGTTCCCGGCTGCGGCTTTACGACCGACTTTCCGCAGATGGCCGAGACCAAAACGGCTATGATCGCCGCAGCCCATCAAAGCGTCGCCCTCATGGACGCCAGTAAGGTCAACGGACGCGGCATGTACCGTTTTGCCGAGCTGACCGATGTCGACGCCATCGTGATGGACCGAGACCCCGAAGGCGCCGTCGCCACCTCAATCGCCAAGACCGCCGACGGCGCACGTCCAGCACTCATCATCGCCGCCAACTAAATAAAAACCACCACAAAGG
The DNA here is from genome assembly GCA_902469055.1 of uncultured Collinsella sp. Classification (GTDB taxonomy): domain Bacteria; phylum Actinomycetota; class Coriobacteriia; order Coriobacteriales; family Coriobacteriaceae; genus Collinsella. The sequence goes on from CABRBC010000015.1 coordinate 10,543, forward strand.
TGCCTGTCCCCTTTGTGGTGGTTGAGCGTCAAAAGTAAACGTGTCGCTACTTGGAAAGCTCGTCGGCGAGGACCTCGATCTGAGCGCGCGAGGCGTCGTTGAGCGAGCCCAGCACGGTCACCTTGTTCTGCGCCAGGGTGATGTCCTTCATGCCCTCGAGCTCCTTGGCCATAACCTTGGCAGCGGTGGGCGCCCAGGAGCCGGCCTCGACGAGTGCCACCGTACGGTTCTGATAGGCGTGCTCGGCAAGCGTATGGATAAAGGTGCTCATGAACGGGAAGATCTCACCCTGATAGGTGATGGAAGCGAGCACCAGACGGTCGTAGCGGAACGCATCCTCAACGGCCTCGGCCATGTCGTCGCGAGCCAGGTCAAAGACGGAGACCTTCTGGCCGCGAGCCTCAAGCGCTGCGGCGAGCTCCTCGACGGCAGCCTTCAGATGGCCATACACACTCGCATAGGCGATCGTGATGCCCTCGTCCTCGGGCTGATAGCTCGACCAGGTGTTATAGGTGTCGAGGTAATAGCCCAGGTTCTCGGTCAGTACGGGGCCGTGGAGCGGACAGATGATCTGAATGTCCAGGTCGGCGGCCTTCTTGAGCACGGTCTGCACGAACTTGCCGAACTTACCGACGATGCCAAAGTAGTAGCGGCGAGCCTCGCAAGCCCAGCCCTCGGGATCCTCGATGTCGTTGGCGCCAAACTTGCCAAAGCCGTCGGCACTAAAGAGCACCTTGTCGGTGGACTCGTAGGAGAAGAGCACCTCGGGCCAGTGAACGTTGGGGGCGCCGACAAAGGTCAGGCTGTAGCCGCCCAGGTCGAGCACATCGCCCTCTTTGACGACCATCTTGCGCTCGGGGAAGTCGGTGCCAAAGTAGTTGACCATCATGCGGAAGGCACCCATGCTGGCCACGATCTGCGCCTGGGGATAGCGCTCCATAAAGGCAGCGATGCCGGCGGAGTGATCGGGCTCCATGTGATGAACGACCAGGTAGTCGGGCGTACGACCATCGAGCACGGCCTCGAGGTTGCCGAGCCACTCGTCAACAAAACCGCCGTCGACTGAATCGGCAACAGCGATCTTTTCGCCCAAGATAACGTAGCTGTTGTATGCCATGCCGTTCTCGGACACATCGTACTGGCCCTCGAACAGGTCAATGTCGTGATCGTTAACGCCAATGTAGCGGATATCCTTGGTGATCTCCATCAGGCAAAGCCTCCTAGATAGACAAAAGAGCCCGTCTATCATAGCACTCGTCTTCATAGCCACGGCTATCTGCCAGCATCCTTATCGATTGTTATTGAGACGGAATATATCGCCATTGACCTGCAAAAACTATGTGCGCGGAGCTGCCGTGGTATGTCGAACGATAAGCTGGCCGGGAATACGAATGGCAACGGTTTTGTCCGTTGCCCCCGCCTTGGGAACCGCGTGCTCGAACACCTCGCGTCCACGCTGATGCAAATCGAATCGAACGGTCGTGAGCTCGTTGTGTGCCACAAAATCATCGAGCGAATCGTCGACGCCCACCACGCTCACGTCCTCGGGCACGCGCAGACCGCTATCGCGCAGCGCTGCAATCGCGCCATTTGCCATCTGGTCGTTTGCCGCGTAAATCGCCGTCATGGTGCGATCGTGCTCGGCCAGGTACCTGCCGGCCTCGTAGCCGCTGTTGGCAGACCAGTCGCCCTCGAGCGGCTCTGCCGGCTCGATGTGTTTACGCTCGAGTGCATCCTGCCAACCGGCGCGACGAAATTGCTCGTCGACCGAGAATGACGGGCCGCCAATATAGCGAATCTGCTCGTGCCCTAGCTCAAACAGGTGATCCATAAGCAATAGCGAGCAGCCGTAATGGTCGGAATCGACCGTGGTCACCCGCGGGTGCGCGTACATGGTAACGATGACCGTGCCAATGCCCGGCAGTGGATCAAACGTCTCAAAATCGGGCGCCATGCGACTCATACCGATGATGATGCCGTCCACCGGCAATGCGGCCATACGACGCGTGGCCTCGGCAAGCGAAAACTCCTCGGTCTTGGACATCTCGACCAGCGTGATGGCACAATTATGCTCACGAGCAGCGCTGGCGATGCCGTCGATCATTGAGAGGTTGCCGAACTTGGTCACATCGTTGACGCACAGGCCGACCGAATGGTAACGGCCGTCGCGCAGCGAGCGACCGGCATAACTCGGACGAAAGCCGAGCTCTTGCATCGCGGCCTGTACGCGCTGGCGCGTCTGCTCGTTCACATTGGGCAAGCCGTTGGCAACGCGCGAGACCGTCTGCTGCGAAACGCCGGCAGCGCGGGCGACGTCGGCCATGGAGACCGGACGCGAACTGGTATCGTTGGACGGGCGCCTTGCCACAGGATCACCTTCACCCTTGCGAGATCTGAATAGCGTGAATGCCGGCCCGGGCAGAAATACATCCCGCGCCGAGGCCCGCTATCGTCGGACGCATGTTAACGTACTCTACTTTTTCTATCTGCATCTCTTCTGCTTTATAAGTCCATACGGCAGTACCGTTCACGGCTGTATTTCTACCGATTACCAGATTCTCAAAAAGTGACAAGCGATGTGTTATGAGTACGTTAACATAGCCCATAACGTGCGGTATCGTGAATACTTGGTTCATGCCGCTTTAAGTTGTTAACGTACTCATAACGACGCAAAACCCACCCGGGCGCGCCAAGGAAAGGACTCCCATGACCACCCCCGACGAAAAGACATTCGCCACGCTCACCAAGCTGTTCGAGGAGGAGTTTGGCCCCATCGGCGACCGCCAGGTGCTCTACGTGCACGCGCCCGGCCGCTCCGAGATCAGCGGCAACCACACTGACCACGAGGGTGGCCACGTCATCGCCGGCTCGCTCGATGTCGCCGTCGACGGCATCGCCGTGGCAACCGATTCCAACAAGGTTCGCGTAGCCGACGAGGGCTATCCCACGTTTGAAATCGCGCTCGACACGCTAGACGTTCAGGAGTCCGAGAAGGGCACGTCCGCAAGCCTCGTGCGCGGTATGGCCCACGAGGTCGCAGCCCTTGGCGTTGAGCCCAAAGGCTTCGACTTTGCCTTTACCTGCTCCGTCCCCTCGGGCGGCGGCCTTTCCAGCTCTGCCGCCGTCGAAGCCGCGTACGGTCGTGCCATGGAGACGCTCTGGGGCGCGCCCGCCATTGAGCCCGTCACGCTCGCCCAGATGAGCCAGCGCACCGAGAACAACTACTACGGCAAGCCCTGCGGTCTGATGGACCAGGCCGCCGTTTGCTTGGGCGGACTCGCCTACATGGACTTTGAGGATCAGGCCCAGCCCAAGACCCAGAAGCTCAAACTCAACTTTGAGGATCACGGCTATGCGCTCGTGCTCGTTAAGGTCGGTGCCGACCATGTGGCAGCTACCGACGACTACGCCGCCGTTCCGCGCGAGATGCAGGACGTCGCCGCCGAGTTTGGCAAGGCGCGCCTGTGCGAGGTAAACGTGGCGGACTTTGACGCCAAACTCCCCGAGCTGCGCGCCAAGCTGGGCGACCGTGCCTGCCTGCGCGCCGTTCACTACTGGTACGAAAACGGCCTGGTCGACAAGCGCTGGGCAGCGCTCAACGCCGGCGACATCGACCAGTTCCTGGTCCTGACGCGCGAGTCCGGCGCCAGCTCTGCCATGTACCTGCAGAATGTCGTTGCCAAGCTGGGCTCCGAGCAGTCTTCCATGTACGCCTTGGCACTGGCCGAGCATGTCCTCGACGGCCGAGGCGCCGTCCGTATCCACGGTGGCGGCTTTGGTGGCACCATCCAGGCCTTCGTGCCGCTCGACCTGGTCGACACCTTCATCGCCAAGATGAACGGCTGGCTGGGCGAGGGCTCTGCCCGCCACTACGCAATTTCTGACAAGGGGGCTTACGCGGCATGGCTGTAATGACTGACGTGCGCGAGGCTGCGCAGAACCTGATCGAGTACGCTATCCACCGATCGATGATCGGACAGGACGACCGCATCTGGGCCTACAACACCATTCTGGAGTGCATCGGCGCCACGGGCCCCGCGCTCGACATGGCCTGGGCGCTCCAGGTTGAGAAACTCTCGCTCTTGCACCCCGATACACTCCCCGACTTTGACCTGGAGGGCGCGCTTGCCGTGCTTTCCGAGGCCGCCATTGCCAACGGTGCTGCCGAGGACACGGCGTCAGGCCGCGACCGCATCGCCATGCGTATCATGGGCGCGCTCATGCCAAGGCCTTCGGTTGTAAACGAAGAGTTCAACGGACGCATGGGCGTCAACGAGCCCCGCGCCGCGACCGACTGGTTCTACGGCCTGTGCTGCGACGCCGGCTACGTGCGCCGTGCCGCCATCGCGCGCAACATCAAATGGAGCACCCCCACCAACTGGGGCGATCTTGAGATCACCATCAACCTGTCGAAGCCCGAGAAGGACCCGCGCGACATTGCCGCGGCCGGTGCCGCAAAGAACACGGGCGAGAAGTATCCTGCCTGCCAGCTCTGCATCGAAAACGAGGGCTATCCCGGACGCTCCGCCGCAGCCGACGGCGGCGCTCACCCCGCCCGCCAGAATCTGCGCGTCATCCCCATCCAGCTCGACGGCGAGCGCTGGGGCTTCCAGTACAGCCCGTACGCGTACTTTAACGAGCACTGCATTGCCATGAGCTCCGAGCATCGTCCGATGCACGTCGACCGCAAGGGTCTGACCTGCCTGCTCGACTTTGTGGACCTGTTCCCGCATTACTTTATTGGCTCCAACGCCGACCTGCCCATCGTGGGCGGCTCGATTCTGTCGCACGACCACTTCCAGGGCGGCGCGCACGAGTTCCCCATGATGCATGCCGCCGAGGTCTCGCAGTTTAGCGTGCCCGGCTTTGACCAGGTCAGCGGTACCGTGTTGCAGTGGCCGCTTTCGGTGCTGCGACTGCGCTCGCACGACCGCGCCCAGCTGCTCGACGCCGCCGAGAAGATCATCCTCGCCTGGCGCGAGTGGACCGATGAGTCGGTGGGCGTCATCGCGCACACAGCCGACGGCGTGGCGCACAACACCGTGACGCCCGTCATCCGCCGCGTCGACTCCCGCGGCAATGCCGGCGGCGAGATTTACGAGGCCTACCTGGCGCTTCGCTGCAACATCACGACCGACGAGCATCCGCTGGGCGTATTCCACCCGCATGCCGAGTACCACCACATCAAGAAGGAGAACATCGGCCTGATCGAGGTCATGGGCCTGGCCATTTTGCCGCCGCGCTTGGTTCCCGAGCTCGGCGCTGTCCGCGAGCACTTGCTGGCGGCCAAGGCCGATGCCAGCTACGACCTTGCTGGCGCGCTCGAGGGCGACGACCTTTGCCGCAGCCATGCCGCGTGGGCCGAGGACGTCTTTGCTCGCCGCGCCGACGAGCTTACGGCCGACAACGCCATCGATATCCTGCACGAGGAGGTCGGCGTGGTGTTTGGCCACGTGCTCGACAACGCCGGCGTCTTTAAGTGGGACGAAGCCGGCCGCGCCGCCCAACAGCGCTTTATCGACTCACTGTAGCATACAGGTTCGAGCCTCATCAGCGGCCACGACATAACCGCCCACACGACAACCGCGGCCGCCCGCCAACAC